>JBEPZX010000008.1:0-72469 GCA_041640635.1 Aquificaceae bacterium
AGCTACTGATGAGAGTAGGTATATTGGGTGGGGGTCAGCTTGGATGGATGACCATACTGGAAGGAAGGAAATTTGGTTTTAGCTTCTATGTGTTGGAAAAAGATCCAAGCTTTCCAGCTTGCAAAGTTGCTGATAGATGCTTTTTACCTGAGCAAGTGGAAGAGTTTATAAAAGGCTGCGATGTAATAACTTATGAATTTGAACACATAAATGAAAACGTATTGAAGAGTGTAGCTGATAAATTAATTCCCTCCGTAGATGTACTCAACTTAAAAAGAAGCAGATTAGCAGAAAAAACCTTCTACACTAAGAACAGATACCCAACAGCAAAATTTACATACGCAAAAGTGTCCGAACTGAAAGAAGCAATAAAATCCTTTGGAAACCAAGCAGTGCTAAAAACCGACAAACTTGGTTACGATGGTAAAGGTCAATACAAGGTAACCGCATTAGACGATATCTCACAAATTCAAAGAGCACATAAACCTGATGAGATCTTTTTAATAGAAGAGCACATAGATTTTGATTTTGAGTATTCTGTGATTGGTGTTAGAGATAAAAAAGGAAACATTAGGGTTTATCCGTCAACTATTAATTTCCACAACGAAGGTATTCTCCTTTATAACTTTACTTCTCTGGAAGATTTAAGAGAAGGAAAAGAAATAGTAAAGTCTTTGATGGAAGACTTAAAAATAGTAGGTTTATTAGCCGTTGAGTTCTTTTCTGTAAAGGGTAAAACTCTTATAAACGAAATGGCACCAAGACCTCACAACACGGGACATTACACTTTGGATGCATGCTTTACTTCCCAGTTTGAAAATCTCTTAAGGGCAATGTGTAGTTATCCACTTGGATCCACAGAACTGAAAGTTTATGGGGGTATGCTAAATCTAATAGGTATCGGTATGGAAGACATAGATTTAGATAGCATACTATCTATAGAAGGGGCAAAACTTTATTGGTACTCTAAGGATAAAAGACCAAGAAGGAAGGTAGGTCATATAAATGTAGTAGAGAAAAAACACGCAGACCTTTTGAAGAAACTAGATAGTTTAAGGGAAATAATATATGCTAAGGCTTAAAAGAATTTCTGTATTTAGTCTCACAAATGAAGTATTTGGGTGTATATTATTTAGTCATGAGGGAAATAGTTGATACATCATGGAGTAACAAACAAAAGTTAGAACTTTTATTACTTGTTTCCGGCACTGTATTAGCTGTCTTGCTTTCATCCATAAGCATAGATAATTTATTCTGGTATAAAAGTGCCTTGCTAATATACTTCTTTGCCACTCTTATGTACTTTGCTTATCCCATACTTAGAGACCCACTTATAGCTCACATATCAAGTCTTACATTATTTACAGGGCTTGTCATAAACCTAACAGCCATGATCAGAAGAGGGATTCAGACATACGAAATGGGAGCTTTTCATCCACCATGGAGCAATTTATTTGAAGCTTTGACTTTTTGGAGTTTTGTAACAGGTGCCATCTACCTATATATAGAAAGGAAATACTCTTTCAGGATTTTGGGACTTTTCGTTCTTCCTATCATACTTGGCTTGAGTATATTTGCTAATTTTTACGCTACGAAGGAAATTATTCCTTTGATGCCAGCACTAAGGAGTTATTGGCTTTACATACACGTAGTAACTGCTTTTCTTGGTTACGCTGGCTTTACGGTAGCCTTTGGAAGTGCCATTTTGTACCTTCTTAAGGAGAAGTATCCGCAAAAGAGCTTTTTACCTTCAAAGGAAACACTAGATGAGATTACGTACAAATCTGTAGTAATAGTATTTCCAATATGGACTGCGTCTATAATCCTAGGTGCTGCATGGGCTAATGAAGCATGGGGAGGTTACTGGAGCTGGGATCCTAAAGAAGTATGGTCCTTGATAGTGTGGTTGTTTTTTGGAGCATACTTACATGCTAGACAGATGTTTGGATGGAAGGGTAAAAGGTCAGCATGGATGGTAGTTTTTGGTTTTGTAACGGTGCTTATATGCTTCTTTGCTGTAAACTTATTTTTCCCTGGTTTACATAGTTATGCGACAGATTAGAGAGAAAATCAAGAAACGTAGTTAAGAAGCTCTTCTGCCTCTTTTTTAGCCTCTTCCAGTATGTTTTTTATGGCTTTGGGTGTTGAGTTAACTCTATTAGCTACCTTTATGTATATATCTTCCGTAGGTTTGTCCTCAAGAAGGTATACAAGGGATAGTAAAAATCTCAGTTCATTTGGCTTTCCTTCATAAGCTTCAACAATCTCTTTATCTAGTCCTAATTCCTTAGCGACATCTTCAGGATGTAGTCCAAACATCTCCATAGAAAGTGAAAACAGGCCGGTTAGGTATGCTTTACCTTTTAGCGAGGGTTGATAGATTTGAGAGAGCTTTTCCATTAAAACAGCTCTAAACAAAGCCCATTTCCAGTTTTTAATATCAGACTCCTCTGTAAATACATCAGAAAGTGCCATCAGGATCACGAACTTTACAATATTTTCAAAACCTAGATATGCTACAGCTTCACCAACATCAGATGTTTCCTTTACTCTTGGAAAGTATGCTGAATTTACAAATTTTAGGAGTTTATAAGTGGCGCCTGCATCTTTCTCTATGACATCTATTATCATCTTCATATTCTCTTCTTTTATAGCTTTATAAAGCTTTATTAATGTTGCCTTTATAGATGTTATGCTATGTGTATTAAACACTCTCGTAGGTCGCGATAGGTAAAAACCTTGGAAGTAATCAAAGCCCATGTCAAATACCTTTTGATACTCATTTTGTGTTTCCATTTTTTTTGCAATTACTTTCTTCCCTAGATCCTTTAATGATTTCACAACTTCTCTTAATTCCTCTTCATCGTAATTAACGTTTTTTATATCTATCTTAACAAACTGGCATTTAGTGAGAAGAGGTAGATAATCTATTCTTTCAAAGCCAAAATCGTCTATACAAAAGCTAAAACCTTTTTTTTGAAGTTGGTTTATAGCATTATATACATTATTGTTGAGATTCGCATTTTCTTTGAGCTCTATGCCTACATACTTTGGAGAAAGAAGATCGAACATAGAAGCCTCTAAAAAAATAGCGGGAACATTTATAAATATAAGCCTACCTTTTCCTACATTCTTTGGATCCAAATCTACAAGGGTATCTATAACCATACTGGTAGCTTTTAGCGGATCCATGCTTTCAGGATACATGCCAGTTCTCACATCTTGAAGGAAAACTTCAAAAAATTCTACCTTTCCCTCTCTGTTATATATAGCTTGTTTATAAACACCATACATGATATGTATTTTACATTAAAATATCATTATGCTTTCAAAAAGAGTAAAGCATATAAAACCAGCTCCTACTCTAGCTATTACGGCTAAGATAAATCAACTAAAGGCGAAGGGCGAAAACATTGTAGGTTTTGGGGCAGGTGAACCCGATTTTGATACCCCAGAATTTATAAAGGAAGCATGTGAAAGAGCACTAAAGGAAGGCAAAACCAAGTATGCCCCTTCTGCAGGAATACTCCCTCTGCGGGAAGCAATAGCGAAAAAACTGTTTGAGGAAAATTCAGTAGAGTATAAACCTTCCGAAATAGTAGTGTCCAGCGGAGCTAAGATGGCTCTTTATTTGGTGTTTTTGAGCATTTTGGACGATGGTGATGAGGTTTTGCTTCCATCTCCCTACTGGGTCACATACCCCGAACAAATAATGCTATGTGGTGGAACACCTGTAGTAGTACCTTTAGAGGAAAGTGAAAACTTTGTTCTCTCAGCGGATCTTCTTAAACCTTACATAACAAAAAAAACAAAAGCTTTGGTTTTAAACTCCCCATCTAACCCTACCGGTGCAGTAATACCACCCAAGGAGATAGAAAAAATAGCGCAGCTCTGTTTAGAAAATAACATCTTCATAGTCTCGGATGAATGTTACGAAGCCTTTGTTTACGAACCTCACGAATTTATAAGCCCAGCAAGCTTGTCTAAAGAAATAAGGGAGATAACCTTTACAGTTAATGCTTTTTCTAAAACCTACTCTATGACTGGTTGGCGAATAGGCTACGTAGCATGCCCAGAAAGTTATGCAAAGTTGATAGCCGACATCAACAGTCAAACCATATCCAACGTTACAACCTTTGCACAGTATGGAGCACTGGAAGCTTTATCAAATCCGGAAGGAAAGAAGTTTGTAAGTTTGATGAAAGAGACCTTCTTTAGAAGACTAAACTTGGCGTATGAGCTTGTTAAAAGCCTACCTTATGTGAGCTGTGTAAAACCAGGTGGCGCTTTTTATCTGTTCCCCAATTTTTCCTACTTTTCCAATAAGCTAGGTTCCGATTTGGCTTTGACTGATTACTTACTAGAAAAGGGAAAGGTTGCGGTAGTTCCAGGTTCAGCCTTTGGAGCAGAGGGTTACTTGAGACTCTCTTACTGCGTCTCTGAAGATACTATAAAGGAAGGTATAAACAGAATTAAGAAAGCACTGGAAAGTATAGTATGAGAGAGCTTCCAAGGCTCTATGCAATAACGGATAGAAAAAGGTATGGGGAAAACTTTTTCGAAACAATAAAGAGAATACTAGAAAAAGGTGTAAGAATGATTCAGCTGAGAGAAAAGGACCTGCCCGGCAAGGAACTATACCATTTAGCTGTTAAAGCAAGGGAATTAACAAAAAACTATAACGCTTTACTCTTAATAAATGATAGAGTGGATGTCGCTTTAGCTGTGGAGGCGGATGGTGTGCATTTACCTTCAGAAGGCTTCCCACCATCGGTAGTAAAGAAAATGAATAAAAACTTAATATTAGGTTACTCAGCACATGACCTGTCTTCCGCTTTATGGGCACAGGAAGAAGGGGCGGATTTTGTAACTCTTAGCCCTATATTTAAGACTTCTTCCCATCCAGATAGAGAACCTTTGGGACTTTCTGTACTTCAGGACGTTTCTAAAAACCTAAAAATCCCAGTTTACGCTTTAGGTGGCATAAGTTGGGACAAAATAAAGGTTTGCTACAAAAACGGAGCTTACGGCATAGCTGGAATAACTCTATTTCTAGGAGAAGGCGATGTATCTTCTTAAAACTGAACCTTCTGAGTACTCTTACGATCAGTTAGAAAGGGACACAATTACAAAATGGGATGGTGTAAAAAACCCTCTGGCTCAGAAATTCATATCCCAGATGAAGGTAGGAGATCTGTGCTTCATATACCACACAGGTAAAGAAAAAGCCATTGTAGGAATAGCCAAAGTAGCTAGCATGCCTTACAAAGACGAAAAGGGGTTTTGGGTGGTGGATGTAAAACCACACACTAAACTAAAAAGACCCGTCTCCCTTCAGGAAATAAAAGGATTGTCCCAAGCCAAAGATTCTTACCTCATCAAAATACCACGTTTGTCTGTGATGCCCATCTCTGAAGACTTATGGAAGGCAATATTGAGCTTGTTATAGTAGGTGGACCTACGGCGAGTGGGAAATCTCAATTATGTTGCCTATTGGCTAAAATTTTGTCCACCTCTATAATAAGCGCTGATTCTATGAGTGTATACAAGCATATGAATATAGGAACGGCAAAACTGGAGGGTTGTATAAGCGAAATTAAGCATTACCTTGTGGATACTGTAGAACCTGGCTTTGTTTTTGATGCCAAACTTTTCGAAGAAAAAGCTCTGGAAGCAATCCAAGAAATAAGGAAAGAAAACAAAATTCCTATAGTTTGTGGAGGAACCTATCTTTACATACAAGCTCTTCTCTATGGCATAGAAGATACACCATCTCCCGATTGGAAATTAAGGGAAAAGCTATACAGCATAGCTAAAGAAAAGGGTAATCAGTTTTTGTATGACAAGCTTAAGTTAATAGATCCTACGTACGCCAAAAAAATATCTCCTAATGATACACGGAGAATAGTCAGAGCCTTGGAAGTCTTTTTGCAAAGTGGCAAGCCCTTTTCCCACTTTCACAGTTGGAGACAACCTCGCTTCAAATACTTAGGTGTTTACGTAAAAAGGTCGTGGGATTCTTTGTGTGAAAGAATAGAAAGGCGTGTTCAAAAGATGGTAGAAGAAGGCCTGGTAGAAGAAGTTAAAAACCTAATGCATATTGGACTAGAAAGCTTTATAACATCTTCTCAAGCTATAGGTTATAAAGAATTTATTCCTTACATAAAAGGACAAATAAGTTTGGAACAAGCTATGCAGGAAACGATAAAAAACACCAAAGATTACGCAAAGCGCCAAATAAGGTGGTTTAGAAAACAAAAATGGTTAGAAGTAGATTTAGATAAGCTGGATTATAATCAAGCTGTGCAACTTGTTTTAGAAAAGCTAAACTGAGAGGCTTGACGTGATAAGGCTTTTTAGCTTGCGTGTTTGAGCTTTTATATCATCGTAAGCGAATATGCCTGAGCCTACTACCAATATGTCCACACCCAATCGGGCAAGCTCTGCTATGTTATCCTCTTTTATCCCTCCATCCATCTGAATCAGTACATTCTCATTTGTTGTGTTTACCAACTGTCTTAGTTTGATTACTCTTTCCTTAGACCTTTCTATAAATTTCTGCCCTCCAAAGCCAGGGTTTACAGACATAAGTAGCACGTAATCAACGTAGTAAATGATCTCTTCCAGCAAAGAAAGAGAAGTGCCCGGATTTATAACCACTCCAGCCTTAGCTCCATGTTTTTTTATAAGTTCAATGCTCCTATGCAAATGATAGTTATTTTCTACGTGAATACTGATCATATCAGCACCAGCTTTTGCAAAATCTGGAATGTATCTATCTACGTTTTCTATCATCAAGTGAACATCCAAAGGTATAGTGCACCTTTTTTTGATACTTTCCAACAGCACAGGACCAAAGGTTATGTTAGGAACAAAATGCCCATCCATAACATCAAAATGCAGGATATCTGCACCGCCTTCTATACATGCTTGTATTTGCTCACCGAGTTTCCAAAAATCAGCTGACAAGATGGAAGGTGCCAAATACTTCATTCAAGCTCCTCTTCTACTCTTATGAGTGTAGTCTGACCCTCAACTACAGGTAAGCTTTCAATTTGTGATATAGCTTTCCTCATGTTGCTTTCGTAAGCTTTGTGAGTAAGAATTACCAAAGGAATAACTGGCTTTCCTTCCGCGTTTGCCATCTTGCATACCATCTCCTTTTGCAACACACTAGCGATGCTAATGTTATGATCAGCTAAAACTCCAGCTATGCGGGCAAGCACACCAGGTCTATCGGGAACGTTGAACCTCAGATAATACCTACTGTAGAAGTCTTTTTCCAATTTTAGATCTTCCATCCATTCAAAGCACGCATATGATTTGCTGGATGTTAAAAATTTAGCTCCGTCCACTATATCAGACACCACCGCCGATGCTGTAGGATGTGAACCTGCCCCTTTACCGTATAGCATTATCTTTCCCACAAAATCACCTTCTATCATTACCGCATTGTAAACGTCACGAACCTTAGCTAAAGGATCCTCGGATCTTATAAAAGTAGGATGCACTCTTATCTCTATAGAATCTTCACCTTTTTTAGCTATAGCTAAGAGCTTTAGTGTGTAACCTAGTTCTTTACCTAACTCCACATCAAGCAGTTGTATGTTTCGTATACCTTCCACATAGATTTTTTCAAAGGGAAAGTATTTCCCATAAGCTATCATAGCAAGTATGGATATTTTATGTGCTGTATCCCACCCATCTATGTCTAAAGATGGATCCGCTTCTGCATATCCAAGCCTTTTGGCTTCGTTTAGAGCCTCTTCAAACTCCTCATCCTCATCCAGCATCTTAGTTAGTATAAAGTTGGTAGTTCCGTTTAATATACCGTAAATACTCTTTATATTATTTCCCACCAACCCTTCTTTGAGAGCCTTTATTATGGGTATACCACCACCCACGGAAGCTTCAAAACCCAAAAATAGACCCTTCTCTCTTGCCAGCTGAAATATCTCCAAGCCATCTTCCGCCAAAAGATGTTTATTGGCTGTAACCACGCTTTTACCTTTGGATAAAGCCTCAAGAATAGCCTGCTTTGCAAAAGTTTTGCCTCCTACCAATTCTACTACAATATCCGATTCTTCTATCACTTCTCTGTAATCTGTTGTTTGCAATTCCCTTGGAACTTCTATTTCTCTTTTTCTTTCCCAATCCTTGTCAGCTACCTTTGACAGGGATAGCCAAATACCAGTCTTTTTATAGATTAAATCTCTGTTTTTTAGTAGGAGGGCGACAACACCCGTTCCTACCGTTCCGCATCCAATAATTCCAACCCTTATTTTCATTAAGTTAATATTTTAAAGTAGTCCCTTTACTGCGTTTATTACTTCGTCGTAATTAGGTTCTAATGTGACTTCTGGAACTAGCTGTTTGTAAGCTACTTTTCCATTTTTGTCCACTACAAACACAGCTCGTGCCAGTATGCCAAGGAGAGCACCTTCACCTATAACTACGCCATATTTAACCATATCCTTATATCTAAAGTCGGATGCAACAGTTACGTTGCCTATGTTGAAACTCTCACAAAAGCGCTTCTGGGCAAAGGGCAAGTCCATAGACACTACAGTTACATCCACATTTTGCATATTTGCCATAAGTTCGTTAAATTTCTTTGTTTCTGTTTCACAGACAGGTGTGTCCAAAGAGGGAACGGTTACAATAACTTGAACCACATTTTTTGCCCCACCAACTCTTTTTTCTTGCAGATCCTTTGTAACCACAGTTACTTGTGGAGCGTCATCACCTACATTTACAGAATTGCCTATTAAAATCACTGGATTTCCCTTTAAGTTTACAGTTTCTGCCATTGCTTCTACCTCCTTTTTAGTTTTATTTGAATTTTAAAAGCTCTTAACATAGAAAACAATGTGACAAACCTCAAGAACCAATAAAATCCATCAGTATCTTGGAGTGATCAAATACGAGCTTTTCAAAGGGAATTTCTTCTATTGGAAAAACAAATACACCTTTTGCATCGTCTCCAGCTTTTGGAACACCAAAGGTGTCCAATACGTAGACTATAGAAACTACGTGAAAACGTGGATCTCTACCTGACTCAGAGTAGACTCCAAAAAGCCTTTTAATACTACAATCTAAATTGGTTTCTTCCTTTACCTCTCTCAAAACGGCATCTTCTACAGTCTCACCTACTTCTACAAATCCACCCGGAAGTGCAAAACCCAACGGTTCGTTTCTTCTTTCTATGAGCACTATTCCTTTTAGTTTACCGTTCTCCCACACTCGTACTATACCATCTACCGCCAAAAGTGGACATTTTGGCATGTTTTATCACCTCCTGAGCCACACCTATCATAACTATAGACATAAATAAATTGGAGAAACCGTAACTTATAAAAGGTAGAGCAATCCCTTTTGGTGGTATTACATTAGTTACCATAGCAACATTCCATAGAAAAGCTAGAGAAAAGTTCATACCTATTCCAAAAAGTACCAATTTACCGAATAAATCGTTAGATTTGATAGCCCAATAAAAAAGCTTTGCAATTAACATCGAATATAAAGCAAAAACAAACATTAGTCCTACAAAGCCTATTTCTTCACCTATGGTTGATATAATGAAGTCTGTATCTGCTTGAGGGAGATATCCTATCTTCTGTATACCTTTACCTATCCCCTTACCCAGTAAACCACCATCAGCTAAGCCGTATAAAGACTGAATTATCTGATAACCTGTGTACTCAGCATCTCTAAAGGGATCCTGCCAAGCACTAAACCTACTCTGCACATAGGTTCTCTGCCCAAAGAGAATATATGTCCCGAATAACATAAACACAGCAGATATAGGGAGTATAATCTTAAAAGGCAAACCACCAACAAAAAGAATACTACCCGCTAAAACTAAGATAAATATTGCCGCTCCTCTATCTGGTTGTAGAAAGATGAGAAACACATTTACGATTACCAAGAAAGCAGACCAGAATATGTACTTGTAATTTTTTAAGTCACCTTTGGAAAATATGTAGTAAGATAGAAAAAGTATAACTGAAAGCTTAGTAAATTCCATAGGTTGTATACTGGAACCTATTAACCATCGATCCACACTTTTGCCTGTAGCGTACTTTTTTATTAAGACTAATAACAGGAGTAAAGTAGAAATTACAATGACACTATAGGAGAAAGTCTTGGTTTTAAATCTTCTGTAGCCTATCCTGGGTATTACAAAAAATGCTACTAGGTAACCCAGAAAAAAACTTAAAAATTGAAATAAGGGCCTTTGGTATAGTTTAGGATCTTGTGGCGATTCCCAAAGATAAGGTACAGTATTTACACTAAATATAGCAGTCTCACCTATGAGAAAAAGTAGAAAAACTAATAAATAAATACTTCTATCCATGCTTAAGTTTTTTTATCAGTCTATTATTACAATTGTAAAATATAGCAAATACTTTTTGCTGGTGTATTTAAAAGAATAAGATCTTTAAATTAATCAACATCTTATAAACATAAATTTCCACATACCATTATTTTGCAAGTCAGAATGATGCTTTATAATTATAGTATTGATAGTATTAGAAAGTCATGGATGGTGAAAAATGAGTGGGAGGCACCTTAGTATGACAGATGTTAAAGAGCTTATAAAAAGCCTAATATCTGAAGTAAGAACCATAGAGAACTTGCTAGAGGAAACCATGAAACCTTTAGAAGAAACTAGCAATATACTACCTGGAGCAAGTGGAAGTTTAGAAGATGTTATAAAGTATACAGAGCAAGCTGTACATCAAATTATGGACCTCTTAGAACAAACGAGCCAAAATTGCCAAACTATATCAGAAAATTTGAATTACCTTATAAACTTAAACCCCACTTCATCTATATTGAAAAGACTAGAACTTATAAAAGAGAAGAATGATGATAATTTATCAAAAATTTTGAATATTATGAGTCTCATGTCCTTTCAAGACATATCCAGTCAACAAATAAGAAAAGTAATACAAGTTATAGAAGATGTAAAGAAAACTATACTCAAGATGATAATTTCTTCCGTAGACAAAACAGTATCTAGCCAGGAAGAAAAACAGAAGATTGTAAGTAAAGCTACTGAAATGCTTACAGGTGACAGAATATTCCAAGAAGATGTCGATGCTTTGCTTAAAGAATTAGGTTTGTAGGAGGTTATTTATGGGCATGCCACCGACCAATATAAAAATCCTTACAGTTGATGACATGAGCACAATGAGAAAAATTATAAGAACTATATTAAGCCAGCTTGGTTATAACAATGTAGAGGAGGCAGGGGATGGTAAGGAAGCTTTATTCAAACTTAAAGCAACAAAGTTCGATCTAGTACTTCTAGACTGGAACATGCCCCAAATGGATGGAATTACATTATTAAAAGAGATTAGAAATGATCCACAGCTTAAAGATGTTCCTGTAATAATGGTGACTGCGGAAGCCAAAAAAGAAAATGTTTTGGCAGCCATTCAAGCAGGTGCAAACAATTACATAGTGAAACCTTTTACACCTGAAGTGCTAAAAGAAAAAATAGAAAAAGTTTGGACAAGTTTAGGTAAATAAAAACGGAGGTGTAGACATGCAAAAGGAGGAGGTAATAGCAGAATTGCAAAAAGAGCTAGAAAAACTTAAAGAAGTTTCCAATGTGTTAGACAGATCAGCTAAGCAGACTAATCTATTAGCTCTTAATGCTGTGATAGAAGCCGCTCGTGTCGGAGAGATGGGTAAAGGATTTTCAGTTGTAGCTGCAGAGTTTAGAAAAATTGCAGACAGGTCTAATAAGATAGCCAATGATGTCAAATCAATAGTTGCAAACGTAGAAAGTTCACTAAAAGCGTTAATGGAGGATTAACATGAGTTCTTATTCCATACCAGAAATTCTACAAACGGGGTCGAATGAGCTTGAAGTAGTCAATTTTAGAATATACGAAGACAGACCGGACGGACTTTACGAGTGGATACTTGGAGTGAATGTTGCTAAAGTTAGAGAGGTTTTGAGAACTCCTACAATAACTCGTGTTCCCAACATGCCTCCTGCTGTTGAGGGCATGACAGAAGTTAGGGGCGAACTTATGCCTGTAGTTAGTCTTGCCAAATGGATGGGTATAGATGAACCTCCAGAAAGAAAAAAGTATATGCTGCATTTTGAATTTTTAAGGGAACATGTTGGAGTTATAGTACACAATGCCAAGCGTATTATGCGTATATCTTGGGCAGACATAAAAAAACCGCCTGAATCCATGAATGTAAAGTTAGGTGGTAGGATAATTGGTGTAGTTGATACCGAAGAAGGTATGCTTTTAATACTAGATTTCGAAGGTATTCTGAACGATATGGGACTCTTAAAAATATTTGGTCTTGAAGAAGCAAAGGAAATGGCTAAGCATGAAACAAAACACTATACCATACTAGTTGCTGAAGATTCTTCCGTTGCACGTAAAATAATAACAGATATTCTCGAGAGTGCAGGGCATAAAGTCTTAGCTTACGAAAATGGTAAAGAAGCTTGGGAAAAACTCAACCAAATGCTACAGCAAGCTCAAAGTGAAGGAAAGAATATTAAAGATTATATACAAGTAGTTTTTACAGATATAGAGATGCCACAAATGGATGGTCTTACTCTAACTAGACTCATAAAAAACTCTCCTGGTCTCATGCACTTGCCCGTTATAATTAACACAACTCTGTCGGATGAGGCAAACAAGCAAAAGGCATCCACTGTCGGTGCAGATGCTTTTCTTGTAAAATTTGACGCAAAGGAAATGTTAGCACTTGTAGATAAGATAGGGGGGAGATCATGATACCAGAAGAAATGAGAGAGATATTTGAAGAATTTGTGGTTGAGGCAAAAGAGCATCTTGATAACCTTGAGCAAAGACTTATAGAGATGGAGAAAGGAGCAACAGATGAAAACACCTTGAATGCTGCATTTAGAAGTATGCACACAATTAAAGGCGGTGCGGGATTTCTAGGTTTAACACCTATAGTAGAGGTTGCTCACGCTGCTGAAGATCTGCTAGGACTTCTCAGAAGTGGTAATATCTCTTTTTCTTCAGAGATAAATGATGTTTTACTTAGAGCGGTGGATTATATAAGGTTCGCCATAGACCAAATATCTTTAGGTAATGAAGTAGAAATTGATGAAAATCTCATTTCGGACATTAAATTAGCTGCAAGCTCTAAACCTAAAGGCAGTGAACCTCCTAAGGAAAAAACACTAGAAGAACTCCTAGATGAACATGGATTTTCACATCTTAAAGGGAAACCTATAGAAGATATCCTAGAAGAGCTTGTTTTATTACCACCTGACAAAAGACCTATGGATATAGTAAAGGCTATAGAGGAACTTATAGAAACAACAAAGGTAGAAAGTAGATCATTGGACATAGAACAGGATGTTGAAGAAGAAGCCAACGAAATGATGATAAAGTATGCACAGATAGGTATCTTGGGAGAGGAAGCAGAAAAGGCAGTTGAAGAAGAGAAAAAAGAGGAAAGTTATACTCCCATACAAGAAACAAAACAACAGCAAGTAGTATCAAAACATAAGAAAGAAACAAAGGAAGAAGAAGGAGAAAAGGTGCTTCGTATCGATGTTTCCAAGATAGAAACTTTGATGAACCTTGTAGGTGAACTAGTTTTGGAAAGAAATAGATTGCTAAGATCTGTAGAAACACTTTCTCAAGAACAATCTTCAAAAGTCATAGAAGAGTTAGGCTCTATAGTGTCATCGCTAGATCGTATAGTCGGTGATTTACAAATAGCTGTAATGAAAACCCGTATGCAGCCAGTCAAAAAACTTTTTCAAAAATTTCCAAGAGTCGTTAGGGACCTTTCTAGAATGTTAAACAAAGAGGCAGAGTTAATAATAGAAGGGGAAGATACCGAAATGGATAAAAGCTTAATGGAAAAGTTAGAAGATCCATTGATACATCTTTTAAGAAATGCCATAGACCACGGTATAGAAAACCCAGATGAAAGAGAACGGCTAGGTAAAAAACGAGTAGCCCAAATAAAACTGAGAGCTTACTACCAAGGCGATAGGGTGTTTATCTCTGTAGAAGATGATGGAAGAGGTATAGATGTAGAAAAAGTAAAGAGAAAAGCTCTAGAAAAAGGATTGGTAAGTCAGGAGTCTTTAGATAAAATGACACAGAAAGAAATTTTCTCTCTCATATTCAATCCTGGTTTTTCTACAGCAGATACAGTATCCGAAGTATCAGGCAGAGGTGTAGGAATGGATGTGGTAATGACCACAGTTACCTCCTTCCGAGGTTCCATAGATATATGGAGTGAAAAAAACAAGGGAACGCGTGTAACTATGAGCTTCCCACTCACCATAGGTATAATCAAGTCCTTAATAGTAAGGCTTAGCAATAGACTCTTTGCAATACCCATATACTCGGTAGTAGAGATAGTTAGCGGAGACGAAGCCCAAATGGTTAACCTTTCTGGAGAGCAAGCATTGGCACTAAGGGGAATGACAATACCATTAATTAATCTAGGAGAGGTTCTAGGCGTTCCACAAGAAAGAGTAGGTTATGTAGTAGTCTGTATGTTGGCAAACAGAAAAGTGGCTATCACTGTAGAGGACATGATAGGAGATGAAGAAATTGTTATAAAGCCTTTAGGTAGAGTGTTTGGAGATGTAAATGGTATATCTGGAGCTACAATAACAGGAGATGGAAGCATAGTTCTAATTTTAGATCCTGTAGGTCTCTTGAAAGTGATATCCAATGAAATAAGCGTAGAAGTATAGGAGGGGCAAAAATGGCAGATATAGTAATAGCACAGACGCAAACAGTAAAAGGTATGGAAAAAATAAGAAAATATCTGGAATTCCTGGGATTAACTCTTGAGGATGATTTATTTGGAATTCCATTAAAGGAAGTCAGGGAAATACATAAATATTTAGACATAGTTCCCGTGCCTTTTTCTTCTCCTAATATAAAAGGTATAATTAATGTAAGAGGCGAAATAATCCCTGTACTAGATATAAAGCGAATGCTAAGACTTAGAGAAACAAAAGAGAGCCAAAGAATTGTAATAGTTGATACAAAGTTAGGCAAAATAGGTATATTGGCGGATATGATAAACGGTGTTATACGAGTAGAGGAAGACAAAATAGAACCCAACCCTATGGTAGGAAAATATAGTGTGTTTGTAAGAAATGTGGCACAAATTGAGGATAAGCTCTTGGGTATAATTGATATCGATAAGGTGTTAGAAAAGGTATGAAAACCTTTTACTATAGCGTATTTGACTACTTTTACGAAAAGCGGTTATCCTTATTCCAGTCTATGTTTTATACGCTTTACGATAAATATGGGAAAAATGGTAATACAGAAGCATTTATAAGTGAGTGGTTTGATAGCTACACTTTGAGTAAACTCCTAAGGTATTTCCCATTAAGTGATCTAATCCATTATTATTCCATATACATTAAACATAAGAGGAAAGTTATCAGATCCTACATTTGGACCTATTGGGCATTTTGCCAAGCACCACAGAAATATACACAGAAGATAAAGGAGTCAATGAAGTTTTTCAACTTGGAAGATATAGATGAATTTCAAATAAAACGAAGGTATAGGCAACTAGTCAAAAGGTATCATCCAGATGTATGTAAGGATCGTGAGTTAGCACACAAACAAATGCTTTTGATAAACTATCATTATCAAGTTCTTACATCTTATGTAGAATCTTTGAAAAAACGCACTGGGAGGTTAGGAAATGTTTTGGAAAAAGAACAACAAAAATAGCGTAAACTTAAAAGATAGCAGTGCAATTGTTGATGTTTTAAGGAAATTCTCAAAAGGAGATCTATCCTTAAGACTAGAAGGGGAAATCTCCAATACTATAGTGGGTGAAGAGATAAACAATCTTCTAGATACTTTCCAAGCTTTCGTAGAGACTGTCTTGAGTATTTCCCAGGATCCAAATGCGTATACTGAAGAAATGCCTGGTGAATGGGGAAGTATTTTGGGAAAGATTAGACAAAATATGCAACGTATGTGTGTAGATAAGGAAGATTTATATGAATCCAAAACTCTCCTACGGCTTGATAAACTAAATCAAGAGAACTTACCAAGGAAACTTCGAGATATACAATCAAGCATGGTAAAAGCTTTTGAAGAAGCTAAGAGCGTTATTCAACACGCGCAAGATAATATAAAATCAGCGGAGGAGTCATCTTCTATGGTTTCCGAAGTTGTAAATACACTAGACTTGACCAAGAGAGACATGGAAGATATGGAAGTTTCAGCAAAGAAGATAGAAGAATCAAGTAAATTTATAAACAAAGCTTTAGATTTGATAATGGATATAACAGAACAGACTAATTTGCTAGCACTCAACGCAGCGATAGAAGCCGCTAGAGCTGGCGAGCTTGGTAGAGGATTTGCCGTTGTTGCAGATGAAGTAAGGAAACTCGCAGAAAGAGCCAGATCTGCAGCAGAAGAAATAGCTCAAACAGTAAATGAATTCCAAAAGTACACAGGGCAAATGATAAAGCAGTTTTCAACATTAGAGAATCGTATATATAATGTATCGCAAAAAACAAAGGATTTTCATATAGTATTTAAAAATCTCGAAAATGGAACAAGATTGATGATGGATAAGGTGAGCTATAGTAAAGATCTTGTATTCAGCAATCTAATAAAAATAGACCATCTTCTATACATAAGTAATGCTTATTTGAGTATAAGCAAGAAAGGTAACGCAGAAGAAGTCAAATTCGTAGATGTGGATCACCATAGTTGCAGACTGGGTAAGTGTTACTACGAAGGTGAGTGTAAAGTGCTGTTTGGACACACCAAAGCTTACAAACAATTGGAGCATCCACACAGCTTAGTACATGAAGGAGCAAGAAGAGCTGTCCATATTGCCAAAGGAGACTGGAAGGATGAGAATATTAGGGAAGACATAGTCAAGAATATGGAAGAATCCGAAAAAGCATCCCATCAAGTCATGGATCTATTGAGCGCTATGGTAGAAGAAAAACATGGAAAAGCTTGATATACACGTACTTGGATCTGATCAACGTATAGTTAGGTGCGCAAGAGTCTCTTTTGGGAAAGATGAACATCTAGATATCCAAAGAGACAAAAAACTTATAAAGTATTTGTTAGATAACAAACATATGTCCCCTTTTGAGCATGTAATAATTGCTTTTAAGGCAGACAAGAAAAATTGGCTAGATTTAGTAAGTTTTTCTGCCGATAATCCCACGCTTCAGATCTACTATGGTAACAACTATGTATGGCTAAACTTAAGAAACTTAATGAACTTATTGAGATTTAACAACCTCCCTCTGATAATGAAGGATGTTTTAGAATACGTGAAAAACAGACTTCCAACTACCTTTGCCGTGCTGGAAGGCAAAGATATAGACAAAGCCCAATATACATTGGATGAGAGTTACTTAGAAGAGAAAATAGAAACACCAGCTGGTTGGGTTGGACTGGTTAGTAAATTGGAGCTTGGCACATTAATGGATCACTACACCTTTGTCGTAGAGTGTCCCATATTCGTAGCACGCCAATGGCACAGGCATCGCTTTGGGTCTTATAACGAAGTCTCCAGACGTTATGTGTCTTACGAACCAACTTTCTATATACCCGAATATATACGAAAACAATCTAAAAGTAATAAGCAAGCTTCGTTAGAAGAAGCCATAGAAGAATCGGGACATCTTATTGAAAGAATTAAAAACCTTGTGTCTCAGTCGTTGAGCCTATATAAAGATATAATCTCAAAAGATGGAGCAAGAGAAATAGCCAGGGGTGTATTGCCACAGTTTATGAAGACACGATTCTATTGGACTGTTCCAAGAGTAAGCTTAGATAATTTCTTGAGTTTGAGAACACACCAGCACGCTCAAAAAGAAATAAGGGAGATGGCATTTGCCATAAAAGAGATGGTAGGCTACAAGGGGACGGACAGAGGAGTATGCACAAAAGGGGAACTTCCATTGCAGAACTACTATTAGCATTGGTAATTATAGCTTTGCTTGGAGCCATATCTTACAAGAAACTCTCCGATCTAGCTATGGAATATAGATTACGATCAGCTGTGGATAAAGTGCAAAGCGATATAATCCAAATGAAAACTTACTCGATTATGAAAGAAAATCTTTGGGGCATTAGATTAGAACCTGGTAGGAGCTGCTACGTAATCTTCGAAGACAGAGATAGAAACTGTAGGTTAGGAAACGGAAGCGTTGGAGATCAGAACTGTATATATAACAATGTTCAAGTGTATCCAAACTGTCACGATCCAACGATAGATTGTATTCTTATAGTTAAGTTGCCAAATGGAATACAAAGCAGTCTAGATAGGAGCATTGTGTTTGACAAAAAAGGATATCCAAGAAATGCTATATGTGGGCTAGGTATGAACACTGTTAGATTGGTAAATCTTAGGGGGAGAAAAGGAGATGTAATAGTAGATAGGTATGGAAGAATAAGAATTGTGTATCAATAATCTTATTAAAAGAGTTAGGTATTACCAAAAACGTAAGAAACGTTTCTGAGTCTATCTCTTACCGTTTTCAATTCCTCTTCCAAATCACTCAAATCATCCTTTGGAATCCAGTGGTTTACATTGATTCTTTGCATAATTTCTCTACCTTCTGTATCTGTAGACATATTCATTAGTACTTCCAGAACCTCGTCCCTTTTATAAAGCTCGGGATTTACCATAATGTAATGAGAATGGTTACCTTCCCTAAAAGAGATTGTCTCTATATTGGCTTTAACTAAGTTAGACATTCTATCAAAATAGTCTTTATACAGTATTGAAACCACACTTTCTGTGTTAAGTACTTCCTTCACGCATAGTTCCCAAGAGTCTTTGAATAGTATGTTTACTTTAGGCAGGTCTTCAACAAGATCTGAAAGTATGTGTAGACCGAGAACATGAGCATATGTATTGTTTACAGAACACACGGTATGAAAATCTATATTAGTATTAACTTTTTTTACTAGATAAGCTGAATCTCTATTGTCTGTACCTACGACTACTTCAAATCCAGATTTCCACAGCCTAAAAGCATCCAACGGATTTGCGTAAACGATACCACAATCATACATGATAGTCCTAAACACATTAAAACTTCCACCTGTCCTTTGGTATGAAAGCTGTTTGTCTAACTTTCTAGATAGGTATACTACAAAATCTATCCAATTAGCTTTATTCTTTGGCGTAGCATCATGTGGGCACACTGTCATGTACTTTGCCATGTTTCTTCCTCCTGAAAACATAACAGCTCAATATTATACAAACTTTAATGTTAAGGAAATGTTAAGATTTACACCTCTATTTCAATACTTTTTAGATATAGCTCATCTCCAGATACAAGGCTGGAAGGCTGATTACATACGGGACATAGTGTATTGAGTTCTTCTTTGTGAAATTCCCTTTCGCAACGATTACAGTACACTTTAATAGGAGCTCTTTCTATAATCAACTCAGCGTTTTTTGCAATTGTTCCCTCTTTGAAGGTATCGAAAGCCATCTTCAAAAGATGAGGCTCCGCACCAGAGAAAGGTCCAATTAGAACAACAACCTTCTCAACGCTTTTGGCATTCTCCTTTTTTGCGTAACTTTCTATCAAAGATAGCAAACTTTGAACTATGGAAAACTCGTGCATCAGCAGATCCTAGGCAGTAGTATACCAGAAGGTGGTTCCATAAGACGCCTTACACCGTAAGGGTTCTTTACTATCACCTTTGGTTTTTGAGACTTACCGACAACTTTACCTATAATGGAAGGCTTTTCCGCAAGTGGATGGTTCTTCATGATTTCCATAAGTCTTTCTTCGTAGCCACTCTCCACTATAAAGACCATTCGACCTTCACATGCAAGGTGTAAGGGATCGATGCCTAAAAACTCACACAGTCCAAGAACGGAGCTTCTTACAGGTATACGCTCTTCTTCAACCTCTATATCCACATAAGAAGCTCTTGCCATCTCATAAAGGACGCTAGCCAACCCACCCCTTGTTGGATCCCTCATAGCTTTTACTTTCACACCTCCCTCTATAACATCCTTTACCAATGACCAAAGAGAGGCGCAATCACTTTGAAGGTCTACATCAAAGTTTTCTCTCTCCGCCAGTATACATGCTCCATGATCTCCCAAATATCCAGAAACCGCTATCACATCACCTTCCTGTAAGCTATCCGAAGAAAGACCATAGTAAATCACTTCACCTATACCGGAAGTAGATAAAACTATACCTTTTAATGTACCAGCAGGCATTACCTTAGTATCTCCCGCAACCACCAAAATCCCAGTCTTTTGAGCTTCAGATCTCAGATCATCCACGATCTTTTCCAAATCCCCTATGGGAAAACCCTCTTCTATAACGAAAGAAACGCTCATATACAAAGGTTTTGCTCCCATAGCAGCAAGGTCGTTAACGGTACCTGCAACGGCAAGTTTTCCTATGCTTCCTCCTTTAAAGAAGTATGGACTGACAGTAAAGGCATCCGTTGTGTAGGCTATCTTAGATGGTACATTGAGTATGGAAGCATCCTCGAGCTTGTCCAGGTAAGGGTTAGAAAGACGCTTTAAGAAAACTTTTTTTACTATCTCATAACTCTCCTCACCGCCACCACCATGCGTAATGGTTACTCTATCCATTTCCTACCTCCTAATGAGTGGTACATACTGAACAAACATCAAAGCTTCTCAAAATTAACTGTGCACTCCATTCATCCTTAGCACTCAGCATAGCTTTTTCCGCCACACCTATATAGTTTTTACATCTAGGTCCAAGATTCCAAGCTGAAGGAGTTATTATCTTATAGTCTCTTATTGTGCCTTTCTTTATCCAAACCTTGTGCAAGAGAGTACCCCTAGCAGCTTCCACCAAAGCATATCCCACTCCGGAAAGATCCTTTACCTTTCCTCTCAACCAGGAAGGTTTGTTTAAATGGATCTCCAGTTGAATTAAGAGCTGATCCAGCTTTTCAATTAGGCTATGTATCTCATAGAGCCTTGCCAAAACTCTAACCATAAAGCTGTCTTTGTAAACCTTGAAAAGACTCATAACCTTCCTATCCTTTTGCTTTACAGCTCGAGCTATAGGTCCTACTTGGTAAGGAAGTCCCATATACCTAACAGTCAAAGCCCACGAATAAGCTAAAGGGTTTTTAGACTGAAAAGAGTAATCATCCCTTTCCTCTATTAAGTCCGGTTTTACAGTATCCTGTTTCTCTTCGTAGCAAACCTTGCAGTTTGCCAAAAAATGCGTATAAGAATTCCCAATATTCTCAAGACCGAACTCAAAGCACAGATCTTTAAAATTTTCTATGTCCTCATCGAGTATACAAATGTAACTTTTTGCCTTATTCAAAATCTCTGCGGCCCTTATTAAAGTGTGCTCGTCTACGTGACACGTAACTCCTCCAGGTACCATATAAGAACTGTGGGGCCACTGTCCAGAAAATAAGGCGTTCATTGTAACAAACAGATTGGAAAACTCTATAGCTTTTCTCCACTTTACACCTTTGAAGGGTTCATAGAAGGGGGAAAGTTCTTTCTTTTTGGTTACGAAGTCGGGCATAAGATACAAATAGAACCACTTGACGTGGTTTTGTAAAATCTCCGATATATTTGTGATGTCTCTTATAATTTTGGCTTTCTTGGTATGTTTTACTTTTAGAGCGTCTTCGATAGCTTCAACGGTAGCCCTTAAATGAGCATGTCCGCATATCCCACAAACTCTAGGATTTATAACCAATGCATCCATATATGGTCTACCTATAAGAACTTTCTCTATTCCTCTGTAATCGTGAACACATACCTTGGCATCAATCACTTTACCACCTTCTATTTGAAGATTTATACTTGCAGAACCTTCTATCCTCGTAAGCAAACTTTCTTTAACTACCCTCATCCTTTAGTCTCTCCGGTGTGAAGGTCTTAGCTATACCTGACATGAGGATGTAAGCTCTCTTTGAAACTCCAATGGGAAGGTCTACGGGAATCCCCATGTAAGTTTTCGTTTCAAATAACCCTTCACGTGGAAAGTCTAACTCTGTACAACCAAAGCAAGGTGTTCCAGCACGCGTCTTCGAGTTAACACCGTTCCAAAGGTACCTGTTGCAGGAAGCATGTGTCATTGGTCCTCTACAACCTTGCAAATAAAAGAGACAACCCACTTTAGAACCAAAACCTTTGGCTTCTACCTTCCATTCGAAATACTCGTTTCTCATACATCCCCAATGCACAAAATCCGAATAATATATCAGTGGTCTCCTGTATTGGTCAAGCTTTAGATTCATGTCTTTTCTAACAGCCATTAGTGTACCGCATATCCATTCTGGGTTAGCAGGACACCCGGTAAGGTTTATAACTTTATTTTCATCCTCTATAACGTTCGATCTTTCTTTAAATCTGTAAAGAACTCCGCATACTTCTTTATTCTTGAGCGCTGGAATGTTTCCATAAACCGCACAGTTTCCTACCGCCACTATACACTTGGATCTTTCCGCCAAAAGCTTAAACGTTTCCCTATGCCTACCATCTAAAGCCCCTTCTAATACAAGCACATCCAAGGACAAGGATCCCTTTAAAATATCCTTTAATGTATCATCAAGCACATGACTTATTGAAAAAGCAGGATGGAAAATTACGTCGTATTCATCAAGTACCCATAAACTTTTTTCCAAAGATAGAAAGGAATGGGTATTACCACAACATGTGAGCGCCTGATACCATAAAAGCTTCATGCACTTTTCCTAGATACCACATGTGTTCGAAGATAGTTCAACCAATCCTGGAAACCTTCACCAGTCTTAGAAGAAAGCAGTATAACCTGCGCTTTTGGGTTCACTTTTCTTAAAGAACTTACAGCATAGCTAACATCAAAACCCGTATAGGGTATTAAGTCTGTTTTGCTAATTATTACTAAATCGGCTTTTCTAAACATCACCGGGTATTTTTCGGGTTTGTCCTCTCCTTCCGTAGAGGAAAGAAGTGCCACATTGAGATGCACACCCAAATCGTAGGAAGCTGGACAAACCAAGTTGCCTACGTTTTCTATAAAGACAATATCCAGATTTTCCAAAGGCATATGGTGTATACCTTCATGGACCATAAAAGCATCCAGATGACAAGCTCCACCAGTAGTTATCTGGTAAGCTGGTGCGCCTTTGGCTTTTATCCTTTGCGTATCCTTGTCGGTCTCCAAATCACCCTCAATAACACCTATCTTTATCTCATCTCCTAACTCTTCTATGGTTCTCTCCAATAAGCTCGTTTTACCAGCACCTGGAGAACTCATTAAATTTATGGCTAAAACCCCGTGCTCATCAAAGTGTTCCAAGTTTGACCTTGCTTGTCTATCATTGGCTGATAACACCTTATCCATAACCTCAAGACTCTTTATTTCCCTATGATCATGGTGATTTGCTCCACAGCCACACTCTGTACACATGTCAACCCCCTTATAGTTAATGAACATTCATATAATATATTATATACCTTTTTAAATCTTTAGGGCTTTCCATAGTGTATCCGCTAGCTCTTCAGCGTAGTCCATAAGATCCTTATCCAAGGTTCCTTCACCACTTAAGAATACAAGCCCTCCCATGGATCCCATTAATGTGGTGAAAGCTACAAAAAAGTCCATATTTCTTAATTCACCTCTCTCTACACCGTTAAGCAAGAGAACCATTATTTCTGTAACTACCTCACCTACGCACGCAAATCCTCTGCAGTCCTCTAAGAAAACTTCCCTGTTTGCCAAAAATACTCTTAAAAAGTACTCTATGAGTTCCGGTTCCTCTTTGGATATTCGGAAGAAAGCTTTTGTAAGCTGCTCTATTTTTTGCTTAGTTGGCATATCTGCCTCATTTATTTCCCTAAATTTCTCAGCTATCCAAGAAGAAACCGTAAGCATTATAGTTTTAGCGAGCTCTTCCTTTGATCTAAAGTAGTTGTATATGTTGCCTACGCTCATATTAAGCTCGTTAGCTATATCGGGTATTGTAGTGTTGTAGTAACCTTTTTTGGAAAATAGCCTACAGGCGGTTCTTATTATCTCGATCTTTTTTCTTTCTTTTATTTTTTGTTTGAGAGCATCTTTCATAATACTATAATTTAAACCAAAGGTCAATAAGCCTATTATTAATAACTATGAAGATCTATGTAACTTACAGGGGAAAAGAAATGGAGCTGTTTGTGAATCAAGAAAAGGTCAGAATCAGTGATGTTCTTAAGATTTTAAACCTTTCTAGAGAATACGTTTTTGTTGTAAGAGACAACGAAGTTTTAGACCCAAAGGATGAGCTAAAAGATGGAGAAAAAATAAGAGTTATAAACGCCATTTCTGGCGGATGACTACCTCTCCAGCTCTTCCGGATAAGGATTCAGGTAAGTTTGCGATAGTATATACTCATCATCAAACCTGTAAGCCCAGTTTCTCAACATCTCCCTAGGGACGCTTATGGGGAATTGTCCTTTTCTAAACTTCTCCAAAATATCCAGGAAATGGCTCTTTTCTTTACGTGTTAAGAAATCAGACAAGTGTCCAAGTATGTGCATAAAGGTGTTTACATGAGAGCCAACACCGGCTCTCTTCATAAATGCCTTTCTGAACATAGCCTCATACTCAAGTTTGATCCGCTCTAAGCTTTCATCTTTTTTATATTGAGCTAAGAGATTTCCCATCCTCTTCAAAAGCATTGGACTACGGGATAGCAGGGCATACTTGTACATCCTGTGAAAGTTCATTAAGTCCGTTATACCTTTAGCTTCCTTGGCGTATGCTCTCCAGTGGGCTGATGCAAAGATGTATGAAAGGAAGGTATCCCTTATCTGATGGTTGTGTAAGCGTCCTTCATCCTCAACGGGAAGGTCACCGTATGCTTTTAGCACCTCCATAGCAAATATACCTTTACCCTTCCCGTAAAATTCCTTTGCATCTCTGTCTTTGTAAACTTTGGTGTTGGAAACACCGCAGGAAGGTGACTTACTCTTTAACAAAAACCCGTCCACTTGAGGTAAGGACTCTAAAAAAGTATGAGAGAACTCTAAAAGTTTTTCTGTTAAGTCTCTACCCGTAGCAGGCTGAAAAACCCTATAATCTCCGTTTTCTATGTATACATGAATCTTACTTCTGGGCACACCAAGACCTATGCCAACCTCTGGGCATACGGGAATGATCTGACAGTACTGTCTTAGCTTTACGACGAATTCATCTCTTACTATCTCTCCGTTGTATCTTACCGGTTGCAAATCAAGGCATGCACTCAGAACCAAGAGAGGTTTTTCAAAAGTTCTCATTTTTCCACTTTTAGATACAAGAGCATGTATCCATTTTTGAAAAAGTATCGAGAGATTATTACCCTATCTTTAAACTGCTTAGGTATTTTTTCATACAAATTTGTGTTTTTTATAACTTCCCAAAGGTTCATGCATGCAAATTCCGAGTCCTGCTTAAGAACGTTTTCAAATTCTCCCAATACAGACGGAGTTAAGATGTAGGCTTTTATACATCTTATTTGATCTTCTTTTTTGTTGTAGACATTTTTTGTGTCTTCTCTTAAACGCAGTTCTAACTTTTTCTTAAAAAGAAATGCTCTTTTGTGTTTAGTTATCCTTAATAATCCATCATTTATGTAAAAGTCATAATCTTTAAAAACCTTCTTAAGATCTTCCGGTGTAATTTTTAGCTCTACTTCTGCATCCAAAAGATTTCCAAAGTTGATTAAGTCCTCTGCAAATATACCCATCCACTAAGAAAGATATGAAACAAAAATACCATGTCAAGGTGAACTGCTCCCACCTGTGGAGGTGGAGGCTTCCTGCTTCAACGAGCGTTTTTCGCACTCTCCACAGGCGTAACTTCGGGCTGTCCCAGCCCTACGTAAAGCAAGCCAAAATTTCTCAAATTCGTAGCAGCATTAATGTCTCTGTCATGAATAGTCTTACAATGTGGACATTCCCATTCTCTGTCTGAAAGTTTCAAATCACTATAAACATACCCACACACGCTACATGTTTTTGAGGAAGGATAGAACCTGTCCACTTTTATGAGGGTTCGGTTATACCACTTAGCCTTATACTCCAAGTATTGTAAAAATGTAGTCCATGAGCTGTCCAAAATGTGTTTAGCTAAGTGTGTTTGGGAAAGACCCTTTACGTTCAAGCTTTCCACCACCACGACTTGGCTCTCGTCTATGATGGCTTTGGAAAGCTTGTGCAAAAAGTCCCCCCTTGAATTCTGTATATACTCAAATTCTTTTGCAATTTGTATTCTATTTTTCTCCCAATTTTGTGAACCCTTTTGCTTCCTTGCTAAAGCCCTTTGCAATCTTTTTAGCCTCTTTTCAGCCTTGATAAGATACTTAGGAGACTCAACCTTTATAATCCCTTTGTCCGTTACTATTGTAGCAAAGCTTTTAAGTCCTACATCTATACCACATACCAGATTTTGTGGCTTTTTTACCTTATTTCTCGTATCTTGCACTTCCACTAAAATGCTTGTGTAATATTTCCCTGCTTTCGTCTTTACAATTGTTACGGACTTTATCCTACCTTCAAACTTTCTATGAAAACGGACTTTTACTCCTGTTTTGAGTTTAGGTAAGTAAATAAGCCCTTTCTCAAAATCTACTTTGCAGTTGTTTGTAGTATACGATTGTTTGTCTTTTTTTCTTTTGAGTTTTGGCAATCCAAAATGCTCTTTATTTTTGAAATAATTTCTAAATGTTTGTTCTAATTGCAACTGAACATTAGCCAGAGCAAGACTGTCTAATTCTTTCAGGAAAGGATGGTCCTGTTTATACTTTGCTGGAGTTATGCGTGGAATGGATTTCTTTTCTTTTAATGCTTGTAATTTTTCTTCAAGCAGTTTGTTCCACACAAACCTGCAACAACCAAAGGTTTTTTCAAAAAATTCTTTTTGTGCTTCATCAGGATATGCTGGGTATTTATAAGCTTTTAGCATTTCTTTTCTTACCTTGATTTTGAATGTATCTTTTAATTACCTCAACTGTAACTCCACCGCTTGTCAGTAAACAATAACTTCTTGACCAAAAATATTTCTCCCACAGCTTTTGCCTAATTTCGGGAAACTCCTTTTTTATAAGCCTTGAAGAAGCACTTTTATAAGCATTTATAAACTTGGAGAGAGGGGTTGTAGGGGTTGCTTTGAATAAAATGTGCACATGGTCCTTATCATAATTCTACTCAAGCAGAGTTATATTGTAATTGGTTTGAATGTATTCAAAAATTTCTTTTAACCTTTTTGAAATTTTCTCATTTATTACCTCTCTTCTGTATTTTGTTACTAAAATCAAATGGTAGAAAAGTAAGAATACTGAATGTTTGTTTGTGTCAAATTTCATCCTTGTAATTAGGATTATTATATACCGAAACTGAATACTTGTCAACCGCAATTCATCTCCAGCTTCTAGACCCTGGAGACTTCTTGCGAAAAAATGTTAAAATATCATATGTGTATAAAAAGTACATATACACACTACCTTCCCAAGATTTTTATGACCTTTTAGTTGAGAAATCCATAGGTGTTGAGATACTTCAAGAGAGTGAGCAGGTAATCTTTGCTACATACGAACCTTTAGAAAATCTAACTCCCATAAAAGTGGAAGAGGTAAAATTCATAAACCCAAAGGAATCCTTTAGACCCATTTTTATAGAAAGCTTTGTTATATGTCCACCATGGACTGTGCCTATCGTTATAAATCCCGCATCATCCTTTGGAACAGGAAAACATCCTACAACACAAATAGCATTGAAACTAATATCCAAATACTACAAAAAAGGGTGGTCCGCTATAGATGTAGGTTGCGGAAGCGGTATTCTTTCTGTAGCTTTAAAAAAACTGGGTTGTAAGAAATTGTTAGCAATAGATACAGACAAAAAGGCTATAAAGGAGTGTAAGAAAAACGCCAAGCTAAACGCTGTTAACGTAACTTGCAAAAACTTGAATGTAAATAAGGTAAAAGAAAGCTTTGATTTCTTGGTTGCAAACCTCGAGATAAGTATATTCAAAGAACACATGGAAAGTCTTATAGGTATGTTTAAAAAGATTGGTATTTTTTCTGGTCTTTACAAAAAACAAGACCTTGAGGAGTTTCTAAAGCTTGCAAAAGGTTTGGAAATCCTAGACGTGCAAAAAAACAATAACTGGTACGGAGTTGTGCTTAAGAAGTGAGGTCAAGGGTAAGATACAGGTTACAAGGAAAAAAGGAAAGGAATACACATATAAGTGTTATAAGAAGGTTTACCATTTTGGCTTTGGTAGGTATCATGATTTACACCGTAGGATTGTTTTTGCTAGAAAAACCTAAAGTGTTGAATACACGTGACTTTGAAATTATACCTGCCAAGGGTGAAAAGGTTCTTAAACTTCAAAACATATTTGGTTCAACAAAACTTGATATACAAGTAATACAAGGTAATAAAGTTTATAAGGTATTGTCCAAGAATGTAAATCAAAGAGAGCAAGAGTTAACACTCCACATAGATACGCTATCTGCAGGTATGAAAGAAGGACCAGCAAAGGTAGTTATAAAGCTAAAACATAACGTATTTCTAACGAAGAGCTACAGCATAAACAGTTACATAGACACAAAAGCCCCTCATATAGAGCTTATATCATTAACGAACCCTGTTAAGCAAGGTCTTACAGGTGTTATAAAGCTAAGAATAGAAGATGCAGATAAAGCATACCTAAAAATAAACAGTAAAGAATATAAACTTTACTCTGTGGATAATCTTCATTACCTCGCTTTGTTTCCAGTAGAAGTTTCTGGTGTTTTGGACCTAAAAGTTCTTGCTGTTGATAAAGCGGGAAATGTCTCACAGAAGGATTTTACATTGAAAGCTCTCTCGTTCAGTAACACTAAAAGTGTCTCTGAGCTTCAAGAAGGTGAAAATTTAGCATACAAAAGTGAGCCTAGAAAACTGTGGGAAGGTAGCTTCTTAAAACCTAATAAAAATAATAGCATTGTTGCCGCAAATAACGGAGTAGTTATTTCCATCCGCAAAAATCAGGATAACACACAAACACTCATCATAGATCATGGTCTTGGCTTAATGAGTATTTATAAATTTTTGACTCAGGTTAATGCTAAAGAAGGAGAATATGTAAAAAAAGGTTATAATATTGGCAAAGCCTCAAAAAATTTTCATTTTGGTATATTGGTTCAAGGTAAAGAAGTGGAAGTTTCACCTTGGTTTGATAACAGATGGACTTATGAAAACATAGAGAACTTTCTGAATTAACATGAAGAAAAAACTAAAGTATTTAGGTATTAGGTTAGTTATTCCAATAGTTGCCTTTTATTTAAAGATTGTTAGTAGAACTATAAAATGGCAAAAGCGTTATGACTTTGATAAAAACGCAAAAATATACGCCATTTGGCATGGGAATGCTCTGTGCATAGCTATGGCAGGAATAGACAGAGGAATATACACGCTTGTAAGTAGATTTAGAGATGGAGATATAGCTGCTTACTTGCTAGAAAAGCTCGGATACCATGTTATAAGAGGGTCCACAGAAGGAGGTAAAGTGGAAAAAGGAGGGAGATCAGCGCTCTTAAAACTCCTGAAAGTTATCAACCAAGGCTATAGCGTAGCCATCACCGTTGATGGTCCCACAGGTCCAGCTTTTGTTGTAAAGAGCGGTATAGTCTTTTTGGCACAAAAGTCTGGAAAACCCATAGTTCCAGCTTATGCAGACTTCGATAAGTTTATTAGACTAAAAACGTGGGATAGTTTTATGATACCTTTGCCTTTTAGCAAAGCCAGATTGATAGTAGGCAAAGAAATACACGTAAGAGAAGAAGACTCTATAGAAGAAAAAACTAAGGAGCTTCAGGAGGAACTTTTAGAGGTTTCTTCGTTGGGTATATCTTTTCAGCCAACCTTGGTGCAAAAACGAAACTAAGCGTTCCAAAAAATGCAGTAATCAGGACCAAAAGAACAGTTATACTTTGAGTAGGTGGGTACATACTTGCAAATATCACCGAGAACTCACCTCTCGGTAAGAAAGAAAGAGCCGCCCTAAGAGCAGCCCTCTTTCTCAACCCGTATGCTATACCTCCCAAATAGGTAGATAAAAACTTAAGCAATAAAGCAAAAACCACAAGGATGAAAAAAAAGGAATAATCAATATCCAAACTTATACTTGATTTAAAAGTAAAGAAGAAGAAAAACACACCTATAGAAATTTCTTTGAGCGAAGAGATTTGTGTCTCTATTGCTCTAAAGAACTTAGAACCTTCTGGCACCAAAACACCAAGCATAAATGCTATGATGGCTTCAGAGATACCCATATGCTGCCCAAAACCCGATAAAGTAAGCAAAATACCCAATACGAAAAAGGGAAAGAGATTATCATCCGCAATGTTGTTTAATACCGGCAAACCCTTTGGCACGATGTAATTGTTTATAACATAAAAAAGTCCAAAAACCAAAGCAACAAATAGTATGCTTTTAAAGGGTGTGAATACACTGAAAGCGAATCCTAAGGAGATGGGTGTTAGCAAGGACAGTAGGACTATACTCACAAGATCCTCAAATATTAGAACTCCTATTAGGAATTCAGCTTCTGGAAAAACAAGTCTCTTGTAGTCCATGAGGAGTTTAGCTATGATAGAGGTGCTTGTTGGGTAGAGTATGCATGAAATGATTAATGAAAAAAGTATGTCTTTAGTAAAGATATAGGATATAAAAAAAATCGGCACAAAGTTTATGAAAAATCCTATAAAGCCAGCACGCCATATGTTGAACATACCCTTTAGCTTCTCGAATGAGTACTCAAGACCTATAAAAAAGAAGAGCAAGGAAATTGCGGAAATTTCAAATATTTCGAATTGCTCAACTGTTTCCTTGTTTAGAAACTTCTTTCCTACAAGTCCTAACATTAGAAAGGAGAGTATGTAAGGAATACCGAGATTTTTTAGCAACTTTGGTATTATAAAGAGCAACAGGAGAAAAATGCCGGCGTTTAGCATTAGGTGCTACACCCACCACATATACTCAGAAGGTTGTTTATTTGCTGTCTAGTTCCTACTACTACCAAAGTGTCTCCTAATAGTATTTTTTCCTTATAAGGGTCAGGACTAGGAATTATATCTTTACCCCTCACTATGGCTATTACAGAAGCCCCCGTTAATTTTCTTATTTGAAGCTCAGCTATTGTCTTGTCTATGAAACTGGATTCTGATTCTACCTTTACCCATTCCATAACTACTTCTTTTAGAATAAGTTCCATTTTCTCAGTTTTTATAGGTTGATAGAGAGCGCCAGCGATAAGAAAACCCAGTTCCCTGGCTTCATCATCAGTTAAATCAAAACTACATATTACATCTTCGTCATCCGTTAAGTAAATTTCTCTTTTACCCGTGTTGTATATAACTATTACTAAGGCTTGACCGTTGCTTGTTTTTATGGAGTACTTTTTACCTATCCCCGGAAGATCTGTCTCTTTTAGCTCCATAGTTTGCTATTATATCCTGTAACCTCACCACATTCTTCGCATTTGATAAGACGATGGACTTGATGACTTCATCCTTTTCGTACTCTTTTTCCATTCTTCTTTTTATAAATTCTAGAAGGCTTTCTATCTGTTTTTCCAACTCCTCGATTTGCTTTTTCATATTTAGCACGATTTCAACACCAGAGAGGTTAACACCTAGTTCTCTAGTTAGTGTTAAAATTAGCTCCAGAGTTTGAAGATCTTCATCCGTGTATTGTCTAGTTTTTCCTCTTGTCCTGGTAGGCTTTAGCAATCCTTCTTTTTCGTATAGTCTTAAAGTTTGAGGGTGTATATCGTACATTTTTGCAACTATTCCTATTGTATAGTAACGTTTCCTTTCCTTCATAGCCTTCTTTCCACCACCCTCTTAGGTTCGGGTAATAGCTCGTTTAGCTCCTCTAGGAGCTTGGTAATTTTTCTACCATCACCTAGAATCTTATTCATAAAACCAAGCTTCGGAATTTCTATGTGCACCCTTACAAACAAATCACCTCTTCCGTATCCCCTTAGTTTGGGCATACCGTATCCTTCTATCCTTATTAAATCACCTTCCTTTGAGCCTTCTGGAATTCTTACTCTCACTTTCTCTCCAGAGAGCGATTGAACCTCTAACTCTGTGCCAAGTATAGCTTCCGTAACCTTTATGTTTACATCTAAATAGAGATTGTCTCCCTTCCTCTCAAAAATAGGGTGCTGTCTCAATTTAATTAGTATGTATAGGTCACCGTTTGGACCACCATTCTTTCCTGCGTGCCCTTTACCCTCCAAAAGGATTTTGGAACCACTGTCCACACCAGGTGGTATTCTAACCTTGAGATTCTCCCTGATAGGTATAGTTCCCTGTCCTTTGCACTTGTAGCACGGCTCTCTAATTACGCCAGTCCCTCCACATGTAGGGCAAGTTTGTGATATGGTAAGGAAAAACTGTCTCTGATAGATTTCGCCTTTTCCACCGCATGTAGGGCATACTTTCTCTTCTTTGCTTCTGTCGTATCCATACCCTCCACACACATCACAAGCTACATTTCTATTTACCCATATTTCCACTATAGTACCTTTGTAAGCTTCTTCTAATGAAATTTCCACTGTATAGTAAATGTCCTCACCCTTAATCGGCATTGAATACGACCTTCTTCTACCTTTCGTTGCCTTTTCGAATATGTCCTCGAAACCAAATCCCCTAAGTATCTCATCAAATATTTCCCCCACGTTAAGGTTTTCTGTAAAGAAGACATCCTGAGCAGACGATGCCTGAGCGCTGAAGGCTGCATGACCATACTGGTCATATAGTTTTCTTTTTTCTGGATCAGATAGTATCTGGTAAGCTTCGTTTATCTCTTTAAACTTTTCTTGCGCATCTGGGTCTTTGTTAAAATCGGGATGATACTTTCTAGCTAGTTTTCTATAGGCTTTTTTTATCTCTTCTTGCGTAGCGTTCCTACTGACACCCAAAACCTCGTAGTAATCCTTCTTAGCTGATTGTGCCATAATGTTTTATAATAAATTTTAGTCAAGTTTTGTCAAGTTCATAACTATTCGGTTACTACTATACCATCTAGCTTTAGTTTCCTTATTTTAATTAATTCTCTCTCTGCTTCTATTCTAGAGGTGTATGGGCCAAGCATTACCCTATATAAATTATCCTTTTCAGCAATAGTAATATTCTTTAAAGCTGTAGTTTCTTCAAGCCTACTCTTAAATGCATCAGCATTTGTTTTCATAGAAAAAACAGCAATTTGTATATAAAAAACCGTTTCTGTAGGAGAAGTCTGGGATTTATTATCTACATTCGCCGTATTTTCTTTGTTTTTCTGATCTTCCTTAGACTGCTCTACTTTACTACTTTCTGAGTCTAGATTATCCTTTTTTGTATCTATTTGCATGACTTTAACCTGTTGTTCATCCCTTTGTCCAGGAGATTCATCCTTTTTGAATAGCTCTTTATCTTCCGGTAATAAGCCATGCTTTTTTTTATGTTCACTAATTAGTATCTGATCCAATAGTGCTTTTGCTTGACTATATGTATTTGTATCAAGATTCCTTTCTTCTAACAATTCAGACAGTATAGCCTTTGATGATGCTGTGTTACCAAATAACCACAAACTTCTAGCAGCATCTAATCTTAGCTTAGGATCTAATTGTGGATTTTGTTGGATTAACCTCAAATATACACTAGACGCTTTATCATACTCTTTCCTTTCTTGGTAAAATCTGGCTAATTCGATTTGAGGTTCTAGAAAATTCGGATTGTATAGAGAGGCTTTAATTAGATTATTCACATACATCTCAGGATTACCTAGCTGCTGGTAAACTTTAGCTAAGTAATAATAAGCTATATGTTTCTTATCAAAAGTTTCATCACCTATAGATACATCTAGATTTTCTTTTGCTTTTACGTAATCTCTCTTTTTGTAATACATTATACCCCTATTTAAGTAAGTTTCAGAAAACCCTTTATCGATTTCTATAGCTTTTAAAAAAGCAGCCTCAGCTTTTTCATACTCTTCTACTTCAGTATAAGCAATACCTAAGGCATTCCACACCTTGGGATCTCTTGGCATAAGCTGTACGGCTTTGTTAAAGTTGGCTATTGCTTCAGAATAGTTTTTTAAAAGGAACGATGACATACCAAGCTCATAGTGATACTGCCATTTGGAACTTTCCTTTTCAGACGAATCTAAGTTCACAGCACAAGAGTAAATTAAAAAGATAATACATACAAGAATCGCCTTTCTCACTTCAGAATAGCACCTCCGAATGTTACTCTTAGTTTTCTAAGCTCAGTGTTTATATCGCTAGTTTGAACTTTTATCATAACTTTATAAAAGTTTTCCTCTTCCTTTAAATATGCAGAATAGCCTAGAGACTTAGCTTTATTTAGAGCCTTTGTCGCATTTTCTTTGTTAGCAAAAGCTCCTATTTGTATTGTATAAACTTTGCCAGATTCTTGTTCTAACTTCTTATCTTGTTTACTTTCCTGAGACAATGTTTTTTGTTGTATCTCTTGTGGTTTTTCCTGAACCTTACTGTCTTGTATAACTTTTGCTATAACATCTTGCTTACTTTCTTGAGTCTTTAGATTACTTTTCTGCTCTTCTGTTTGTTTTTGAATACTTTCCTGTTGAGATTGAGATTGCTGAGTTTGTACCGGAGCAACAACTACTGGTGGCGGTTGTGGTTTTTCCTTAGAGGATATCCATGACTCTAACCCTACATAAAAGGACAGCAAGGCTACTATTATGCCGAGGAGAATTATCAACCTTCTATTTTTTCCCATAGTGTCCCTCCTTTACATACGAGATGGAGCTTCTACTCCTATCAATTTTAAACTATAATTAATAACCTTTCCTATACCTTGGAATAGAGCTAATCTTGCTTTCATTAAGTTCTTATCATCAACCAAAACTCTGTTGTGGTTGTAATAATTATGAAAATCCTTAGCCAAGGATATGAGATTATAGGTAATTATATGAGGCATTAAGTTCTCAGCAGCATCAATTAAGACATCCTTAAACAGTAAACACTTTTTCATAAGTTTTGTTTCTACATCTTGACTTAAGAATTGTACGTAGTTTGCCAAATTCTCATTATCTACATCGATTCCGTATCTTGCCTTTACTTCTCTCGTAACCCCCATTATACGGGCATGAGCATACTGAACATAGAATACGGGATTATCTGATGTTTTTTCCTTGACGATATCTATATCAAAGTCCAAAGGAGTATCACTTCGTTTTGTTAGAAACATAAACCTAACAGCATCTTGTCCAACATCCTCTATGAGTTCCTTTAGAGTTATAAACTCGCCTGTTCTCTTGGACATTCTTATTTCTTGCCCACCACTTAAAAGCCTTACCATTTGAACAAATTCCACTTTTAACCAATCTTTTATGCCAAGTGCTTTTAATGCTGCTTCAAGTCTGGGTAAATATCCATGATGATCTGCTCCCCATATATTTATAGCAATTTCAAAATCTCTCTTGTATTTGTTATAGTGATACGCCACATCGTTGGCAAAGTACGTGTATGTACCATCTGATCTTATCAAGACTCTATCTTTGTCATCACCAAAGTCAGTAGATCTAAACCACAAAGCTCCATCCTTTTCGTATGTAAAACCTCGCTTTGTAAGTTCTTCTATAACTTCTTTTACCAAACCTTTTTCTAATAGGCTTCTTTCGCTAAAATAACTATCAAAAATTACATTCATAGATTTGAGAACATGCTTTATATCCTCCATTAATCTATTGACACTGTATTGGCTGCATACTTGGATAGCTTTGCCTATATCTTCCTTTAAAAGAGCTTGGCCATAAAAAGCTTTTACATCCTTTGCCAAATCCACGATATATAGTCCTTTGTAACCTTCTTTCTCGAAGGCTTCTTTAATATCAGGGTTTTCTATTCCAAATAACTCCAAGTATCTATGAAATACAGACAAACCTAGTAAATGGACTTGATATCCTGCATCGTTAATATAGTATTCTCTATAAACATTGTAGCCGTAACTTTTTAAAAGTTTTGCAATAACGTCACCTACTACCGCTCCTCTTCCATGACCTATGTGCATTGGTCCTGTAGGATTTGCACTTACAAACTCAAGTATAACTTTTTTACCCTTTCCAAGATCTTCTTTGAAGTAATCCGTACCTAAAGTCAAAAATTTTTCAAACTCCCTTTTAACGAAATTTTCTGTGAATGTGAAGTTTAGAAAACCTCCTATAGCTTGAGCGGTAAATTCCATAGAGGAAAGATCTTTGGCAATTCTGTTAGCAATTTCCTGCGGATTTTTTTTTGCACTTTTGGCAAAAATAAAAGCAATATTTGTAGAGTAATCACCGTATTCTTCTTTTTTTGGGGACTCCAAAACCAAGTTATCTACTTTAGGAAGGTTGTTTAAGTTTATATACTCAGTCAATCTTTTGATTAATAGATTTTTCATAAGATTAATATTATAGATTACAAGCCCATTGTAGCCTCTATTTCCTTAGGTGCAAAGACTTAAATCACGATAAGAAAGATGGATCTTTAGAATATGTATTAATCGTTACTAAATAACTTTTTTAACTCTATATGTTTTGCACACACCAAAAAAGCTCTTTCTTTAGCGTTTTCTTTGTAAAACTCACAAGCATGTTCTTTCAGATCTTCACTGAAAGATATTTCATGGAACAGATGAGCTACATTTTCAGAGTCCGTAAAGCTTTTCCTAAACATAGACCCTACAAACCACAACCCCTTTGTATCGCTCATTTGGAAATAAACCTGGCAAACTTCATTGTAGGCAAAACCCTTTTGTGCTAAGGTGTAAGTATACAAAAACACATTCTTTGGATCTTTGATAAACTCTGTTCTGTCCTTTGCAATATCAAGATCCAGTCTATAGCATTCCTCCCACAAAAGTTTGGTAATACTGAAAGGCACATCAAATGATAGATTCAGTTTTCTTTCCAACTCCTGTTCATACTTTTCACTTTTTTTGCAAGATAGAACTGAAATAGCAATCAATAAAGTTATTATGAAAGGTTTAAGGTTACTAATCCTCATCCAAAATCACTTCGCCATTTTCCATATAGTAAGGTCTCTCATATGAAGAGTAATAATATGGAGTGTAAGCTCTAAATTCACCAGCACAAGTATCCACACCTTTGAATGTAGGAAGTATGCCCATATTAAATCTTAGCTTTCTTATCTCGCTTTCTGATTTACCTAGTATTTTGGCTATATGGTAATCCAAAAGTCCCATCTCCTTTGCTATCCGTAGTGTATCTTCGCTTAGGTTCTCTGTGTTTTCAAGATGCTTTATAAAATCTACTATTTCTTTTATGTTATATAAAAACCATTTATCTATTTTGCTAAGCTGATAAACCGTTTCAATTGGGTAATCTCTCTTGAAAGCTTCCATCAAACACCATAATCTATCTGGTGATGGTATTCTGATACACCTTTTTAGTTCTTCATCTTCCAAAGCTGAGAATTTTTCATCGAACAAATCTAAGCTCTCTTTTTCTAAGCTCCTAATAGCTTTCATTAGGGCTTCCTTGAAAGTTCTTCCTATAGCCATAACCTCACCAACCGATTTCATCATCGTCGTTAGAGTTCTGTCGGCTTCTGGGAATTTGGCAAAATCAAAACGCGGAATTTTAACCACTACATAATCTATTGAAGGTTCGAAGGAAGCTGGAGTATGCTTGGTTATATCGTTTTTTAGCTCATCCAATGTGTATCCTACAGCCAACTTTGCAGCCACTTTGGCAATCGGAAAGCCTGTAGCCTTAGAGGCTAAAGCTGAGCTTCTAGAGACTCTGGGATTCATCTCTATAACGTAAAAGTCCCCATTGTCTGGATTCACAGCAAACTGCACATTTGAGCCTCCTGTATCTACGCCTATTTCTCTCATTATGGATATGCACGCATCTCTGAGTATCTGATACTCCTTATCGCTAAGCGTTTGAGCAGGAGCTACCGTTATAGAGTCTCCTGTGTGAACCCCCATAGGGTCAAAATTTTCTATAGAACAGACTATTATTACGTTATCTTTTTTATCTCTTATGACTTCAAACTCAAATTCCTTCCATCCAATTAAAGATTTATCTATCAATACTTGTCTTATATGAGAAGCATCTAAAGCCAACTTTAACTTTTCCGGAAATTCTTCCATGTTGTAAACAATAGACCCACCTGTTCCACCTAAGGTAAAAGCTGGTCTTAGAATAGCTGGGAAGCCTATATCCTTTATTACAGCTATTCCTTCTTCTACGGAAGACACTATGGCACTTTCCGGAACTTTTATACCTATGTTCCGCATAGACTTTCTAAAAAGGTCCCTATCTTCACCTTTTTTTATCGCATGATAATTAGCACCAATCAACTCCACACCATATTTGTGCAAAATGCCTTCTTCATATAGCTTTACAGCTAAGTTAAGAGCTGTTTGACCACCCAATGTAGGTAATAAAGCATCTGGTCTTTCCTTTTGTATTATTTTTTCTAAAATCTCTATAGTTAGAGGTTCTATATAGGTTCTGTCGGCTATTTCAGGATCTGTCATTATAGTGGCGGGATTAGAATTTACTAAAATGATTTTGAAACCTTCTTCTTTCAAAGCTTTACAAGCTTGGGTTCCAGAATAATCAAACTCGGCAGCTTGACCTATCACTATGGGACCAGAACCTATTATGAGTATGCTATTTATGTCTGTTCTTCTTGGCATTAAAGTTTTTATTATACACTAACCTTAGCTTTTAATCGGCATACTGGGCAAATTGAAGAAGAGGAAGGTTCACCACATACCTCGCACACACTTAAGTTTTTTTCTTCTTTGGTATTTAAAACAGGATAAACTTTCCTCAGAAACTCTAGATAAAATCTCAGTTTAGTTCCTGGACTTTCTTCTTCTAGCGAAGCAAGAAGCTTTTTGTAGCTTATAGTAGTAGAACCTTCAGCAAAAGGACATTCTTCTTCGATGTACTCTATCCCACTAAAGAAAGCATAAAGAGCATTTTCCTTTTCGGTCATTTTACACAAAGGTTTGACCTTTCTAACAAAGCCGTGTTCCTCATTTAGAACTGGATACTGACGCCTTAGATACTCTAAATTCCAAGTCATTACGTTAGAGAATAAGACAGCCACCTCGTCGTCCAAGTTATGTCCTGTAGCGATAACATTATAGTTCAAATCTTTGGCTGTCTTATTCATATAGTAGCGCTTTAGAGTTCCACATACAGAACAAGCAGGTCTCTTGTCTAGCTCCTTTATAGTGGGAATAGGTGCTACTTCTTTCTTCAGTTCCACAATGTAAAGATGCCTGCCTATAACTTTTGCAAACTTTTCTGCAATCTCTTTGGATTTTTCTGAGTATTCACCTATTCCTAAATCTATATATAGACCATCGGCGCGATATCCTAAATGTGTAAGTACTTGCCAAAGGCTTAAGCTATCTTTACCTCCTGAAACGGCAACCAATACGTTGTCACTTTTAGAAAACATCTTGAACTCTTTTATTGTTGCTTCCACTCTTTTTTCGAACCACTCTACGTAATGGTCTCTGCACAAAGAAAGCCTATGGGAAGGTAGATAAATCCCAGCTTTTTTATTGCACTTCAAACACTTTCTCATAAGTTTATAATTTAAGCTTATGGATATTCAGACCGCTATAATCGCCATACCAGCCATAATGACAGCTGTTATATTGCACGAGTTTGCTCACGGTTGGGTAGCTTACAAAGTAGGAGACAGTACTGCTAAAGAATTTGGAAGACTAACGCTAAATCCAATACCCCATATAGATCCCTTTGGTACTATACTTTTTCCAGCTTTGCTAATAATACTTGGATCCCCCATACTCTTTGGATGGGCCAAGCCTGTTCCCATAAATCCCATGAGATTTAGAGATATAAAGAAGGGGACATTTCTTGTATCCATAGCAGGTATATCTATGAACATAGTTTTGGCTACAATATTTGCTTTGCTCGCAAGAACTATAAATAGTGGTTACATAGACTTTCTAGGTTCATATATTTTAGAACCCCTATACATATTTTCCACTTACTCTGTACTTATAAACCTTGTTTTGGCATTCTTTAATGCTATTCCTATACCACCTTTAGACGGCAGCAGAGCTTTAATGAGCTTTTTTTCTATAAAGTACTGGGAGACTTTCTATAGGTTTGAAACTTATGGCTTTTTAATAATAACCATACTAATATTTACGGGTGTTATAGGTAAGATAATATTTCCATTCATTAGGTACTTTTACAACGTACTGTTAGGAGTATGATAATGAGATCTTGGAACTACTTTATACAGATAAAGGCTATAGGAAGGGATAGAGAAGAAGAAGCATCAGCTCTTTACATAGTTGCATTGCCTCCAGATGAAAACATACTGAAAAATGTAGAAATGGAATGTTACGCACAAGAGTATGTACCAGGTGAGATAGCCATAAAGTATGGCAGAGCTTACGCTATAGGAACGGATTTGCAGATATCCAATCCAGAAGAATACGGTCTTATAGGTTATAGGGGAGATATGGATCTTTACATATTTAAGGAAAATATGAGCTTTGAGGAAGGCTTAGTTAATCTGTATAAAATTTTGATAACTGATCTTTCTAAGAGAATGCAAATCGAGTATATATACCCAATTGTTGATGTTGGATCACCTCCAGAGGAAGTTATGTTAGATTGCCTTAAAAAGGCTATATGAGAGATTTAAATTAAATTGGAACACTATTAGCTTAATCCCTTTTCGAAGTCTTCTGGCTTTATATTTTCCAACCATTCCTTCAACTTTTCCTTTTCTACATCTTCCTCGGGTTTTGGAACTTTAGATTTTTCTAGTACTTCAGGATTCACATATATAGGTACGTTTACTCTTAAGGCTAGATTTATAGCATCACTGGGTCTAGAGTCTATGATAATTAGGTTTGAGCCCTGTGTTATATGAATTTCTGCGTAATATGTACCATCTTTTAAATCGGTTATTACTATTTTTTCCACTTTACCTGATAGGCTTTCTATAGCACTTTTCAGAAGCTCATAAGTCATAGGTCTTGGTGGCTCCACCTTTTGAAGCTCTCTAACTATACTATCTGCCTCAAATAAGCCTATCCATATGGGAAGCATTAACTCCTCGTTATCTTTGGACTTAAGCATTACAATAGGCATTTGTGACACAGGATCCAAAGTTACACCATGAACAAACATTTCTATCATCTCACCACCTCCAAAACTTCACACCTCAAGTTAAAAGGCGTGGACTCTCTAACCCTAACCTTCACTAATTTACCTAAATATCCCCTAGATCCATCAAAAGTTGCCCATTTGTTAGTTCTTGTTCTACCTATTAATTTCTTTCCATCCTCTATATCCTCCACTAAGACTTCTTGAACCGTTCCTTCATAGAGTTTAGAAATTTCTGAAAGTATAGACTTTTGTAAATTAAGCAATTTTGACATTCTTTGAGTTTTCACTTCATCATCTATCTGACCTTCCATAGAATATGCTGGTGTATCTGGTCTAGGAGAGTACTTAAAAGAAAACACTTGCTCAAATCTAACCTCTCTTAAAACATCCAAAGTATGCTCAAAGTCCTCTTCTGTTTCTGTAGGAAAGCCCACAATTATATCTGTAGAGAAGGTTATACCTTTTTTGTATTCCTTCAGCATTTGAATTTTCTCCAGATACTCTTCCTTTGTGTATCCTCTGTCCATCAAACTCAAAATCCTATTTGAACCTGCTTGAACGGGTAAGTGCAGGTGTTCACAGACTTTATCTATTTCACCTATAGCTCTTGCAATACTTTCTGTCATGTCTCTTGGGTGCCCAGTTGTAAATCTTATACGCTCAACTCCATCTATTTGAGCTACTTTATAAAGCAATTCTTCAAAGGGGATTCCTATGTCTTGTCCCCAAGCTGTAACGTTTTGACCCAAGAGATGTATTTCCTTTACTCCATCATCTACCAACTGTTTTACTTCTTCAAGTATGCTTTCCAAAGACCTTGACCTTTGCCTACCTCTAGTTTTGGGAACAACACAGTAGGTGCAATTCTTATCACACCCTTTCATAACGGTTACATAAGCGCAGAATTTGTTGTCTCTGACAGCTGGATAGTTCCATAGACTGTCTTCATCTTCTGGTGGGCTTTCCAGTATAGCTATAGCTTTGTAACCTGCTTGGGCTTGTTGTATAAATTCACCAAGTTGGTGCATGTTAAAGCTTGAAAACATAATATCTATTACAGGAGCTTTTTGGACTAATTGGTCTCCCATTCTTTGAGCTAAACATCCACAAACAGCTATTAAAGCGTTAGGATTTCTCTCCTTGATCTTTTTATATTCACCCAGATGCGAGTAAACTTTCTGATCGGGCTTTTCTCTGATAGTGCATGTATTTAAAAGGATGATATCCGCCTCCTGCCAATCTTGAGCAGGTTCGTATCCTAAACTTTTTAATATCCCTTTCATTCTTTCCGAATCATTAAAATTCATTTGGCAACCGAAGGTTTTTATATAGTATTTCATAGAAATTAATTTATACCTTTTGTCCAATTCAGGTGGTTTAATATTTATATTTATGAAGATAGAAGACTTACGAAACAGTGCTTGGAGATTCAACGAAAGATTAAGGTTTCTTGCTAGCCGTGGGCACATTGTAGAAGAAGAATATGAACCAAAAGTTAGAGAAATAATAAAAAAAGTGAAAGAAGAAGGTGATAGAGCGCTTTTTGAATACACAAAACTATACGACAAGCAGGATATATCCCAAGAAAATATAGAAATCCCTTTTGAAGAGCTCGAGAATGCCTACAACGAAATAGAAGAGGATGTAAAGTCAGCATTAGAGGTAGCCTACGAAAGAATCAGAAGGTTTCACGAGAAACAGAAGGAAAATACCTTCATAGTAGAGGAAGAAGGTATAATACTTGGAACACGTGTTACACCCCTTGAAAGAGTTGGTGTTTATGTACCTGGTGGAAAGGCAGCTTATCCGTCTTCCGTATTGATGAACACCATACCTGCAATAGTTGCAGGTGTAGAAGAGATCATTATGGTAACACCTAACCCTAACAAGTACACCCTAGCTGCGGCTTTTATAGCAGGTGTGAGTAGAGTTTTTAGAATAGGTGGAGCCCAAGCTGTAGCAGCCTTGGCTTTTGGAACAGAAAGCATTCCTAAAGTGGACAAAATTGTAGGACCGGGGAATATATATGTAGCTCTAGCTAAAAAACTCCTGTTTGGATACGTAGACATAGACATGATAGCTGGACCTTCCGAGATACTTATAATATCCGATGGTTCTTGCAATTCTAAATGGATAGCATCTGATTTACTATCACAAGCGGAGCACGATGAGCTAGCAGGAGCTTTCATGATAACCAACAGTGAAAAACACGCCCTTGAAGTAAAAGAAGAAGTATATAAACTTTTGGAAAACTTTCCTAGAAAGGATATAGCCCAGAAGTCCATAGAACGCTTTGGGACTATATTTTTGGTAGAGGACATGTATCAGGCATGCCAGGTAGCAAACTACATAGCACCTGAACATTTGGAAATAATTACAGAAGATCCCTTTGCATTGCTGCCATATATAAAGCATGCAGGAGCTGTATTTCTTGGAAAGTACACAACAGAACCCCTGGGAGATTACATCTTAGGGCCTAATCATACTCTTCCAACAGGTGCTACAGCAAGATTCTTTTCACCACTTGGGGTTTATGATTTTGTCAAGAGAAGCTCCATTCTTTACGTAAGTAAGGAAGGTTTTGAAAAAGTTGCAGATGCAACAGAAAGTATAGCCAAAGCGGAAGGCTTATTTGCTCATTACTCATCGGTAAAGATTAGGAGAGAATTGTGAAATTTTTTTCGCTAATCTTAATCCTTTCTTTTCTCTTTTCTTGCGCACCCATATATTGCCCAGATGCAGAAAGTATAAAAACTTTATACTCTCAAAGTGTATCTCCTAAAAATTACACAGCTCTTTTAAGTGCTAAGTATGGACCCCTGAGAATTCCTGTTTCTGTTGAAAAAAGCAATCAATACTACAACATAAGAACGCTAAGCTCTGAAATCCTATCTTACAAGGACAGAAACATTTGTATAGACTCTGTCTGCATAGATTTTCCAATAAACCCAGATGGATTGATCTTTGGAACAGTTCTCGAAGGCAACGAAAAGGTAAGTTGTAGTAGAGAAGGTATAGTTCTTGAGAAGGATGAAAACCTATATGTGAAGAAATACATATTTTTTAACGGTCAATTAAAGAGCATGGAGATTTTAGATAAAAGGAGAAATAAGACATTGGTTGTAAATTATGGAGAAAGAACAAAAGAAGGTTATTACAAAAATCTAAATCTAAATATTGGAAATATGGATCTCAGAATAACTATAGATGAAGTAAAAATACTCCAAAACAACTGATATAAGGAGGTAAAATTATGTTCCCAACTATTGTGGAAGTGTTTGGAATAAAGATATCCACCTATGGCGTATTAGTAGCTATAGGTGTCTTAGTAGCGTACTTTTTAATCCTTAAATATGCAAAAAGAGAAGGGTTAAACACCAATCATATAGAAAATACATTGATTTTTGCAGTTATAGGCGGATTAGTCTTTGCTAGACTTTCTTATGTTATAGAGCATCCTGAACACATTGGAGAGCTTTTTGATATAGTAGCCATTTGGCAAGGAGGAATGGATTTTTTTGGCGGATTGGTCGGCGGCATTGGTGGTGCTCTACTGGGGATTTACAAATACAAACTTCCCTTATGGAAAGCAGCAGATATAGCCGTCTTAGGTCTTACTATAGCTCATGCCATCGGAAGACTAGGTTGCACATCCGCAGGTTGTTGTTATGGAAGACCCATACCTATAGAAAGTTCTTTAAGTATAGGCATTCATTTTATGGACAGGTTTCCCTTCTTTTATGTGGTCTTTCCGCCTGGTGCTGTAGCTCCTCCTTATATGCCTCTATATCCTACACAGATTATGGAATTTATAGGGCTTTTAACTCTCTTTTTCCTACTACTTTTTCTATACAATAAAAAGAAAGTTGATGGCCTTGTATTTTCCGCTTATATGATAGGCTACGGATTACTTAGATTCTTCCTGGAATTTTTCAGAGGTGTAACTCCACCTATAGAGAGTATAGGCTTAACTTGGAATCAATTGGTTTCTATAGGGATGATAATAATTTCTATATTTTTATTTTTTACCTTAAAGCAGGGCAAAAGCCATGAGAAAATGGATTAAGAGGTTTTTTCTTTTTTTCGTTATAATCTTAGTGCTTAGTATGATTGGATCTTTGTTAGCACGCATACCTGTAGGAGATAGGGTAGCTGTAATCAAAGTTGAAGGAGTAATAGTTGATCCAGAGACCATTCTTAAGAGCATAGAGGCATGCAAGGAAGACAAAAGCATAAAAGCTCTCGTATTGAGAGTTGACTCTCCAGGAGGCTCTGTCGGCGCTTCTCAAGAAATATACAGATCGCTAGAGAGGTTTAGATCTTCAGGCAAACCTTTGGTAGTTTCTATGGGTAATGTTGCCGCATCTGGAGGATACTATATCTCTTTACCAGCTAATTATATAGTTGCCAACGAAGGTACCATTGTTGGTAGCATAGGCGTGATAGTGCAGCATATGGATTATAGAGACCTACTAGATAAAATAGGAGTCAAAACTACGTCTATAAAAACCGGTAAGTTTAAAGACACACTGTCACCTTTTAGAGAATTAACACCAGAAGAAAAGGAATACATACAGAGCACTATAAACGATGCATATGAACAATTCATTAGTTCCATACTAAAACATAGAGGCAAATACATATCTGAAGAAAAACTCAGATCTATAGCGGATGGTAGGATATTCACTGGAAAAATGGCAAAGGAGCTTGGTCTTATAGATCAAATAGGCAATCTTCATGATGCTATAGACAAAGCAAAGGAGCTTGCAAATGTACCAGAAGCAAGAGTTTTTCATATAGAAGAGAAAAGAGGATTACTGAGACATATTCTGAAAGGAGCAGGAATAAACACTAATTTCTACTATACTACGATGATTTACTACATTATGAAGTAATTTAGTTAGGCAATTTAAAGGATCTCTGAAATTTTGTTTTTTTGGTATTCTATTTCCTTTAAAGCTTCAAGAAGGTCTTTATTTTCACTTTTATAAATACTTATAGCTTTTTCCAATACGTTTGAGTCTTCCACTTTAAATAACCTATCTTCCAATATGGTCTTCACTATGTAGTAAACCTTCTCCTTATCTAACTCAAAGGACTTCTCCAATATATAAACTATCTCAATTAGCGTATACTTGGATACAAATATTTTCTCTTTATTTTTTTCTATCTCTTTAAATAATTTACTAATTCTCCTAGATTCTTTGTCGTTGGTAAAGAAATCAAGAAGTGTTTTTGTGCTTATAGCCTTCATAGTTTATATCTTATAATAATTCTTTATACCACACAAAGTCACATAGGAGGAAAAATATGGCAGTTGTGTATTACGACAGCGATGCAAGCCTAGATATACTCAAAGATAAAACAATAGCAATTCTTGGCTATGGAAGTCAAGGACATGCACATGCTCTTAATCTAAAAGACAGTGGTATAAGGGTAATAATAGGCCTTCCAGAAAATAGTAAATCACGACAAAAGGCGATTAACGATGGTTTTGAAGTTTTTACTCCCAGTGAAGCTTCCAAAGAAGCCGATATAATAATGTTCTTGACTCCTGACACTGTGCAGTCTCAAATCTATAAGGAATGCGTAGAGCCTCATTTAAATGCTTCAAAAACCTTAGCATTTGCACATGGTTTTAACATACATTTTAGACAAATTGTGCCACCAAAGGAAGTAGATGTCTTTATGGTAGCCCCAAAAGGACCAGGACACTTGGTGAGATGGATGTACGAAGAGGGTAAGGGTGTACCTGCTCTAGTTGCCATATACCAAAATGCTTCTGGACATTGCAAGGATAAAGCACTAGCCTATGCAAAAGGTATAGGATGTACAAGAGCTGGTGTCATAGAAACGACCTTTAAAGAAGAGACGGAAACGGACCTGTTTGGTGAACAGATGGTTCTTTGCGGTGGTGCAACAGCTTTAATCAAAGCTGGCTTTGAAACTCTTATAGAAGCTGGTTATCAACCTGAGGTGGCATACTTTGAATGTTTGCATGAACTTAAACTCATAGTAGACTTGATATACCAGTATGGCATAGCGGGTATGAGATACTCTATTTCTGACACCGCTAAATATGGCGATGTTACACGTGGTGAAAGAATATACAAGTTTGTAAAACCACTAATGAAGGATGCTTTAGAAGAGATACAAAAAGGTGAGTTTGCACGAGAATGGATACTAGAGAATCAAGCGGGAAGACCTGTGTTTAATGCTCTTTTGGAGAGAGATAAACACCATTTGATAGAAGAAGTTGGAGAAACTCTCAGAAAAATGATGCCATGGATAAGTGACAAGGAGCTTAAATGAACCTAACTAAGAAAAGAGAGAATTTGAAAAAAATATACACACCTGTAGGTGTATTGCTTTATAAGCTACATATGCCTCCAAATCTTATTACTTTATTGTCCTTAACCACTGGAATGCTTGCGGCTTACTTTTTTTACCATGGTAAACTTCTCACAGCTGTTGCTTTTCTCGTTATGTCTGGATTGTTTGATCTTGCAGATGGTATAGTAGCTAGACTATCAGACAAAGCTTCCAAGTTTGGGGCGGTGTTCGATTGGATAGCGGACAAGTGGGTTGATGGTTTTGTTCTTGGAACTGTAGCTTACGTATACGCTGGTCCTTTGACCACTATAACCGTAATAACAGCTTCTATGCTTCATTCTTTCATAAAGCCCGTTGTATACGCAGAAATAGGATACGAAAGTAGAGAGAAAGGAAAGATAAAAGACCCACTGGAGGGTGTAGGTTTCTTTGGAAGACCCGAGACACATCTGACACTCATAGTGTTTTCCGTTATGGAAAGGTTCGAACTTCCCATCGGTTTAAGCATATGTATCAAACTTATAGCTCTTCTGACTATGGTATCTTTGATTTTGCGCGTACTGTATTTATACAAAAACTACAGGAGGGATTATGACTAAAAGACCTTACGTGATTATAGTATCTGAGGTTACTGTAGATGGAAAATTAACCCTTTATAGAGGAGCATCTAGCAAAGAAATTATGACATTGATGGACCATGAAGCTTATGTATACCTTCATGAGATAAGAGCCAAAGTAGATGGCATCATGGTTGGTTGTGAAACAGTAAGGACGGACAATCCTAGCTTAACGGTAAGGTATGCAAAAGGTAAAAACCCAACGCGCATTATCCCTTGCTCTACTCTCAACGTTCCTACAGATGCAAACATATTCTCAAAAGATGCTCCAACCGTTATAGTTACCACAAAAAGAGCGAGTCATGAAAAAATAGAGAAGATAAAGTCTTTGGGAGCGGAAGTTTTGATTGTGGGTGAAGAACTTGTTGATTTTGATGCTTTAATGTCCGTATTATTTGACATGGGGATAAAAAGCCTAATGGTTGAGGGTGGTTCCTCTATAAATTGGGAGTTTGCCAAGAGAGGTTTTGTGGATGAAATAAGACTCATTCATTTGCCTGTTATAGTAGGTGGAGAAAATGTTCCTACCTTAGTAGGTGGAGAGGGATTTAAGAGTCTTAAAAATTTACTCAACCTCAGGCTACGATCCCACTTCAAAAGAGGACATCACTTGATAACAGAGTGGGAAGTAGTTAAATAAAGTAGGGAGCGCTAAGCTCCCCATTTCAGATTATTTCTTACTCTTTACATAGTTCTCCCAGTTTTCTGGTGTGAAGGGTGAGATCTCTCTCAGCAGCTTTATTGTCTTTGGAAACTCCTGCACGATGTATTCTACATCTTCATCAGTATTGTCTCTACCAAAGCTAAACACCAGTGAACCGTTTGCTACTTCCTTCGGAACACCAACTGCAAACAATACATGGGACTGCTTTAGTGCCAAAGAAACACACGCAGAACCCGAAGCTGTCTCTATCCCGATTAAGTCTAACCTAAGCAGCATAGCTTCCCCTTCTATAAGGTGCACTATGAGAGATAGGTGATGAGGTAAGCGTTGAGTTGGGTGTCCTGTAAACTCTATATAATCTAATTGTTCTTGGATCGCTTTTTTAAGTCTATCTCTATAGCCAGATAGTCTTGCCATCCTGTCCTGGAGTTCTTTCTGTGTTAATTCGCATGCTGCACCAAATCCAACGATTCCTGGTACATTTTCCGTCCCAGCTCTTACTCCTCTTTCTTGAACACCACCTTCTATTAAGGGTCTTACCTTCACACCTTTACGTGTCCAAAGAGCACCTACTCCCTTTGGACCATACATAAGATGAGCGGTGAAAGAAGCAGCATCTACTCCCCACTCTTTTACATCCACAGGGTAATGTCCCAAAGTAGGGCATGCATCCGTATGGAATATTACTTTTGGATTTTTTGCTTTGGCAGCTTGCACCAGATCCTTTATGTTTTGAATAGTTCCTATTTCTCTATTGGAGTGTCCTATGCTTACCAAAACAGTATCAGGGCGTATAGCTTCTGCTAATTGATCTGGGTGTATTAGTCCATACTTGTCAGGCTTTAGGTATGTGACTTCCCAACCTTTCTTTTCCAAGTTTTTTAAAGGATGAAGTATGGAGTGATGCTCTATTTCTGTGGTTACTATGTGCTTGCCTTTTTTCTCGTAAGCTTCAGATATGCCTTTTATAGCCAAATTGTTGGACTCTATACCACCAGAGGTGAATATTATTTCTTCTGGCGTATTTGCATTTATTAGATTGGATAGTTTCTCTCTTGCCTCGTTGATTGCTTTTTTGGCTATCTGTCCAAAGCTGTGCAGAGATGTGGGATTACCAAAGTGCTCTCTAAAGTATGGAAGCATGGCTTCCAGCACTTCCTGTGCTACAGGTGTCGTAGCTATATGGTCTAGGTAAACGACCTTTGCCCCTGCCTTTTTGATAAACATGTTTTACCTCCTTAAAATTTCATTTGTTACCAACTTTGCTATGCTTAAAAATGCCTTTGAGACTTCTGAATCTGGATGGGACTCTACAACTGGTATCCCTTTATCTGAGGTCTCCGCAACCTCTGGGTCTATGGGTATAGCTCCCAAAACTTTAGTTCCGTATGTATTCGCAAACTCAACGGTTTTGCCTTTACCAAATATGTAATACTTCTTGTTAGTCTCTGGACACACAAAGTAGGACATATTTTCTATAACACCTACTATAGGTATTTGAACCTCTTTAAACATAGAAGCAGCTTTCTTCACATCCGCCAAAGCTACATCCTGTGGAGTGGTAACTATTATGGCTCCTTCAATCTCTACATTTTGTGCCAATGTAAGTTGCACGTCACCTGTGCCTGGAGGTAAATCTAAAACTAAAAAGTCTAAATCTCCCCATCTTACATCAAACAGGAACTGCGTAAGAGCTTTCATTAGCATAGGTCCACGCCAAATAATTGGAGTGTCTTCAGATGGTAGCAAAAAGCCAATAGAAAGTGTTTTTATGTTGTACCTTTCTAAGGGGATTATCTTGTTGCTTTCATCTACGCTAACTCGCTCTCCTTTTATACCCAAAATGGTAGGAATACTAGGACCGTATATATCTGCATCTAGCAAACCTACCTTGTAACCTAGTTTAGAAAGAGCCAAAGCCAAATTGGCAGAAACCGTAGATTTGCCTACTCCGCCTTTCCCACTTCCTACAATTAGTATGTTTTTTATACCATCCACCTTTCTCCTAGAAAAGATTGTCTGTCCAGAAGTTTGCTGAGGTACGCTCTCTTCTACAAATCTTATTTTAAGATTCTGCACATCTGAGAGAGACTGCACTACCTGTCTCGTTACATCTTCTATGACCTTTTCTAAATCCCTTTTAGGTAGCCGATAAACTACTTCCAACAAGCCTCCTATAAGTTTTATATCCTTTACTAGATCAGACAACTTCCATTGATCTATAGTTTTATTTTTAAAAGCATCCATTATTTCTTTAACTGCCATACAATACCTCCTTATATGTTAGAATATATGTAAAAGAAGCCATGAATTATATGCCACAAATCATTAATTATATTAGTAGCAAAAAAGATACAGTGGAGATATACATTGTTCCTAACGCTTCTCCTATGGAGAGGAGTGGAAATCTTCTCATAAAAATAATAGATAGTGTCCTAACCTCAGAAGATGTAAGGGATACACTTGTAGCTCTAAAAAGTCACACTCCTCATGCTCTAGGACCATTAGGTAAAGAAGGCTCATTCTCCTTTGGACTCCATGGCATCGGAAGATTTAGAATAACTTACATGATTCAGAGAGGAAGCTATGTAATTCATATAGTAAAAACACCTCATGAAGTTCCCTTACTGCAAAATCTATGTGAAGATAGCTCAATAATAAAAAAACTTGAAGAAGTAGTCCTACACGGTTCGGGTTTATTACCTATCATAGGGAAAAATTCAATAAAAGCTACAGTATTTATATACTCATTACTTAAGCATATATGTTCCAATTATACAAAGGTGGTATTCATACTAGAAGATCCTTTAAGCTTTCTTCTTAGACACGATAAATCTCTTGTAATACAAAGAGAAGTGGGTTCGGATGTAGAAAGTTTTGAAGAAGGTTTGCGGGATGCAATACTCTTAAATCCTGACATAATCTACATAGGATTTAGAGGGTTCCTACCTAGTAACGAGTTAATAAGCATTGTAAGACTCATAGAACTCGATACCACAGTAGTTATACACTTCCCTTATATGGAAACGAGTAGGTTCTTGCGAGAGTTCAATATGAATAAAGAATACATAAAATCCTTTGTTATAGTTAAGGATGGTACCACATCAAAAGATAAATTGAATATAGAAATCACAGAACCATAACTTCTGGTGGTGGGAAGCCATTAAAGTGTGCACCATAAACGGTAGTGTATGCACCCGCTGAAAGAATGTAAAGATAATCGCCTACATCTAGTTCAGGTAGCGCTACACTCTTGGCAATTACATCCATGCTATCGCAGGATATGCCACCTACGGTCCATTCTTTAAGTTCTCCCTCCCTTTGAGCATAGAAAGGATACCTTATACCTCCTAAAGCTTCCGCAAGTCCGTTGAATACACCTGTATCTATGTATAACCAATCCTCATTCCCTCTCTTAGCTTTTCCAATAACTCTGGTTATCATCAAACCTTGATCTCCTACTATCCCTCTTCCAGGTTCTATCTGGAGTTCATGAGGAGGAATTGGAAAGTATTTCTGCAAAAGACCTCTTATATAGTATCCTATATCTTCTATACGCAGGGATTCGTAGGAGTATTTAACGGGTATACCACCTCCCATGTTTAACATCTGTAGCTTTAGGCCCTCGTAACTTGCCCTTTGCCAGAGTTCGCTAGCTTTTTTGATGGCTATAAACCAGTTCCTATAGTTGTTGCACTGAGATCCAACATGAAAGGTTATACCGTAAGGAATAAGTCCTTTATCCTTTGAGTATTTAAGAATTTCTAAGGCTGTGTCTGTATCAACTCCAAACTTTTTAGAAAGAGGCCAATCGCTACCTTCGTTAGGCACTACGATTCTCACATAAACCCTAAAGCGTTTAGAGACCTTGCATAACTTATCCACCTCAGTAAAGGAGTCAACTACGAGCCTATCTACACCAATTTTATAAGCGTAATCTATAAAATCCAAAGGCTTTACGGGATTGCTGGATATTATTCTATCCGCTCTTACGCCTAGAGAAAGAACCTTTTCCAACTCTGGTGTAGAGGCTACCTCAAAGCCAGAGCCCAGTCCCGCTAAAGTTTTTATAACATCTATATGGTCATTTGCTTTTACGGCATAATAAACCTTTACAAAAGGCATATGATACTTTATGGAAATGTACCTGCTTTTTATACCTTCTGAATCCATAAGAAGTAGAGGCGTTTTGGTAGGTTGAAGGTGTGGCAGAAAGTGTTCTCTGGTGGATACAAACTCCTGAAAGTAGCGCTTAGCAAAATCAAACTGTATCTGTTTTAGATCTAAGGTTTGCTCAACCATGATATAAAAATAATGCAAAATTTTAAAGTTTACATGAAAATATTGTTATGAGATATAAAATCACTGTGCCTGCAAGCACTAGTAATCTAGGATGTGGATTTGATACCTTTGGACTTGCACTAAAGCTTTACAATGAGTTCACCATTGAACCTTTTAACACTTACCATTTACAGATAGAAGGTGAGGGAAAAGATCTGCCAAAAGACGAAAACAATCTATTTGTGAGAGTCTATAGGGAATGTTTTAGAGTCTTTGGTGGAAAAGAGATTGCTTTGAAAGTTTTGCAAAAAAACAGTATTCCTACATCGAGAGGATTGGGTTCTTCATCTACAGCTATTGTAGGTGGTGTCTTAGCTTACCAAGCCATATCGGAAAAAAACCTAGAAATAGAAGAAGTCTTACATCTAACTTACAAATTTGAACCGCACTTCGATAACATACTTCCGGCTATGTTGGGAGGATTTGTCGTATGTGCCAATAATGGAAGCCATGTGGATTTTGTGAAGCTACCCTTTCCAGCTGATCTCTTGCTGGTATTTGTTGTTCCAGAGTTTGAGCTCTCTACAGAAGAAGCCAGAAAGGTTATAAAAAGAGAAGTATCCCTTGAGGATGCTGTAAACAATATACAAAGAGCCAGTCTATTTTTAGCTTCCTTATTTACCGGCATGTATCCAACACTAAAGGAAGGTGTAAAAGATAAATTGCATCAACCCTATAGAGCAAACCTCATACCTGCATACCATCAAGTAGTTCAATCTGGTTACGAAGCGGGAGCATTGGCTGTATTTTTGAGTGGTGCAGGTCCTACAATAGGCAGTATCTGCTTAGAAAATCCCCACAAAGTAGCTAACGCTATGGTAGAAGCATTCAAAAAAGCAGGAATACAAGCCAAAGCCCTGATTCTGCAGCACGATGAGCAGGGTAGCAAATGTGAAAGTATTAACACTTGATATAGGAAACACAACCGTAGATGCTTGTTATTTTGATGGAGCAAATCTAAACTATGTAGGAAAGTTTACACATAACGAAATACAAAGCCTAAAAGGAAATTGGGATTTGGTTTTTGTTTCTTCTGTTAAACCTAGTATCAATAATAAAGTAAGAGAAATTTTCCCTCAGGCTAAACTTATAAACTACAAAGAAGTAAACATTGCTACACGAGGAATGCAAAAAAGTAAAGTAGGGATAGACAGGCTTCTAAATCTTTACGGTGCTCTAAACTTTTACGCAACTGATGCTGTACTTTTGCTATGTGGCACGGCTTTGGTCGTGGATATATTGATAGACGGAGTATTTTTAGGTGGATTTATCACCCTTGGTTTGTCAAATAAACTAAGGTGTCTTCACGAAAAAGCGGAACTTATACCTTACTTTGAACTTCAGAATTTAAACGTTGCCTTTGGAAAAGATACCAAGTCCGCAGTGGTAGGGGGTGTCATAAAAGAAGCAAAAGCGTTTGTAGAAAAGGTCAAAAGCGATGTAGAAAAGGATACTAAAAAAACTCTCAGCTTAATAGTAACTGGAGGAGATGGTTGGGTATTCGAAGATATGGGGATTTACGATAAACTACTAATTCACAAAGCTATTTTGCACCTAAAGGGTTTTATTACATGAGCTTTTCCAAAACATATTCACCACAAGGAACTCGATAAATTTCCAGATGTTACGTGCTAACTTGCTTTTTCGTAGTGCATATTATACGTGATAAAGCCTTCATTGAAATAAAAAAATTGTTTACTTCTCTGTTTAAAAGCGCAGCAGGAGAAAATCAAAGAAGTATTACCCAAAATGGGAAGCATCCCAGATTCAGTGATGGAAAATAAATAAAGCTCACCACATAACATTGTCTACTAAACATACACAGAAAGTAAGCCTTATAAAGCAATTAAAAGTATCCTTCACTATTGGTATACCACTAAAACAAACTGACATCCACTGGTTAGAAGAGAAGTTATTGAAGAAAAGGGAATAGGTATCTTTGGAGATATTTTGGAGATATTGAAAAAAAAGTTATGGAAGCTGTTGAGAAAGAAGCAGTTAAATCTAAAGGTTTATTCAAGGAGTTCTGGTAAAGATTAGTGAGGAATGGTAGTGAAACAAAGAAGATAAAGACATTACTTGGGACTTTACCAATAAAGAGGACAAGGCTTGGTTGCTGTAGGTGTAGGAAGGATATTTATCCTTTAGATGAGACCATTGGGCAGTTATGAGAAATTCAGTTTAAAGAAGTTCACAAGGTTAGAGGTTTTACACAATAAGATACACACAATAGCATTGGAAGAAGGAAAAAGGATAGAGTCATGGGAGGAAGAAAGGCGCTCTAAGATAAAAGAGGCAGAGGGTTTAGGAGGGTCTTTGAGAAAGAGTCCTGAAGTTTTTCATATTCACGTAGATGGCACAGGGGTAAATAAAGGTAGGGACGAGTTTCAGTGAGAGGGTTTTGATTTCAAAAAAGAGGGTATGGATAATGGATAACAAAAGTTACGTCCCTGTTGAAGATGCGGAGTCTTTCAGGGAGAAGTTTTATGTGGATTGTGTAAGGTGGATTTGCAACTTGAGGGGGAGCTATTTCCCTGAGACTACAGGAGTACTGGACATGTGGCATTTAAAGAGGGAGTTTAAGAAGGTATTTGGAGTTGGGGGTAGTAATTTAGTTGCTTATCTTAAGGATCTTGCATTAAAAGGTGGGGCAAAGAGGATAGTAGAGATGTTAAGAGAGGAGGCATTGAGGCAAAGGGGAGAGATAAAAACAAAGGTTAAGGATCATATAGAGCATGTGAGTAACAACTACCAGTGGATAGAGAACACACCGCTGATATTACAGTTGCCGAGATGTTTAAGAAGAAAGGCATGAGCTAGTATAAGAGTGATGCAAATCCTTTAGTGAGGGCTTTTGAAACTCAATGGCGAATGGGATATCTACTGGAAACAGCGGTGAAAGGAGTTACTCAGGTATGCAGACTGAATTTTATCACGGAAAAAAGATGCTTACCCCAAAATGCACACCGGAAAGTTCTAAAGTGTATAACGTTTAATTAAAACTTTGAACATCTAATAAACTAAAGAGGAAAAACTATCTACCCATCCGGAAGAACTACTTGGTAGAAGTTTTTAGCTACGGGATGTTTGGAAGTGGACTCTTCCTCTCTTACAATTCGATAGGTGTGCATACCTGCAGACTTTGCACAATCTAGTTCCTCTTCTACATCAGACAAAAAGAGAATATCATCTGCCTGTGTATCTATAGATTTTGCTATTTCTAAATATGAATTTACCTCCTTTTTGCTCCCTATTTTCGTATCAAAAAAGCCATTAAATAGGTACGTTATGTCTCCGTATACAGAATATGAGAAAAAAAGCTTCTGAGCTTTTACCGAACCTGAAGAAAACACATATATTTTCAAACCTTTTTCCTTCCACTCCTTCAGTTTTTCATAAGCATCCGGGTATATGTGACCTTTTAGTTCCCCGTTTTTAAAGCCTTCTTCCCAAATTAAGCCTTGCAGCTCTTTTAAAGCCGTTTCTTTTAAGTCCTTTTCTATCCATTCTTTAAAAATCTCAGTAGCTTCTTCTAAGCTTACCTGCTTAGATAGTTTTTGAGATAGTAGGTTTATTATTTGCCTTACCTCCTGTGTGTCCCAGTTTTCTTTTAAAAAACTTCCCAACCTTTGCAAAGAGTAAGGAAACATGACGTCCTTGACGTAAGATATAGAAGATATAGTTCCTTCTATATCTGTAAGAATTGCTTTAATCATTTTATGTTTATAACCTCATCGTGCGTAGGAAACTTTTTAGAGATGGAACTTCCCGTGAAAGAAGCAACCCATCCATCAGGTATAGAAAAGAACCTTATGGCTTTGAAGCTTGGTTTGCTTCCCATATCAAACCAGTGAGGTGTGTTAGCAGGTACGCTTATGAAATCTCCATCTTCACAGAGGGTTACATAAACTCTGTCCTTTATGTGTAAATAGAAGGTTCCACTTCCGTAAACAAAGTATCGTACCTCAAAGTCTGAATGAGTGTGTTCATTCAAAAACATATTCCTTAGCTCTTCCTTTTTTGGATGGTCTGGCGTCAAAGATACTACATCTATAGATTGGAAGTTATACATTTTGTTTATTCTGTCTATTTCCTCTTTGTAAGCTTGCAAAACTTCTTGGGGTGTTGCTGACTCATCCAGATTTTTTGTTTCCCATTTTTCTAACGTAACACCTAAATTTTCAAGCTTTTGAGAGATTTCCCTGTAATCGTAAACCTTTTCCAAAAGGTTACCTTCTTCGTCGTATATAAGTAGCAAAGTCATTTCTTACCTCCTGAAAGTTTAAGTTCGCACTCTAATAAAAAATCTATCGCTTCTAAATTTATGTATGCTCGTTCTATGCTACTTGCCCATGTGTAAATACCATGGGATCGTAAAATAAGAGCACGCAAATCCTCTGTCAAATGTGGATATATAAGATTATAAAGTTCATACATATTTTGAGAATTGTCAAATATAGGAATTCTAAGGAAAGCTTGATGAGTGTTTATGCCTTCAAAAGCCTTTAGAAGCTCGTAATTTTCTAAGACGACTTCTTTCTCAAAGACTCTTGAAATCACTGTGGAGTTAAGAGAATGCACATGTAAAACACACTTTGCCCATGGGTAGGCTTTGTAAAGCATTATGTGAAGAAGTGTTTCAGCAGATGGTTTATCCTTTCCTTCCATCACATTCCCATCAAAATCCACCACCAAAAAGTCTTCTGATGTCATATAACCTTTGTGAACTCCTGATTTAGTAATAAGAATGCTATTTTCCGACAGTCTAACCGACAGATTACCACCAGTAGCGGGAACCCAGTTTCTTTTGTGAAGCTCTTTCCCAATTTCTATTAAAAGATTTTTCTCTCTCATTTGACTTTATAATTATAAGCACTATGGATTATCACGTAAAAGATTTATCGTCGGCAGAAGAAGGAAAAGCGCGTATAGAGTGGGCAGAAAAGGATATGCCTGTACTCAGAAGTATAAGAGAGAGGTTTAGCAAAGAAAAGCCATTTAAAGGGATAACTATATCTGCATGCCTTCATGTGACAACAGAAACCGCTAACTTGCTAATTACACTAAAAGAAGGTGGAGCTAATGTATACCTCAGTGCCTCCAATCCGCTTTCCACCCAAGATGATGTGGCAAGTGCTCTAGTAAAGTATTATCAAATACCTGTCTTTGCCATAAAAGGAGAGGACAACCAAACCTATTACTCCCACCTGAGAGCTGTAATAGAAAAGAAACCAAACATAGTTATAGATGATGGTGCAGATCTCATATCCACACTGCATAGAGAGTATCCTCATCTTTTAGACAACGTATTTGGTGGCATGGAAGAGACTACAACAGGTGTAATCCGACTAAAAGCCATGGCAAAAGATGGTGTGTTAAGGTTTCCCATTATAGCTGTTAATGATGCCTATACCAAACACATGTTCGATAACAGATACGGAACAGGTCAATCTACGATAGATGCCATAATGAGAGCTACCAATAGACTGATAGCGGGCTCTTACTTTGTAGTCTGTGGTTACGGATGGTGCGGAAAAGGTGTGGCCCAAAGAGCAAGGGGAATGGGAGCTACCGTTATAGTTACAGAGGTAGACCCCATCAAGGCATTGGAAGCAAAAATGGACGGCTTTCTGGTAATGCCTATGATAGAGGCTGCCAAGATAGGTGATTTCTTTGTCACAGTGACAGGCAATACATCAGTGGTAAGAGAGGAACACTTTAAAGTCATGAAAGACGGTGCCATCCTATCTAACTCGGGACACTTCGATGTAGAGATAGATATCAAAGCACTACGAAAGCTAAGCAAGAATGTTAAAACAATCAGGAACTTTATAGAAGAGTATGAGCTTGACGATGGCAGAAAGCTTTATGTGTTAGCGCAAGGCAGGTTGGTAAACCTTGCTGCAGCGGAAGGACATCCCGCATCGGTAATGGATATGTCTTTTGCTAACCAAGCTTTATCTGCAGAGTACATACTCAAAAATCACCAAAACTTGAAAAAGGATGTTTACAAAGTGCCTGATCATATAGATATGGAAGTGGCAAAACTAAAGCTAAAAAGTATGGGTGTTACTATAGACGAACTCACTCTAGAACAGGAAAGGTACCTATCCTCTTGGGAACATGGCACATAAAAGCGTATTGATAACAGGAACCGGCACCGGTATAGGTAAGACCTTTCTCTCTTACCATATAGCTTCGTACCTAAAAAAACAAGGAGTAAAGGTTGGTTACTTCAAACCAATAGAGACGGGCGTAGAAGATATTCCGCAAGATGGTGCAAAACTTTGTCAAATTACTGGTCAAAGCTTAAAGGAAGCCGTTGCTTTCATGTGTAAATTACCTTTGGCACCTTACGCTTGCACCTTGGAGGAAGGCGTAAACTTTGATATAGACTACATAAAAACTTCCTACAAAGCTTTAATAGAAAGGTATGAGTTTTTGATCGTAGAAGGTGCAGGTGGTTTGGCTGTCCCTATAAAAAAAGATTACAATTATGCAAATCTAGCAAAGGAACTAAACATCCCCATTTTGATTGTTAGTTACTCTACACTGGGAACTATTCATCACACATACACCACCTACTTTTATGCAAAAGCTATGCAGTTAAGTATCTTGGGAATTATTTTGAATGGTTTCAAAGGCAAAGATGTATCGGAAAAGACAAATGCAAAGATAATTCAAGATCTTACAAATACAGAAGTTATAGAAGTCCCCTATCAAGAAAGGGAATCTATTAGTCCCGAGTTACTTGGTCGCATTTGCAGGCTTATCGGGTTTTAGTCTGTAATAAGATGCTACCCTCTCCGCCAATTCTCTAAAATATGGAGCCGCCACAGTACCACCGTACACGTTAGGACCTTTTGGTTCGTCAACCATTATACCAGCTACAATTTTTGGCTCTGTGGCTGGAAAGTAACCCACAAAGTAAGCCACAAGTTTTTCTCTGGAGTACTTGCCTATGCTAAAATCAAACTTCTGAGATGTACCTGTTTTTCCAGCTATATAAAAGTAGTTGGATCTTGCTAGCTGAGCTGTTCCCTCTTCAACGACCTTTATCATATTTGTTCTTAACCACCTGAAAGTCCTTTCCGAAAAAACGCCATCCTTTAAAACCAATGTTTCGTCGTTAAGCAGTATTTTGGGCTTCACAATCTTATTAGTTGCCAACCCACCAAAGGCGACGCAAAGATTCAGCAAGTTAGTAGCTAACCCTTGCCCTATACTAACATACAGCAAATTGGCTGGGTAGTATAAGTTAGGCAGTTTGGGCTTTGTTTCTCCTGGAAGAACTCCAAAGGTGTTGTTTAAATGTATTGTATCTATAAGCTCTTCAACATCTTTTCTGGAAAGGTATCTGGCTATCTTTATGGTACCTATGTTTGAAGATTTTATTAATATCTGGTCAATAGTAAGGTATTTACTTGGTTTTACATCTTTCACGTACCTACCATAAACCTCTATTCTATCCCCTATGCTCGTTCCAAAGTTTTCACCTACATACCCTCTGTCTAATGCTTTCCCTACAAAAAACGGCTTTAAGGTAGAACCAGGTTCAAAAATATCTGTAACAGCGTAATTCCTCCTTTGCCATTGTTTGTATTTCCAATAAAAGTTAGGATCGTAATTAGGATACGTGGATAAAGCAAGTATGTCACCATTTGTTACATCCATAACAAGTATAGCTACACGCCTTGGACTCCATTGCTTAACGATTTTTTCTGTTATATCTTCAGTTATTATCTGAACACCTATATCTATTGTAGTTTTAATGTCTCTAACTTTAAAAGACTCTTCTTTGTAAGGGTCTAAAATCATACTACCTCCAGCAAAGAATACAGCTTTTACGCTTTTACCTCCTATGGTATCTTCGAGAGCATACTCCAAACCTTCCAATCCTCTTCCATCCAATCCGACAAAACCTATTAGGTTACTTGCCATGGTTCCGTGTGGATAGAATCTTTTAAAATCTTCTTGAATACCAACAGCAGGCTTGTTATCTGTTTCTCTGATGACCCTTTCAATCAGATTTCTTTTTTCTTTATCTACCTTGAAAGCTAACCAAACAAATTTTTTCTCTGTATCGAGTTTTTCCCTTATTGTTACATCGGGAACATCTAATATAGCTGATAGCCTCCTTACAAACTCATCTTTGTTTTTTATAAACCTTGGAAAAGCATAAACAGATATAGTAGGTATACTTATCGCAAGATCTTTATCGTTTCTATCTAAGATAGCTCCCCTGTAAAGAATGAGATTTTCAACTTTAACTTTAGGGAAATCCTCTGCAATCCTTTCTACAAGAGCCCTTCTCTCTAAGATTTGTATTCGAAAGAGATTAATTAATATCCATAAAAATATCAGAACTAAAAAAGGAATTATTAGCAATATACGTGCATTACTCTTTTTAAGAGATTGCATAACATATATTTACAAATTCTTTGAATATATTGTAAGAATCGTGGGGACCAGGTGAAGCTTCTGGATGAAACTGTACACAGTATATTGGAAAGTGTTTATGTATAAAGCCTTCCACTGTATTATCCAAAAGATTTATATGCGTTATTTCCACATCTTCCAAAGTGTCAGGGTCCACAGCAAAGTTATGATTTTGCGCCGTTATTTCTATGTGACCATCTCTTAAATCCTTTACCGGGTGGTTCCCTCCATGATGCCCAAAAGGCAACTTGTAAGTTTTGCCTCCTAAAGCCAAAGCTATTATTTGGTGACCTAAGCATATGCCAAATATGGGTTTTCTTTCCATAAAGTGCCTGACCAATCTTATTCCCTCTACAACCCTCTGGGGATCACCTGGACCGTTGGATAAAAATATGGCATCTGGATCTAAATCCCTTATCTTGCTGATAGAATCGTAAGGTGGTACGACGATAACCTTTGCACCTTCTTGAGTTAGTCTTCTAAGTATGTTGTTTTTTACCCCAAAATCAACGACAGCTATAACTGGTCTCTCGTTTTCCATGTAAGAATAACCCTTGTATAAATCCCAGTCGCCTTGTTTATAAAGGTACTCTTGTTTGGTGGCAACTTGCTCAACAAGGTTTTGCCTTGATATGTCCTCTACGCTCCTTGCCTTTTTTATTAAGCTTTTGGGATCCAAGTCTGAAGTTGATATAACACCTCTTAAGGCTCCCTTTTCTCTTATCTTCTTTACCAAAGCCCTAGTGTCTATATGTTCAATGCCAACTACCTTGTGTTCTTTTAAATACTCATCCAGAGATTTTTTTGCTCGCCAGTTACTAACAACTTTTGAGGCTTCCCTTACTACGAACCCATTTACCTGAACAGATGAAGACTCCACATCTTCGTCGTTAATTCCATAGTTTCCCACCTGTGTATAAGTCATAACCACAATCTGTCCCTTATATGAAGGGTCGGTTAATATCTCTTGATAGCCAGTTATGGATGTGTTGAAAACTACTTCCCCTTGTGTCTCTCCTTCCGAGCCTAAAGAGTAACCAACAAAGTAGGAACCATCTTCCAGAGCCAATATAGCCTTTTTCATTTTTTCTCCTAAACGGAGAGGGCGGGATTCGAACCCGCGGTAGGGCTTTTAACCCTACAACTCCTTAGCAGGGAGCCGCCTTCGTCCACTCGGCCACCTCTCCTTTGCTTACAAAATTAAGTAATAATATAAACCATATTCATAACTCCATCAAGACAGCTCCCCAGGTCAAACCTCCACCCATAGCTGTAAATAAAACGATATCACCCTCTTTCACACGTCCTTCTTGAAAAGCTTCACTTAAAGCCAGCGGTATGGATGCTGCACTTGTATTCCCGTATTTATGTATATTGGTATACACCTTTTCCATAGGAAAGTTAAGTTTTTCCGCTAAAGACTCTATTATTCTTATATTAGCTTGATGGGGTATCATAAGTTTTATATCTTCAGGTGTTATACCAGCCGTTTCTATAACTTCTCTGCATGCTTCTTCCATGCTTCTAACAGCTATTTTAAAAAGTTCCCTACCCTTCATGTTTATATAATCACATTTTTTTGCATAAAGAATCTCCCACAGAGAACCATCAGAAAGTAGTCTGGAAATGTAAAGCTTATCTTTACCTTCGTCAGATAGAAGCACAGCTCCTGCACCATCTCCAAATAAAACGCATGTGTTTCTGTCTTGCCAATTGACTATTTCGGACAGTTTTTCTGCGCCTACCACCAAAACCTTTTTAGCTTTTCCAGAACTTATAAAGGAATGAGCTATATCTAGAGAGTATATAAAGCCACTGCAAGCTGCAGAAATATCAAATGCAAAAGCTTTTGTATTTCCTAATCTAGCTTGTAAGAGGCACGCACTAGCAGGAAAGGAAAGTTCAGGAGTAAGTGTAGCGAGTATAATCAAGTCTACATGGTCACCGTCTGTCTGCGCCATCCTTAGAGCTTCTGTGGAAGCTTTGTAAGCCATATCTATCAAGCTCTCATTTTCTGATATTCTTCTTTCCTTTATACCTGTGCGTGTGGTTATCCACTCATCTGAAGTGTCCACTATCTTTTCAAGGTCGAAGTTGGTAAGAATCTTGGAAGGTATATAGTGTCCTATTCCTATCAATTTCATATTCTTAAGCCCTGAGGAATAATATTTTTGATATTTCTAGAAAGCACCTGATTGAACTGATGTGTTATAAATTCGTTAGCTACCTTTATGGAGTTTCTTATTGCTTTGGCGTTTGCTTTCCCATGAGTTATTATAACAGGTTTGTTAGCTCCTAAAAGGGGTATGCCTCCGTATTCTGCAAAGTCAGCTTTTTTCTTAAAGTTATTTAGAGCAGGTAGCATCAAAAAAGCACCTATTCTAGCTAATAGGCTCTTTCTAACTTCTTCTTTTATCATTTGAATTACCGCCATTCCAAGACTCTCACTAGCCTTGAGTATTACATTACCTATAAAACCATCACACACAATAACATCAAAGGTACCAGCGTATATGTCTCTTCCTTCAGCATTGCCTAAAAAGTTCAGCTTAGTTTCTTTTAAAAGGGGATAGGTTTCTTTTACAAGCTCATTTCCTTTTCCTTCTTCTTCCCCAATACTCAGTATTCCTACCCTTGGATTTTTTATGCCCAGTATTTCTTCGGCATATGTATGTCCTATTACTGCAAATTGAAGTAAGTGCTTAGGTTTGCAATCTACATTGGCACCTACATCTATCAAAACAGTCTTACCTTTTGGATTCGGAAGCGCCACAGCTATAGCGGGTCTTTCTACATCCTCTATAGCACCCACAATAAACTTCCCAACAGCTAATACAGCCCCAGTATTCCCTGCAGAAACTAAACCATCGGCTAGACCTTTTTTTACCAACTTACCAGCTACGTAGAGAGAAGAATTCTTTCTTTTTAAAACGTTGGATGGTGGCTCATGCATTTGAATATTATCTGTAGCATGAACCACTTCAAATTCATCCTCTGATATCTTATTTTTTCTCAAGACTTTTTTGATTTGCTCTTGATCACCAACAAGGATACTTCTTATATTTAGCTCTTTGTATGCTAATATACATCCTTTTACTACTTCCTCAGGGGCATAATCGCCCCCCATACAGTCAACAGCTATTATTCCTTGACTCATTAAACCGACGATTTTATAACTTCCCTTCCTTTGTAGTAACCACAGTAAGGACAAGCTCTATGGGCAAGAATTTTCTCTCCACAGTTAGGGCAAGTGAACAAACTTAAGGACTTTACCTTGGAAAAAAAGCTTTGAGATCTCCTTTGGTCTCTTCTCCATTTGGATGTTTTCCTCTTTGGAACAGCCATCTTAAACCTCCTAATTAGCAAAACTCATGGAATTGATTATTATACACTACTTTGAGAGTTTTTTAAGTATGGAAAAGGGATTATTTACACGTTCTTCAAGATTTATGTAAGGTTTGCATTCTGGACTACAAAGAGGTTTAATTGGTATACTCAGAAGTATTTGTTCTCTAACAATATCCTCAAGATTTACGCTTTCTTCGTCTTCGTAGAAAGAAACTTCTAAATCTCTGGGCTTGAGATGCACTCTTTCTCCACCTTTATACTTTTCTAACTTTATAACCCACTCTTGTGATATATCTTTTTCGAATACTGTAAGACATCTGCTACATTCTAGTATTACACTACCTATAATGGATAGTCTGAATTTATAACCTCCTTTTTCTCTATAGATCTCCACTTCTACCTCTACTGGATTTGTAATTTCTCCAACGTCAGCGGGAAGATTAATATCCTTTGGATCTAAAAAATAATGTGCCTTGAACCTATTCCTCTTTTTAAATATTTCCCTTAAATTTAGAGTTAACATAATAATGTTAAAATATATACCTATTAGTGGAGGTTCAAGTGAAAGTATTAGCAATAGGTGGTGGTACTGGTCTTTCAAGTTTACTTAAAGGACTCAAAAAAGAAGTAAATCACAGAATAAAAGATCTATGTGCCGTTGTCACAGTTGCAGACAGTGGTGGAAGTACTGGCAGGCTAAGAAAAGATTACAAAATTCCAGCACCAGGTGATATAAGAAATTGTATAGTAGCACTGTCGGAAAGTGAAGACATAATGAGCCAGCTTTTTCAATTTAGGTTCAATACGGGGGATTTCAAAGGACATGCCCTTGGAAACATATTTCTTTTGGCACTGACAGAAATAACAGGTAATTTTCTATCAGCTGTAAAGATAGCATCTCAAGTATTAAGGATTAAAGGAGAAATTCTTCCCGCAACATTAGAGAGTGTAGACTTGTGCGCTCAATTCTTAGATGGAACCATTGTAAAAGGAGAAGAAGAAATAACCAAATATGGTAAAGAAAGTAAAGTAAAAATATCAAACATATGGGTAGAACCCAAAGAAGCAAAAGCTCCCATAGATGTTATAGCGAAGATAGAAGAAGCAGATGTGATAATATTTGGACCTGGAAGTCTTTATACAAGCATAATACCAAATTTGCTTATACAAGACATCAAACAAGCTATAGAAAGATCTTCAAGCATAAAAATTTTTATAGTCAATGCTATGACACAGCCTGGTGAAACAGAGGATTTTACAGCCTACGAGCATATTGCTAGTTTTATAAAACATACAGGGGTAAAACCAGACGTAGCGATAGTTAACACAAGAATGCCTTCAGACAAGGTTTTAAGAAAATACTTAGAAGAAGGTCAAGAACCTGTCATTCCGGATGTATCGAGAATAGCAAAGGAGAGTATTAAAGTATACACAGATGATCTTATAGGTGAAAAGGAGGATTTTGTAAGACATGATCCAGAACGCCTGACAAATCTAATTATGAACATACTTTTGGAGAATGCTGCAGTTTCTTAATTTTTCCTCCTTATACCTACCGCAAGATTATGCGGATGTAGTAATATGCGGAAGTGGTATAGCTGGACTTGTGTGTGCCATAAAACTTAAAGATCTTGGTATAACTCCAGTAATACTTACGCGTGGAATAGGAAATACTTATTACTCACAAGGTGGAATAGCATGTGCAATAGACCCAAAAGATAGTCCATATAAACACCTTCTAGATACGCTAAAATCTGGTAAAGGTTTATGTGATTCGTGGGCTGTAAAGGTATTGGTAGAAGAAGGTATTCAAAGAGTCGTAGATTTGAAAAGTTGGGGATTTCAATTCGATGAAGAAAGCACTATAGAAGGTGGCCATTCTTTTCCCCGCGTTCTGAAGGTCAAAGATTACACTGGAAAAGCCGTTTATGAGTTCCTTTTCGATAAGGTAAAAGCATTGAACATACCTATTATATTTGGAAGCTTAGAAGAACTACTAATAGATGAATCCATAGAAGGTTTAATTTACAGCACACAAAAAGGTCTAAGATTAATAAAAACAAAGGCCGTAGTTTTGGCTACAGGGGGTGCTGCTAGCATATTTTTGCATACGTCCAATCCTTCCATAGTGAGGGGAGACGGTATAGGTTTAGGTTTTAGATTTGGATGTTACCTTAGGGATCCAGAATTTGTGCAGTTTCATCCTACGGTAGTAGAAAACTCAAACATACTAATATCAGAAGCCGTAAGGGGTGAAGGTGCCATACTTGTGGACGAAAAGGGTGAAAGATTCGTAGACGAACTAGAAACAAGAGATACGGTAACAAAGGCTATATACAAAAAACTCAGTAATGGAGGTAAAGTATACATAAGCTTCAAACCTGTAATATCAAAGGGTGTGAATTTACAAGCGCGCTTTCCTACCATATACAGTATGCTAAAAGAAAGAGGTTACGATCCAGAGAAAAACTTAATACCTGTAGTCCCTGCCGCTCATTACTATATAGGTGGTATAAACACAGATTTATGGGGTAGAACTTCTTTGGAAGGTCTTTATGCTATAGGTGAGTGTAGCTCGACAGGTGTACACGGAGCCAACAGGCTTGCCTCAAATTCCCTCTTAGAAGGTCTAGTATTTGGATACAGATGCGCTTACAGGATTTACGAGGACATCAAAACAAAAAAAATATCCAACAAAGAGTGGAAAAATACACAAGAAGAAAAAACAGAACCACCCTACACAATCCAAGACTTAAAAAAACTAATGTGGGAAAAAGTAGGAATACAAAGAAATGAAGAATCTCTAAAAGAGGCAAAGAACTGTCTATTGGATTGGATAAAAGGCTACAAGCATTGGACAAAAACACCGCAAAATAGGTTACTTTTAGATGTTACATTGGTAGCAGTGGCGACTACCGTAGCAGCACTAGAAAGGAAAGAAAGCAGAGGTGCTCATTACAGGGCGGATTTTCCAAACGAAAGGGAAGAGTTTAGGTTTAACACAAAACTTTCTTTGAATAGTGTAGGGCTATAACGTAAGAGTCATAAGCGCTAAATCTCTTAGATTTTTTAAGTTTATCTCATCCCAATTACCTTCTTTTGGTGTTTCGAGATAGTAAGGGAGAGTTGAAAAGTATTCATCATTCAAAAATAGAGCAAACCCTTTATTTCCTATATAACCAAGTCCTAGGTGTTGGTGTCTGTCTTTTCTTGCCCCTAAAGGTACTTTAGAGTCATTTGCATGTATGGCTTTCACTTTCTCCAATCCTATAGTTTTTTCTATGCTTAATTTGAACTGGGAAAAACCTCTTTTATCCCTTATATCGTATCCATAAGCAAAGGCATGACAAGTGTCTATGCATACGCCTATTTTTTCCTTTGGAAAGTTTGAAATAATCATTTTTAGTTCTTCCAAATTTTTCCCAATATCTCCTTTTTCACCAGCAGTATTTTCTAAGAGAACTGTTGTATTTTTAGGCTTATAAGAAATAAAAATTTTTTCTAGGCTATCTATAACCAACTTTATACCTTCCTCATCACTTATACCTTTTGCTGTTCCAGGATGGAAATTGTAGAACTCTATCTCTAACTCATCACATATTTTTAACTCTTCTAGAAAAACTTCCATAGACTTTTTTCTCAAGTTTGGATCTGGACTTGCAAGGTTTAAAAGATAAGGTGCATGTACCATAAGAGGATACTGCCAAGTTCTTTTTAGTTTAATAAAAGTCGATTCCTCTTCTTTAGGTAGCCCCTTAAAGTGCCAAACCCTTGGACTTCTTAAGAAAAATTGAAAGCATTGAGCCTCAACCTCTTTTGCTCTTTCAAAGGTTTTGCTTATTCCACCTGCCGAGGACACATGTATACCTATAAAGGGCATTAGGAAGTTACCAAAGAATTTTGATATATAACACTTCTTATCGCTTGGAGAACTTTCTCCACTGCTTCATTTTCGGAGGAAGCTCTTATCTTGGCACCAGAAGCGTATTTGTGTCCACCACCACCCAATAGATTTGCTACCTTCGATACATCTGCCCACTCTTTTGATCTCAAAGACAATTTCCATATGCCTTCTTCTGGCTTTTCTATTAATGCAAAAGCTATTTCCACACCTTCTAGAGATCTAGGATAATTTACTAGACCTTCACTATCTTCATACTTTGTCCCCGTCTCTTTGAAAAATTCATCTTTAATAACAATACCGGCTGCCAGTCCATCTTCGTAAAGCTTAAGAGTTTCCAAAACTTTGGATATAAGCTTCATCTTGTTTAAAGATTCCCTTTCGGAAAACATAACGTAAACATGATGTGGATCTGCTCCTTTCTGAACCAGTTCCATTGCTACTTTAAAAACTTCAGCATCTGTATTTGAGTATTTAAAAAATCCAGTATCTGTTGCCAAACCTGCGTATAAGTTGGTTGCAATCTCACTGTCTATAGCTTCTTCATCCCACTCCTTTAAGAGCTTATAAATAATGCAAGTTGTGGAAGCTGCGTAAGGGTCTATATAATCATACTCACCGTAGAAATCACCACCAATATGGTGGTCTATTCTTATTTTTCTTTTGGCATTTACAACTGTTCCTGCTCTATAAAAGCCGCTAGCATCCACTATTATGCCTATATCAAACACTTCATCCAACGGAAGTTTTAAAACATCCTCTACACCAGGTAAAAAATCCAAAAAATGAGGCACATTGTCTTTACAAGCAACTTTGACATTTTTACCTTTCTTTTTAAGGAACTTATACAAAGCAAGCGCACTACCTAATGTATCTGCATCTGGGTTTTCGTGAGAGAATACCAGGATGCTCCCTTTTTCCTCTTTTAGAAAATCCAATATAGGAATACTTTCTACTTTCATAACTTTTCCACCTCCAAAATTTAAGAATTTATCCCAATCTCTTTAAGGGCACTATGACATCTGATACATATATCTTCAACCATTTCCTCCTTGTCATAGTACATCCAGCACCTAAGGCACTTTATACCTTCTACCTTAGAAACACCTATGAATAAGCCCTTTAGATTCTCAGCTTCTAGAACATACTTTCCATCCTTTCCAAATTCCACTTTGCTAACAGTGAAAAGATACTTAAGGTAATCCATATACTTTTGTTCCGTACCTTGAGTGTTTCCCCATATATAGACATGGGCTTCATAAGGATGGTTTATTTCTTTTTCTCTTCTTGCGATCTCTAACACTCTCATTACTTCATCTCTGAGTGCCAAAAGGTACTCATAATCTTTCAAAAGTTGGTTGTCTATATGTTCTTCTACAGCTTGTGGCATGGTATAAAGAAACACACTTTCTGGTAAGCTGTTATCTATATTTTTTATGTGCTCCCAAACTTCCTCAGCGGTAAAGCTCAAAAAGGGAGCTATTGTGCATGTAAGCCTTAACAGAACTTCCCATAGAGCTGTCTGTGCAGATTTTCTCTCCCAAGAATTTGGCGCGTATACATATAGTCTATCTTTTATTACATCAAGGTATATGGATGAAAGTTCTACGGAACATAAATTTCTTACCTCTTGATAAACTCTGTGAAAAAGATAATTTTGGTAATGCTCGTTTATATTCTTTGTAAACTTGTTTACGTATGAAACTATCCATCTGTCAAAGTGATGAAGTTTCTCGTAAGGTACTTTTTCCTTTGGATCAAAATCGTAAAGATTGGCAAGAAGGAATCTTAGGGTATTTCTGATTTTTTTATAGTCTTCTGCTACTCTCTGCAAAATGTTTCTTCCAAGTTTTACATCCTCCGTATAGTCCTCAGAAACTACCCAAAGCCTTAGTATATCCGCACCGTACGTGTTTATTACTTCTTGAGGTGATACCACATTACCCAAAGATTTGGACATCTTCCTACCACCTTCGTCTACTGTAAAACCATGCGTTAACACCGCTTTATACGGAGCTTCTAAGTAAGAAGCTACAGATTCCAAAAGGGATGCCTGAAACCATCCTCTATGCTGATCCGATCCTTCCAAGTAAAGATCTGCCTTTTGAATACCTCTTTGTCTTAAAACGGATGCGTGAGAGGAACCAGAATCGAACCAAACATCAAGTATATCTTCTTCTTTTTTAAAGTCTTGGCTTCCACACTTTGGACATTTGTAACCTTTTGGTAGTAACTCCTTTTCAGAGAGCTCAAACCATAAGTCCGCCCCCTTTTCTGAATTTTCAAACAGCTTTGCAATATGCTCAAATACTTCTCCTTCTGAAACTACGTAACTGCACTCTTTGCAATAAAAAACCGTAATTGGAACTCCCCAGTATCTTTGTCTGGATATACACCAATCTGGTCTGTTTTCTAACATAGATCTTATTCTATTTTCTCCATAATTAGGGATCCATTTTACATTTTTTATACTTTCTAATGCTCTTTCTCTCAATGTCTGACTCTCGTATGGTGTATCCATACTGATAAACCATTGGTGTGTAGCTCTAAATATAACTGGATTTTTGCATCTCCAACAATGAGGGTAAGAGTGTTTTATTTTTCCCTCAAAAAGCAAAAGCTTTCTTTCTTTCAGGTCCTGGACAATCTTAGGATTGGCATCGAAGACTCTCAAACCTCTTATAAAATCTGGGGCTTCATCAGTAAACCTACCTTCATCATCCACAGGAGCGAAAGCATCCAAGCCGTAGCCAAGTCCTACTATGTAATCCTCTCTACCATGTCCAGGAGCCATATGAACTAAGCCTGTTCCAGTAGACATATCCACAAATTCGGAAGGGTAAACCTTACAAACTCTATTTCCGTAGGGTGCTATATATTCAAGACCTACTAAATCCTCTCCCTTTACTTCTTTTAGTACTTCGCCACTTAAGTTTATCTCTTGCGACAAGGCTTGTAACCTCTCTTTTGCTACTACGTAAGTATCATCTTCGCTTTTAAGGTATACATAGGTGCATTTTTCGCAAACCATAACTCCTAAGTTAGCAGGAAGAGTCCAAGGGGTAGTAGTCCATATAAGCAGGTAAGTATTTGAATCCTTTACTAAAGGAAATTTAACGTATATGCTTGGGTCTTCTTTTTCGTAATACTCCACTTCAGCTTCAGCTTCGGCAGTTTTGTCGTACATGCACCAATAAACGGGCTTTTTACTCCTTACTACCAGTCCTTTTTCAAAAATCTTTCCCAGTTCCCTTACTTCCTGAGATTGATAACTAGGATGCATAGTAAGGTAAGGATTCTCCCAATCTCCTATAACGCCAAGCCTGATAAACTCTTCCTTCTGTATCTTTACATACTTATTTGCATAATCTCTACAGAGCTTTCTGAATTCACTTTTTGGTAAACTTTCCTTGTCTATCTTCTTTGCTTTTAGTTCCTTTTCCACTTGTTGTTCTATGGGTAAACCATGGCAATCCCATCCTGGAATATAGTCAAGATCATACCCTTTTAAAAGCATGTATTTGTTAATCACGTCTTTGAGAATTTTGTTTAAGGCATGTCCTATGTGAATGTGTCCATTGGCATAGGGTGGTCCATCGTGCAAAACGAATAATTCCTTTCCTTTACGTTGGGCTTTTATCT
>JBEPZX010000009.1:0-51753 GCA_041640635.1 Aquificaceae bacterium
AAAGGGATGAGATTTTGGCAAATTGCAAGGATGAAGAAGAAAGGAAACGCACAGAGGCTATTATTAAACCTGTCCTTAGGGGTAGAGATATTAAGAGGTATTACTACGAATGGGCGGGGTTGTGGATAATAGGAACATTTCCAGCCTTGAAATTAAACATTGAAGATTTTCCGGCATTAAAGGAGTATTTTCTTAGTAACTTTGATATTAGGCAACTGGAACAATCAGGTAAAAAGTATCCTGAATTAGGTTTTAATGCACGAAAGAAAACTGGCAATAAATGGTTTGAAACACAAGACCAAATTGCTTATTACCACGAATTTGAAAAAGAAAAGATAGTGTGGCAGGAAATTGTAAAAGAACCGCAATTTTATTTGGATACAGAGGGATTTTATATCGAAGCTACAGGCTTTTTAATGACTGGGAAAAATCTAAAATACCTATTTGGTTTGCTTAACTCGAGACCTGTAGCTTATATATTTAAAGAGTTTTACTCTGGAGGCGGTTTAGGAGAAGATGTGTATAGATATAAGAAAGCTTATCTCGAAACGCTTCCCCTTCCCCCCATCACACCTCAGAACCAACACATAGCAAGAAAAATAGAAGAGTTAGTGGAAAACATAATATCCCTCAAAAAACAGGACAAAAACACTGACACAAAGCACTTAGAACAAGAAATAGACCATCTGGTGTATAGGCTTTATGAACTAACCCCAGACGAGATAAAGCTGATAGAAGAAAACACCTAAAGAAAACAAACTACTCAACCCTTACGACAAAATCGTAACCCTTTATCCTTGTTACCTTTCCCAACACCATATCACCCGGTTTTAGATACCTTTCTGAATCTATGTAAACAACAGAGTCCACCTCTGGAGCTTGCATGTATGTTCTACCTATGGGCACAAGGTTTGTGTCTTTGTCGTAACCATCTATCAAAACCTTCACTTCTTTACCCAAAAATTCTTTCTTTTTGCTTTTCCACACATCCTTTTGGGCTTTTAGGAGAGCCTTTAGTCTTTCTCTCTTTTCCTTTTTTGGTATTGGGTCTCCCAAGGCGTATGCGTGTGTGCCTTCCTCTTGGTAGTATATGAAAGCTCCAAGCCAATGTATGTATCCTTCTTTTACAAAATCCAAAAGTTCCATAAATTCCTTTTCTCCTTCTTCCGGATACCCTACGATAAAGGTAGTTCTTACGATAGCATTTGGAAGGTGGCTGTGGATTTTTTGCAAAAGTTCCAAGATGTATTCCTTTGTGTAGCCTCTTCTCATACTCTTTAGAACCTTGTTAGACACATGCTGAAGTGGCATGTCAAAGTATGGCAAAACCTTTTTTGAATTCTTTATGTAATCTATCAAAGAGTCGCTTATTTCAGAGGGATACATATACATAATCCTTATCCATTCCAGACCTTGTATTTTTTCCAGCTCTTCCAGAAGTTTCAGAAAATAGTCCTTTCCGTATAAGTCTCTGCCGTAGTAAGTAGTGTCTTGGGACACAATGCAAAGTTCCTTTACTCCCTGACTTACCAAATCCTTGGCTTCTGAAAGGATACTTTCTAAGGGGGAGGACCTATGCCTTCCTCTGATGGAAGGAATGGCGCAAAAAGAACAGAGTCTGTTACAACCTTCAGCTATCTTTAGGTAAGCGTAAGATTTTGGTGTTGTTAGTATTCTCCTTTCTTGATTGGTTACCTTTAGGTTCAGAAACTCCACAACTTGATCCCAGCTTTCCGTTCCAAAGTAAGCTGTCACTTCTGGAATTTCCTTGCTCAATTCCTCTTTGTATCTTTGGACCAAGCATCCCATAACTATAACTTTTTTGTTTTCCGCAAACTCCAAGATACTCTCTATGCTTTCTCTCTTAGCAGGTTCTATAAAGCCACACGTGTTTATCACCAAAACATCCGCATCCTCAGGGTCAGAAACCAAAAAAGCTCCACCTTCCTTTAGCTTGTAGAGTAACTTCTCCGTATCCACCAAGTTTTTAGCGCATCCTAAGCTAATAACACCTACCTTTTTCATTCCTCTATATCAAGCTCCATAAAGACTTTTTCTACGTTCATGTTGTGAATTACATTATACAAAAAAGCTTCTTTGTATGGGTTTTCCGAAAGAGCAGCCTTTATTTCGTCTATGAATTTACCTTCGTCTTTTAGCTTTTTAATGTTATCTCTCAAATACCTTAAGTAACCCATAGTGTAATTTATTGCATCTTTTTTTAGTGGTTCATTGTGGCCGGATATTATAACCTCAATATCCAAACTTTGTATGGTGTTTAGAGCTTGTACCCATCCCTTAGAGCTGGCGGTAGCATCCACCAATGATGGTGTACGATTGACAGATACGAGGTCTCCTACAAACAGAACCTTTTCTTTAGGCATATAGATGATTATGTCATTGTTAGTATGAGCTGGTGCAACGTTAATAATATCAAAAACCTTTCCTCCTACTTTTAAAGTGTATCTGTCCTTTATTGTAATGTCAGGCGGATACAACCTTACATTGTTATACAAACCATTCGTGCGTTGGTTTCTTGAAAACAGGTCTTGATTTGCTTTACCTGATTGATAGTATTCTTTTACATACTCGTGAGCGATTATTTTGGCTCCCATCTCTTTGTATGTGCTCATGCCGTAGTAATGGTCTGCGTGGTAGTGGGTGAGTATGGCATACACAATAGGAGCTTTCTTTACTCTCATTAAGTTATCCACAAACTCCTTAGAGAGCTCAGGCGTTGATAAGCCATCGATTACAACCCATCCCTCTTTTGTGAGAACTGCTGCCGCATTTGACATAAAGCCCCTGTTTTCCAAAGAAGGCAAGGCATTTATGCCTCTCACCATGTAAATGTCTTTTGTAACCTTTATAAGCTTCATCTCTGGTGCAGACGCCAAAGCTAAAACAACAAACACCAAAACGACTTTCAAAACTCTCATCTTTCTACCTCCCTTGGTTTATTTATCTAGATTAAATTTAAAACTTTTCATTTATTTTGTAAAGATTATAAATGTAGGTCCTTAAACTAAAAATACCAACCATAATATATGAGAACTTTTAGGTATAATTTTGCTTTCTCATTCCTCTACATCAAGCTCCATAAAGACTTTTTGTATATTTATGCTGTGAAATACATTATACATGGGTGTATCGCTGTAAGGATTATTAGCAAGAGCAACTTTTATCTCGTCTATGAACTTGCCTTCGTCCTTGAGTTTTTTGATGTTTTCCCTTAGGTAGTTTATGTATGCTATTGTGTAGTCAACAGCATCCTTTTTTAGTGGCTCGTTGTGACCTGAGATTATAGTTTGCACATCCATGCTTTTGATTGTTTCTAAAGCCTTTAGCCATCCTTTGGAACTGGCGGTTGGGTCTATTATGGCTGGTGTACGATTAAAGGTTACCAAATCACCTACAAAGAGTATTTTTTCCTTTGGCATGTAGATTATTAAGTCGTTGTTTGTGTGAGCTGGTGCTACACTCGTTATTTCAAATACCTTACCACCTACCTTTAGGGTGTATTTGTCTTTTACAGTTATGTCAGGTGGGTAAAGTTTTACCTTGTCATATAGACCTTTTGTGCGTTCCTTCCTGTTTGATAAGTCCTGAAAAGCTGCACCTGATTGGTAGTATTCTTTCACATATTCGTGAGCGATTATTTTGGCTCCCATCTCTTTGTATGTGCTCATGCCGTAGTAGTGGTCCACATGGTAGTGGGTGAGTATGGCATACACAATAGGAGCTTTCTTTACTCTCATTAAGTTATCCACAAACTCCTTAGAGAGTTCAGGCGTTGTCAAGCCGTCAATTACAACCCATCCCTCTTTTGTGAGAACCGCTGCCGCATTTGACATAAAGCCCCTGTTTTCCAAAGAAGGAAGAGCATTTATTCCCCTTACCATATAAATGTCTTTTGTAACCTTTATAAGCTTCATCTCTGGCACAGATGCCAAAGCTAAAACAACAAGCACCAAAACGAGTTTCAAAACTCTCATCTTTCTACCTCCCTTAGGTGTTTTTTTATCCAATCTTCAAATTTAACACCTTCCTTTATAGCTTGTATGATTTTTATTTCCAAATCCGTCAAATCCTTTGGCACCAAATCAGGTCTTTTTCTTAAAGTTCTCTCTATAGAATGCCAAAGTGCCCAGAGCTTTATCTTCCTGTGGTCACCGGAAACCAAAATATCCGGAACTTGCATCCCCTTAAACTCCCTAGGCTTTGTGTATACAGGATAACCAAGCCACCTAAAAAAAGAGTCTGCCTTTAGGCTCTCTGGCTCACTTAACACATCGGGCAAAAGCCTAGAAATGCCATCTATTATAGCCAACGCCGCTACTTCTCCACCCGACAGCACAAAGTCCCCCAAAGACACTTCCTCATCCACCAAAACCTTTACCCTTTCGTCTATTCCCTCGTATCTGCCGCATATTACTAGTATATGCTTTCGCTGTTTCCATCTCTCAAAGTCCTTTTGGTCTAGTCTCTTTCCCCACGGCTCTGGACAGATAACATAGGGCTTCCCATACTTTTGCTCTATGTGTGAGTATGCTTCAAATATGGGTTCTGGCTTTAAAACCATTCCAGGCAGTCCACCGTATACCGTGTCGTCCACCTGTCCCTTTATGGCAAAATCCCTTAAGTTAAAAACATCAACTTTTAAAGCACCCTTGTTTATAGCTTGCTTGACGATACCGTAATCACAGTAATACTTGATTATCTGTGGAAATATAGAAAGTGCACTGATTATCATCCCAAAAAGGATTCCACCATCTTTCTAGCTCTTTCGAAGGAGTACTTGTAGTATATATCGATGGTTGTTCTTATACTTGCGTGTCCCGCAAACTCCTTTACGATCTCAGCAGAGAAACCGTTGTTAACCAAGTTGGTGATGTAGGTGTGTCTAAAACTGTGCACAGAGAAGGGTATGCCTAACTTTTGTGAAAGTCTGTATGTAAAGACCTGTAGTGTGCCTCTATTTACGTAGAAATTTCTTTCGTAATCCTCTATCCAACTTAGCAGATACTCTGTCACCATGTAAGTGCTATCTTTGTCGTAGGAAATTACAGGAGCTATGCGCTCCTTTCTTCTTTTTGTTATGTTGGCAGGTAGCCTCACCCACAGTATGGAGCTCTTATCCAAGTAGAAGTTTTCCTTGTTTATGGCTAAATACTCAGATAATCTTAGACCCGTAGATAGGAGCAAAGTGTAAACCTTTTCGTATTTAGTACCTTTAACATAGCCCAGTATATTTTGTATTCCTTCTTTGGTTAAGGCTTTAGGTAGTTTATAGCTAATAGAATGAGCAAGCTCTTCTCTTATATCGTCTACTATGTTTTCTATTTCTGTATACTTTTCTTTGCTTATGTAGCCCCTTTTTAGAACGAACTTGTAAAAATGATTTATTGCAGAAAGATGTGTAAGCGTAGAAGACACACTAAGATTTGATTTATCTACATACGTGTATATCATTTGAGGATCTATCTGTGTGATATCTTTGTCATCTATCCCTAAGTGTTTTATGAAAGCCTCCAAAGCATGGGTGTATGTGATTACTGTTCTTTCGCTTTTTACTCTGCTTAAGTTGGCTTTCCATAAATCAAGCACTTTCATAAGTTTAATTATATGGAAGAGTTGCTACTTTTGAAAGTGCAGGAACTTTGGAATAAAGAATTATTCTACCAAGCCCACGAAGTCCTCGAGGATATTTGGAAACTTTTTCCAAAAAATGACAAATACAATAGGAATTGTTACCAAGGCTTAATTAGATTAGCCATAGCGTACAACCACTACCAAAAGGGTAACCTCCAAAGTAGTTTAAGAGTTTTGAAGATGTCTTATGAACAACTTCTGTCGTGTGACAAGAATTTTAGAGGCATAGATTTGCAAAGAATAATAACTTACTTAGAAAAAAACATACAGAGCATGGAAAATGACAACAACATACTAGAATTTCCGGAGTTTGTTTTAAATACTTATAAAGAAAAAGCTTGATGAGAGTTTAACTAAGAGAGTTTCTCGTAGAGAGTTTTTAAATGCTGTAAACTGCTATTCATATCAGCCTTTTCTCTAAAATCTTGTTTGAAGAATTGTTCAATTTGGTGCTTGTGCGTTATAACCCTGTCTACTATGGGATTACTTCCCATTTTGTAAAGACCTAAGTTCACCAAGTCTTCCATAGCCTCGTAGGCAGAGAGAAGCTCTTTTAGATGCATTGCCATCTTCATGTGCTGCGGATCGACTATATGCGGCATCAATCTACTTAAACTTCTTACTGGATCTATAGCTGGGAAAATTGCAGCGTTGGCTCTTTTTCTAGAAAGAATAATGTGACCATCGAGCATCCCCATCAGAGAGTCGGCGACAGGATCCAGACTTATATCATCTCCTTCTACAAGAACAGAAAATATACCCGTTATGCTCCCATTCTTGAAGTTGCCACAGCTTTCCACTATCCTTGCCATGTTATAAAAAACAGACGGTGTGTAACCTTTTAGTGTGGGTGGTTCACCAGCAGAGAGCCCAACTTCTCTCTGCGCCATAGCAAAGCGCGTTATAGAGTCCACCAACAAAAGCACACGGTAGCCTTTACTCGCAAAGTACCTTGCTTGCACAATGGCACTTATGGCTCCCTTTACCTTAAGTATGGGTGATTGTTCAGAAGTGGTTACCACCACCACGCTCCTCTCTATACCTTCTCCCAGTATGTCCTCTACAAACTCTCTCACTTCTCTTCCGCGCTCTCCTATTAGTCCTAAAACCACCACATCAGCAGAACTGTACTTTGCTATCATGCCAAGTAATGTGCTTTTACCTACACCAGCACCAGCAAATATGCCAATCTTTTGCCCTACACCCAAAGTCAACAAAGCATTTATAGTTCTCACACCTACGTCGAAAGGTTCCACTATCCTTTCTCTTTCCAACGGATTTATACTCTCCAAGCTGATGGCTACCTTTTCTTTTGCCAGAATCCTCCCATCCTTTATATCCCTACCTAAGGGATCTACCACATACCCCAACAACTGTTCTCCTACATAGGTGGAGACTTTCTCTCCTTTCATCCAAACCTTGTCTCCAGCCTTTAATCCAGACAAATGCCCAAAGGGCATTATTATGCACCTGTCTTCGTGAAATCCGATAACTTCTCCATCTAAGTGATCTCCATTTCGCTTGATGATTACGTGATCTCCTACAGCACTATTTATGTTGTATGCTTCTATGTATATACCGCTTGCTCTTACAACCTTGCTATATATTCTGAACATCATTTAAAGCCTTATGTATCGCGTCCTCTATAACTTCGTCTTTTTTTCTTTCTATCCAAAACTTTGGGGTTTCTATAACAAACTCTCCAGCGCTCAGGGTTTTATCTTCTACTATTTCTATGCTAATTTCTTTTCTAAACGCCTCTGATAAATTGGGAACAAACCTATTAAATAGCTCAAAATCCTTAGGATTTACTTTTATTGTAATGCTTCCTTTTATATCCATGTTTGTTTCGAATACCTTGGATACAGCCTTAATGATCGTCTCCTCATGAGGAAAGTAAGAACTATCAACAATCTCTCCTAAAACCTTTTTGATAAAATCCAACATTTCCAATAAAGCGTTGAGTTTTATATCCTTAACAGCATTCAAAAATTTACTTTCCAGTTCTTTTATGAAGCTAAACACCTTATCTCTTTCATCAATTGAACCCCTTAATTCCTTTGCCAATTTCTCATTTTCAGCTTTTAGCGTATCTACTTCTTTGAGAAGAGCATTCTTTTCTTCCGTTAAATTAGCAATTGAAGATTTGAGTTTTACTAAATCACTCTCTAGAGATTGTAGTCTCTTTAAAAGAGTATTCTTCTCAGACTGTAAAACACTCAAAAGCAACTTCTCATCCTTTTCTATGCTTTGCGCATAATCATCAGGTTCATGTATAGGTTGTATGGGCTTAAAGTCTTCATACATATGCCTCTCCACCCCTTATATCTATTACGCCTTGATCTGCTAATTTCTTTATCACTTTTATGATCTCTTTTTGCGCCTTTTCCACTTCTGAAGCTCTTACTGGTCCAAGAGCCTCTATGTCTTCCTTCATTATGTCTGCAGCCTTTTTAGACATATTGGAAAGGAACTTTTGAACTATATCCTCTGGAGCTCCTTTTAGAGCTATCATTAGAGTATTTTTATCTGCAGCTTTTAGTATTTCCACTATAGCTCTATTGTCAAGCTTCCTTATATCTTCAAAAGTGAACATTTTTTCCCTAACCTTTTCTGCAAGGTAAGGATCTTCGGCTTCCAAGTTGTTAAGAATTATGTCGCTTGTGTTTTTATCAAGCAAGTTAAGCAATTCTGCAGCCAAAGTTATTCCTTCCATCTTTTGGGTTATACCACTTATACCCATAGCTTTTATTTCATCCGCAATAACTTCTATAAGTTCACCTAAAAACTCCGGTGATATATTTTCTAAAGTAGCTAGCCTTTTTGTAACCTCTACTTTAAGAGACTCAGGAATAAATTTGAGCACCTCTGCAGATTTTGCTGGTGTAAGCTGGGAAAGAACCACTGCGATAGTTTGAGGGTGTTCGTTTTTGAGTATATTTGCAAGAACCTTTGTGTCTACACGCTCTAGTTCCTGAAAGCTCTTTACCAATGTGGAACTGCTCAAAAACTCGTATATCTTGGCGAACTTTTCTGGGGGAAGAACCTTTCTAGCAACTTCTAAGAAGGCATCTATATCAGGATTAATGTAGGAAGCCGCTTTATATTCTTCAGCAAATTCTTTAGCTATTTCCTCAACATCCTTTAGTGTAATACCTTCGAGGGAAGAGGCATACATAAGCACCTGTTGTATTTCTTCATCCGATAGATACTTCATTATTTCAACAGACGCATCTGGAGGTAGAGCCATAAGGAGTATTGCAGCTTTTTGTGCTTTACCTAATTTATCTTTTGCTTCTGCCATTATAATAAAATTTTAACCTTTTGTGTTATTCGTGCGCATAAAACCCCTTTGCTTACTCCCTGATTTCAGAGTTATAATCTTTCAATTTGATTTTTTAAACAAAAACTTAATTCTATATTCAAATAGCCTTTGTAAGGTATACTTTCACTGTATAAGTAGAATTGGCTAAGGCTTTCACCAATACATAATTCAATGAGTGCCCACCTTTGTAGGATTTTACATTGGCAGCTATAGGTTTCCCCAAGAGAGCTAAATCTCCTATTAAATCAAAAAGTTTGTGTCTTATAGGTTCATCTTTGGATCTCATTCCTTCGCTGTTATATACAAAACCCTTTCCTAACACTAAGGCATTCTCCAAGCTACCACCTTTTGCAAGACCCAATCTTTTCAGCTGTTCTACTTGATAATCGTAACAAAAAGTTCTTGCAAAAATTAAATCCTTTACATTTCCATCGTACTCTACAACCAAATTACTCGAAAAGTTTTCTATATCACCAACATACGAAGCTTTAAAAGTATCACTAGGAGTAGCTTTTATGCTTGATCCATTTTTGGAAACTTCAATGCATCTATCTATTTTGAGAATCTCTTTTTCATCAGAAAGTTCTTCCAAGTTATCCTTTAATGCTTTGTAAAATCTGTATCCACTTCCATCCATTATTGGAATCTCATTCCCTCTTAAAAGCTCTACAGTCACATTGTCCACTCCCAAAAGGCTCAAAACAGCCATTAAGTGTTCTACTGTTTTTACTACCTTTCCGTCTTTTCCCAAATCTGTTGAGTGATTGGTATTTGTTACAAATTCGTGATGAGCAGGTATATACACATCTTCAATTAAAAACCTTATGCCCGTATTTTCCTTTTCTGGATGTAAGACTATAGAAGATGGAGCTCCAGAATGTAGACCTATGCCCTCAAATGAGATCTTTTCTTTTACGGTTTTTTGCTTCATAAGTAGTATTATTTCAAAGTTAAAGCTAAATTTACAACTTCTTCCATTGATGGTTTTTTGGGAACGTAACAAGTATTTCTAAAATGCTCTTGGTAAGCGCTTTTGGTGGTTTCACCTATGCATATTACATTCCTTAAGGTAATTTTGCAAATAAGCATATTTTTTTGCAAATTTGCAAATAAACTTTTCACAGCCGAAGGACTTGCCAAGACTACTATAGGGTCTTGAGAAAGGACATCTAAAATCTCCTCTTTTGAGTACTCTACCATAACGGTTTGGTATATATTCAAGTCTAGGACATTAAAACCCCTTTCCTTGAGAAAGTTTAAAAGCTCTTCTCTACCTTCTTTTGCTCTTGGCAGTAATACTTTACATGGTTTTATATCTTTAAAAAACTCTATTAACCCCTTTGCCGACTCTTCGTCGGGTATATATGCTTTGTAACCTAGTCTTTCCAGTGTTTTTTGCGTTGATTTTCCTACAGCTACTACCTTTGTATTACTATGTAAACTTGCCTTTTCAAAGAAGTACTTGACAGCCTTTTGACTTTGAAAAACTACGTAATCGAAATTTTCTTGAGGCACTTCAAAAGGTAAACTTTGCGTTTTAATAAGAGGCAAAGCTAAAACTTCAAATCCCTTGTCTTCAAAAAGCTTGGCGTCCTTTAGTATATCGTCCACTTCTCTCGTTAATAAAATCTTCCTCATTCTTAAATCTAAATATGTTACAATACACCTAAATATAGAAGATGTTTTCATATATACTGATTGGTTTTATCACAGGTATTGTCTATATAGAAACCCTATACAGAGTAGTGAAAAAAGGGAAAAATCTTGTATATGTAAGCATGCCGCTAAGAATCACATTCTTTGCTTTTACTCTATCAATTTTCATAGAGGATCTTTTTACTTCTTTGTATCTCATAGGTGGTTTTTTTGCAGGTTTTCTATTAAACTTATTCGCAAGGGGATGGTTACTCAATGGATTATCTAAACTTTCTAGAACCAATCTTTAGAGATGAAATAGTTCAGTTCTTTATTGCCTTAGCACTACTACAAATACTCGCACAGGTATTTGTAGATAGGAGAATCGCCTTTTGGATTGCATCATTGTCTACATCTTACCTATGGATACGACATAAAGATGCCATAATTCCACTTAAAGCTTGGTTATTGATATTTCTAGTATTTTCTGTTTTTTTGATAATTAAAACTCTCTTCCATTTTAATGTATTTTTGTACTTAAAAGGCAAAAAGAGATGCCCTCAGTGTTTTGAGGAGGTACACTGGAAAGCCAAAGTTTGTCCTTTTTGTAGGCACCATTTTAAAAACGTAGAAAGAGGAGAAGAAAAAGGCTGATTTTTTTAAACATTGCCAATTACGTAAGATCTAGCGTTTGCTGTTTCTTAAATCTTCAAGGATAAGTTCTAAAATACTCTGCGGATTCATATTGGCATCCAAGCGTTTGTGAGCTAGCGAGTATACACCTCTTCTTTTATCAAAAAGTTGCTTTATAAAATCTATTCCTTTACTTAGAAGAGGTCTTCCTTCACTGTTAGAGCACCTTTCTAAAAAGGTTTCAAAATCAATATCCATCCAAATTACAAGACCATTACTTTTCATAAAGTACATAGCCTTCTCATTGGCACCTAATCCTCCTCCAGTAGATATTACAACTTTGCTTTCTTGAGATAGCTCCTTTAAAGTTTCCAACTCCAATACTCTAAAATACTCTTCCCCTTTATCGCGAAAAATTTCAGCTATGCTCTTCTTCTCCTTTGTTTCTATAACATCATCTATGTCGTAAAACTTCCATCCGAGCTTCTGAGCTAACATCTTTCCAATTGTAGATTTACCACTGCACATAAAACCTACTAAAAATACACGATCATAGTTCATGGCGAATAAAGGCTAGATTTAGCAAAGTAAAAAAACCACCAATTACACTAAGTTGGGAGACTCTTTTTGGTTTTAGAGTGTTCAAAAGGTTAAGATGGACAACAATAGCGTAATATACCCATATTAACAGAGTAGAAATCAATTTTGGGTCGTTTACCCAGTGCTTGCCTAAAAAATTCCTAGCCCATAAACTACCAAAGATTAATGTGAGAGTAAGCATTATAAAAGCTAAATTTATAAGTATCCTTTCTGAGGAAGCAAGCGTACTTATAGGAAGGAAAAAACCATATACGTTTTTACTCTTTAACTTACTCTCCAAAGTCATCTTTAAAAAAGATGAAAGGCTACCTAAAAAGACCCCAGTATAGCCTATTGCTGCAAATATGACATGTAGTGCAAAAAGAACGTTCCTATAAGGTGAAGGTTCAGAAGGCATAGCCAACAAGGTTAAAAGGAATCCCGAAAAAGATAGGAAGGCATAAAATCTTGAAACTTGAGTATTCACAACGGAAAAGGCTGTCAGGAAGAGTATTATGAGATTTCCTAAAAGAGAGTAAAAGCCGTATACATCGGCAAAAGGGAAACTCTGTGTGATAACAGCTTTTACGAATACGCCAATGAAATAGATAGAAACAGCTGTAAATAACGTAAATTGAGGAATATACCTGCTTACATTGAAGTAATAAAACAATATGGAGAAAAAGAATGAAACTATATACAAGATGGCACTTAAAAGCAAAAGCATATTAAAATATTAATCCAAGCATCTTGTTAGGTTTAAGATTATGATTAGAATCTTTGTGGGTTTTTTTACAACTAAACTAATACATGACCAAGTGGAAAATATAGCAAATAAATGGGGTAGCTACATAAAAGGGTCGTGGGTAAAACCACAAAACTTACACATGACCTTTCAATTTATAGGGGAGGTTCAAGAAAATAGATTACTAGACATAATGAAGGTAATGCAAGGTGTGGCCCAAAGGCAAAAACCCATAGGGGTTGTATACAAGTCCTTAGGTGTCTTCCCAAGTATAGATAAAGCTCGTGTACTTTGGTTAGGGGTATCTGAAGGTCATGAGGAGCTAAAGCTTCTATCGCGTGAGATAGTAAGGGCAAATAGGAAAGTAGGCATAAGGGATGAGGGGAAACCCTTTTATCCCCATGTTACTATATGTAGAATAAAAGAATTTGATAAAAGAAAGCTTAAAGAAATGCTTAAACAGTACGAAAATACTACGTTTGGTGCGGATACGATAGATAGAATAGTTATAATTAAAAGTTCCCTAACACAAGTAGGACCTATATACACTGTTATAGAGGAGTTTTACTTTGGTGGATAAGATAAGTTACAAGCAAGCTGGTGTAGATATTGAAAAAGCTGATAAGTTTGTGGAAATTATTAAGCAAAAGATAAAATCTTTACCGCAATCTTTGATGTTTGGTAGTTTCTCAAGTGGCGTAGATTTATCAGGCTACAAAAACCCGATAGTGATGCTAACCACGGATGGTGTAGGAACAAAGTTAAAAATTGCTCAAGCTGTGAAAGTACACAACACAGTAGGAATAGACCTGGTTGCTATGAATGTTAACGATATTATTACTTCTGGTGCAAAGCCCATAGGCTTTTTGGATTATATAGCCATAGGTAAGATTGATTTGGATACTTTGGGTAGTTTAATAGATGGAATAGTGGAAGGATGTAAACAGTCAGAAATGCCCCTTGTTGGTGGAGAAACTGCGGAAATGCCAGATTTTTATCCTGAAGGTGTTTACGATTTAGCGGGTTTTTGTATAGGTGTGTGTGAAAAGGATGAACTAATAGACGGTAAACAAATAGAAAAAGGAGATATTATCATAGGAATTCCATCTTCTGGTTTCCATAGCAACGGGTATTCTCTGATAAGAAAAGTTTTACAGATAAAAAATATAAGCTATGAAGACATTATAAATGGTAGAGAAGTCTATAAAATCCTTCTTGAACCTACTCGTATTTACTGGAAAGAGGTTAAAGTTGTTAAGGATATTGTTAAAATAAAAGGAATGGCTCATATTACAGGAGGAGGAATAAGAGGAAACCTTATCAGAATACTTCCAAATAATGTCCAGGCAGTTATTAATAAAAAGAGCATACCTAAAATGGAGGTCTTTAAATGGATACAAAATATTGGTAACATAGACGAAGAAGAGATGTATAGAACGTTTAATATGGGTGTTGGCTTTATAATGGTAGTAAGTAAAATGGATGCGGATAGAGTATTGTCCGTATGCAAAGATACCTTTGTATGTGGAGAAATAGTGGAAGGTGAGAGAAATGTCATTTTGGTTTAATGTGTTAATTATATTTTTGTTAGTATTTAACTTATCCTATGCCCAAAACATAAAGCAGGTGGAAATAAGGGGACTCAGATATATACCAGAAGACTCCATAAGGGGTTTAATTAAATCAGTACCTGGATCTACGTATAGTCTAGAAACAGTTAAAGGTGACATAAAGAGATTGTACAGAACTGGCTTTTTTGAAAAAGTTGAAGTCTACAGTGAAATTGTGGGTGAAGATATAGTTCTTATTTATCAGCTTACTGACCTTCCGGTTATATATAAGATAGAATTCATAGGAAATAAAAAGCTAAAAGCGGATGACTTAGAAAAATACATTGGAATAGAAACGGAAGTAGGTAAGATAGACACAGAAGAAGCTACTAGAGCCTTTACATCTTCCCCTGCTATAGAAGAGCGCATAGAAGCACAAAGAAGAATAAAACTTGGTAGAGTTTTGAGTCCACAAGAAATAGACTTTATAAAGAGGCGAATAGAAGAGGCTTACTTAAAAGAGGGCTATCCCAACGTAGAAGTTTCTTATGAATTAGTACCCAAAAAAGGTGCATCTAAAATAGTCTTTAACATAGTAGAGGGACAGCCTGAATACTTATCAAGTATACATATAGAAGGCAATAAAAGCTTTAGAAGGGGGAAGATAATAGAAAAAATGACTCTAAAACCTCCAAGCTTGATAGCTTTTAGATTCCGTCCACCTTTCAGTGAAGAAATTCTAAAAGAAGACATAAAAAGTATAGAGGAATTTTATAAATCTGAAGGATTTTTAGATGTTAAAGTTTTTTATGAGGTTAAGAAAAGAGATAGCAGGTATGATGTATTTATAAAAATTGATGAAGGGCAAAGATACAAGCTTGGAGACTTAAAAATTGAAGGCAACACACTTTTTGCATATTCGGAGCTTGTAGGAAACATCTTGAAAAAGAATAAAGGTGGGTACTACAGACAAGACGTGATTAATAAGCTGTTAGATAACATAAAGGCAAAGTATTCTTATATCGGCTTTATGAACGTACAGTGGGAAAAAAGTGAAAACATCTCAGATAAAAAGGTAAATGTAACCATAAAACTGATAGAGGGTGATCCTGTTTATGTTGGAAGAATAGATGTTAAAGGTAATTACGAAACACGTGATTATGTCATAAGAAGGGAGATGAGATTTCAAGAAGGAGAGCTAGCTAACCTAAGGGAGCTCGAAAGGTCTAAATCAAGGATATTTAATCTTGGATACTATGAGGATGTAAATATACAACCAGTTCCATCGTCTATGAAAAACTGGGATTTTCTAGCAAATATTAGAGAACGTTTCACAGGACAGATATCTGTAGGTCTTGGCTATAACCAAGTTACAAAAATATCCGGTTTCGTATCTATAAGAAAGGGTAATTTTCTAGGAACAGGTGATATAGCTGGTTTTTCAATATCCTATGGTACAAGATCAAGAGATAACTCTCTATCCTATACCAAAAGGTGGTTTTTAAACCAACCAATAGACCTTACCACTAGCATTTTTGATAGAAGAGTAGAGTATAGTACGTACACAATAGAAAGAGCAGGTATAAATTTTGTGCTATCTAAAGAGTTAGTGGAATTCTGGAAGGCAAGTGCTGGTATAAGCTTCCAAAGGGTTAAGTATTCGGATATTTCTCCTAATGCATCTTCGCTTATTAAGCAAGAAGAGGGTACCAGACAGGTTAGAAAGTTAAGCTTTGGTCTCGTTAGAGACACTAGAGATAATTTTATATTTCCTACTAAAGGCTCCCTCACCGAGCTTGAACTTTCTAGCGGATTGAAGGTTTTGGGTGGGACAGAAAAGTTCATTAAGCTAAGTTTATCTCATCAATTCTTCTTAAAGGATACCCTTTTCGATACGGGTGTTATCTGGGGATTAAAGGGTGCTTTTGGCATGGTTGAACCTTATGGTGGCAAGCGTGTACCTTTAGATGAGAAGTTCTTTGTAGGTGGTGACTTTAGTGTAAGAGGATACTCTTATGGATACGCTGGTCCCTTGGATCCCAATATTAAAGAACCTGTGGGAGCTAAAAAGCAAGTTCTCTTCTCAACGGAATTAAATGTACCTTTATATAAAAATATGTTCTACGGTGCTGTTTTCTTGGATTTAGGTCGCGGTGCTGATAAGTTCAGTGATCTCAAAGATCTAAGAGGTGGTTATGGTATAGGTGTAAGATTTATAACTCCCTTTGCTCCTATTAAGCTAGACCTTGCTTTTAAGACCAAAAAGGTCCCCGGTGATACGGACAGAAGCAAAATTCACTTTGTACTTGGAGCTTTCTTTTAAAGCCTAAGTTTGCGTAAAGCCTTGAGATTTAATTAAATATTTTATTTCTATGAGGATTATTATATAAAACACTTTCAGAAAGAGGATTGTATTGAATATAATTGCAAGTTTATAGCAACATGAGAAGCTCTTCACCTTTTTCTCAAATAAGAGTGAGTATTAATAAAGCTTGCAAACAATTTCTATTTGATGTATATTATATTTACTATGGTAAAGGAAGTGGAAGTTAGAATAGAAAACTTTCTTAATACGTGTAAACAGTTGGGACTTAAAATAACACCTCAAAGACAAGCAGTTTATGAAGCTTTGCTTAACAGAGAGGATCATCCTACCGTAGAAGAAATATACGCCGATGTAAAGAAAAAATACCCATTTATATCGCTGGCTACAGTTTATAGAACTGTAGAAACCTTAGAAGAACTTGGGCTTGTTAAAAAAGTAGCTTACTGGGGTTCATCTGCACGTTACGATGCTAATATATACGAACACCACCACCTAATATGTCTAAAATGTGGAGCTATAAGGGACTTAGAAATGGAGACAGGATGGTACATGCCTGAGGAAATAGAAGGATACAAAACCATATCCTTCTCAATACACATATACGGTGTATGTCCATTATGTCGGAAGAAAGGATTTTAGAAAGCCAAGAAATATCCAAGGTATTAACGGAAGAATTGAAAAATTGGTCCTTAGAAGGCGGATATATAACCAAGAGCTTCAATACAAAAAACTGGAAGGAGACTATATTTCTAGTAAATGCGATAGCTTATTTAGCGGAAGCTCAAAACCATCATCCAGACTTGGAAGTTTCATTTAAGAGTCTAAGGGTAAAACTTAAAACACACAGTGCAAATGGTATTACACAAAAAGATGTAAAACTGGCAAAAGTTATAGACATGCTGCTAAGCATGGCATGAACTCAAGTTTCTATAAACTTTTTAAGAGCTTCTAGATAGCAGTCTTTGATTTTTTTAGAGTATTCCTTTAAGTCAAAGCTTACATCAGGTGAGTATTCCAAAAATCTTTTAATTAAGTGATAAAGTTCTGCTTCGTTGTTTACTTTAAAGCCTATACCTTGCTCAATTAAAAACTCCTCCACATCTCTTACCTTTTGCGTGTATGGACCAAAGATAACAGGTTTTTTCCAATATACAGGTTCTAATAGATTGTGCCCTCCGATGTTTACAAAAGTACCACCTACGATGCATACCTTTGCAAAGGAATAAAGGTAAAAAAGCTCACCAAGAGTGTCTACAAGCAGTATATCCCAGTTTTCACTCTCTTTGCTTCTTAAAGTGTAGTTTAAACCTCTTAATAAGTTCTCTATGTGAGGAACTCTAGATATATGCCTTGGTGCCAATATGAGCCTTAGGTTCTCGTAGTTTTTTTTCAACCTTAGGAAAACCTTTAAAATGAGCTCTTCCTCTCCTTCGTGCGTGCTTCCAGCTACTATAAAATCTCCTTTAGACTTAACATTAACGCTTTTTTCTTGAGCAGATATTACAAACTTTAGATTCCCACAAGAAAGAACCTTTCTTACACCGTAAGAAGTAAATTTCTCTGCATCTGTTTGCGTACGTGTTATTACTAAATCTATTTCTTTTGAGATTATCTTCTCAAAAATGCCTCCTTTAGAGTAAGCATTTATAAGAGCTTTTTTTACTTTTGTAGACTTAATTAAAGAAGGCCAAAATTCTCTTTCCAGTATTATAAGAGCCTTTGGGTTTATAGACTTTTCGAACCTTTTTACAAGCATTGGTATATCTAGAGGCAAAGGATGAAGTAAATTGTAGTAATTTTTTTGTTTTTCCAAAAAGGCTTTTGCTCTAGGTGAAAAGTAGGTTAGAACTACAAAATAATCTTTTTTGAATTCCAAAATTAGCTCCTTTGCCGTGTTAAACTCACCTACACTGGCACAGTGAAACCACAAAACAGGCTTACCACTCTGTATTTTTAAGGAAAAAAAGATACGATTTAACGCTGTCTCTCACCTCTTATGAATTCTTCTACCATTTTTCTTGCTTGCCAATCGGTATACTGTATAGGTGGGTGTTTCATAGTGTAAGCACTTATAGAGTAGAGTGGACCAGCTATACCTCTGTCTTTGGCCAACTTGCAACACCTTATGGCATCTATCATAGATCCTGCACTATTTGGTGAGTCCTCTACATCTAGCTTTGCTTCCACATACATAGGAACATCACCAAACAATCTTCCTTCTATTCTAATGTAAGCTATTTTTCTGTCGTTTAGCCAAGGCACCCAATCCGATGGACCTATGTGTATGTTAAAGTCCCCTACGTCATAAGGAATTATAGAAGAAACAGCTTGAGTTTTTGAAAGCTTCTTGGTCTTTAGCCTTGACCTTTCTAACATGTTAAGAAAGTCAGTATTACCACCAAAGTTTAATTGATAAGTTCTGTCTATTTTTACACCTCTATCTATGAAGAGTTGAACCATTGTTCTATGAAGTATAGTGGCACCTACTTGAGACTTTATATCGTCGCCTACAATGGGAATGCTGGCTTCTTCAAACTTTTTTGCCCATTCAGGATCAGAAACTATAAAGGTAGGCATGGCATTTATAAAAGAAACACCGGCTTTTAGGCAAGCTTCTGCATAAAACCTAGCTGCTTGTTCTGACCCTACAGGTAAGTAATTTATAAGAATATCAGCTTTACTTTCTTTCAAAACTCTCACTACATCTTCCAGTTCGTCTTCCTTTTCGGTAGCTAAAACAAAACTCCTTTCCGGTGGATAGTCTTTCATGTGAGACGCATAACTATCTAAAACTTTTCCCATACGCACAGTAACTCCCATATAGGGCACATTAGGTTCAAATACAGTTGTGCAGTTAGGTTCTGAAAATATGGCTTGAGATACGTCCTTGCCTACTTTTCTTGCGTCTATGTCCCAACAAGCTACAACTTCAATATCCCAAGGTTTATAACCACCTATATCTTCAAACATTAAACCACTAACGTCCATTCCCTTCTTATTTTTGTAGTAGAAGATTCCTTGAATGAGGGAGCTGGCACAGTTTCCAACACCAGCAACGGCTATTCGTATTTTTTCTGCCATTTTTACCTCCGTGAAGAAAGCTTATAATATTATAACTGATGTTAAAGGTTATAATTGTTCTCTATAGAGATATACTCGAAGACAAGGATTTATTGAGCAAGCTAGAGGAAAATGTAAAGCTCCTGAAAACCTATATAGGACCAGATAGCTTATACGCTGTAATAACTAGTGAAATGAAATGTCTGATAGATAGATTTCCCGATTTAGTCTTTATTAGGAATGATAATGGATCTCTTAAGTATGGCATATATAAAGCGCTTAGAAAATTAAGGGGTAATAATGTATTAGTTGTTGATGGTAAAGAACGCTTGTCTTTGGATAAAATAAAGGCATTTATATCTACGCGTGGACAAAATATGTTAGCTTTAGTTAATGATAAATGGAAAGGGATAGGGCTTTTTAGAGTAATAGATTTAGATTACTATATACGAACATTTGAAGAGTTCCTAAATTCTAACTTAGATATACCAAGAATCTTCCAAAAGGTAAAAGAAAGATATGGTATACAATATGAAGTTGTATAGGAGGTAAAAAATGGATGACATTGTTGTGGGAAAGTATATCGTGAAAGCTGACAGATACTATACAAAAGACCATGAATGGGCACTTGTAAAAGGTAATAAAGCATGGATAGGAATAACCGATTATGCACAAAAGGAGCTTGGTGATGTAGTGTATGTAGATTTACCTTCTTTAGATCAACAAATGGAAAGTGGGGACGTTTTAGCTAACATAGAATCTGTTAAAAGCGTTTCTCCAATATACTCTCCCCTTTCTGGAAGGGTTATCGAAGTTAATGAAACATTAGAAGATGAACCTCATTTGGTAAACGAGTCTCCTTATGAAGAAGGTTGGATAGCTGTACTTGAACTTGATGATGTTATGGAAATTGAAGATCTTATGCCAGCTTCCAATTATGCAGAGCTTTTGGTGGAAATTATAAAAGAAGATAAAGGAGAGCTTGTAAACATAGAAGGTTTAGAGAAAGAAGAATTGGAAGGGATAATAAGCGAAGAAGAGTCTTTGGAAGCTCTTCCAGAGGAAGAACTTGGTTACGAGGATAAGGAAAAGTAATGTATATTCCCCACACTCAGCAAGAAGTAGAAGGAATACTAAGAGAGCTTGGTTATTCTTCCCTTGATGATTTGTTTTCTCATATAGATAAAGCTCTGCTAACAAAACAAGCTTTAGAGGATGAGCCTCACTCTGAGGAAGAATTAAGGAGAGTCTTTAGAGAATTCGCTCGTCTGAATAGACCTTTAACGTGCTTTGCTGGGTTTGGAAGTTACGACAGAATAATACCTTCAGTTATATGGCAAATACTAAACAGAGGTGAATTCCTAACAGCTTACACACCTTATCAAGCCGAGGCATCCCAAGGTACGCTTCAGGCTATATTTGAATACCAGTCGGTAGTCTGTGAGCTTACTGGTATGGAAGTAGCCAATGCTAGTATGTACGACGGTGCTTCTGCACTAGCTGAAGCCGTTCTTATGGCAAGAGCTATAAAACAAAAAGGTGACACGGTAGTTCTATCTTCCGGTGTAAATCCCCTTTATATACAGGTAGTCAAAACATATTTGAGAGGATACCAAGATAGAGTTATAGAAGTTCCTTTAAGCCAAGATGGAACCACTAACTTGGAGGTTCTAGAAGATTACTTCAAAAACTACCAAGTGCACGCTTTTGCGGTAGCTTATCCTAATTTTTTAGGTTACGTAGAGAACCTGAAAGAAATAGGAAGCTTGTGTAAGTTGTACCATATCCCCTTTATTGTAGTAGCTGATCCAATCGCGCTGTCCATCCTAAAACCACCTTCCGAGTTTGGTGCGGACATTGTGGTAGGTGAAGGTCAACAGCTCGGTATACCTATGAACTTTGGTGGTCCTTACGTAGGATTCTTTGCATGCAAAAAGGAATACATCAGAAAAATGCCAGGAAGAATTGTAGGATTGGCGGAAGATATAGAAGGCAAAAGAGCTTTTACGCTCATTTTACAAACAAGAGAGCAGCATATAAGAAGGGAAAGAGCCACATCTAACATATGCACCAACCAAAACCTTATGGCAATAGCCAATCTCATTTATGTTTCCCTCTTGGGAAGCCAAGGCTTAAGAGAAGTTGCACTGCAAAGTCTTTCTAAAGCTATTTACTTAAAGAAAGGGCTTTTGGATTTGGGTTTTGAAGAGATATACCAAGGAAAGCATCTTTGGGAGTTTCCACTAAAGCATCCAAAAGTGAAACAGTTTCACGAAAAACTCGCAGATGAAGGATTTCTATTTGGTGTTCTCCTTGAGAAGTTTGGATACAAAGACACAGTACTTTTAGCCGTAACAGAAAAAAGGACCAAAGAAGAAATGGATCAATTGATAGATAGTATCAAAAGATGGTTGACTTAAGTGTAGAGCTTTTTGGAGTGAAGTTTAAAAATCCCGTTTGGGTAGCATCCGGTACTTTTGGATACGGCGTAGAGGCTTTGGAACTTTACCATATATCCAAGTTGGGAGCTGTAGTTACAAAAGGTATATCCCTAAAGCCTAGAGAAGGTAATCCACCCCAAAGAATAGCCGAAACACCATGCGGAATGCTAAATTCTATAGGTCTGCAAAACCCAGGAGTTGAAAAGTTCCTAGAGGAAATATATCCAAAGATAGAGAAGATAGGCACCAACTTTATCGTTAATGTTTTTGGGGAGACGGAAGAAGAGTACATAGAAGTTTGCTTAGCTTTGGAAAGCTACGAAAAAATTTGTGCTTACGAGCTTAACGTATCTTGCCCAAACGTGAAAAAAGGAGGAATAGCTTTTGGGCATGATTTGGATGTACTGGGGAAGCTTGTAAACAAGATAAAAGCAAAGATTAAAAAACCTCTACTTGTTAAGCTTTCACCAAACACGGGGGATATAACCAAGTTTGCCGGGGTTTGCATTGACAACGGTGCCAATGGGCTCGTGCTTATAAATACCATAATGGGTATGAAGATAAACATATGGGAAGAAAAGCCAGAGCTATTTACAAAAACAGGTGGCCTCTCTGGTCCAGCAATTCTCCCAATAGCTGTGAGAATGGTTTGGGAAGTGTATGAGAAGTTTGGTTCTAACGTGCCTATAATAGGCGTTGGTGGAATATACGACACCAATTCCGCTTTGGAGCATATTTTGGCTGGAGCTTGTGCCATTCAGGTAGGAACAGCTAACTTTTTTGAACCATATGTACCTCTAAAGATTATTGAAGGTATAGAAAACTATATGAAACAAAAAAACATAGAGAAATTTAAAGATTTGATAGGTAGAGCTCACAAAACCCAGCTAAAGGTCATATGAGAGTATCCATAATTCTTTTCTTTTCTTCCTCTATAGCAATTCCAAGTTCTTTTCCCTTTAGGTGTTTAAACTTTTCTAAATCTACCTTTACGTATCTTAGCCTTTCCAAATAAAGCTTAACCTTGTCTATGATTTCATCGTAAGTCATAAGGATCAAAAGTATTGCCAAAGGTTTACCTTTGAGTATTTGGTAAATTTCAGAGTTTTTTTGGCTTTTTTTAAGTTCACTTTTTACTTTATGCAAATTGTCTTTTATCAGTCTATAAGCGTCTTTTGACCAAGCAGGAGCGCTCATATCCGAAAGTATATGCTCTCCATGCTCACTTTTTAGTAATATAACTACCAAATATAACCATCCATAATCAATAACTTCCTTGGGAAAAGCTATTTTATGCCAATTTATTAATTGCTTTAGTCTTAGAAGTCTCTCTTGTGTGTCGTTGCTCCATAGGAAGTCTGGAATTATTTCTTCAAGCACATGATATTTTCTGTATAATTCCAATATCTCCAAAACTTTCTCTTCCATAAAAGCTAGTTTGAGTTCATTTAGTATTCTTCCTTTTGGCGCATTTTTTATGAAAGGTATGGCTTGCTTTAGCAGTTTTTCAGTTCCTTTGGATAGTTTAAATCCTAATTTTCCTGCAAACCTTAAAGCTCTTAGTATTCTTACTGGGTCTTCTACAAAACTTAGTGGATGAAGGACTCTTATAAGTCTGTCTTTTAGATCTCTATATCCACCAAAGTAATCGATGAGCATTCCAAAATCTTCTTCGTTTACAGAGATAGCCATGGCATTTATGGTAAAGTCTCGTCTTATTACATCTTCTTTAAGACTCGCATACTCTACCGATGGATAGGCGCCAGGATGGGGATATGTTTCTCTTCTTGTAGTTGCAAACTCTATTTTCATATTTCCTATTTTTAAATGCGCTGTAGAAAATTCTTTGAAAGGATGTAAACTAACACTGTGCTTTTGAGAAAGCTTTTGTGCTACTTCTATTGCGTTTCCTTCTATTACAAAGTCTAAATCGTATATGTTTCTACCTAAAAGTATATCTCTTACTACACCACCTATTATGTAAGCTTTGTATCCGAGCTCTCTGGCTATTTGTCCTACTTCTTTAGCTATCGGAAGTATGCTGCTAGGTATTTTTACTTTTCTCTCATGCTTTAGAAGTTGAACATGTTGACCTCTTATAGTTTGAATAATGTCCATGCGTGTTACCACACCTATAGGTAGTTCCTGTGCATTCACAACAGGAATAAGTTTCTCACCAAATTTAGAGAGGATTTCTTCCGCTTTCCAAATAAGGTCATTTTCTCTTAAAACATGAAACTCTGTTATTATGAATTTTTCTATCGGTTCTCCTAAGAATTTCTTAGGGACTTTTAACAAGTTTTTCTTATAAACTATACCTACTACTTTACCTTGGTCATCTATAACGGGACAGCCTGCAAAATTTCTCTGTGAAAGCTCATTTATAGCATGCTCTACACTGATATCCTTATGTAATACAAAAGGCGGGCTTGTCATTATTTGCTTTACATAAAGCTTTACCTTTTCTCCTTTTAGGAGAGCAACCAATACAGATCTAAGCCTTTCTACCGATACACCTTCCAGCTTTATAGCACTTGCAAACTCGTGTCCACCACCACCTAAAATCTCCAATACCTTAGATACATCAAAAACACCTTTTAAACTTCTTCCAAAGAGATAGGTTTTAAGTCCAGCATTGACTATTACAAAAAAGGCATCAGAATCTTTGAGTTCCTTTAATTCATAGACAAGCTGTAAAACACTAGGTTCATATTCTTCAGCACGTATAACTACTATAGTTACTATCTTTCCATCTATAAAAAGAGTTTCTATAGATAGTAGATGCTTAGCTAAAAATTCTATACCTTCTTTGCTAAAGGTCTCATGTAGTATCTGCCTTATTAATCTCAAGCTTGCTCCTTTTTCCAGCAACCACTTAAGTGCTTCAAGATCTCTAGGTGTAGTACCTTCATAGGTCAAAAATCCAGTATCCTCATATATTCCTAAGGCTAACAATGTGGCTGATTCACTATCTATGTCTTTATTTTGTTTAATTAGTTCTTCAACAACCAAAGTTGTAGCACTTCCTACTTTATCTATAATTCCCTTGAAACCTTCTATTGGTTTAGGATGGTGATCGTATACGTATACTTCTTTTATTCTTTCGTTATATAGCTTTTTATAATCTTCTAAATTGTGATGGTCTGTTAGAATGATGTCAAATTTGTCTGGTAACTCCTCTATTACACGAAATTTATTTTTGAAGATTTTAAAAACTTCACTTGCCTTTCTAGAAAGGTAGTTAGGTTTAAAAAGATAGGCATCTTTAAATAAGAGCATCGTCCCGTATGCAGAAGATAGAGCGTCAAGGTCAGAACCTTCCTCTAAAAAAATTACCTTCATATTAATATTAAAAATGATGAGACAATGGTTTTTGTTTGTTTTTTTTATAAGTGGATGTTCTGTAACTGTTAGAGAGATTTCAGACAACAGGCAATCCCATTACCTGAGTGTAAACTGTGAAAGTCCCATTTACACCACTTTACGTTACTGTCGCAGCGATAGAGCTTATTCAAGTCTGGTTCAGTCGGGAAGCAAAGTAAAGATAACAAACCTTGAAACGGGCAAAAGTATTACTATAGCGGTGTATAGAGACGATAATATTGCTGGGATATGCGTTCCTGAAAAATACTTAAACTTTCTTGGGAATGCTCCAGCAAAATCAAAGCTGGAAGTTCTAAGATGTGGAATAGACGATATAACCACATGTCCTTCATATATAAGAGGCTACGCTAGCTGGTATGGTGAGCCATACCATGGCAGATACTCCTCTTACGGTCAAGTATACGATATGCATGGCTTATATGCAGCAAGCAGAGATCTACCTTTGGGAACACTGCTAAGGGTTAGAAACCTAAGGAACGGAAAAGAAGTGGAGGTAAAGGTGATAGACAGAGGACCCTTAAAGCCAGAGAGGATTTTGGACCTGTCCTACAAAGCAGCACAACACTTAGATATGATAAAAGAGGGCGTTGTAGAAGTAGAAGCCAGAGTTTTAAAGTGTGGTGATTAAAAAAGCCCCCTAAAGGAGGGCAGCAAAAAAGATTAGAAGCTGTAGCTAGCACTTACATAAACCTGTCTTCCAGGCTCTGGAACTCTTACACCAGCTCCAAAGGGATTTCTTACGTAAGAGTTGTGCAGATAGTATTTCTTGTCAAAGACATTATCCACTCCAGCTACTAAGGTTATCCCTTTATAGTTAACACCCGCTTTTATGTTTACTACACCATAGCCCGAGGTTTTCCTTTCGTCTAAATCCCTGTCTACTTTGTTTTGTGTAGCTGTAGCTATGACTTCTGGTTCTACAAACCAACTACCTGTGTCGTATCTGACAGCTACTCTTGCAGTGAGAGGTAGCACTTCCGCTACATCCTTGTCCGTTATGTTTCTGTTTGTATCGGTATCCTTTCTACCATTTACGTAGGATACTCCGCTAGAGAGAAAGAGATTTGGATAGAGATTATACATGGAAGAGAGTTCAAAACCAAAGAATCTGGCGTCTATGTTTGTGTAAGAACGTGCATTTGGCAAAACATTTGTTATTCTATATACGTAAATATAATCATCCACAAAAGAGTAAAACACCGTAGCCTTTGCGTAACCTTTTGGAGCTTGGTATTTTAGACCAAAATCTATCTCCATGTTCTTGGCAGGGTCCAACTTGGGATTACCTACCCAAGCTGGCATCATACCTGCTCCAGGTAAAGCGATATACCTCTCCTGTTGATTTGGAACTCTTACACTATACCCAGCCCCCGCAAAGAGTTCCAAACCTTCCGACAAGGAATAAAAGAGTTGAACATTTCCAGATGGGAACGTGTCCCTTTTGGATGTTTTAGTTGTTCCGTGATATTGGTTATATAAACCTGTGTTAGCCTTAGATTTATCCGCTTCCGACTTAACGGTATCTATCCTCAAACCAGCCTTTAGTTTGAGATTTTGCATAATGTTGGTTTCGTACTCTCCAAAGACACCAAAGCCAGTAATGTCTACATCGGGAATCATATTGGATGTTACATATTGGTTCATCATTTGGTTAAATCTTTCATTTACAGCATCCCAGTTGCTCACATATGCATTAAGTCCTACCGTAAAGCCCATAATCTTTGCGTCCAAGTTAATTCCATAGTTTTTAGTTTCTGCATCGGTAGCCATGGAGTATCTTCTCGTTAGCATTGGATTTGACGATGTCTGCCTATACCTGTCATCCATCCAGTGTTCCACTTTTGAGTAGTAAATGTTAAGGTTAAACAGGTCCTTTACTTTGTATTTAAAGTTTAGTCTATCTGCCTTGTCTTCTATACCATCCATGAGCAAAGCGGGATACAGGACTTTGTCCATTTCCTGCCTTGTGTAGGCGATTTCTGCCGTATGGTTATCCATGGGAGAAAATCCAAACCTCACCCATCCAGTTTTTATCTCAAAGGCTTTCCTGTTTCTCTCTTCTGGTCTGTATCTGTTTGGACTATTTTCTGGATAAACTTCTGTTATCTTCTTTCCCTTTCCGTCTTCGTAAGGTTTGGAGCTTCTGTAGGATGCGCCAGCCAAACCAAAGAACTTAGGATCGGCGTAAGAAATTACAAAGGAAGGGTTGTAATACTCAAAAGAACCAGCGGTTAGGTTTAAATCCAGATGAAAGCCAGGTTTTGGTCTTTTTAGCTCAACAAACACCGCACCACCTAATATGTTTGGATACTTAACTACAAAAGGACCTTTTACCACATCTATCTTCTCCACTTCAGAGAAATCCACGTGAGCTTCCGCAGGGTCCATCCTATTGGGACAGGCTCCGTGAATGTCCAAGTCGTCTATTTGCACCTTTATATTGTCAGCTCTAAAACTCCTTAGAATGATTTCGTTGGCAATTCCGCCTTTTCTGAAGATGTGCACTCCATCTAGCTTCTGAAGTGCCTCACCAATATCTTTTGCTGAGCTTTCTCTTACTTCCCTTACCTCTAAACTATCCCTTGTAGTTTCCTTTTTTCCTTTTACCTCTACTTCTTTTAAAAGTATCTCTTGCGCGAAGGAAAGAGACATCAGAGCTGTGGACAATACGAAGACTTTTCTTATCATCTTGACCTCCTTAAAGTGAATTTAACGTTATATTATTGTAATAACAACTATGATTTTTTTCAAGAATTAACAAAAAGGATGAGAGTGTAACTTTTAAAAACCCTTATCTACATTCTGATAGGTAGTTCATACTCTGAAAAGTTAAGTACTTCAAAGTAAACCATTATTCCCTCCTCCATAAAGGCAATCTTAAACTTTCATAAAATTTGACTCACTTATTCAAAAAGCGTTGATCCCTTCTCTAGTGTTTGTTCTTTATTTTTCTGGAATCAATATGCTCTGAGAAAATCGGAAAACATCGAAGACCTAGATTTGACCTCATCTAATCTTTGTTTAGAAATTCACCTTATTGACAAAAAATCATCAAACCAGCGATAGTTTTATTTTGGATTAAGGAAAAAATGCGATTCTTTACGTAAGGTTATAAAATATATGTCATCATGAGAGTTCTTATAACAGGAGCTGCGGGTTTTATTGGATCCCATCTGTGTGAAAGGTTTCTAAAGGAAGGTCATCAGGTGATAGGTATGGATAACTTCATAACGGGTTCTCCCGACAATATCGCTCACCTCTTTGGTCACCAAAATTTTAAATTCATCCATTACAACGTAATAAATTACATATACATAGAAGGTCCCTTAGATTTGATACTACACTTTGCCTGTCCAGCTTCCCCCGTGGATTACCTAAACCATCCCATTCACACCATGAAGGTGGACTCCATGGGAACTTTAAACACCTTGGGACTTGCAAAGTTAAAGAAAGCCAGGTATGTATTCGCCTCTACATCGGAAGTTTATGGCTCTCCAACGGTTCATCCTCAACCGGAAACATATTGGGGATATGTAAACCCTATAGGACCAAGGAGTGTATACGATGAAGCGAAGAGATTTTCCGAAGCTCTATGTATGGCATACCACAGAGAACACGGCTTGGATGTTAGAATACTAAGAATATTTAACACTTACGGTCCAAGGATGAGATTAAATGATGGGAGAGTTGTACCTAATTTTATAGTACAGGCTTTAAGCAATAGAGATTTAACAATTTATGGTGATGGTTTGCAAACTAGAAGCTTCTGTTACGTAGATGACCTAGTAGAAGGCATATATAGAGCCTCTATTTTGGATGGTATTTCTGGAGAAGTTATAAACCTTGGGAATCCTGAAGAATTTACTATATTAGAATTAGCTAAATTAGTTTTGTCTATAACCAAATCTGATGCAAAAATAACTTTTTTACCACCACGCGAAGATGATCCACCTTTGAGATGTCCAGATATAAGTAAGGCAAGAAAATTGCTTAATTGGCAACCAAATATAAAACTGGAAGAAGGTTTAAGGTATACTATAGATCACTACAAGGCAACTAAAAAGGGAGTACAAATAAATGGATCCATTAATATTTAACTTTTTCTGGATATTGCTGTTTCTGATTTTTATGCTTTCTCCTTTATGGAAAAGGACTATGCTAAACAGAGCCAGAGAGTCCATAATAGAAAGCCTAGAAGAAGAAAGGGGTAGCAGAGTCATTACACTTATCCATAGACAAGAAAGCTTGGGATTTTTGGGTATTCCCATGTTTCGTTTTATAAACATAGAAGATTCAGAACAAGTGCTTAGAGCTATAAGAATGACACCCGAAAATATGCCAATAGATCTGATTGTTCACACACCTGGTGGGCTTGCACTGGCTGCAACACAGATAGCCAACGCTTTGGTAAAACATAAGGCGCCTGTAAGGGTAATCGTTCCCCATTACGCTATGTCTGGAGGCACGTTGATAGCTTTGGCTGCTGATGAGATAATTATGGATCCTAACGCCGTTTTGGGTCCGGTGGATCCACAAATAGGTCAATTGCCAGCAGCTTCTATTTTGAAGGTTGTTCAAACCAAAGACCCAAAGGACATAGATGACCAAACGCTTATACTTGCGGATGTAGCACAGAAAGCCATAGATCAAATGGTAAATTATATAACGTGGCTACTTAAAACAAACGGTATGGCTGAAGAGAGAGCAAAGAATATAGCCATAGAGCTTGCCACTGGCAAATTTACGCACGATTACCCATTAACAGTGGAGCATCTTGGAAACCTTGGTTTAAATGTATCTACTCAAGTTCCACAGCAAGTTTATACACTTATGTCTTTATATCCACAACCCCTTGGATCTCAAGTTCCTTCAGTTCAATACATTCCTGTTCCTTACAAACATTAAATATTAGTTATTTTCGAAGTTACTTCATAAACAGAGTTAAACACAGTTATTGAATCATGAATTGCGTCACGTATATTTTCCACCTTTTGCACAACCTGGGATATAGATTCCAATTCGTGATTTATAAATTCATTTAGATAACTTATAGCTATCTCTATGGCTTCTGAAGTATCTTTTACGTTATCAAAACTTGACTTAACGGTGAGCATTTGCTGTTTCATACTGTTAAATGCTTCTTTTAGCTCTTCTATTGAGGATACAGATTTTTCCACCTTCTTGGTTAATCCGCCAAGAATTACAGAAACATCTTGAGTGAGGGTATCTATTTTGGCTGACAGTTTTCTTATCTCTTCCGCAACTACAGCAAAGCCCCTTCCAGCTTCGCCTACACGCGCTGCTTCTATAGCAGCATTTAGTGCCAAAAGGTTTGTTTGATCTGATATAGCCGCAATATCAGAAACAATTTTGACTACATTCTCACCAACTTTGGCCAAATCTTCTATGAGAGTGACAATATTTTCAACCTGTTTTGTGTATACTTCCAACTCACTGACACTTTTTTCCACAATTTCACCTACTTTTTCTGTACCTTTTACCGCATCTTTCATTGTTTTATCAATTTCTTCGGAACTGGCAACAATTCTGTTTACAGAGTCCTTTATTTTCTTTATGAACTCCATTGCTTTTTCTATATCCATAAGGTTTTGCTTAAAGGTGATTGAAGAAGTTTTACCTATGTAAGATATCAATGAAGGAAGGTACGCGCTTTGCAAAGTATTTCTACGAAGGGAACGAGCAACCTTCACACCTAACAATTCAGTTGATACTTCATCTGTAGCACCTTTAGAGTTATTTTTTCTAAAAAGGGCCATTTTATCTTCCTCCGTATACCTCATCGAGTATATCTACACCACACCTTAGACCTTCTAGCCAATAGAAGAATTTCTCTACCATTGGTTTACCCTTTATAATAGCACCATGCTGAGGAGCTATGGTTTCAATATCGTATCTTCTTACTATATTAAGCCATTTCTTAATAACGGAAGAGCTGGCCAAGTATCTTCTATGAAAGCCTTCCATAAGCTGCACATGGGACTCAAAATCTTCTACTATTGGGTAAGGCTCATCCTTAAACACTGCCGCACCCAAGTCACCACTGAAGAGGATCTTGGATCTTGGATCGTATAGTTGAAGATTACCTACAGAGTGTAAAAAGTGCGCTGGTATGATTTCCAGGTAATCTCCAGAAGACAGCCTTATTCTTCCACCACCGTCATCGATAGGTACAATTCTTGACAAATCCATTATACCAAAGTGAGGTAAAAACCTGGTCCAAAGCTTAGAAACGTAAACTTGAGCAGGACAGACGTTAAGCCATAGAGCTATACCCGAAGATACATCTGGATCTTGATGCGTATAGAAGATGTGCTTTACTTTTTCTATGTCTATCCACCTAGAAACATTTGCAACCACCTGTGGAAATACGTAAATACCTCCTGGATCCAATAAAACACCTTCATCTCTGTTGATTATTAAGTATTGATTGGTCTGCACAAGACCTTCTTCTTCCTCTTCTTGCCATCCAAGCCAGATAAATTTGTGAACACCATCGTCATAAAGTGCCTCTCCTCTCTTTATATCTATCATGGCTTTTACCTCCTTCCATAAGTATAACATAAATTGTAGAGTTTGTTTTCAAGTTCTTGAGAAGGGATCTCGTTCATCTTCCACAACCAATTTCCATCCCTTTTACCTGGAGTATTCATTCTACTTTCTTTATCAAAATTAAGTATATCTTGCATAGGTATAATGCAGTACTTGGAGACGGACATATAGGCAAGTCTTACAAGCACAGGCGCTACTTGCTCTTCCCTTAAACCTTCCACTCCTAAATAGTTAAGAAGTCTTTTTCTCGATTTTTCGTCTAATTCTTCTTTGAACCAACTTCTTATAGGCATGGTGTCGTGCGTGCTTGTAGCAACCAAGGAGTTTTGGACGTGATTGTGTGGCATGTAAGGGCTGTTATCGTCAAAAAATGCAAAGTATAGAAGCTTAATACCTGGTATACCAAAGTCATCCCTTACCTTTTCTACCTCTGGTGTTATTGTGCCAAGGTCTTCTGCAATAAAGGGCATATTAGGAAAGCTTTCTTTTAGTTTGCCAAAAAACTCATAAGCTGGAGCTTCCACCCAAGAGCCTTTTATGGCTGTTTTCTCACCGTAAGGTATCTGGTAATACTCCACAAATCCCCTAAAGTGGTCAAGTCTCAAAAGGTCATACAGCTTAAGATTGTGGCTTATCCTCTGTATCCACCAATCAAAGTTTCTCTTTTGCAACTCTTCCCAGTTGTAAAGAGGATTTCCCCAAAGCTGTCCGGTGGGTGAAAAGTAGTCTGGTGGGACACCTGCGACAAAGGTGGGATTTCCATCTTTGTCTAACTTAAAAATTTCTCTGTTGGCAAAAACATCTGAGCTATCATAGGCTGGATATATGGGAAGGTCTCCCATAATCAGTATGCCTTTTTTGTTTGCGTACTCTTTTAGTTTATACCATTGTTTAAAGAAAATGTATTGTCCAAAGGCTACTTTTCTAACTTGGTGCTCATGTTTGTATAACTCTTCCCACTGATTCCAAGTTTTTTTGTGTATATTTCTATTAATCTCAAATATCGTGTAATCATCAAGCCAATACCTTTGTTCATCAACAAATTCATAAAATTCATCCCAATTTTTAAATTTTTCATAAGCTTTTTGCACCACCCATTCCTTAGTCTTATAAGCATGTATGTAATCTACTTTATCGCCTGTTGGAAATTTAATACTTTCTAGTTCATCTCTTGTTAATAGCCCTTCCATAAAAAGAATTTCTGGGCTAACAAACAAAATGTTACCTGCAAACAGAGATGTGCTAAAGTAAGGTGAGTTCCCAAACTCAAGCTTTGTAGGGTTCAAAGGTAGCACTTGCCATATTTTTTGCCCTGCACTCTCCAAGAAATCCACAAACTCGTAAGCTTTTGGTCCCATGTCACCTATGCCAAACTCAGAGGGTAAAGAGCTTATGTGTAAAAGGATACCCGCGAATCTCTTAAATTTTTGCATAAAGGAATTATAAGTTAGAACCATTTGTTATACATTACTGAAAAAACATAATTTGTTTCTTTAAACCTACCTATATTTCTTGAAAAACCAAATTCTACAGCCAAATTGTCACTTTTGAGAAAATTAAAGCCATATCCTCCGGAGAATTTATACAAAAGGCCACCCAAATTGTTATACCCTAATCCCATGTTTATAAATGGTCTTGCTGTTCGTGTGTATAGAAACTTATTGTCGTAGCCAAAGGACATTTCCAATCCAGCTTGCCAGTAAGATTGTGGCAAGAACCTATAATTTGGTATAGGTGTAAGATTGTTTAGAAAACCTTTGTGTCCTTCCTTTTCTTGGTAAAAGTTATTTTGATAGTAAGTTCTAAAGGTAAAGTCTGGATAGCCAATCCTCAGTTTGTAGTAGGCATCAATATTAAATTTACTGGCACTGCCTACTTTATAACCATCTTGAGAAAAAATCCTATCGTAAAAATAGGACAAACTAAGCGATGCTCTATTGTAAGTGTAGCTTACCCTCACTGCAACCTCATTTTTCTTTCCAGCGATCAAAGTGTATACAGAATCATCCGCTTTAATGTCCTTCCCAAACGATATATACAGGTTCAATCTGTCTTGCAAGTAATAGGAAAGACTGAGCTCAATGGGTTTAACTTCCTTTATAGCATTCCTTACCCCAAAGCTACCGCAAATCTGTCCCTTCTGTATTTCATAGCAAGGCTCTACTGAAATTTCTAAATCTGAAGATGGTAAATTGTATATAACACCTTGATCTTTTGAATGATATACAGACAAAATTGAGTTTAATGTTGTAATCAATACATCAGAAACCATATACTTGAAGCCAATCTTAGATGAAACTAAAGAATAGAACTTAGAAGATAAAAAATCAGACTCCACATAAAATTTGTTAGAAGAGTTCATGTAAAGATCCCTAAACTGGTTATATAAAAGGTAATCTTCCCTGTTTTTTTCCAAACCTTGAAATGCTAAATCTTTAGCTAAAGCCTTATTTACCGATCTTTCTGCGGCGGTCACTTTATCCCTTATTGGAAGTTCTACAAGGCTTTCTTCTAACAATTTCATCTGTTTATCTTTATCCCAATCTACGATTGCAACCATAAGTTCCATCCAGCTTCTTACAGAATGACTATGCTTAATTGCCACTTCTTTAAACTTTTCATGCTCTTCAAGGTTTATAAGGTGAGCTAGATACATTTCCCAGTAGTTACTTTCTCTGATTCTGTCCTTAAATCTTTCCTTCATCCTTTCGTAGGAAACCGGATCAAACTCTCTGTAAAGATTTAACAACATTTCGAGTTCAGAGGAGTTTAGAGAATCCACTGGGACTTTCTTTAGTTTTTCAAACAGAGAATACCTAATAAACCTTGCTTCTTCAGTTCTACCAGACAACTCCAATATATAGGAATATGTGTATCTATCCGAGTCGTCCAGAGGACCTTTAATCGATGTAAAGATTCTTTGTGCTGATAAAGAATCCTGCAACATTAACCATCCAGAGACAAATGGGATTTTGAGATCCGTTCTATCGCTCCTTAACACGTATTCTTCGTAAGTCTTTAAAATTTTCTCAAGCTTAACAAAGTCTCTTACATCTATTACAAGCCATGTGTAGCTCTTTAGAACTTCATCATCAAAACGTGTTTGTAAAATTTTTTCATATATTGACAAGGCTTTCCGTTTGTTACCTGTTTCTATTAATCCTTTTGTATAAAAGTATAAAAAGGTAGGATTACCAAAAGCTAAGGACTCAACATCTACAAGTTTTTCCATCTTCTCTATATAGTCCCTTTGCCATCCCACCTTATCAGCTGCGAGAAGGTACCTAAGTAGGAAAAACTCGTTCTTAAATTTATTGTAGCCTTCCAAAGATAGTTCTAAGGCTTTCTTTGGGTTTTCTTTCAGAAGGTAATCGGTGACAATTAGGTAATTGTCATATGTAGCTAAACCTCTATCAACCAAATTCATTGAATTGTTAAAAGCTATTTCTTTTTCACCTATCCCCCAGGCTATTAAAGATATACTTAAGAGCACATCACGTTCAACCTCTTCTCCCTTCTTTTCTTTCAGCAGTTTATAGCTCAATAAATACTCTAGAGACTTCTTAAAGTTCCTGTTTGCAAAATAGTAGTCCGCTAGTATCCTATAGCCAACTTCCCAATTAGGATCTACCTCTAAATAAGCTTTAACATAAACTTCATAATCTGGCAAGCCATACTGATAACTCAGTAAGGCTATATGCTTAAGTACTTGCACATTATTGCTTTTTTGATAGAGTTCTTTTAAGAATCCCATTCCCCTATCAAACTGTACCGTATCCAAAATATAGTAAACATAAGAGTCAAGGAACTTCCAGTTCCCTTTGCTAAGTTCTCTTTCGTAAATTTCGATAGGTTCTTGAATAAGCCCCTTTAATTTAAAGAGCTCCAGCATAGTTTCGTCATATCTTCCCTCCTTTTTGTAAAGGGTCAAGGCGTACCTTAGTGCATTGTCTAAATCTCTTCTCCATAGTGCAATTTTATAAGCCCACTCTAAAAAGTAAGTGTTATTGGGCATTTCCTTAAGAGCTAGTTCCACAACCTTAGAAGCTGTTGATAAATCATTGGCTCCCAACGAGGTTTTTAAGAGCGTATCGTAGTATGTGAATTCATCAAATTTTTCAAGAGCCTTTCCAAAAGCTAAACTGAAGAAGCACAGGATTATTAGAACCTTCTTCATCTTCTATTAACTATCTTGTTTACCAACTGAGCTGCTTCTTTCTGTTTGCCAGCCATGAGTAAGTACTTAATCATTTTGAGTTCAGCCTCCTTATCTCCAATGAACCTATCCCCAAAAGTGTTTATTAGCTTTTCACCTACATTATATTCGGACATGGCAAGGGACATATCTAAGAGCCTGAAGAAAAGTTGCTTGTCTATGGTTTTGCTTTTTATGAGATCTTCAGACAACTGCTTATAAAAATCGGATAAGCTCAAGGCGATAGCTTCGGATAGTAAGAATTCAACGTTTTTAGAATCTCCTTTGTAAAGCTGGTAAAGTTCATAGAAAGCTTGGCGTAGCTTATGTTTATCTACTTTACCTTCTAGGTACATTTTCTTTATGATAGAGAACTTAAACTTTGCAATTTCCTGTTTCGTATAACCTTCTTTTTCCAAGTTTTCTATTTCCAACATGGCTTCATCGAACCTACCTGCGTATAGAAGCTTATCTATAAGTATGGTTTTGTACTTTTTTCTCTCTTCCAGCGTCTGAGAAGCTACGGAAAGTGCTCTCAAATACTTTATGGAGAGGTCTACATTGACCTCCTTTGAGCCTAAAAGATACCTATCAAGGTCCAGCTTAGGATAAAGGAAATAAAAGACAGTAAGCGAAATAAGTAACAAAGCTAATATTTCTTGAAAGGAGAAAAAAACAGATGACGGTTCTCTTTCTAGATTTAAATAAAATTGAACTTTATCTGTTCTCTCTCTACGTAAGCTAAACAGAACTTTTTTAACAGGGTTTTATCTAGTTTACCTGTTAATACATGTATAATTTTTACAATCAACATTACTACTTACACACAATACTGATTTTACCAATATTTTCGTTAAACTTAACTTTATATAGATTTTCAACAAGATTAACTTTACCATTGGTCTTCATATTGCAACCAGAGGGTACATAGAAAGTAGCTTCTAAGCTAAGATGTGAATCAATTGTTAGCTCTATATCTTTCCCTTCCCTTGTATAACTTTTTACTACACCGTTGGCGTCTACCACGTAAGGAGCATCACTCTTGCCTTTGACTATCAGGTAATCCCCTGATCCATCCAAATGTAAATAGGTAGATCCGTTAATATTTTTGTAACCTACCACACCTTTACTTTTCACTAAATCTATATAAATATCTTCATCTATTCTCAACGTTCTTAGAAATCCACCGTTTCTAACCATCAAACTTCCATCTTCCAATGGTATGAATGTAGATACTCTAAAATCCAAAACCTTTTTAATGTACTCAAGGGTATGGAGTGGAACAGTTTCTTGAGTTATGACCCAATCGTATACTTTTTTGAGAGCATTAAGAAACATATTTGTTGACCCGGAGAATATATGGTAGTATATGCCTATAGGTTTTATTCTATAGGGTTTATCCGTAATCTGAAAAGTCTTTACGACGTTTGCATACCTATACTGAAGTAAACCTCCCTGAGTATAAACATTCTCATTTATGACAGGTGCGTATACCTGATAGTAACCTTCTTTATCAACACCCGTGGGTGAAAGCAAAGATAAAAATGGATGCTCAGAATGTATCCAAGTATTCCCACCATTTATGTTGTAAAAACCTTTTTCGTAAACAAATTTCACTTCTTCAGGTGTAGGATTACAGTATCCTGTCCAAAAAACTATCTGAGTTTTTTTAGGAAAAGCCAGTTTGTCAACGTACAATACACTCCCCAAGATCTCCCTCTCAAAGTTGTACTTATATCCGGGTATTTTGAGGTTGTAACCTTTATGCTCTTCCCCTTGTTCAGAAACCTTGTAGTAATTGAAGGGGTGAGAAAATGTATGAGTAGCTGGTTCTACATAAGGTAAACTGAACGTCTTTTTTACTATTTCTTCTAGTAACTTGTGCTGATCGTTTGGATATGCACCATGAGGTGCCACTTCACCCTCTATTATGCCCAAGGTTGTAGGAAGTCTATACTTCTTTAACATTTCTTCCAATATTACTTCTGAGGCGTAAGTGTAGCCTTTGACTTGTGTCTTTTGGTTAAAGCCGTCACCATCTATATGGACGGTTAATATCCTTCTTCCGTTTTCTGTAGTTATCGGGTCAGCTACAGCAAAAGGCTTTATATCTTTAACCAGCTCTTTAAAAAATAGGAATGGGTTAACTACAAAAAAATTTTCAATGATGTACCTTACATATGTACCACTCAGAGCGTAACCACCCCAAGGTGTAAAGGCTATTGGTACATACCTCGATGATCCATTTGTGTAGATAAGCATAGGTACACCTTCCGATATATGCACTATTGGATCAAATTCAGGCTTAGCTTCTATTTCGAAATTCATCATTTCTGATTTATAATCAAGCATCCAGCTACTTTGAGATGTATTCTTAAGAGTTATCCCTAACCGTTTGAGGAAATCAGGCTTATAAGATGGCAGGTTATCAATGAACAAAAATTTTACTCCATGTGATACATTCTCAAGGATCCAATTCTCTAAGTCTCGAATATTAACCGAAGAAGTACTCGCCCAGTATACTACTAAACCATACCTGTCCCACATTGGGAACGGAGGTAAACCCTTCGAAATATCCCATATATCTACACTTATTCCATAGTATTCCAAGTAAGGCTGTACCAACTGATTTATGTTATTAAAGTAAGGATCTTCAGCATCTTTATAATCCTTAGAATTAAAAATACCTAGAGCTTTTCTGGGTTTTGGAGTGCAAGGCGAAATACCAATCACGTTTAAATCTTTTACCGAAACAAAAGGAATCATACCCAAAGAAGAAATTTGCTTTAGTAAGCTTTTAGCTTCCTTTGTTTGCTTTGGTAGATCCATATAATCAACAACTATCACCGGTTTTTCTTGATTGATTTTGGATATTAGGTTATACAAGTACTCTCTATCTTGAGTAGTTGTAGGAACGTATCTCTTCTTTTCTAAGTCAAATTTGTGATAGAAACTCTCTACTAATACTGCATCTATAGAATCCTTTACATTTTGATATATTTCAAATCCTCTGTTTAGTATAATCTTTTTTTCTGGATATTTCTCTTTTAGCTTCCGAATTATTGCTTTTAATCCACTCTCAAACTCTGCATATTCGTGTTTTTTTGCAACTATTTGGTATGAGTCTAATGTATCTAAGAAAAATCCATCGAATCCCAGTTTGGCAACTTTGTCAGCTTTTCTGAGTATAAACTCATGGTACTCGGGATTTCTAACGTCGGCAACGTAAGATTTCCAGTATTTGTTTTCGCCTATTATCCACTCTTTTTTAACTTGTTTAAATTCCTCTCTGAAGGGTTCTATCTCCCCAACACTTATGTACCCAAAAAGCTTAGCCCTTTTGCCTTCAAACATAAGCCTTTTTTTAGTGAGAGTTTCTTTGGCAGCATCTGGATCTAAAACGATCCAATCAAAGGCATAAAACATCTCCAATGGTGGGTTTTCAGCGTAGTAAACACCTACACACTTTGGATAGTTGGAGGCAAAAGAGAAAGACATAATAATCAAACTAACGACGAAGTGCAAAAGTCTCATAATGAATCCTCCCAAGAAACTGCCTTAGGTATAATATCCCTAAAATCAAGGAAATTAGAGTAGATACAGCAAGTCCGTATCCGTAATAATAAGGTCCAAGCTGAACAGTGAGAATGGAGATCAATAAATTCAACAAAAAGTACACAAAGGAAAGAATAGCAGCTTTAATTCTTTTGTCAAAGTAGAATAGCAAGGCTAAAACTGCTACAAAACACACCTGAAGCGTTGTGCCTACTAACTGTATGCGGAAGAGAGGGATATACGTAAACGGAAGATTAAATAAAGAAAATAGGTCTTCGGCAAACTTTATTATCACTGCATTGAAGCCTATTTGAAAAATTAATGTGTATATGACTGTATCCTTTGCTAGTTCAGCCAGTTTTATAGCCTTTTCATATAGTTTTCCCAATCTACCCCCCTCTACTACCATTGAGTAGTACTCCTCATACTCTCTTGAGAAGTATCCTTCCAAAAGAATAGTCATTATAGCTATCGCTGGAGTTATGCTTAGGTATGCGAGGAATATAGGTATATCATAAACCACTGATGCGTAAAAAGGTCCTATTACTTTCTGTCCCGTTGATGAACTATACCAAAAAACAAATTTGTCTATCCACAGAGCAAGATTGTAAAAAAGCCCCGTAAATGCCAAAGAATAGAAGCTTTTCTTTCTAGATAGGAATTTAAACTCCACCAGTTTTTTGTGACTGTACTCTATTAAGATCCGGGAATACAACAGAACAAAGAGAACACTTTGACCAATTGTAAAGGATAGTATAAGACCTTCCATACCTAAAAGCTTACCTAAGGGATAAGCAAGGATAAAAACCAAAGCATACGACACAGTAAAGGAAATAAGAGTCCACTTGTAGTTTTTAAGTCCAGACAGCAACGTGTTGAGAATCCAATTCATACCTGTAACTACTGAAGTGGACACAAATATCAGTGAAAAAGGAAAGTTCACATCTTGGAGAAAGATTAAAGAATATGTAAAGCTGAATATAAACAACAAGGATGAAGTAAGTATCAACACGCCGTTTAAATTCGGTACTACCTTTTCTATATCTTCCTCGAAGAGCCTATCCGCCACGTATCTAGTAAATAGGAGCTGATACATACCAGAAACTATAAGAGAGTAGGCTATTATATGAGTTATCACCACCTGAAACTGCCTAATAGAATCACCGAAAAATTTGTAGTAGATAAATCCTATGTAAATGATGCTTAATATAGATATTAGAACTGGACCAGAGCTAAGCATATAGGAATATCCAAAAGCAGAAAAAATCCCTACCAGCTTGCCTTTAGAAATAAGCCTTCTCAGTTCAAACCCTATTCCCGCCATACATAAACCTCTTGTATACCTTTCTATAATTATCGAGAAAAATCTCCAGGCTGTAAAACTTTTTAACTCTTTTAAGAGCAGCTTCTTGGCAGTTCTTCCACAATCTCTCGTCAGAAAGCAATTTATAAAAAGCCATTCCAGCTTCATAAGGGTTACCAGGTGTAACCACTATACCAGCGTGTCCTATGCTTATATCTTCTTCGTTTAATCCACCCTCTATAAGCTCTCTGCATGCTCCCACATCTGTTGCAACAACAGGAACACCAGAAGCGAAAGCTTCGAGAATGGTCAATGGTAGACCTTCACTAATTGAAGTGAGTGCACAAACACCAATTTGAGGAAATATGTCTTTGACGTTTTGGAAACCCAAAAACTTAACTTTATCCCATACGCCTATACTCTTTGCGAGTGCTTTGCAAGATTGTGTGTACTCTGGATCTTCATCCTCTTCGCCAACGATCCAACACTCAGCATCGGGCATAAGTTCCAAAAATACTTTGCAAGCCATTATATAGGTTCTCACATCCTTTATGGATACCACCCTTCCTATAAGGGCAACCACCTTAGGAATACTTTGTGGACGGCTTAGTAAACATTTTTCAAAAGCCTTGATATCTACTCCATTAGGTAAAATGTCCGTTTTTTCTTTCTTTGCACCGAGATCTATTTGAACTCTTTGTGCGCCTCTGAATAGAGAAAGTATTAAATCCGCTTGATCGTATACCAAGATATTTATACCAAAAAAGAAATTACTCCATAGCCTTTTCAAATAGCTCTCTTCCCACCTAGAAGCGTTGAGACCTTTATAATCTTTAATCCAGTGAGCCATAGAGATGTCCAGCTTCCTTTCCTTTACGTAAATACCATGCTCGTGAATTATAAAGGGCTTACCAGTTTTCGATTTTAGAAATACACCCAACAACCCTGCATATCCCGTAGAAGGACTGTGAATTATGGTAAAGTTATCCTCCACCTGCTGTGCTATTTTGTGAACACGCCAGATGGGTATGTGCATATTCCTGTGCGTCCAAAAATAATCCACAAAGGGAATGTTGTCAGCATTCTTAAAATACTCCTCCGTAATGAAAGCCCATGATTCTTCCGAATACAAAAAATCTTCCAATTTTACTCTTTTCAACAGTTCGTATATCCTTTCGACAGTGTACTTCTTTGTTTCATCTTTTGTTTTAAACCACTTTACTAACTCTCTTATTTCCCTTATATTTTCATCCCCCATACGTCTTCTGCGAGGTGTAGGTAAGTCTTCCTTTTCAAAAAGAAAATGAGTTTCTATAAAAAGGACGTTTTCTGGTATCTTGTACTTCATATCCCCGTACATTTCTTTGAATGCTCCGATAAAGATTACACCAAAAGTAAACTCTTTGAGTCCATTAACCAAAGTGTGTACCCATGAAGACACACCACCACCTATATAGGGATAAGTACCTTCACAAAGAAGCAAGACATCAGCCTTTTTCATTTACCCATACCTTCACTATCGGAAGTTTGTCGGTATATGAGATCCTGTTTATGAGCTCTCTAAATATCTTTTTTATTTCATTGTATTTCTTTAATCTAAAGAGCGATTCACAAAGTTCTACAGCGTTATCAAAATTAGGGTTGTATCTGTAAACCTCATAAAGCAGTGTGGAAGCCTTTTCCATATCACCCAAAGATTTGTAGATTTTACCCATTAGTAGGATAATCTCTCCTCTGTTACCTAACTTAGAGTGAGCTTTTTCGACAGTATCAAGAGCTTTTTTAATGTAGAAATTCTTTAGTTCAGGTATTACCAAACCGGAACTTACAAAATCATAATAGGTTTGCGCCAATTTAACTAGTATATTAGGATCCTCATTTTCCTTAATTCGTTGTTCTAGAGCGTTTATTCTATCTTGGTAGACCTTCTCCAAAGAGCCTAGAAAAGAGTAAGCATATAGTCTACTATCATCGGGTTCATTTAAGAACCTGTAAACGAAGGGCAAGGTCTCTATACTGCTTGTTATTATCTTTAGAGCTAGTAGTTTTTCATCTACTGCCGTATTTCCTTTGTATACTATCTTTTTAACTTTCCCTTCACCCCATTTAGGACTACTTATCGTTTCTGTATCCAAAAGCAAGTCTAAATCTATCAGTTCGTACTTGTAGGAGGTCTGTTTTTTAGATACCCTTAACAAAAAGTATGCTATAAATAAAACTATCAGTATTCCTATTGTTCCTAGATAAAAGGATATGAAAAAGAAAAGTAGTAGAGATTTTTTATCCTTTTTGTCCTTGGGTATACCAATATAGGCGGTATATGCAGATATAGCTGACGGTACAGTGTGGATTAGGTAGTAGATTACTATCTTGTACTCAGTTAGCATAGACAGAGCGCTTATCAACGCCAAGCTTTCAAATAAAAAAATGTACACGATTGTTTTACTATTCATAACTTTCTATCAAACCCCTCAGTTTCTCAGCATCAGCAGTAATCGGCACCATCTTAAAATCCAAGTTTTTTTCTACATTTATAGTCCAGTCTTTCTTTAACAGATTCTTTATCTTTTCTATGTAAGATTGAGCTTGATTAATATCCGTTAAGCTTAATAGGACAACCATCCTATCTCTATAAATGAATATAGCATCCAGCGAACGCGTGTATTTTTGTATATAGGAGTATAGCTCTTTAGAGAAATCATTGGGCAAATCTATACATCTTATGATTACCATTGTACTGTTTATATCGTACTTTTTCTTTAGGTTTATACACAACTCTAGATCCTTGTTAAATTCTTCGCCAAATTCTGGGATTATCAAATTGGAGTGACCATAAACGTAACGGTAAAAATACGAAAGGACTATTCCTATCAGTTGTAGGTTTTCTAAGTTGTAGGATCTAAACTCCATTTGCTGAATTGTAAGAAACATTTTTGCATCGCCGTCTTTGTCTACAACCGGTATGCATGCAAGAAAACCAGCTGTCTCCAAATTTATGTCCGCAGCTTTTATTATGGAATTAAACCTGAGCTTTTGTATGATATCCTGCCATATAGAATTTGGTAATTCTCCGTAATTCTCCGTACAGAATATTCTCTCGTAATGCCCTCTGCGATTTTTGGCGTATATAGCAAAAGACCTTACCTCAAACTCGTTAAAGAGAACACTTTCCAGCATTTTGTATAGAGCATTAATATCTTTGTTTTCTTTCTGTGACATTTCCATGTATTTTCTTTTAAGCTCTTCTAGGATCTCCCTTATAGACATGTTCATCATATACCTTTTAAAAGTCTGTTCGTACGCTACCTTAAGTAAGTAAAAATTCTTGAGAATCTCATCTAGCTTCTCTTGAAGGTAACTGTTCGTTTCCTTTAACAGAGTAACGTTTTTATTGTTAAGCAAATAAAAAAGGAAAGATAAACTTCCAAATACGATTAAGGTATAAATATCCTCTAATTCTGGAGGTGTTTTGTAAAATGCAAAATAAGCCACAGAGTATTCTACGATACCTAAGGCTACTGCTAAAGTCCCACTGTAAAGTATAAGAGTTATGTAAACAGCCAAATATATATTAGGCTGAATGTTCATAAAAAATGCTTCCTTACCGAAAAGAAGATGCAACAGAGCTAATGTCAAGAAGTATAGCGCTGCTATTTCAAAAGATAGGACAAGTTTATTCATTAAGTATACTGGATATGAGTCTTTGGGCTACAACACCCAATGACTCATAGGACCATCCGCTCCTAGAAAGCGCAGCGGAATATACAGTTTCCATAGTTTTTGCATCTATAAACTTTATGGTTAAACTTACCGCAGGTTCCCCATCTATCCCCGTTTTGTATCTCCATTCGTTTACGTATCCCGTTACTATAATATCTGTACCTGCAGGGACTTTTTTGATGAGGTCTGCCAGTTCCTTTTCTGACGTTATTTCTTCGCTATCGAACAGATTTACCTTATAGCCTTTTGAGCCGATAACACCAGCAACTATGGATTGAGCTCTCAAACCTGCCTTTGGTGTTTCTGTGTAGTTTACAAAGGGTAAGACCGTATAGGTTAGGTTTTTATTTAAAGTAGCTTTTTGCTTTGTAACTACACTTGCGCAGGATGCAAACAGAAATACGAATAAAACCGGTAAATACTTTAACATGATAGACCTCCTAAGTTAATTATACAAGTCTTGGCGTTCTCTATAAAACACAGGATAACGGTAAATTTCAACATCTTTTAGAGATACAGCGGGTTTATAAGCTACTCAAACTCTTTCCATTCCTGAATTTCTGCATCAGGTATTTGGTGGATGGTTTCTTTTACCTTCGAGTCCAAAAGGGTTCTGTCTAAGCCGTCTCTGGAGCGGGCTCTATACCAATTAGGACCGCACTGGTAGTTTTAATTCGTTATACTAGTGGTATTATATAAAGTCTTCAAACTTGAAATCCCCACTAAACTTTTTAACCGAGATCACCTTTACCTATTCCGGCGAGAAGGGTCATTTAGAACATCACCTTTTTGAATGTCCATCATTTGATTTTCTTCCCTTGTGTGTCTTTTAACCATAAACCTGTTGTATGAGTAGGCGATGCCTTTTATATGTGCATCTATTTGCAAACCCTCAAAGTATTAAGCTAAAGCCCTATAGGTTTACCATTGTCAATAAGGTGTATCCATCTGGTTAAAAAGTTTTTAAGTCCTTCAAGGGGCTTGGTTTGCCATCGTGTATACGCTGGATTTAACACCTTAAAAATGCAGAGATTGTTTATCTATATCACTCTTCGTCAACTTCGTCAAACAAGTCCTTAAGTAACCATCTTCACATGAACCTTTAACATTTGCTTAAAATCAATTCTGATTTCCAATGTGCTCTTTAGGCTTTCAAAAACTATAAGTAGTCATAAAGCGGTTAGGGTATCTTGGTCACAGCTTGGCGTATCCAGAAGTGAGTTTCCCTTTTGTAACTTCTTTCGGTAAAGACACTGCATAATATCCGTTGATTTCCAAAGCTCAGACTCTTAGCTTCTGAATAAAAATTGTTGGAGTGTAAACAGTATGCGCCTCATCTTTTTAAATTTTAGAGGTTACAGTCCCAGGTAATCGAGCACTTGAAGAATGCGTATGAGGTGGTTTTCCCAGATGACTTCCAGCTCGTCCGTTACCGCTTTTTCTTGGTCCTCTGGACTAAGTGACTTAAAGCTCTCCGACTTTACTCCTCTTTCATGAAACAAAAGAGGCACAAAAAGCTTTCCTATGGCGTAAAACAGGAAGTTTAGTTGTTTATCAGACAGGTTAGGAAAACCATTAAAAGTTTTGTAGGTTTTTATACCTGCCCAGTTGGTCCAATATCTTATTTCATCATCCTTCACCCTGTGTTCCATGCCTCCTATGTACATGGAAACCAAAGCTCTAAGTAACCTTGGATCGTCAGTATTTGTTTCTTCTTTTAAATCCTGTAAGTCATGATCTAATATCTTGGGATAATCTCCCAAAAAGCGCTCTTTCCAAGATACATACCTGTTTAGTTCAGAAAAGGGATTTTTCAACCTGTCTCCTCGGATCTTTCGTACTGAGGACAGTCCAAAGTTGCAGGGTCCACAGCCGGGATGCTTTCATCTACGGTGTTGTGGTATCCACACACAAAACACTCTATCTTTACTACGTAACCTTCGTAGGTGTGGCCTACATCCCATCCACAAAGTGGACATTCCCCTTCACCCGCTTTGGCTACATCCAAAAACCTGCTACCGTTCTTTATCTGTGCTTGTATGTTTTTTACCCTCCTTATGGCCTCCTTTATTTCGTCACTGTTCCACTCGCTACCACAATCTAAACACCTGTATTCCGAGTAGCTTCCCTCTTGTAAGAGCTTAAGGACTCTGTTGGATCCGCAACGATCGTCTATACATATCTCTCCTATGAGCTTTCTTCCAAGTTTGTCCAATATGGAGTTAAAGGTTTCTTTGGTAAGTTTCATAGGTACGTCTTTAACCGAATACCCACAGCACAGACAAGTAGCCTCCACTCTAGGGTATGGCTCGTCGTATTCACACACTTGCAAGGCTACCCTTTTGCAGTAAGGGCAAAGCTCTAAGTGTGTTAAGCAAACGGCCATGTATCTCCTCCTCTAACTTAGTATATACCAAATGATGTCTTCGAGAGATGTGGAGTTGTTCACTTTAAAACCCTCTACTTGCAAATCACCAATTACAACCTTTTTAAGATCTTTTAGACTTTTCCAACCTTCCAAGATTACCACGTCAAAGTCCTTAAAGTGTTCTTCTACAAAACTCAGAGGGTCGTCCTTTCTTTTTTCCCAGAGGGTGGTCTTGCCTTTAGAGATTATAGCCACCTTATCCAAAACACTGAAAAGTCTGTCGGTGTCTGAGCCTTCTCTATCCGTCACCGCATGACCTTTTGGGTCGTGTTTTATATACCCTACTTTGTAACCTCTTTTTTGTAGCTCAGAGGCTACCTTTTCTATCAAAGTGGTTTTTCCACTGTTGTGGTATCCTACGAAGGAAACAACCTTAGGAGCCATGAGCCAGCTCCTTTATTTTTTCCATGATTTTGTTTGCCGCTTCTCTGTAGCCTCTTGGGTTGTCTTCCAAGTGGTGTAAGTAAAAGGGTTTTCCTATGGTTACCTTTATGGTGTGCCCAGGCTTTGGGAAGTTTTTCCCTCTTGGCATCACCTTATCCGTTCCGTCTATGTAGACTGGCAGGAGCGGTTTGCCGGACTTTATAGCCAAGAGCCCTACACCAAGCTTTGGCTTCAGGAACTCTCCAGGTGCCGCTCTGGTGCCTTCTGGGAATATGCCTACCTTGCAACCTTTGTGCAAAAGCTCCAAAGCTGTCTCCAAGGCTTGAGTATCTCCCGAACCTCTCCTTACAGGTATGGCTCCCATGTGTGGAAGAAACCATCCCAGCAGAGGAACATGGAAGAGCTCCTCTTTTGCCATAAACCTGAGGGGTTTCTTAAAGACGGCGTTCAAAACGGGTGGGTCCAGATGGCTCCTGTGATTGGAAGCCACTATACAAGCTTGATCAGGTATGTTTTCCAAACCGTAGGCTTTTATCCTAAAGACAGCCTTAAAGATAGTTTTTACCATAGGGCAAAAGGGAGACAAGAAGAGTTTACCAAAGGTGCTTACAGGACAACCACCGGACATTTTACACTCCTGATTATGTGGAGAGAGTGCCTACCCATAGGTCTGACTTCTTGTTTGCTTCTTCTACTGATAACTACCAAGTTGCAGTTCTGATTGTTTATGTGTCTTGGGAGATCCTTTATAGGGTCGCCATCTATGAGTTTTAGCAGAACTTCACTTTTTCCGTGAAACACGTCGCCGTAGATGTGCATCGTTTCCTCTTCTTTGAGGCTCCTCAGTTGTTCGTATTCTTTCTGGCTCACCTTGTGCCTCATTCGCGATATAGAAAGAGCGTGCAGTAATTCTATCCGTGCATCCCAAAGAGGTGCTAGTTTCTGGGAGAATTCAACCTGTCTTTTTGACCTTTCGGACATGTCTATGGGAACGCATATGTTCCTTATCTCCTGACTGCAAGGGCTTTTGTAGATCCAGAGGCTTATACCATCCAAGGATTGTATTATTTTTTCATGCAAAGCCTTCCTGAGCAGTGATCTTCTGTATCTTAGAAATATCCACTTAAAACCTAAACTGTTTATAAATTCCTCTATTGGTGTGTTTATGATCTCTAGGTTAAAGTCCTCAAAGTGCTCACTTATAAACTTTGTAGCGCTCTCTTGTACGCTTTCTCTACTGGAAAATATGTTACTTCCCCATAGGTAGAGAAAACTGGGTTTTTCCTTGACTTGGAGCTTATCGAATACTGATCTGACATACTTGAGAAATTCCCTGTCCTCTTCACCCAAACTTATGTGGACAGCCGGCTTCTCTATAACTAAACTCATACGCCTTTGTTCTTTACCTTCTCAAGAAGGTAAGATCTGAGTTGCTCCATACTGAAACTTCCCAAATTTCCTTCCTTCTTGCCTCTTACGGAAACGCTCCTTTCATTTAGTTCCTTGTCACCTACTATCAAGATGTAAGGGACCTTTTGAAGCTCGGCATCTCTTATCTTGGCGTTTAATCTCTCTTCTCTTGTGTCCGTTTCTACCCTTAAGCCTTCCTTTCTCAAGAACTCTTCCAACTCTTTTGCGTAATCCGTGTGCCTGTCGGCTATGGGTAGGATGCGTGCTTGAACGGGTGCAAGCCACAGAGGGAAAAGTCCGGCGTAATGCTCCAGTAGAACGCCTGTGAACCTCTCGATGGATCCAAGAAGAGCCCTGTGGATCATGTAAGGTCTGTGCCGTTTGTTGTCGGCATCCACGTATTCCATGTTGAAGCGCTCGGGAAGGTTAAAGTCAAACTGTATGGTGGAACACTGCCAAAGTCTTCCTATGGCATCCTTTATCTTGACGTCTATCTTTGGTCCATAGAAAGCTCCGCCACCTTCGTCTATCTGGTAGTCCAGCTTTAGGCTCTCTATGGCTTTTCTCAGAGATTCTTCTGCCAACTTCCACTGCTCGTCCGAACCAATGGAGTCCTTGGGTCTGGTAGAGAGGTAAACTTTGAGCTCGTTAAACCCAAAGTCCCTTAGCATGCTTATGGCGAACTCTAAGGTTTCGTGTATGACGTCTTCCACTTGGCTAGGTGTGCATATTATGTGGGCATCGTCTTGGGTGAAGCCTCTCACCCTCATAAGTCCGTGCAAGACACCCGACATCTCGTATCTGTAAACGGTGCCCAGTTCCGCAAGCTTGAGAGGCAGTTCTTTGTAACTTCTTATCTTGCTTTTGTATATAGCCACGTGGAAAGGACAGTTCATAGGTTTTACGTAGTATTCCTCTTCGTCCACCACCATGGGTGGGAACATGTTTTCCCTGTAGCATGCCAGGTGACCGCTACACTCCCACAGATGCCCTCTTCCTATGTGCGGTGTGTAAACTAATTGGTAACCTCTCTTTAGGTGTTCTTCTTTCCAGTAGTCTTCGAGAAGCTTTCTAAACATACCACCCTTTGGTAGCCATATGACCAGTCCGGGTCCCACGTCTTCATCTATCAAGAAAAGCTCGAGCTCTCTGCCAAGCCTTCTGTGGTCTCTTTTTTTGGCTTCTTCGTAAAAGTTCAGTCTATCTTGGAGTTCTTTTTCTGTCCAAAAGGCTATACCGTATATGCGCTGAAGCATGGGTTTGGTAGAGTCCCCCATCCAGTAAGCACCCGCTATGTGTGTGAGCTTAAAAGCTCCAGCCAAACCCGTGGATGCCAAGTGTGGACCTTTACATAAGTCTACAAAATCACCTTGCCTGTATACGGATATGCTCTCGTCTTTGTCTATTCTGTTTATTATGTCTATCTTGTAACTTTCCCTTAGTTCTTGAAAGAGCTTTATGGCTTCCTCTCTTGGTAGTTCCTCTCTCACTATGGGATAGTTTCTGTTTATTATCTCTCTCATCTTCTCCTCTATCTTGGGTAGGTCCTCTTCTGTAAGTCTCTTTCCTTCCACCTCTACGTCATAGAAAAACCCGTCTTCCGTTGTGGGTCCTATGCCAAGGTGCACCACCTTTTCGCCGTATAGCTCTTTGAGAGCCTGTGCCATGATGTGAGCTAAAGAGTGTCTGAGTATCTCCAGACTCTTTGGGTCATCTTTGTATATGGGCGCTACCGTTCCGGACTGCTTTATGGGTGTTTGGAGATCTATTATTTCGCCGTTTATCTCTCCACCTATGGCGTTTTGTATGTTTGCCAACTTAAAGACTTCACCCAGTTTTGTGCCAGCTTCCACCTCAAAGACTTTATCCTGAACTTTTATCTCTATCTTATCTACCTCTACCATAAAGGTTAATTATATACCTTAGGTAGGATTATTGTATTTATGCTTAGGCATACTTGTATCAATAGACGTTATTAATAGTCAAACTCGGAAAACCAACTTTCAGTGTTTTAACGGAACTTCCTAGCGGGTGTTGGATAATCCATTAACTCAATATGGAAATCCTTTACCTTCAGATGGGTTTTGTGGATGGTTCCTTTGCCTGATACATAGGATACCTGTACTTTTTTTTTCGAGGCTCTCTTTTTCTTCTTTCAACATAATTTCCAGAGTCCCTTTAAGGGTTTATGGTAAACGCTTTAACTTATACTTTAATTATGTCCGTATACATAGGGTGCAGCGGATTTTTCTACAGAGACTGGTTAGGTAGCTTCTACCCAAGCAACATAAGAAGAGAGGATATGCTAAGGTATTACGAGAAGTTCTTTGCCGTCTTGGAGCTAAACGCTCCTTTTTATAACTTTCCCAGAAGGGAAACCATAAAAAACATACTCAAAAGGTCAAAGGATCTAAGATTTTCCATAAAAGCCAACAGAGTATTTACACACCTGAGAAGTTACACAGATCAAGACGTAAAGAACTTCATACATGCCATAATGCCTATCATAGAACAGGAGCGCTTTATAGCTATACTTTTTCAGTTTCCAGAAACTTTTCATTACTCTGAGCAGTCTTTGGAATACCTGGCAAAGCTTTCTAAGCACTTTGAAGACATAACAAAGGTTATAGAGGTAAGAAGCAAGAGTTTTAGAAAAAGCGAGTTTTATGATTACGTATTCAACTTGGGCTTTTCTTTGGTTAACGTAGATGCCAACAAGAGTGGGAAGTTCTTAGTGGGACCATGGAAATCCGTAGGAAGCATAAACTATGTAAGGATTCATGGACGTAATGAAGAGAACACTTACGACTATCTTTACTCACTAGATGAACTAAAAAAGCTTAAGATGAAGATAAAAT
>JBEPZX010000010.1:0-44419 GCA_041640635.1 Aquificaceae bacterium
CTATAGAGGATGCCAAGGAAATATTCAGACGTATAAAGCAAAGCTTTGATGAACCTGAGGTTCTAGGTCTTGGAGTTACGGGTTACGGGAAGGACTTGCTAAAGGATGTAATAGGTGCGGATGTGGCAATTGTGGAAACAGTGGCACACGCAACAGCTGGTTTGTTCTTCTTCCCAGATGCTGACTGCATATGCGATGTAGGTGGGATAGATGTTAAGATAATAATACTAAAAAACGGCACGGTTGTCGATTTTAGACTGAATTCCCAGTGCTCCTCTGGTAACGGTGCCTTCCTGCAAGGTGTAGCCGAAAGGTTTGGTATTCCTTTGGAAGATATAGCCCATCACGCTTTTTCTGCAAAAGCCATACCTAACTTTTCCATGGGTTGCGGTGTATTCTTACAAAGCGATATAGTCAATCAGCAAAGAAAGGGTTGGCAAGCCAACGAAATATTGGCAGGTTTGTGTAGCATACTTCCCTTAAATGTCTGGGTGTATGCGGGTAATATAAACAACCTCTCGCAGGTAGGGAAAAAGTTTATACTACAAGGTGGAACCCACAAAAACTTGGCTGTGGTGAAAGCACAGGTAGATTTTATAAAGTCCAAAGTGCCTAACACCGAAGTGTATGTTCACCCTTACCCTGGAGAGGCAGGTGCAATAGGTGCAGCTCTTGTAGCAATGGAAGCTACCAAAGACAAACCAAGGAGTTCTTTTAAAGGCTTTTCTGCTATAGAAAATCTTACCTATAAAACAACTACATCTAAAGAAACAGTTTGTAAATGGTGCCCTATAGAGTGTCAAAGAAGCTTTGTGGACGTTCACGTAGGTGAGGGTGAAGGAAGACCATGGAGCAAGGTCCCCTTAGAAAAGGGCTACCTTAGGATAATTGTTAACAATGCGTGTCCAAAAGGTTTGGTAGAAAGCCAGGAAGAACTAAAGTTTATAAAAGAAAAGATGGAAAAAATCAAGAAGGAGTTTCCCAATGTTGGGCTCTTTGTTAAAAAGGAAGCTTTCAAAAAAGCTCAATCGGTCGGAGCTTAGGGTAGGCATTCCTAGGTTTTTAAATGTGTGGGGTACGCACCAGTTTTGGATAGGTTTTTTCAAAAGTTTGGGAATAGAAAAAATAGCATTTAGTTCAGAAACTTCAGAGGAACAGTACAGAACCTACGGAAGCAAACGCATAACTATGGATAGTTGCTTTCCAGTAAAAGCTTTGGCAGGACATATTGGGGAGCTTTTAGAGAAGGATATAAACATTCTGTTTGTACCAAAAATCTACTCTTTACCTTCCTTTTTGAGTGGTCACGTTATGGACAGTCTCAGTTGCACCCGTGTGCCCATGTCCGTGGAGAACATAAAGGCAGGATTCTTGCGGGAAAGGGATGAGTTTGGCTTAAGAGGTATAAAGTTTGTATCTCCTTTCGTTCCTTTTACAGAAAAACATCTTTTACCTAAATACCTTTATGATGAGTTAAAACATGCCATAGATGACTTAAGCTTAAGTGAAGTTGAAAAGGCAGTAGAGGAAGGTTTTAGGTATCTTGAGGATTTTGATAAAAGAATGAGAAACAAGAGCTTAGAAATCCTTCGCTTGTGTGTAAGGAAAAATATCCCAGCTTTGCTTATTTTGGCAAGACCTTACCATCTTGACTCGGGAATAGGTCACGACATAGACCAAGAGCTTCAAGCTTGCGGGTATCCCGTGCTTTGGTATAATTACCTACCACTGGAAGATGAGATTTTAGATTGGTTGTTTGGTGAGGAGATAAAAGAAGGCATAATAAAGAGTCCCTTTGATATAAGCGATGTGTGGACATCATCTTACAGTGCCAACACCAATGAAATTATATGGGCTGCCAAATTTGCAGCTAGATTTCCGCACATAACAGCTGTTATCAGACTATCCAGTTACGAATGTGGTATGGATCAACCAACCTTTACACCTGTTCAAAAGATAGTTGAAGCCACTGGGACACTCTTTTTTAAGTTTGGAGAGCTTGACGAAACAAAACCTGCAGGAAGCGTAAAGATACGAGCAGAAACCATAGATTTTTATGTGAAAAAATACTCCAAAGAAATCATTGAGAAAAAACTCAGGTTATTAAATAAACCAATTCCAGAAATTTTGTAGTGTTACCAACTTCTATCGGTGCTCTTGGTTCACTTACAATTTCTTCAATGAAGCGAGTCCTTCCTTTATTCCTCACAACTTTCTTAAATACCCCAAAAAAGTCCAAAATTGAGTGTTTAGATTTGTAGTTTCCATATTTGATAAATCCTTTAGCCGATCCAACAAACCTAATATATATCGTAGTCCGCAGCCTCAGAATTAGGGATGATTTGCGAAGCGCGAGGACTTTGTTGATACTCTTATCGATTCCTCAAACTTTATAATGAAAGACTCGGAAATTATGTAGAGAGTAGATGTTTGAGACGATTGAATAATTTGGTGTTAAAAATTTTCACTTTTGCAAAGTTTACCGTAGCTTTTTATAATTATTATTATCATGAAGATTTATGAACTATCAGAAAAACAGAGGGAGTTTTTAAAGACCGTCTTTGAGATACAGGAATTACCAGAGGAAAAGGATTTAGAAGAATTTCTCTCAAGCAAAAGTTGCAAGCTTTACCAATGTAAAAGTTGTGGAAAGCTTATTTTCCATGACAATTACGAGTTTTGGAACTTAACGGACTGTTGCGATGATAATTCTAAGCTCGTAGATGATGGGCTTTTGTGTGAAGTTTGTTACTCAAAAACAGCTGAAAACTTAAAGGACTGGATATTTTTTAGACCTACGTGGGTAAAGGATGTAAATTTTAAAATTTAAGAGATATGCCTGCTTTTAAGAGTATAGATGAAGTTAAAGACTTCATAAAGCAGACTTCTGAAAAAACGGCTGTATACGTTGGTTGTGACTCAAGGCAGGTAAGAGATAAAACGGTATTTGTCAGCGTTGTAGTAGTTCACATAGACTCGTGCAGAGGAGCAAAAATCTTTTGGAAGGTGGAAAAGGTAAAAAGAATAAAGTCTCTAAGGCAGAGACTTATGGAAGAAGTAAGCAGAGCGGTTTTTTTGGCTCTTGAGATATCCGATGTTATAGATGGAAGACCTTTTGAGGTTCACCTTGATATAAATCCTAATCCTAACCATAACTCAAGCGTTATATTAAAAGAAGCTATAGGCTATGTTATGGCTCAAGGTCTAAAGCCAGTAGTCAAGCCAAGAGCCATAGCGGCTACTACCGTAGCTGACTACATTACGGGAAGGTACTAATGAAGTGGATAGTTTTAGACAGGTTTAAGCTAAAAGTATTCGGACAAAAGGGAAAGGTTCTAGGCAAAGGAATACAGGAAGAACACACAGCCTTTTTACATAACCTTTTAAGCAACGACATAAAAGGAATGAAACCCTATACGCTAAGTTACAACCTAAGACTAAAGCAAAACGGAGCACCACTTCAAGAGTTCTACGTATACAAATTCCAAGACTACTATGTCTTAGACTCGGAAGGGAATGCACAAGATACTATAGAGGAGTTCAATAAAATTAAACTCTCTATGAGGGTGTATTTTGAAGTATTACCTTACCAGCATTTATTCGTATTTGGTGAGGGAAGCAAAGAGTTTATTAGTGAGCTCTTTAACCAAGAAATTAATTCTATGCAGGTAGCACAGCTCCAAGATGCTATAGTAGCCAACAACCCAATAAGGTTGAGGGAAGAAGGTTACGACATTATAGCAGAGGATATTGGAAAGTTTCTGGAAAAGTTGGACAAGAAAGATATGGTAGATGCAAGTTACATGGAGTATTTGAGAATTCAAAGGTGCATTCCAAAAATAGGGAAAGAACTAAGAGAAGGCTTTTCTCCCCTCGAAGCCAACATCCAAACGTATGCCATAAGTTTAAACAAAGGTTGTTACGTAGGGCAAGAAGCCATAGCCCGTGTGCACTATAGAGGTAGAACACCACGCACCTTAGCCTTATTTAGCGGAGATGCGCCGGAAGGAACAAAAATAAGAGATGAGGAAAAAGAAGTAGGTATAATAACTTCGTCCTTTGATTCTGCATCCATGGGTTACATACTGAGGGATAGAGCACAAGAAGGAAAGATCTACCTTTGGGCTAAAGGCAGTGTAACTCTAATAAAGGTGTGCCAATAAATTACAGTTTCCTTTCAACTATCTTTATGTCCTCTTCTGTGTCTACTCCGTGATAGTAATTTTTTGTTAAATTGACTTTTATGTCTATACCTTTTTCTAAAAGTCTTAGCTGTTCTAGTCCTTCTGTAATTTCAAGGTTTGAGGGTTTCATATTGGAAAACTCCAGAAGGGTTTCCTTCCTGTAAGCGTATATTCCCACGTGCTTTAGTGGATATAACTCGGAAGGTTCTCTAAAAAAAGGAATGGGACTTCTAGAGAAATACAAAGCCGTGTCATCTTCTTTTAGAACTACCTTAACACTTGCCGGATCGTGGTAGCAATCTTCATCCTTTAACGCTAGTGTAGCCACGCTATACTTTTCCAAAGCAGAAAATAGGAGTTCTATGTCTTCTCTGTAAACAAAAGGTTCATCCCCTTGATAGTTTATTACATACTTAACATCAAGGTTTTTGACCACATAGGCTACTCTATCGCTTCCTGAAGGTAAATCTTCTGGAGTGAAAAAAACTTCTACAGGTAAATCGCTCACCACCTGTGCAACTTTTTCACTATCTGTTGCTAATAAAACACGTTCTTTTGTTTTCAAGCAATTCTCCACCACCCACCTTATAAGAGGCTTTCCTTTTATCAAAAGGAGAGGTTTTTCTTTCAACCTTGTCGATTTAAGCCTTGCAGGTATCACTATAACACGCATTTATACAAAGTATAAACAACTTTTATCGACTTTAATCTGCAAAGAAGTAAATTAAAAATTGAGGAGGTGAGGAGCAATGATGGAACAACTGCTATTAAAAGAACATTTATCAAAAAAGGAAAAACTAGTTCTGTTTAGATGGATACTAAAGGAGGAAATGGATGTTTTGGATGAGTATTGTGATATTGATAGCTTACCTAAAGGCTATAGATTGGAACTGTGTCACGTTCACGATGTAAAAAAGGTAAACATAGCAAGATTGTTGAGCGTCATAGAGTATTACGATCCAGATTTTATAAAAACCTTAGCTTTTACTGACCCGCGTGTTAGGACCTTTGTAGGATATTACTTTGAGTTTTTGAAAACAAACCCATACGGTTACGAAGCTTTAGAGCCTTCTAACCTTTTTGGTAATTGGGACTTTATAAAGTACAAACTAAAAGTGCTTTTCCCTAATCTCTCCCTTGATGAAATAGAGAAATTCAAATTCAAAAGAAAAGAATTTATAGAGTATGTCAAGGAAAAAACGGGTGAGAGCTATGAAACCATAGAATCTAAGTTAAACAAAGCTACATGGTATGAAACGGTGCCCTATTTGCAACTTGAAGAAGAAATGTCTAAGATGTGGCATCCAGAACCTGTTATGACAGATGAAGATTGGAACTTTATAAAAAGGCACGTAAAGGGAAGAAAGAACATCTTTATAAAGGAGAATGGTAAAGAAAAGTTTGTATATATAGATGTAGATCTTTCCGATGAAGAAATAGATAAATACAGAAAAGATAGAGAAAGCTTAAAAAAATTGCTAATGCAGCGCTACAACATAGATGAAAATGGTGCAGAGCAAGTCCTTAGGAAAGCGGGTTGGGAATCTGAAACTTATCATATAATACCACCTATACATACAGATGTGGTTTTGGATTATGGCAAAGAACATGAAAAGATAAAGGAAGTAGAAACACAAGAATCATCAGAAAACTTTCACATGGTAGCTAACTTTATAAGATATTTAGGAGGTTTGGAGCTACAAATTCTCAACTACTACGACCTTGTTTACGATAAATTAGAGGATCAAGTAAAGGAAATCTTAGACCTTATCATAAGAACACAAAGAAAGATACTTGGTAAACTCTTTGGTATTTTCTACACCTGTGACCCAATAATGGCTGAAGCTATACTTACCATAAATCCAGAGCGTTACGAATTCTTAAAGAGCCTTTCCGTTAAAGACACCGTAAGAGATAAGGAGTTTAAGCTGTTTAGCAATCCAATAGCTTGGAAAAAGGTAAAAGAAAGAATAGTTATGAGGTTTCCAGAAATTACAGAGGAAGAGCTAGAGCAATTAAAAGGACATAGAGAGAAACTTGTACAAATCCTAAAGACAAAAACCAATAACTCAGAAGAAACCATAGAAAAAGCATTAGAAGAGTGCGGATGGACAAAGGAAGAAGAAATACCAGCAGCTTTCAGGCAAATAGGACCTTAGAACTCTTTAAGTAGGCCCTTAATTTTGTCCTCCCAACTTGGGTGGACATAAGCAGCTTTTTTTAGTCTTCTTTTTCTATCTTTTGCCTTGTGAGTATTGTAGTGAGAGACGCCGCCTTTCCATCTTTTTATCTTCCCAGTAGCTGTTGTCTTAAATCTTTTCTTAGCAGATCTGTTCGTTTTCATCTTTACCTTAGCCATTTCTTACCTCCAAGGTTTTATATTTTAGCACAATACTTTACTCAAAGCCTCCAAAAAGGCATCATTTTCTTGATCTTTTCCTATGCTAACTCTTAAGGCATTGTCTAGAATATGAGACATGTCCCTTATTAAAACACCTTCTTGTATGAGCTTTTTATGAAGCTCGCAAGCCTTCATGCTTTTTACCTTAAAGAGTATAAAGTTAGCTTCACTAGGGAAGACTTCCAGTTCTTTAAAAGATAAAAGTGCATTGTATACTCTATCCCTTTCTTGAATGACTTTTTGAACGTTTTCCTGTATAAAATCGTAAAACTCAGTAAGTAAAAGCTTTGCTATTACTTGGGAAGGGTAAGTTATGTTAAAGGGTAATCTCATTTTATTGATTTCGTAAGCTATCTCTTCTTTTGCTATCAATATTCCAACACGTAATCCAGCCATGCCTATTTTGGAAAGTGTCCTTAATATAACCATGTTATCCTTTTTTACAGCTTGATCCATAAAGCTTTTTTTTGAATAGTCAAAGTAAGCCTCATCGATAACACAAAATAGATTCAGATGGTATATTTTCTCTATCTTTTCTTTTGAAAAACAATTACCGGTAGGATTGTTGGGATAAGAAAAGTAAGCAAGCGCAGGTTGTTTTTCTTGTATAGCTTTTATAGACTCTTCCAAATCTATATCAAAGTTCTTGTCCAATTTAACTTCTACAGGATCTCTTCCTAAAATTTTGGCTGATATTTGATACATAGGAAAAGTAGGAACGGGATAGAATACTCCTCTGTCAAATTCTCCAATTGCTATGGATAAGTAATATATGAGCTCATCTGAACCGTTACCTAAAACAATGTTTTCTGGATTTACTCCGATCCTTTGGGATATTATTTGCTTAAGCTCTCTTGCGTGTGGATCGGGGTATTTATTGAGTGGTATTTTTGCAACTTCTTTTGCTATCTTTTCTTTTATGTAATCGGGAAAATCTATACTTAGTTCGTTTGATGAAAGCCTTACTTTAGCAACTGTAGTTTCCGTTTTATATGGACTTAGACTTTTTATTCGCTTACTTATCATATTTCTTGTTTTTGAGTGGTTTCTTCCTCTTCCTCCTCTTCCTCCTCACCTCTTCCTAAATAGATTTCTAACTCTGCTACTGTAGATTCCATAAGCTTATCTTCAAGTATGCCTTTAATCAATCTGTTGAGTTTTTTCTCATCTCCTAAAGCAATTCCATTTAACACATAATAAAGTCGTTTAGGAAGAGAAATTGTTAATCTTTTATATCTAGGTCCACCTTTTTTTCTACCTTTTTTTGCCATTTTAACCTCCTTTTTTGACGTTTTCTATTTTATCTATTGTATCATAAGATAGAATTTTCTGAATTAAGTATTCTTTTTTCTCTCTTATTGCATTTTTATTCATAATGAACATGGATGATGCCAGTAGTATCTTATCATCCATCAAGTATCCACTTAAATTTGATTTCAAAACGTTCAGCATTTTATCGGTTTCTTTAACTGCCGATTCTTTTTTCAACTTTCTTTGCTCTGTAAGTATGTTCAATGAGTGTTTCCTCCATTCGTATTCAGTGAAAAGGTCAAAGAGCTCTTTTACTTTGCTACCTAAAGGTGGAGGTGTTTTATTGTTTTCTTTTAGTATCCTTTTAATAAGGTTGGACCTGATGTGTCCTATACCCTTGATACCGCCCAAACTGGCATAATCTATACTGATTCCATACTTTATTGCATGCGCTATTTTGAGAATCCCCAAAACACCATCGTCAAAGAATCCCACTTTTTTCATAGCCAGTAGCTTTCTGCATAGGTATATGGCATGCAATCCTAGATGAGAAAACTCACCCGGTGGGTTTTTTATGTTTGGGTAATTAAAAAGGAAGCCTTCTGTGTAGAAAAGAAGCTGGTCTGTGTTGTCTTCGTACTCAAAATCGTATGAAAACAAAAGCTCGTATATTTGGGAAACTTCTTCTTGATAGTTTCCCTTGTTTTCTACAAAAGGTCTTATAGCATCTAGCTTTGCCTTTAAAAGAGGTCTAACGGTAGCTACTATAGGAAGTCCCGCTTGCTTTCTTCTTAGGTATTCTTCTAATGCTACAGGGGAGATATCTGCCGTTATACAGAAGTAGCCTTTTTTTGTAGGTGTGTAGTAATTTACGTAACCATTCCTCTCTAGGAAATCTAAGTTTTCGTCAATCTTTCTTTTGCTCATCTTGCCATAGATTAGCGTCTTGTTAAGAAAGTCCATATATTGGGGCCCTTTGTAATGTATAGCAAGCAGCATTAGAAGAGAAAAGTACTCGTCAATATCTTCGCCTTCTTCCTTTTTGTAGCTACTCATACTGTTTGAGAGTTCTCTGTTGAGCTGTGCTTCATCTAATCCGTAAAGTAGTCTTACAGAGTATCCTATGTCTTTGATGCCAAGCCTACCTGCTCTGCCTTCCATCTGAATAATGTCAAGTCCATCGGGTGTAACCTTAAATTTACTGTCTAATTTTAGTACTCTTATTAAGATTAACACCTTATCCGCCGGTAAGTTCACACCATAGGCGAGTGTTTGTGTAGCTAAAAGTATGTTTAAGTTACCTTCTCTAAAGGCTTTTTCTATTTGTTTTCTTTCTTCTGCTGGGACATCGGCGTTATGAAAGGCTATCTCTGCTTCTTCTCTTTCCTCTTTTTCAAAGGGAAGGGTTTCGTTCATTATACCTATACGTTCTGAGTTTGCAAGTTCTAGCAAACACCAACCTATTTTTTTTGAAGGTAAAAAAACGATCACCTTTTCATCTACTTGCCTTAGTGTGAATACAGCACTCAGGAGCTTTTTAATTAGTGTTTTTTGCTTTTCGCATGATATATCTATATCTTCTTTGGTGAGAGGTGGAAAATTTTTTAGAAGCTTGTTTTCTCTATTTAGTGGAACTGGTCTCCAGTTGCTGTCCAGCAGAAGGTTTACATTTAACCACTGAGCCATTTCTTCTTTGTTGGGTATGGTAGCCGAGAGCGCCAAAATGTCTATGTTTTTATCCAATGCGTATATAACTAGTTCCTCTAGTATAGGTCTTTTGAAAATTTGGTGGATTTCATCTATAACTATGCAACTTACGTTATCTACCCAACTGGCTTTGTTTCTAAGAGCTATAACCAGGTATTCGTAAGTGCAAACTAATAAATCACCCTTTAGGTCTTTGTAACTTTCAAGAACTTGGTCTCCTGTCCTTATTTCTACTTGATAGTAATTTCTGAGTTCAATAGCTTTTTCGTAAACCAAAGCCTTTATGGGAGCCGTATAAACTTTGAGACCCTTGCGGTTTTTCATAAAAAGGTGAGCGATCAGGCTCTTTCCAGAGGAAGTAGGACTAGATACCAAAGCGCTTCCGTTTTTGTAGGTGTAGAAAAAAGCACTCTGCAAAGGATTTAAAAACTTATAGGGTATCCTACTATCCACATCACATGACTTTACCAATGGCAGCTTTCTGTGCTCCAAATATTGGTCCCATAAAATGGATGCTTCACCTCTTGGTGGATTTAAACTATACCACGAGTCTTCTAAAAGCACTACTTTTGTAAATTTCGCCATACCTGTTCCAGATACTTTAAGTCTTTATCAAAAATAAAAACCATATCTGGTATGTACTTGAGTTTGAGCTTTTTCAAAAGCATCTTTCTTATAAGTCCTTTAGCTTTTTCTAGAGATTTTTGTACTTCTTTTTCTTCTCCTTCTTGAAAGGTAGTAAAGTAAACTTTGGCATTCTTTAAATCAGGTGTAACTTCCACACGAGTAACGATAGCCTTTTTAAGATTGGGATCGTCAAGCTCATAAAGAACGAGTTTGGCTATCTCTTCCATAAATAATTTTCTTAGTTTTTCTACTCTTCTTGTTTCCATTTTACCCTCTACTAATTAATTTAAATGGCGCTTTGAAAGTTTCTGATAGACCTTTTTTGTAAAGTTCCTTGTAACTTATCTCCCCTCTTAAGAACTGATAGTAAAGGCGTAAACCTCCAATTTTGCCAAACACAAAGGCAAAAAGTTGAAAGTTATATCCTATGCGAGCTATACGGCTTGCGTATTTAAACTCCTGAGCCAGGTCCTTGGTCAAATCCTTGTAGAGCTTTTTAGGGTTTGACGGACTTTCTGCGATAGCTTGAGCTGCTTTTTTGGCACTTAATACCGCGTAGTATATACCTTCACCTAATAAAGGGTCGACAAAATTTCCTGCATCCCCCACCAAAAGAGTTCTGTCTTTGCCTAAATGCAAGTCTTTTTCATCTTCTGCGTAAGGTATGTGCCATCCGTAGATTTTACCGTTTGTGCCACTGTATATTTTTAGAATCTCGAGTAAATTTTCCTTGAAGGTAGTTGCCACTCCTATACTTGCATAATTACCCTTTGGAAATTTCCATCCATATCCCCTTTTTACCAGTCCTATACTGATTTCCACACCTTTTGGATCCACCGAAAAGTTTGGAAAAAACTCAACAGATCTGTAGAACTTTTGCTTTCTATATCCTAAGATTTTTGCTACCTTTGAATAAAAACCATCGGCACCTATAAGGAAGTCGCATGTAAGTACTTTGTTTCCTAACTGTACTTTGTATTTACCGTCTTCAACGGAGAAACTTTCAAACTTGTCTATAACCAACTCAGCTCCCGTTTCTTGAGCCTTTTGTGCCAAAAAGGTATCGAAGGTAGCCCTATCTACTATATGAGCTATAGGTTCATCGCTACTTAATGAAAAACTTTTGTTTTTGTATTTGAGCGTTCCAGTATAGATAGTGTTTAGAATGAGTTTTTCCCATCCATAAGGAAGTTCCCGCTCTATCCTCTTTGACAGACAGCCGGCGCAGAGTTTAAAACGAGGTAAGGTCTGCTTTTCTACCAACAGAACTTTAAGACCTTGCTTAGAAAGGTGATAAGCACATGTAGCCCCCGCTGGTCCAGCACCTATCACAATTGCATCATATTTCATTTATAATCCTTAACGTAATGTTTTTTATTTCTTCAAAGACATCTTCGGTATCCTTTTCTGCGTCTATCAGAAACATGTTCCTTTCTTTTTTTTGCTGATGAAAGAGAACCACAAAAGCGTCTCTAACTTTCTTTAGAAACTCATACTCTTCAAATCGTGTTTTTTCCTTCTGTTTCAGCCTTTCAACGGCAACTTCCAAGGACACATTAAGTATAAAGGTAATGTCTGGCTTCTTCCCTCTAGTGGCTATATGGTTTAGTATGTTTACTGTTCCCAAGTTTATTTCTCTTGCGTATCCTTGGTAAGCAAGTGTGGAATCTATGAACCTGTCCACTATGACGATTTTTCCTTCTTTTAGATCTGGAAATATTCTTTCCCAAACTAAGCTCGATCTTGCGCTTTCAAACAATAAAAGTTCAGTGGTAGAATCCATACTGTTTTTTATAATCAGCTCCCTTATGCTTTCTGCTAAAGGGGTGGATCCGGGGTCTCTGTATAAGCTTACAGAGTAACCTTGATTGTTCAAAAACTCATACAGCTTTTTTGCTTGGGTACTTTTTCCGCTTCCATCTATTCCTTCAAATGTAATTAAAAATCCTTTCATTTTCAGTAAAGCACTCTTTTTATTCTCTTGGAAAGATTACACATTATCTCGTATGGAATAGTTCCTGCAAGTTTAGCAAGTTGCGTAAAGCTTTGGTGCTCACCAACAATTTCTATATAATCACCAACTTTTGCATCGCTTCCATCAAGGTCCACCATTGTCATATCCATAGTAACATTCCCAAGTATTTTAACAGGTTTACCTTTGTAGTAGAGGTACCCTATATTGGACAAGGATTTCATCAAACCATCAGCATACCCAAAAGCGACAACTCCTATCTTCTTTTCTTTATCAGTCACATAAGTCCTAGAGTAGGAGATGGGAAAGTTGGATGGAACCTTTTTGACAGATAAAAGTTTTGCTTTTAGTGTATAGACTCTACTTAGGTTAATAGGATAATTTGTTAAAGGATACTCTCCATGAAGTGCTAGCCCTATTCTTATGTGAGTAGCAAAAGGAACTTTATAAACTATTCCCGCTGAACTTTCTATATGGATGGACGGCATTTTTCTGTACAGTTTCAGTATCCTTTCGAACTTAGAAATTTGGTATTTTGAAAACTCCTCATCCGAAGGTGTGGACAGATGTGTCATAATTCCTTCTATTCTCGGATCGTTTATCGCTTCTTCCAAAAAACCTAACCTTCCCATGCCCGTATCCCATTTAACGTGAAACCTAACATCTAAACCTTCCAACGCTTTCAAGTGTTCACTATGAGATACAACAGGTGTTAGGTTGAATTTCTGGATATACTTTGCTTCCTGTTTCAGAATTCCACCAAGAATTAAGATTTTTTTTCTGAAACCTGATTTTCTTAACTCTATTCCTTCTTCTACACAAGCTACTGCATAAGCATCTACATAATCTATGTTTTCCAAGACTTTAGCCAAATAAGTTGCACCTATGCCGTAACCGTCCGCCTTAATTACCGCTATTACTTTCTTTTTTGTAAATTCATAAAGGGCTTTTACATTTTCCTGTAAGGCTTTTTTGTTTATTTTCAAAATGCTTCTGGACATACACAAGAATTTTAAAGGACTATTGACATGGTATAGAGGCTAGATTATTATAAAATTGATATTTAATTTCAATTTTATAAATGAGGTTAAAAATGAAAAAGCTTCTTATCACATTATTCGCATCAGGTTCAGCTTTTGCTTTCTATCCTTTCACCGGTGAAGACACTCAAACGCTGGGCGGCTTTGGCAAACTTCAATGGGAACTGCAAGGCTCATACTTTAAAAACTATGGAAACTTGAAGCATACAGATATAGTTAACCAACTAACGCTAGGTGTAAAGGAAAATATAGACGTGGCAATTATAATACCTTACATAATTCAATCCAATGGAGAGAAAGTAAGTGGTTTTTCAGACAGTAGTGTATTTATAAAGCATATCTTGTTTAAAAATCAAAACCTTGGTTTAGGCTATAAACTGCAAGTTAACTTCGACACAGGAAAAAAGGAATTAGGTTACGGAAAAACTACTTACAACTTAAATTTAATGTTTGAGTATAACATAGAAAACACTACACTAAATATAAATGGTGTTTACAATAAGTTTTCACACGTAGGTGAGGACTTAAGGGATACAAAAGGTATAGTTTTGGGTTTATACCAAAGCTTAAGGGAAAACATTAAAGTAGGTGGAGAGTTTAGGTATCTAGAGCATGAATCTAAAAGCGTTGACAAAAAGGATACACATATACTTCTAGGTGCTGTTTATTCCCCACTTAACAATATAGACCTGAGCTTTGGAGTCCACAAAAGCTTAAATAAACACCAAGATTTTGCCAATTATGGTATTTTGGTAGGTATTGCGTATAGATTTTGAATAAATATCTACGTATGCTTTTTCCCCTTTTCTCTATGATACAAAATCAAAACGAATATAACTACGGCGATAGACGCACCAAAAAGCAATGTATCTACTGGTTTTTCCCATTTCACAACGTTCTTTGTGAATGTTATTGCAAGAATTAGTATTATTACGCTTACCAGTTTGGCTTTTAGATCGTCTATGTTTTTTATCTCTAGCCATTCAGGAGTATTGAGTTTACCTATGAAAAGGTCATAGAGGCCTACGGCAAATATATATAGAACTACAGAAAGAAGGTGTATGTCCATAACGGATATTAACTTGGTAGATAAGATAGTTGCATCTCTTAGTTCTGGCTGAGTAAAAACTTTATAAAGAGTTTCAAGAAGTATGTACACACCATAAATACCCAAAAAACTAGCTCCTACAAACAAACTTATAGAAGGTAGTAAGGCTACCATATGTCCTAATTCAAGAAGTTTTTTCAACATCTACTCAACCTCCCTGTCTATAAGTATGAATACGTTTTTATCTCCTACTTTTGCGTTCGCAAAACCTATAAGATCACCTTTTGATGTTTCTGCCTGTGGTGATTTACTTATTCTTGCGGTTAAAATAACATCACCTTCCATCACTATTTCGTGTGTGAGCTTATGCTTTCCAGTTATCTTAAAGCTGTAGGGTATTTTTGGATTTTCCACCCTCAATACCGCTATAGGCATTGGGCTTTCTAAGGTTCTAACTGATATAATGATGAAAAATCCGTCCTTAGGAATTTTCTTTTTTAACCCTTCAGACACTTCAACACGACCTTGTATTACCTGTTTTTTGTATTTGTCTATGTCTATATCCTTCGGTAAAGGTTGGCAAGCCGTAAATAGTGCAAATAAGAACACCAAAATAGCTTTCATTGAAACTATTATTATAGATGTTCAGACTAATTTAGGTTATAATTTCACATACATGAAAAAACACATAGATTTCATGAAATTAAGACCGTACGCCTATGCTGTGTCTTTTTTACTTTTGCTTCTATCTTCTGTATCTTTGTACCTAAAAGGTCTAAACCTTGGACTTGATTTTACAGGCGGAACGGTAATTGAAGTAAAGTATAAAAATAATGTCTCGATATCACAAGTTAGGAAAACCTTAGAAGATGCTAATCTTAAAGTTGGTATTCAAGAATCTGAACAAGGAGCTTTTATTATAAAGCTTAAATTAGGCGAGAACTACAACCAAGCGCTGGCTTTGCTTAACAAATTAGGTAACTACGAACTCATCAGAAGCGAAACAATAGGGGGTTTAGTTAGCAACGAGCTCAGACAGAAAGCCATATGGGCAATTGTCACAGCTCTTATTGGAATAATGATATACCTCGGTTATAGGTTTGAACCTCTTTGGGCTTTAACCTCCATAATAGCTCTTATTCACGATGTAGTGATAGTAGTAGGAGCATACTCTTTAACTCAAAGAGAAGTAAATTTAGATGTAGTGGCATCTCTTTTGATTGTAGCAGGGTATTCAGTTACCGATACAGTAGTGGTTTTCGACAGGATAAGGGAGAATCTAAGAATAAGAAAAGGGAGTAGTTTATATCAAACAATAAACCTCTCTATTAACGAAACCTTATCTAGAACTGTAATGACATCTCTCACAACCTTTGTTGTTGCCATAAGCCTTTTCTTTTTAGGTGGTTCTGCTTTGTCAAACATTATGTTTGCATTTGTCATAGGTGTAATAGTAGGGACCTTTTCTTCTGTTTTTGTAGCTAGTGCCTTAGTACTGGATTTGAGGTCAAGGGTTTTAAAAGAAGTGCACCATAAGGTATAATTTTTCTTAATGAGAGAAAGAATAATACTTATAGCCAATATTGTAGGATTTGTTCTATTGATAACGGCTGGATGGATCGGTTGGGATTACTTTTCAGAAAGAAGAAGGTCGGAGTACTCTCTTAAAGAGTTTGAGCTTAGAAAAGCTGTGGAAGCAGGCAATATAAATACAGCAAAAAAAATAATTGAAGATTTAGAAAAGAGTGAGCAATTTAAACCTTTAGCTCTTTCCTATCGATTGCAAATGGAAAAAAATGTAGATTCTAGGAGTGTGCTCAAGGATATCGTGGATTCTATAAAAGATTCTCAACTAAAAGCTCTCTATACAGAGAGATATGCTTACGAACTCTATAAATTCAACCAAGAGGAACAAGCTCTTAAGGAGTTGGAGAAAATAAGCAACGAAAATTTTAATTACAGCTCTGCCATGCTATTAAAAGCGCAAATACTAAAAAGCTTAAATAGAAATCAAGAAGCGGATAAAATTCTACAAGCCCTTATGAAGGATGGAAAGGAAACCTATTTTGATAACCTGGCTTATGCCCTTCTTCTAAAGGGAGGTAATGATGCACAACTTGCTGATTGAGATAGGAACAGAAGAACTCCCAGCAGGCATTATTGAGCAAATAGTTAGTTATTTGGAGGATAAGATAAAGGAAATACTAAAACCAGAAACTAGTCATGTGTTTTTTACTCCCAGAAGAATTACCCTTTTGCTAAAGAATTTCGAGGATATAGAAAAAGAAGACGAAGAAATTATAATTGGCCCACCCAAGAAAGCTTGTTATGATGATAAAAATGAACCAACAAAGGCACTTCTAAAGTTTCTTGAAACTAACAAAGCCAATTTTGAAGATATTATAGAGGTAGAAAGGAGAGGTGGTATATACATAGCAATAAAAAAGGTGAACAAAAATAAAAAGCCTACTCAATTATTGATGGAAATCTTTGAAGATATTCTTCTTTCCGCTCCTGTTCCCAAGAGTATGAGGTGGACGTCAAGCCCAAAAATAAAGTTCCCAAGACCTATAAGGTGGATATGTGCCTTATATAATGACCAAGTCTTGCCTATCAAGTTTGGATATTTGAGCTCTGGTAGAAGGACATACGGTCACAGATTCCTTTCAAAAAGTGAAATAGAGATAACAAATCCTTTGGAGTATGAAGAAAAACTAAAGTCAAATTATGTTATTCCTAATTACGAAGAAAGACTAAATACTATTAAAGAACTAGTAGAAGAGAAAGCAAGGTCTTTGGGTGGTTCTGTAGAGTATGTGGAAGGTCTATACGAAGAAGTAGCTAATCTTGTAGAGTACCCTTTTGTGGTTATTGGGAAGATAGAAGATAGGTTTTTGGCACTGCCAGAGAGAGTAATTGTAACGGTGCTTGCCCACCATCAGCGATTTTTCTGCGTTAGAGGAAAAGACTCCTTACTACCTTACTTTATAGCTGTAAGTAACAACTTACCAAGGGACGAGAGAATAGTTAAAGGATACGAAAAGGTGATAAAGGCAAGATTGGAGGATGCATTATTTTTCTATAAAGAAGACCTAAAAACCAGGCTTGATGATTTAGTCCCCAAGTTGTCACAGGTACTTTTCCACCCCAAAGCTGGTAGCATGTTAGAAAAGACTAACAGAGTAATGGAACTCTCTGAGAAAATATCAAAACACATAGGTCTTACGCAAGACTACATACATAAGGTAAAAAGAGCAGCCTATCTTTCTAAAGCTGACATACTTACCAACATGGTGAGAGAACTAGATGAACTACAAGGTTACATGGGATATGTGTATGCAAGAGCTCAAGGAGAAGATGGAGACGTAGCTAGAGCTATATGGGAGCAGTACCTATCAGATCCCTTAACTCTTATAGGTAAAGTTTTATATCTAGCCGACAAAATAGATAACATTTATACGCTTATTAGCGTGGGAGAAATGCCTACAGGAAAATCTGACCCTTATGGCTTAAGAAGATCTGCACAAGGTATTTTTACAATTTTAGAAAAAGAAATGTGGGATCTAGATATAGGTAAGTTATTCCCAACAGTACCAGAAAGTTTAATAGAGTTTTTAAGAAATAGATTAAGGGCTTACATGGATAATTTCCCATACGATATTGTAGAGGCTGTTTTGGAGGTGTGTTCACCATTAAGGGCTGGATACTGTATAAATACAGTCAAAAATATTGCCAAATTAAAAAATGAAGAGAAATTTAAAAGTATAGTTCAAGCGTACAAAAGGATTTTTAAAATATTACCTAAAAATTTTAAAAATGGACAAGTGAGAGAGGATCTCTTGATGGAGAGGGAGGAGCTAAGTCTTTGGGAAAAGCTCAAGTCACTAGAAGGATGTTGTAACAACTTAACTGACCTTTACGTATTGGAAGAACCTATAAACAAGTTTTTCGACAATGTATTAGTCATGGACAAGGATGAAAAAATAAGGAACAATAGATTATCCCTACTCTTAAGAATAAAAGAGCTATTTAATAACTATGCAGATTTTAGCAAAATTGTTTATGAAGAATAAAAGAGGAGGTTAGAAATGAACAAACGCTATATCGTATGGTTAGATGAAGTAGGAATAGAAGACATTGGACTTGTAGGAGGAAAAAATGCCTCCTTGGGTGAAATGATAAGATCTTTATCTTCCTTAGGTATAAATATTCCTTACGGTTTTGTAGTAACCTCCGAAGCTTATTACGAGTTTGTAAGATACAATAGTTTGGAAAAAAAGATTAAAGGAACTTTGTCAGGTTTAGATCCGAATAACGTAGAAGACCTTGCAAAAAGAACTTATGAAGTAAGAGAGCTTATAAAAGGTGGAGAGTTCCCACCAGAAATTGAAGAAGGCATAAAAGAATACTACAATAAGTTGTCAAAAAAGTACGGATCATTTGCTATTGATGTAGCTGTAAGATCATCAGCTACAGCTGAGGACTTGCCTCATGCCTCTTTTGCAGGTCAACAAGATACCTATCTAAATATAGTTGGAGCCGAAAATGTGTTAACCGCAGTAAAAAATGGCTTTGCCTCTTTGTTTACAGATAGAGCTGTCTCTTACAGAGAATCTTTTGGTTTTGACCACTTTAAGATAGGGATAGCTATGGGTGTTCAAAAGATGGTTAGATCCGATATGGGAGCTTCAGGAGTTATGTTTACTCTAGATACCGAATCTGGTTTCAAGGACGTTGTTGTTATAAACGCCACATATGGTTTAGGAGAGCTTTTAGTTCAGGGGGCTGTAACACCCGATGAGTATATGGTCTTTAAACCAACACTTCAAGCAGAATATTCGGCAATTATAGAGAAAAAATTGGGTAGGAAAGATAGAAAACTTGTTTATGGAACAGGTAACGAAAGAACTAAGCTTGTAAATGTACCATTGGCAGATCAGAAACGCTTTGCTCTTACAGACGAGGAGATCCTTAAACTTGCTAAATGGGGGATGCTCATTGAGGATTATTACTCAAAGAAAAATGGTAAATGGACGCCCATGGATATAGAATGGGCAAAGGATGGTATATTAAATGAGTTATTTGTAGTTCAAGCGAGACCCGAAACTGTCCATTCACGAAAGGAAAACAATGTACTAAAAGTTTACAAATTTAAAGCCAGTGTGGAAGATAGGGCAAAAAGCAGGATACTTTACGGAATAGCTGTAGGCGAAAAAATTGCTCATGGGAAAGTTTGTATTATTCATGATTTAAAAGATGCTGTCCGTTTCAAGGATGGGGATATTTTAGTTACAGATATAACAGATCCTGACTGGGAACCTATTATGAAGAAAGCGTCGGCAATTATAACCAATAGAGGAGGGAGAACAGCTCATGCTGCTATAGTAGCAAGAGAATTGGGGATACCAGCGATAGTTGGAACACACAAAGCTACAGAAGTATTAAAAAATGATATGGAAATTACTGTTTCGTGCGCTGAAGGAGAAATAGGTTATGTTTACGAAGGTTACATTCCATATGAAATTGAAGAGATAAACTTAAATCAATTACCCAAGCTAAGGACAAAAATAATGATGAACGTAGGAAATCCTGAATCTGCTTTTAAGTATTCCTTTATCCCCAATGATGGTGTAGGGCTTGCACGTGAGGAGTTTATAATAGCAAACTATATAAAAATTCATCCTTTAGCTTTACTGCACTATGAGGATATAAGAAAGCTTTATGAAGATCTAATTCAGAAAAAACTAGTTGATGATAAAGGAAATGTCCTAATGTCTATAATTTATGCACATGCTCCAGGAAGTCTTAAGGAGAAACTTGCTAAAGGCAAAGAAAAAAGGAACATAAATTTAAGAAGACTTATAGAGGAAGTGGATGGTCTTACATTTGGATACGAGGATAAAGCACAGTACTTCGTTAAAAAGTTATCTTACGGTATAGCGAAGATAGCAGCAGCTTTCTATCCAAACCCTGTGATAGTTAGATTCTCCGATTTTAAATCCAACGAATACAAGGGCTTAATAGGTGGAGAGCTCTTTGAGCCAGAAGAAGAAAACCCTATGCTTGGATGGCGTGGTGCATCAAGGTACTATTCGGATATTTACAAAACCGCTTTTGGTTTAGAGTGTCAGGCAATTTTGAGAGTAAGAAATAAGATGGGTCTTACAAATGTAAAGGTTATGGTACCATTCTGTAGAACTCCTGAGGAAGGTGAAAAAGTACTCCAAGTTATGCAAGAGTATGGTCTAAGAAAAGGCGATAACAATCTCGAAGTTTATGTAATGGCAGAGCTTCCTAGCAATATGGTACTTGCTGACAAGTTTGCTCAAATCTTTGATGGTTTCTCAATAGGTTCCAATGACCTTACTCAGCTGACTTTGGGCTTAGATAGAGATTCAGGGCTCATAGCACACCTTTATGATGAAAGGAACGAAGCAGTAAAACGTCTAATCTCTCAACTTATAAAAACGGCAAAGGAGTATAATAAGAAAGTAGGAATATGCGGACAAGGACCCTCGGACTTTCCGGAGTTTGCCATCTTCCTTGTAGAAGAAGGTATAGACAGCATATCCCTAAATCCAGATTCTGTTATAAAGACTACCTTGGTCATATCAGAAGTGGAGGCAAAAATGGGAGTTCAATGAAAATAAAAAATAAAGGGGGGATTTTGCATGAAGTTGAGTATTCCCAAATTTAAATTACCTAACTTTGGTGTATTGTCTTCTTTGGGACATAGAAAAATCAAAACGTCCTTGGCTATCCAAATAACGGACAGGTCTTTAAGGATTTTGGAGCTGAGTGATACTTTGGAGCCTAAATTCGAACCTGTCTTCCATTTGTGGGAAAACGGTGATCTAAAAGAGAAGCAAAAGGTACTTAAAGACTATGTAAACAAGTATAACCTTGCAGGAAGAGATGTAATTTCTGTATTAAATACGAATGATGGTTTTCTCCAATATATTAGGTATCCAGCCACGTTAAGTCGGAAAGATCTTATTAACTCCATAGATTGGGCTGTTAAAAGAAAACAAGCGGAAATAGGAGAAGAGACATTTTACGATTACTACATAATAAAGGAAGAAGCGGAGGATAAAAATATAGGTGTGGTGACCGTTTTTGCAAGAAAGGATGTAGTAAACAACCTGCAAAAACTAATCGAAGGCGCTGGTCTAAACTTGAAAATATTAGATTACGAAATCGTTGCTTTAATCAATTATGGACTTATGGAAAATTTGCCAAAGCCCTTCTCCATACTCTATGTAGATTATGACTACTTTGTACTTGTAAGCTATACAGGTAATTTCATAAATTACTCTTTTATGCATATAAATCTTGATTCTTACATCAAGACAGAAGATGTGGACATTTTAGAAAACTTTTTTGCCGAAGTAAGAAACCATCTAGTAGTTGGTGATATCTTAAATGTTTATCTTGCTGGACCAATTCTTGAAGAGAAGCAAATGTTAGATATGATTATGGAAAACTTACCTATAATAGGGCTTCTGGATCTTCCAAATCTTAAACCAGGATTTTTAATTCCGTATATATTATGTAGAAGGGGAAGAGAAATATGATAAAAATCAACCTTATTAAAAAGGAAAAAGCTAAGACCTCAGTTGCTACAGAACTTTCAAAATTGCAAAATTTAAAAACTCTGAAGGTAGAAGATTTATTAAAGCTTGATAAGGGTATATACTATGTATCCGCGATTCTCTGGTTAATACTTGTATTAAACGGCTTATACTACTTTAGATTATCCAGCGAAAGAAATGCCTTAAACGAAAGTTTGGAAAAAATCAAAGTAAGAAAAGCACAGTTAGAAGCTCAGAGAAAAGGTTTACTGGAAAGTGAGAAGCAAATACAAGAAAGTATTAAATCCCTTCAGTCTAAGATAGAGGACATTGAAAAAAGTAAGGATATTTTAATAGGTCTAAAAAATTACTATTCTCCATTTAAAAATTACTTAAATCTGTATACTGCTAAAATTCCAAATAACACATGGGTGTATGAATATAAGCAAACTGTCGATATTAACAGCAACCGCTTATCCACAGAAATAAAATTTGCATCCCTTGATCCAAACGGTATAGGGTCTTATGGTAACTTAGCAAAAGTTTATTCTTCTAAATACTACATAACAAATGTGGAAAGAAAGGTTGGGCAGCATGGCTTTGCTTATTATTCTGCCAATTTAAATTTGGAGAGCCAGCTAATACAAGAAAATAAACCTTAGGAGGGGGAAATGTTAGAAAAATTAAGTGAGCAATTTAAAGGTTTACCATCATGGCAAAAATACTTAATACTGGCAATTTTGCCCATAGCTTTGTCCATATACTTATGGAGTTCTCTAATTCTACCGTTAAGAGATGAAGTTTCCAAATTGGAATTTAAGAAACAGGAAGAAGAGCGGGCATTAAAAAAACTGGAAGCTTCTTTACATGGAGATCCTCTGGAAGGTTTGAGGAAACAGGAAGAAGCATTGAAGCAAGAGTTGGCATCTAAAGAGCAAGAATTGGATCAATTAGTAGGTAGTATACCTACAGAAAAAGATATGGGGAAGGTGGTCAACTATATAACAGCCTTAGCGAACAGAAATGGAGTAACCATACTTAGTTTAAAAATAGCATCCCCTCAGGAAGTTACATACGTAGTAGAAAATATTGGTGATAGCAAAATTGTTAAAGAACTATCAACACAGGTATCTTCTCAGCAAACACCAACGCAACAAAAACCAAAACAACAAAAAACTGAGCAAAAAGTTCTAACAGGTGTTACGTACTACAAAGTGGAGACATCCATTAATTTAACAGGGAAATTCAAGAACATAAGATCTTTCTTAGATGGCTTAAGTCAGGGTGGCTTTGTCTCATACCCTCTTTCTATTGGTATGAAGAAAACTGAGGGAGAGTCTGTACAAGCTGAGTTAGTTATTGTTATAAATCTGAAGAAGGGAGGTGTATAATGGTAATTATACAGTTTTTGATCTTAGCGTTTGCGTCTTTATTGGTGGCACAAGAGCCTTTCAGAAGCTTGGAAAATACTGTGGGATATATAGTTATTCAAAGGGGAACACAAACTGAAAACTATATAGTAACTGAGGAAAAGGATGGTTCCGTAAAGTTAGTAAAAACAGTAAAAAATCCTAAAGAGTTTCTAAAAAAGTCAGATGAAGGAGTGAAAAGATGAGGAAGTTATTGCACGTATTCATAATAGTTTTATTAATGCTTAGTAATGTAAATGGGCAAACAATAAAAGAAATGCAGTTTGAAAACGTGAAGTTGGAAACGGTTCTTAAGGCATTATCACAGGCAGCAGGTATAAGCGTAGTATTTGATCCAGCAATTTCTCAGGATCTTCAAAAAACGGTTAGTATAAGCGTCAACAGACCTATATCGGTGAATGAATCTTTGAATATAATACTCAAAGAGTATAACTTAATAGCTGTACCAGTAAATCAAAAAGTTTATAGAATAACAAAAGCGGGCGAGATAACAATAGTGATCAAAGGCTTGTCTGACCCACAAGTAAACCAAATAATAACCTTTTTGAAAGAAAGGGTAAGCCCTACTGCGGAGATAGTAGTGGATAGAACAGCTGGAGTAATATTTATAAGAGATGAGGAGAAAAACATTAAGAGGTTGGAATCTATATCTAAAGATATTAGATCTATTGCGGAAAAAATTTCCCCTTTGGATAGGGAGACTAAGGTATTTTACTTTAAGGGCATAAGTTTAAATGAAGCAATTCAGATACTAGAAAAGTATAAGACAAAAGATACCTTATTTACACCTGTAGAAACTTTTAATGCTTTGATCATAACTGACTCCATCGATAATATCAAAAAGTACGAGGGTATATTTGGCGATTTTCTAGCAGAAAGGCCGAAAGAAAGAAGACCTGTTACTAAAATTTTCTATCTTAAGTACATAAGTCCAGAGGAATTTATTAAACTAATAGAACCACTAAGATCAGAAGCGGGGCTTGTCTTAAGTGGAGGTACTTTTGTACAACAAGCTACTCAACAACAAACACAACAGCAAGCAACAACTCAATTAAGGACGCCTATAATTAAGGAATTTAACGCGGTTATGGTTACGGATTTCCCAGAGGTAATAGATAAGATAAAAGAACGTTTTTCAGAATACATTAGTGATGCACCGGTAAGGGTTCTTATAGAAGCCCGCATAATAGAGGCGAACGAAGATGTGACATTTCAATTAGGCTTGAGTTTTAATGCTATTATAACTGATGCAACAAGAGTACCAAGTCAATACTCTGTTGGAGCAGGTTCCAATGTTGGTGTAAATCTGCCTCTGCCTAATTGGTGGAAAGAGTTAGGACCGGCACCTAGGGCTGGATCTTTGTTAGTAGCAAGTTACCAAAAAGGTATACTAAATGCCCTTAATCTGAGATTGGCAGCATATGAAAAACTAGGAAAGTCTAAAAGTATAGCCAAACCTTCTATAGTAACCATAAATGGGCAGAAGGCAACAATAAAGCAAGGTGTGGAAATCCCGTATAGAACAACAGCTGTCGGAGGAGGAGGTACAGCTATACCTACAATTCAGTTCAAAGAGGTAGTTTTGCAGCTAGATGTAACACCTGTTGTGTCACCTGATGGGAGAGTACTTTTAGATGTAGAGCTAAAGAGGGATATACCGTTAGATGTAGGGCTTACGGAACCTCCACTGAGAAAAAATGAAGTTAAATCTAAGCTTATAGTGGAGGATGGGCAAACTATAGTAATAGGAGGTGTAATAGACGATACTTCCACACAAACTAATGAAGGCTTACCAGGTGCGGTTAGGGTACCATTGCTTAAATGGATATTTGGACAAGAAGCTAGGTTTCAAAGCAATAGGGAGCTTTTGATTTTTATAACACCTATAGTAATGAAGCAGTAAGGCTTTAATTGAAGGAATATAACTTATTGTTGTACCATAGGTTAGTTTGTGGTTAAAAATATTTGTAAACTACAAAATTCAGGTGTTTAACTTTAGCCCTTTTTAAGAGTTGTTAAATCTCCTTTCGTGGACTTTTTTTTACTCACTTTAAATGTGATTGTAAAATGCTGTGGTATATCGCATGGTTTCCCAGTCTTAAAATTTTTCCCTTTTCTGCCCTTTCTTTTTACCTTACGAAAAGTGCCAAAGTTAACAATTTTTATCACGTCATCATCAACCAAAGACTCTTCTAAGTAAGTAAATATGCTGTTTACAATCCTTTTTAATTTACTTTTCGTTATTGAGCTTTCTTCTGAAAGCTTTAAAAAGATACTTTCAATTAAATCTGATCTTTTCATAACTTCATTTTCTTTTTAAGAATATCCCCAAGAGTGAAACCTACATCTGCTGATTGTTCAGATAAATTCTCTTCCATCTCAATTTTACGATTTTCCTCTTTCATACTTAGGGTTATCTTTTCGTTTTTAATGTCCATATCAATAATCCTTACATCCACAGTTTGTCCAATTTCGATTTGGGCTCCTTTTGGGATTTCTGACAGAGGTAAAAGCCCATCTACTCCTTCAGGAAAACCTAAGAATACTCCAAAAGGATGCCTACTCTTTACTTGTAATGATACTTTGTCACCTACTTTATACTTTTGTGATATTAGCTCCCATGGGTTAACAGTTAGTTGTTTTATACCAAGTTTGACCAAATCACCTTCGACACCCAAAACAACAAATTCTCTTTCCTCTCCAACATTTAAAACATCCTCCATTCTTCCAATTTTTGACCAGCTTAAGTCATTTTTATGTACTATACCTTTTACTGAACTTCCCAAATCAATAACTGCTCTTGCACCTTCTATTTTTTCTACCTTACCTTTAATCTTACTGCCTACAGGGTTACTCTTTATGTACTCTTCCCAGGGTTTTGGTAAAGCTTTCTTGATGCTCAGCAAAAGCCTTCTCTTATTTGGATCAAATTCGAGTACTTTAGCTTTTACCTGTGTACCTCTTTTATAAGAAAGATCACCGTAAGCAATTTCATTTTTAGGCACAAAACCTTCTAAACCTTCTTCTATTTCCAAGATTAAGCCTTTGTCCGTAGTTTCTATAACATTACCTTGAATAATATCTCCTTTTTTAATAATTTGTGATGCTTTTTCCCAAGGATTTTCCTTTGTTTCCCTAAGACTTACAAATATAAATTCTCCATTTTTCGCTATTTTCTTTATTTTTACCTTAAGGCGCTCATCTATTTCAGCGTAGTTATATGGGTTTTTGTCTCTTCCCCAAGATAATTCTTCCTTTGGCAAAAATGCTCTAAGTACACCACCAACTAGTAAGGTAATTCCTTTTTGCGGATCTATTTTTATAACTTTTCCATCTACTATGTCTCCCACTTTGAGCTTCTCAAGAAGCTTTTTCTTTTTCTTTTCATCCCTTTCCTTCATATAAGGTTTTTCAGAGACCTTTATATTTATTCCATCTTTATCTTTTCTAAATTCTGTTATTTTGACAGTTACTCTTGAGCCTACCTTTAGACCCTTTCTGCCTTCATTCTTAGGCATATAAGCATCTAAGCCATTCAAATCAATCACATAGTGATCTTCCTTTACTTGTTTTACTCTTCCAGATACAAAAGTTCCCTTTTCGTAGTGAGACTTTAATACGTAATAAAGCTTACCTTCTACGTACTTTTTATGGGAAAGTACGGGTTGTCCATTCTTCCCTAATCTAACTACTACAGCTTTTATATAATCACCTTCTTTTATATTTTCTGGTAGTTCTTCTCTTGGTATAATAGCTTCAACTTTGAAACCTACATCTACATAAACCGCATTCTCGGTTATTTTCAATATGGTTCCATTAACGACTTCGTTTTTTCTAAAGGTTTTAAATTGTTTCTCCAAAAGTCTTTCAAATTCGCCCATTACATCCTCCAGGATGTAGTATTATAACTCAAAACTAGGTTATAATTTTATTTTTAAATATATCATGAAGAGGCTTCTTTACATTCTACCCATAGTTATTATACCTCTAGTTACAATTTATCTATTAAGGCATAAAGGAAATGACAAATATTACACTGTAGAAGAACGACTTGTAAAAAAACTAGTGTATGCTTCTGGTATAGTTAAGCCAGCTGATTACGTGATCATAAGGTCCGAAGTCTCTGGCTATGTAAAGGAAATTTTCGTAAAAGAGAACCAAGCGGTAACAAAGGGACAAAAACTAGCGTTAATAGACTCAGGATCGTTGGTTTATAAACTTCAAGAAATTCAATCTAGACTAGGCTTGGTGGAAGATAGGTTAAACCCAAATTCCGATTATATTAAAGCTTTACAAGAAGATATAAGAAAACTTGAAATTAAGTTACAGCAAGACAAATTAAATTTAGAAAGAAGGGAAAACCTATTTCAGAAAGGTCTAATACCAAAGGAGCAGTATGAAAATGCTAAAACTAACTATGAAATAACGCAAAAAGAATACGAAAAGGCTTTGGCTGTCTATAGGGATACTATAGGATCTCTGAAAAAGGAAAGACAGTTTCTTCAATCCCAATTAAATCAAATAAAACGTGAACTTGATAAGTACTACATTACAAGTCCAATAAACGGTTTTGTCCTAAAAAAGTATATCAATATAGGTGATTACATTAATGCAATTTCACAAGATAACAAACTGTTCAGTATAGGAAGCAAAAAAAAGTGGGAAGTTATTTTAGATGTAGATGAAGAGTTCCTAGGTTTTATTAAAGAAGGCATGATAACTTACATAACTCTTGATACTTATCCTAACGAAACTTTCCAAGGTACGGTCGAAGAAATAGTAAGAGATGTAGATAAAGGAAGAAGAGTGTTTCAGGTAAAAGTCTCTGTAAACTTACCTGAAAGAACACCGGCAAATGCTACAGCAGAAGCTAACATAGTTGTTTACGAAAAAAAAGCTCCTGTTATACCAAAAGAAGCTCTCAAAAATGGAAAAGTTGTGAAGTTTGATGGTGTTCGTCTTAGTGAAGTTAATGTAAAAGTAGGAATAGAGCTAGATAACTACCTAGAGGTATTGGAAGGATTGAAAGTAGGTGACAAGATAAAGTTGGAATGAGATACATACTTTTCATAGCTTTGAAGTTACTTTTAGAAAGAAAAAGGCAGACAACGGTTTCAACGCTAGGCGTGGCCATAGGTGTTTCTGCTTTCATAGCTATGAGTTCTCTTATGATGGGATTTCAAGGGTACTTTATACAGCAAGTCATAGATTTGGAACCACATATAACTATAAAACCTACTGAAGAAATTGATGAGAAAAGAATAGTCAAAAAATTTGACGGCGAGTCTTTAGTTGAGATTTATGGCTCAAAGCCTAAAGAAAAAGACAAAATCATAGGGTGGAAAGACTTGGTAGAAGAGCTCCAGAAAGAGAACAGGATATCTGGTGTAGCACCTAGGTTAGTAACAAGGGGAATACTAAAGTACGGTGTAAAAGAAAAACCGGTCACTATATTAGGTATAGATCCCAACCTAGAACCAAAGGCATCCATCGTAGAAAAGTTTCTAGAGAACAAGAATTTACACTTATTAAAATCTGATAAGGACACTGTAATAATAGGAAAGCTAGTCGCAAAGAGTTTGGGTATAAGGGAAATAAATAAAAAGCTTATTCTTGTGACACCGAATGGAAACTCTCAGTTGGTTAAAGTTGTTGACTTCTTTAATTCAGGTATAACCAACATAGATGATGCGCGTGTTTACATAAATATGAAAACACTTCAAGCCCTTATGGAAAGACCAAATGAGTCTAACCAAATAATACTTAAGGTAAAAGACGTTAATGAAGCAGAAAAAATTTCAAAGAACCTTCAAAAACGCCTTCCCTTCCAAGTGGAAAGTTGGCAAAGAGCTTATGCTAACTTTTTATCCATATTTAAAATCCAAAACATCATAACATACATGATAGTTATAGCTATACTCACAGTATCCGCATTTGGGATCTTAAATATTATTTCAATGACCGTCATGGAAAAAAGAAAGGATATAGCCATACTTATGGCTATGGGATACTCAAGAATGGATATTCTCTTAATATTCTTATGCCAAGGTCTAATAATTGGGGCTATTGGTGCTATTATAGGCTGTATTGTAGGTTTTGGACTACAGGAATATATGGAAAGTATAGAGTTGGATGTAGAAGGAATAGTTAGAACAAAGGGTTTTGTACTAGACAGGAGTCCCATGTACTATCTTTATGGATCTTTGTTCTCTTTACTTTTTTCTATTCTCGCAAGCTTTTATCCTTCCTACAAGGCAAGTAAGTTGAATCCTGTAGATATATTCAGGAGTGGCGGTTGAAGATCCTAGAAGTAAAAAATATAGTGAAGAAAATTGGTCAAGAAGAGATACTAAAGGGTATAAACCTTTCAATAGAAAGAGGAGAATTTGTCTCTATAGTCGGTGCTTCAGGCTCAGGTAAGAGCTCACTTCTATATATACTAGGTCTCTTAGATAGACCAACTGAAGGTGAAGTATACATTGATAACAAGAAAATAGATTTTGATAGTGATGTATCTTTAATAAGAAATAGAAGAATTGGTTTTGTGTTTCAATTTCATTATTTACTTCCCGAGTTTACATTGTTAGAAAATGTTATGTTACCACTCATAAAAGCCAAGGTGGATAGAAAAAAGGCTGAACATATAGCTTACGAACTTCTTCAGATGTTGGGTTTAAACGGAAAAGAAAAGAGAAAAATATATCAAGTGTCTGGCGGAGAGATGCAAAGAGTTGCTATAGCCAGGGCTTTGGCAAACGACCAAGATATAATCCTGGCGGATGAACCAACTGGGAACTTGGACTCAAAAAATACTTATAAGGTCATGGAAATATTCCAAGAGGTGAATAGTAAAGGGAAGACAATAGTTATGGTTACTCACGAAATGGATCTTGCTCAAATGACAAAAAGAATTATAACAATGAAAGATGGAACAATAACAGATGATAAAAGACTCGAGCTATGAATTCCAACGGGATTTCCAGGACTTATTTGTATAAAATCCTTAGCAAGCCCATTTTATTTTGCATTAAATTAATAAATACCGGAGGAAAGGTATGAAAAAACTGGAGGTGGTAATAGATAGTCTTCACTTAAACAAAATTATAGAAGCTCTAGAAAAGGAAGGCGTTACTGGATACACTATAATAAAAGATGCTATTGGAAAAGGTGAAAGAGGTATAATGGCTGGGGATGAACTCACAGACGTTTTTAAGAACAGCTACTTATTTACAGTTTGCAATGAAGAATTAGCAGAGAAAGTCTTGCCAAAGGTAGAGTACCTTCTTAAAAAATACGGTGGAATATGTATAGTTTCTGATGTAAAAGCGATAGGAGTAAAATAGAAAACTTTTTAACTTTCTGTATGTTGTCCTTTGTAAAGGAAGAGACTAAAAAGTTTTCTGTGTTGAAGAAAAAGCTGTTTAAATTGGTTACTTTTTCAGGTAATATCTTAACAAATTTTTAACAGTGCTTAGTTTAAAATATAAATAGGAGGGTTATAATGAAGCTTTTTCAAGAGATAGAAGAGACAAAACACTTGGTTATTGATATGGCCAAGTTGGCAAAGGTAGCTGTGGATAACGCATCAGCTTCTCTAAACAAACAAGACATAGATCTAGCAGAGCAAGTTATAAAGGGAGATGATCAAATAGATTTGATGGAGGTAGAAATAGAAAAAAGGTGTATAAGAATGATAGCTCTTTACCAACCTGAAGCATCTGACCTGAGACTTATAATGGGCATTTATAAGATCGTTTCTGACCTAGAAAGGATAGGTGATGAAGCGGAGAATATAGCACATAGATCCATACTTTTGGCAAAGGAACCTCCGCTTAAACCTTATGTAAACTTAAATCTTATGTCAGAACACGTAAAAACAATGATAGAAGATGCTGTAATAAGTTTTTTCCAAAAAGATGTGGAGCTTGCTAAAAAAGTAATTCAAAGGGATGATTTAGTAGATGAACTTTATCATCAACTCGAAAGGGAGCTAATAACCTATGTTCTTGAGAATCCAATGAACATAAGCAGGGTAATAAATCTATCCTTTATAGCAAGGCACTTTGAACGTATAGCTGACCATGCGGAAAATATAGCTGAAATGGCTATATATTGGACGGAAGGTGAGATAGTAAAACATCAACATATTAAGGAAAAGGGTTGAGATTATATGTAGGCTTTTTCTTATTTTTTCTAGCGTTTGTCGTTTTGAATGTAACCTTTCTGGATAGTCTCAGAAAAATCTGGGGGAAAGGTTTTCCACTTATTCTTTTTATTATCAATTTGGACTTACTTATTCTTATAATAGTTTTTGCCATATTCTTTAGAAAGTTTATAAAAACTTACCTTTTTGAGAGAAAAGGTAAGCTCAGAGTAAAGCTTTCTAATGCTCTGTTTTTTTATGTAATAGTTCCTATAATTTTTCTAAATTTTGCCGTGGCATTGTTGCTTTTTCAATATACAAAGACTATGTTAGCTTCACCTCTAAAAGATGTTTACATTAGAGCTGAACAGCTCTTTCAAAAGGTAAGTGAGTTAGAGGAAAATAAAATAAATACTTATAGAAACTTCTTTAGTGTCGTTTTGCTGCAAGGACAAAATCCAGAAGATTATAAAGAATTATTCAAGGACATTAAATCCGTAAACAAGGTGAAATCTTGTAAAGAAGAAACTACTCAAGAACTTTTTGTGTTGTGTGTAGAAAACTACCAATTGGTTATTTCTCGCGACAAAGAAACTATAAGGCTTCTCAACACCATAAGCAGTACGGCAAAACACTTAAGAAACATAGTAAAATCGAGAGACTTTATTACTGGTGTTCATGTCTACTTTATAATTTTTATAACTTTCATAACTTTTTTGGCTTACATATGGTTCGCAAACCTTGTAGCTAGATACATAAGTTTCCCAATAGAAAAGCTCTCTCAAAAGGCTCAGGAAATAGCAAGAGGTAACTTTGATGTGAGCTTAGGGATTCCTAAGAGAAATGATGAAATTGACTTACTGACAGAGTCTTTTATAAAAATGAAAGAGGATTTGAAGAAACTTTACCAGAGGTTGGAAAAAGAAAAGGAAATACTAAAAAAGCTTATAGAAAACTTACCTGTAGGAATAGCTTATATTCAAAAAACGGACCCACCTATTATAAATGAAGCTTTTTACCAATTAACTGACTTAAAGAATTTAGGAGAGCTGGAAAAGGCGGATTTAACTAAAAAGTCAAATCTAGAAGTTAGAAAGATACAGATAGGAGAAGGAATAGCTTACGTTGTTTACGATATAGAACCATATATCCTATCTGAGAGATTTAAAACATGGCAAGAAGCTGTGAAACGCATTGCTCATGAGATTAAAAATCCTTTAACACCTATAAGTCTAAATCTAGAGAGAATAATCTATCTTATGCAAAAAGAGGTAGTAGACAAAGAGAAAATTACAGAGTCTGTACAAATTATGTTGCGTGAAATAGAGAGGATAAAAAAACTTATAAATCAGTTCAGAAGTCTTTCTACTGAAGGTAAACCTACCTTTCAAAGGTTGAGCTTAAGAAATTTGATTGAAGATCTAAAAAAGTTATACACGGTTTTAAATATAGATATACAGGGGGACAAAATTGTAAACGGTGATATAAACCTTCTTAAAGATATGTATATGAATTTATTTAACAACAGCTTGGAATGGGGATCAACAAGCGTACAAATACAAATAGAAGAAGAGAAAATAATATACAAAGACAATGGAAAAGGTATAGAGAAAGGTATGGAGGAAGTAATATTTTCCCCATATCATTCCGAAAATCCCCAAGGATTTGGACTTGGATTATCTATAGTCAAACATATAGCAAACTTACATGGATGGAAACTAAAAGCTATACCAAGTGAGGAAGGTTTTATAGTTATTTTTAACCTTTCCAATCAAGCAGAAGGCTAGAAAGGTGAATTTCGTTTTAAATGTGTGCTATGATCTGAGCTAAGTAACTTTTGAAAGTATTGGTGTTTTTGTAAACTGGAACACCGCATATTGAAAGCTGTTTATAAAATGGTGTTTCACAGGTTTATTCATCTATATAAATGTGCTTATCTAATAAACATATTAGGCATTTTTTGTTGTTTAAATTGGTAAAAACATGCTTTAGTGTTTTTCCCTTGGGATTATTAATGTTGAGTTGTAAGGAGTTTTTAGCTATTTTATATTTATTAAATTTATCATCATAAGTTGACAACGACCTTGTTTAGATTCATACTTTTTAATTTATGGAAAAAGTATTTGTTTATGATACTACCCTTAGGGACGGATCTCAAGCGGAAAGTATAAATTTTTCAATAGAAGATAAGCTTAGGATTATAGAAAAACTTGATGATTTTGGAGTTGATTACATAGAGTGTGGTTGGCCTGGCTCAAATCCAAAGGACACCGTATTATTTGAAAAACTAAAGAGTAAAAAAACCAAGTATGCAAAAATTGTAGCATTTGGTTCTACTAGGAGGCCAGGTAAAAGAGTTGAAGAGGATCCACAAATTGAAAATTTATTAAAATCTGGTGCATTAGTTATAACCATATTTGGCAAAAGTTGGGACTATCATGTAACAGAAGCGCTAAAGACATCTTTGGAAGAGAATTTAAATATGGTATACGAGAGCGTGAAATACCTAAAAGATCGCGTAAAAGAAGTTGTTTTTGATGCTGAACATTTCTTTGATGGATACAAAAGGAACCCTAATTATGCCATAGAAGTCTTAAAAGTAGCGTTTGAGGCAGGAGCTGATTGGTTAGTTTTGTGTGATACTAATGGAGGTACACTTCCACACGAAGTTTATCAAATAACTAAAGAAGTAGTTAATAAATTCCCGGATGGGAAGATTGGTATACATGCTCATAACGATTCAGACACAGCAACGGCTAATTCTTTGATGGCTGTATTAGCTGGTGCACGTCAGGTACATGGAACAATTAATGGAATAGGTGAAAGAACAGGAAATGCAAATCTTTGTTCCATAATACCTAATCTACAGCTTAAGATGGGCTTTGATGTGATATCTGCTGAAAATTTGAGAAAATTAACTGAGTTAGCCAATTTTGTAGCAGAGATAGCTAATATACCGCTTCCTAAGAACATGCCCTATGTAGGAAGTAGTGCCTTTGCTCATAAAGCAGGAGTCCATGCTTCTGCAGTTATGAAAAGAAGCGATACTTATGAACATATTGATCCGAGCTTAGTAGGCAATAAGCGCAAAGTATTGGTTTCTGATCTTTCAGGTAAAAGCAATATTATTTATAAGTTAAGAGAAATGGGAATAAACGTAGATGAAAAGTCTCCAGAAGTTATAAAGCTAGTGGAAAAGATAAAGGAAATGGAAAAGGAAGGTTACCATTTTGAAGCTGCTGAAGCTTCTTTAGAGCTTTTATGCAAGAGACATTTTGGTTTGATAAAAGAATACTTTACGCTAGATGCTTACAGGATACTTATAGCAAGGCGGTCTACAGATGAACAACCTGTATCTGAAGCTACAGTTAGACTTTACATAGATGAGATAAAACAACACACAGCAGCTTTAGGTAATGGTCCCGTTAACGCTTTAGATAGAGCGCTTAAAAAAGCCTTGTTGGAATTCTATCCAAACTTAAAGGATATGCAGCTAGTAGATTATAAAGTGCGAATCGTGAATGAGTCAGCTGGCACATCTGCGAAGGTTAGAGTGCTCATTGAGTCTACTGATGGAAACAGAGTATGGGGAACAGTAGGTGTGTCTGAAAATATAATCGAAGCTTCTTGGATAGCTCTTACAGATAGTTTAGTTTATAAGCTCGTTAAGGATGAGGAAAATTTATAATTCTTTAAAAGGAGAAATAAACATGAAAAGATGGCAGTCTTTACTACTATTTATAGCTACGTTTGGTCTAGGTTTTATATTAGGTGTAGCTGGCGCATCCACCAAATCTTCTGATGAAAATGAGTATAAATACTTCAAGCTCTTTTCTGAGGTTTACAGAATAATAAAGGAACATTATGTTGAGCAAGTAAATACAAAGGAAGTTATGTATGGCGCGCTAAGCGGTATGATGAAGTCACTAGACCCTTTTTCGTCTTTCTTTACTCCTGAGCAATACGAAAGCTTTAAACAAGATACAATGGGCGAATTTGGAGGTATAGGTATAGAAATAGGGCTGGAGAAAGGAAGACCTATAGTTATATCTCCCATAGAAGGCACGCCAGCATTTAGAGCTGGAATTAAGTCAGGCGACTTGATAATAGAAATTGATGGAGAAGATACATCCAATATGAGCTTAATGGAAGTTGTAAAGAGATTACGTGGAAAGCCTGGTACAAAGGTTCAGATTACTATAATTAGAAAAGGTGCAGACAAACCAATAAAGGTTGAGTTAGAGAGAGCCATAATAAAGGTACAAAGTGTAAGAGGTACCATTATAGATGGTATAGCTTATATAAAGCTATCGCAGTTTAACGAAAATGTAAGCAAAGATGTAGAAAAGTATTTAGAAAGGTTTGTAAAAAATGGAGTAAAAGGTATTATCCTTGACTTAAGGAATAATCCTGGAGGGTTATTGACAGAAGCCGTAAGTGTATCAGAAATATTCTTAGGAGAAGGTAAGTTGGTGGTATATACAAAAGGTAGAAGTGAAGGTGTTAATAAATACTATGCTAGACGTAAACCAATTGTTCCTGAAAATGTTTCTGTGGTGGTTCTAATAAACAAAGGCTCTGCAAGTGCATCCGAAATAGTTGCAGGTGCTCTAAAAGACAATAAGAGAGCTTTGATTATAGGAGAGAAAAGCTTTGGCAAAGCCTCTGTTCAAAATATAATTCCTTTAGAAGATGGCTCCGCTATTAAGTTAACAATAGCATATTATTACACACCAAGTGGTAAATTGATTCACAAAGAAGGTATATTGCCAGATATAAGTGTAGCTTTGAGTGAACAGGAAGAAGAAAAGATTCAAGAAGAGATAAGAAAGAGAAAGCTTGATGGTAAAGCTTCTGAGATTGTACTGCTACCTGAATTAGATTCACAACTAAGAAAGGCAATAGAAGTGATAAAAAGTGGAAAACCTATGAAAGAAGTAGCAGGTTTTTAGTAATGTATACTCTCGCTATTGAAACATCCTGTGATGAGACAGCTTTAGCAATATACTCAGAAAACGGTCCTGTTGGGGACGTATTGTTATCTCAAGTAAATATACACTCAAGTTTTGGTGGGGTTGTACCAGATTTGGCAGCAAGGGAACACACAAGGAATCTACTACCTTTGCTAGATAAACTTCTAAAGGACACTCAGTTTGACATAAAGAAAATTGATTTTATATCCTTTACTTTAACTCCTGGCTTGATATTGTCTCTGGCTGTGGGAGTATCTTTTGCTAAGTCTTTAGCATACTTTTTGGATAAACCTTTAGTTCCAGTACATCACCTAGAAGGACACATATACTCAGTGTTCTTAGAGAAACCTGTTGAATACCCTTTCATAGCTTTTATAGTTTCTGGTGGTCACACAGATTTGTTCTTAGTAGAAGACTTTGGAAAATATACCTTTCTTGGTGGAACATTGGACGATGCCGTAGGCGAAAGCTATGACAAAGTAGCAAGACTCTTAAACGAAGGATACCCAGGTGGTCCTATTATAGATAAACTTGCTCAAAAAGGCGAAAGTGTATATAAACTTCCAAGACCAATGCTAAATGTAAATACGCTAAACATGTCCTTTAGCGGTTTAAAAACAGCGGTGAGACACTTAATTGAAAATACACCCGATTACAAGAAAGAAAATGTAGCAAAATCATTTCAGGACGCAGTTATAGATATATTAGTAGAAAAAGCTTTAAAAGCTATGGAACTTACACACGTAAGAAGATTAGTCATTGTGGGGGGAGTTTCTGCCAATTCGCAGTTAAGATATGCATTCAAAACTTTATCAGAAAAAAAAGGATTTGAGCTGTATATTCCTCACCCAAAACTTTCAACAGATAATGCATTAATGATAGCTTATGCCGGTATGGAAAGATTTAAGAGAAATATTTACGCACCAGCAAACATAAATCCAGAACCTAATATACCTTTGGATGTGTTTTGTAAACAATGGAGTTGAAACTGAAATATGAAATTTTCAGGTATAATGTTTATAAACCTTAATTCGTGGGGGGTAGAAAGATGAAGAAGTATGTGGCCCTAGCAATAGCATCTGTAGCTTTTTTGGCTTCCTGCCAGCAAAAACCGACTGAGCAACAACAACAGCAACCAGCTGGGGAGCAGCAACAACAGCAACAACAACCTGCTGAACAACAACAGCAACAACCACCACAAGAGCAAAAACAGGAACAACAGCCACAGCAACCTGCTGAACAAAAACAAAAGCCTGAAACAAAACAGCAGAGCTCAACTCAAGGCCAAGTCAAAGATATGTTAGCATTTGCACAACAGAAAGGTTGTATGGCATGTCACGACATAAAGGCTAAAAAAGTAGGACCTGCTTATATAGATGTTGCTAAAAAGTATGCCGGAAAACCCAATGCGTTAGCTGAAGTTTCAGAAAAAATTAAAAAGGGTGGTGCTGGTGAATGGGGAAGCGTACCTATGCCACCTCAGAACGTAACAGATCAAGAAGCAAAGGACTTAGCAGCATGGGTGTTATCTCTTAAATGAGTTTTTTACGCTTAGTAAATGAATTTGCTAACTTACATTTTAAAAAGCCTATAGAGTACGAATATGCCGATTTGAGGGATGCCTTGATTGCATCCCTCTTTTTGGAATTTTTTGGCGTAGATAATCCATTGGGCATCTACACTATAGATATTTATCCTTACCTTTTGGAGGAGTTTCACAATTGGCACAAGACTTTGGGACTTGAAAGGTCTCCCATTTCCACTTTTCCATGTTGTTAAACAAACTCTTAGTCTTTGGTGGTAAAGGCGGCGTAGGTAAAAGCACCTTAGCTTGTTCTACAGCTGTAAAACTTTCGGAAAAAGGGAAAACACTTGTAGTTTCTTTGGATCCAGCACACTCTCTATCTGATATTTTTTCCGTAGAGGTCAAAAGAGAACCTACGAAGATATTAGAAAACCTATGGGCTGTAGAACTTGATGCTTTGCAACTTTCTAAAGAGTATACCACAAGGGTTTTTGAAAGCGTAAAGAGCTTACTTTCACCTAAGGCACAGGAAGGTTTTTTGAAGATGGCTGATGTAGTTTCTCAATCTAACACATCCTTGGAAACAGCTTCTCTTAACAAGGTAATGGATTACTTTGACGAATACAATTACGTAATACTCGATTTTGCACCTACTGGAAACATGATGAGGTTTTTCTCCAATGTAGACCTATTGGAAGAGTGGATGAATTTGCTAATAGCTATTGCAAAAAAGCAGGAAAAGGTGGAAAAGTTTATGGGAAGAGATTACCCTCTTCTGGATTTGCTACAGGAAAGGTTGAGAAAGGTTAAGACTTTTAAAAAGGTTTTAAAGGAAAAATCCATAATATATGCCGTAGCTAATGAAGAACCTATGTCTATAAAAGAAGCCAATTCTATAAAGGAAAGGTTTAAGGACCTAAAGGTTTACATAGTTATAAACAAATCTACAAAAGAAGAATTGGAAGGCTTAAGAGTTCCTTTTAGAGAAAACCTATATGGAATACAGGCTTTAAAGTCCCTTGATATAAGCCAGGTATTGCTTACATTATAGATGTTATGATAGACACGCACTGCCACCTGGATCTTATAAAAAAAGAAGATTTTGAGCAAGCCATTTCTGACCCTAACTTGGAGTACTTAATAACCATAGGTTACGATAAAAGGACTATAGAAAATGCCATTAAACTAGCGCAGAACTATGAACATGTTTACTGTGCTATAGGGTTTCATCCTCATGAAGCCGACAAAGTAACAGACGAGGACTTGGATTGGCTTAAACAAGTTGCAAAGGAAAATAAAAAGGTTGTGGCTTTGGGAGAGATGGGTCTTGATTACTACAAAAATTACTCACAGAAAGAAAAACAACAGGAAGTTTTTAGAAAGCAAATAAGGTTAGCCATAGAGCTTGGACTGCCTATAGTAGTTCACTCAAGGGATGCGGAAGAGGATACCATCAGGGTCCTGGAAGAAGAACAAGCGTACAAAGTAGGTGGCGTAATGCATTGCTTTACAGGTAGTTATGAATTTATGAGAAAATGCGTAGAGTTAGGCTTCTATATTTCTTATTCTGGTATAGTTACTTACAAAAATGCTCAAACACTGAGAGAAGTAGTAAAAAGGACACCTACAACTAGGTTGCTTATAGAAACGGACAGCCCTTTTTTAGCACCGGAGCCTGTGAGGGGCAAACCTAATAAACCTTCTAACTTGCGCTATATAGCAGAAGCTATTGCTCAACTTATCCCAAACACATCAATAGAAGATGTAGATAGAATGACTACTCAGAATGCAAAGCTACTTTTTAATCTTGGGAACACGAATAAAAAGGAATCAATTACTTACGTTATTAACAATAAGCTTTATATAAACTTGACTAACAAATGTAATCTACACTGTGTCTTTTGTCAAAGAGAAAGGGAAAGAAACTTTTGGGTGAAAGGTTATTGGGTGTGGGTAAGTAGGGATCCAAGCGTAGAAGAAGTAATAAAAGAAATAGGGGATCCTCAAAAATATGACGAAGTTGTTTTTTGCGGGTATGGTGAACCTACTCTTTCTTTAGATAAGCTTAAAGAAATAGCCAAGTATGTGAAGCAGAGAGGTGGAAAGGTTAGGGTTGACACCAATGGACTTATGTTTACCTTTGCGTCAAGAGAAAAACTCAAGGAACTTAAAGGACTAGTTGATGTTTGGTCAGTAAGTCTGAACGCTCAAGATGAAGAAACATACAATAAAGTGTGTAAACCTATACAACCTAACGCTTACCAAAAGGTAAAGGAATTTATAAAAGCAGCTGTGGAGGAAGGATTTGAAGTAATAGCTACAGCTGTAGAATTTGATGGAGTGGATATGGAAAAAACAGAGGAGGTTGCACTGTCTCTTGGTGCCAAGTGGCGTGGAAGGATTTTCGAAAGTGTAGGATAAAACTAAAAAAGGCGGGACCGTCTATGCCATAGTCCCGCTAAAGAGATAGCGCACCATGCAGGGTTTGTTAGGTGTAGTTTCTAATTACGATTATCAAGCCAGTACCTATAAACACAATTGCCCATATGACTACAACAAGTACGGAAAGTTCTCCAAGGTGGAATTCCCATTCCTTTGCCTGGTAGACTTGCCCTTTTTCCGTTTTACCAGCTCTGTATGCCATCCACCACGCATACGCGTAAAGTACCAAACCACCCAGCGTTGTACCCACAAATAGCAAAGGAGACAACCACTCCAGGTTTACCTTGTAGTCATAAATGGAGTATCCAAACTGACCAGCAGCTGCCATTCTTATGTATTCTCTGAATATCGCTATGAGAATTATAACAACACCACCGATGAGTAGTGATGGCACCGCCATAGCTTTTGGGTTCTTCTGAGCTGTGACCAAGAAAGCAGCGCATACCAAAAGACCCGCTATGCTTAGGAAAGCTGGAATGCTAGTTTTTACTCCCCACTGAGCGGGTGTGGTGAAAACATACAGAACGTAGGTTACTATCCAAGGAACACCGGCTACTAAAGCAAGCTTTGCTCCTACTTTGGCAGTCCAGTCCAGATAGTTTTGATCCATATCCTTTCTACCGCTGAAGTACCATCCATACAGCATCATGAAAATACCTGTTACCGAAGCTGCTGGGAATACTAAAAAGGATAAAAACCTGAAAATATTGAAGGCATATATGTTCCAACCGCTGTGGTTCATTGTGGTACCACCGGATGTGTACCACTCGACCCACTTCTCTGGATACAAGGACTGGTAGTTTACAACATGGATTATAAAGCCTACCACCAGAAGGAATATGACACCTAAGATAGAAAACACGGTAGCCGCGGATGGTTTACCTTTCATAAAGTAGGCACCCCATATCATGTAGTAGCCTACCAGTAGTAGTACGATAAACATTATGTACCAAGCGGCTGATAAGTTAGCAGAAGAATACCAAAGTGGGTCATATATCACCTGGTAGAAAAGGAGCGGAGCTACACCCAAGACTATGGCTAAAGATACACTGACCTTTGCCAGTTCCAAAGTAGCCTTTGCAAGCCTTTGCCAGTTCTCATCTTTGCGGGTAAAGCCGTATATAGCTACAAAAAGTCCACCTACTGATGTGTATACAAATAGGATATGTAGAGCCCATGTGAGCACTTGGAGTATTTGCATAACTACGGGGAAGAAGGGAGAACCAGCAGGGTCAGCCATAGATTTTAGCATCTGCCCTATGGCTTGCTTGTCTGCGGCAAGCGCTAACTTTCCACCGATTAACAAAAGAGCCAAAATACCTACCAAAAACCATCTCACTATGCTTTGATACATTACCATACTCATCACTTTACCTCCTTAGCTACAGACTCTTTGGGCACTTCTATCTTTGCAGAAACACTACCACCTTTTGAAATCATGTCAGCTATGTAAGCGGCAAGAGCTCTGAGTTCTTGATCCGTTCCAACGAATCTTGGCATGTAGTGTGGCGGGTTATCCCTGTTGTAACTAGCTAAGAAGTTGTAAACTGTGTTGGCGTCCGCCATACCTTCAAACTTCTTACCAAAAGGTCTTAGTCCTGTGGAACCTGTTACGTTGTGACAACCGGAGCACTGCAATACAGCCACAGCTTTTCCAGCCATAATCATGTTCTGGTCGTTTATGTTCTTTAGACCTTCTGGAACGAACGCGCTGAGCTTCAAAAGTCCCTTTTCATTTATGGCAGGAACTTCAGATTTTATACCTTTTGCGGGGACGTCTCTAGCGATTATTTGATTGACCCATACAAACTCTCCAGCTACGTAAGGTTTCCTTAAAGTTTCCCTTATCTTTTCCTCTGGGTATACTCCCATAAAGAATATGAGAACGTATATGGGATACGCTACATAGTGTCTTGCAAGATTGGGGTTTATAGCGGTTAATACGAAGTGAGTAAGTACTAAGAGCACTATAAGTGCTATCAATGCATACATCCAAGTAGGAACAACTCCGGACAGTATAACGTGAGACCTTTCAGGTAAAGTGGAGTAGTACCACGCAAAGAACATAAGACCAAACACTACACCACCTATACCCCAGTAGGACATAACTCTAACGATTTCTTTTCTTATGTTTTCTTGAATTTTGCCTTTTATTAAAGAGGCTATTACGATACCTATGGTACCGGCTATGGCAAACATGAAGCTACTACGCATTAAGAGGTGTGGGAAGTAGTTCTTGTTGTAAAATGCATCAAGTATGTTGCCCGTGGTGAACCATTTTTCGTGTCCGGGTGATAGCATAAAGGATAGGATACCTACTATGATGTACATGGTTGCCCAAGAACCTACGGCGAAGGTCCAGGAAAGTCTCAACCAGCTTTTCTCATCTATTTTGCCTAAGGTGTAGAAGAGTATATAAACCAGTGTAACTTCAGCTACAAACCATATCCACTCTGCAGCCCAAACCCAAACGAAGTTATGAATGAGTGCCGATATACCTCTTGGGTTTGCAACGGTAGCCGAAAACCATATCCCGGGACCGGTTATGGATCCAGAGACGTAAGAGAATACCAGTAGTGATAGCAGGTACTTTTTGATGTAGTCGTATATCTGCTTCTCTCCTGTCTTGTAGGCTTTTGTGGCAAGGTAAGCAAGCAAAATAGAAGCACCAACCGACGTATGGGAAGCCATAACGTGGATGCTAGCTATGATGGCGATTACTGTGGCACTACCTATTGTAGGCACGTACCACATAGGGTACAGACCCAGCACATCCATGATGACACCTCCTTGTTAAATGATTGTTAATCTTAACGCAAACATAACATAAATATAACGTGATATTAATCATATGTCAAGCTGGTTTTCGTGTCTGCTCCACATACCTTCTGGTTTAACGTCTTTTTTTTGCAAGAAGTCTCTGGTTTCTATAAGCTGGAAATGAATTGCAGTTGACAAGTGTTTAGTTTCGGTATATAATAGCCTTACTGACGTAGGGCTGGGACAGTCCGAAGTTACGCCTGCGGAGAGTGCAAAAAGCACTCGTTGAAGCAGGAAGCCTCCACAGGTGGATGGTAGTTCACAATTCCAAGGTATGAAGGTAAAGGTATTAAAAGGGAGCATTTTGGAAGTACAAGCTGATGCTATAGTAAATCCTGCCAACTCGTACGGTTTGATGGGCGGTGGTGTTGCCGGTGTCATAAAAAGATACGGTGGAGAGGAGATAGAAGAGGAAGCTATTTCAAAGGCTCCCATACCTGTAGGTTCTGCCATACACACAAGCACTGGAAAGCTAAATTTCAAATACGTTATACACGCACCTACTATGGAAGAGCCCGCCATGCCTACTACTGAGGAAAAAGTGAGAAAAGCGGTAAGAGCTGCATTGGAGCTGGCAGACAGTTTGGAGGTAAAGGTTTTAGCTATGCCAGGTATGGGAACAGGTGTAGGGGGGTTGGAAAAAAGCACAGCGGCTAAGTGTATGATAGAAGAAATTAAAAACTACGAAGTAAAGAACATCCAAGAAATTATCCTTGTGGACATAGACGATGAAATGGTAAAACAGTGGCAAAGTAACATTTAATGAAACTAATTTTCTCCGGTGGTTTTATAAATCAGGAAGGGCTTTACGAAGCGTCTATCGAAAGCGTGGAGTTTCCCAAATCTTTAGAGGAAGTAAAAGGAGATGGCTTTTATGTTTTTTCCTACGACTTAACCAAAGATTTAACAAGTATTGAGATAAAAGAAAGTGGATTTCCAAAGATAGCAAAGCTAAAAATTGCGGACATAAAACCTTACTCTTTTGGGTATAAAGGCGCATACACTCTAAATTTTGCGGAATCTTCCCTTTCAAAAGAGGAGTTCAAGCAAGCAGTAAGGAAAATAAAACAATACATAGAAAATGGGGTTGTTTATCAGGTAAACCTGACCAACAGGTTCGATTTTGAGTTCTCTGGAGATATTGAAAGTTTCTTTTTAGATTTTTTCCACAGACAGCCTACGCCTTACGCTTTCTATCTGGAGCTAAAGGAGTTCTGTATCATTTCCGGTTCTATGGAGCTCTTTTTGGAGAAAAAGGGAAACTTACTCACCAGCAAACCAATAA
>JBEPZX010000011.1:0-42461 GCA_041640635.1 Aquificaceae bacterium
AAAAAAAAAAAAAATAGAGAAAAAACTTAAATTAAATACTTTCCAATATCTTTAAATCCATTTATTCCTTTCAAAATCATAAACAACCTATCAAGACCTATAGAACAACCTGCACACGGTGGCATGTTTTCGTATGCATTTATTAAATCCTCATCTATTGGCAGGTCCCTGTTTTGTCTATAAACCTCCATTCTTTTTAAAATTTCCTCCTTTGATGTTTCTTCTGTCCATCCGTTAGCTATTTCTATACCTTTTATGTATAGCTCAAAACGTTCAGCATAATTTTCTGTTATTTTTGCATACGCAGAGAGTCTTTTTGGATACTTTACCAGAAAAGTTGGTTTTTTAATTCCTAATTTTCTTTCTATTTCTATATAAACCCTGTAAAAAAGAGTTTCCCAATCTTCTTGGTCATCAAACTCGTAACCGTAAGTCAGAAGGTTGTTTTTGAAAATCTCTTCGTCTTCGGACAGTATGATTCCAGCATATTCCTCAAAAGCATGCTCAACACTTATGATCTCGTAACTTTCGGCTATTTCTAAAACCTTCAAAAGTTCTCCTATTTCTTGAATCAGATAATTAAAATCTTGTCCTATTTTGTACCACTCGAGCATGGTAAATTCTACGTTATGCCACTTTCCTATTTCTCTATCTCTAAAAGCTTTAGTTATTTGGAATATGTCTTTTTTATACTTACTCAGTAGTTTCTTCATAGCAATTTCTGGAGATGTATGCAAAAACAGGAATTTTTCATCGGGAGTTCTTACCGAAACTCTTATGGGTTCTACATTAGGATCTATATTTGGATATTCTTGCAAAATTGGTGTAAATACTTCTATATAACCTCTGCTTTTAAAGAAGTATCTTATACTGTCTATAAAATTTTCGTATTCTTTTAAAAACATAAGAGATTAATTTTAAACTATATTTGCAAATACTTTGTTATGTTAAAATAGCACTCAAATGCTTATTCTTTTTGCTTCTGGAAAAGATATAAAGAGCCTTTTAGCGGAACATATAGCAAAGAAGATTTCACGCACAGCGCTTTTAAACGTAGACATCCTTTCTTTCAATTTAGAAAAGCCAGATAGTATTCCCGAACTGATTTTTGATGTGCTTAGGGAAAAGGATTACCCAATAGAGAATTTGGTAGTTCGTACAATAGAAGACGTTCCTTACGATGAAGCAGATATTCTCATAACACTCTCCCCTTCTGCTCGTGACAATTGTCAATATGTTAGAAATCACAAAAGAAGAGAGCACTGGAATATAGACGAATTAACATCTATTGATTTGGCTACTCTTAGACGTATAAGGGACCAAATTGAAAGTAACATGGAAGATCTGTTTAGGATTACAAAGTAAATAATCATTCTGCTTATTTCAAAAGTTTTGAAGCAATATGTCTATGGTCATATGGTAAGATTTGAATACTTAGATTAAAATTTCCAATTATGAAATATAAAGGATGCCAAATTCCAGAAGACCTTTACTACGATATAGAAAATCAGGCTTGGTATAGAATTGAATCCGACGGCACTGTAACTGTAGGTGCTACTGATATAGGTCAAACGAGAGCTGGAAGAATGGTAAATGTTAGAATAAAACCTGTAGGAAAACACGTACCAAAAGGTAAACCTTATTCAAGCTTAGAAAGCGGCAAATGGACAGGACCAGTGCCTGCTATGATACAAGGTGTGGTGATAGAAAGGAATGAAGAGCTTTTTGATCAACCAGATTTAATAAATGACTTTCCTTATACAAAGGGATGGATTGTAAAAATAAGACCTGATAATTTGGATGAGGATATAAAAAGCTTAGTAACAGGAGAAGAAGCCATAAGGCTCATGAAAGAGTATATAGATAGAGAAGGCGTAGAGTGTAAGAGGGATTAATATATTTATTAAGGAGGAATCTATGAAAAAACTTTTAGGCGTTTCAACCATACTTTTTACCATAACTTTAACTGCATGCTCTAGTGTAGGGAAATGTCCTACTCAAGACCAAGTAAAAACTGCGGTAAAGGGCTTTATTCCACAAGAATTTAATGTAGAATCCATATCCAGTGTAAAGGATATACCAGGTCTATGTGAGGTAGTAATCAAAGTAGGAGCTCAACCGCTTGTTTTTTATACGGACAGCAAAGCTAATTACATCATGGCTGGCAACTTAATCTCTGTAAAGGATAGTAAAAATCTAACGCGCGAAAGACAGCAAGAATTTATGAAAGTGGAAAAGAATTTGCTTAACGAGGTAGAAAAGCTTGTAGATTTTACATACGGCAGTGGTAGTAAATACGTATATTACATAACAGATCCAGATTGCCCATTTTGTAAAAGAAGTGAACCAATCTTAAAGGATTGGGCGGATAAAAATAATGTTCAGGTAAAGGTCATACTTTTCCCACTTCCCATACATCCAGAAGCTTTTGGAAAATCTGCTTCCTTGATATGTGAAAAGAGAGGTTTTGTAGATCTGATGACAGGCAATTATGGAACTAATCAATGTGACCAGGGTAAAGCAAAGGTACAGCAAAATATAGAATTTTTAGCACAGCGTTTAGGTATTGGTGGTACACCAACATTTATAGGAATGAACGGTTTGATGCATTCAGGTGTACCTGAAAAGGAAGATCTAGATAAACTGGTTAAATGAGTGTATGCTAGATTGGGTTTCTGATGAAATAGAGAACATTAAAAATCTCTCTCTTTATAGGGAAAGAAAAGTCCTAGAAAATGTTAAAGTTTTCTGTTCTAACGACTACCTTGGCTTAAAAAATCATCCAGAAGTCGTAGAAGAAGCCATAAAGGTCTTAAAAGATGTGGGTCTTGGTTCTGGGGCAAGTCAGTTGGTCTCTGGTTACACCGTGTATCATAAAGAACTGGAAGAGAAAATTTGTGAGTTTAAGAGTTTGCCTTCTTGTGTTCTTTTTGGGTCTGGTTACTTGGCTAATTTGGGAAGCATAGGAGCTCTTACGGACGATAAGGATGTTATATTCAGTGATGAGCTAAACCATGCAAGCATAATAGACGCATGCAAGTTGTCTAAAGCCAAAAAGTTTGTTTACAGACACTTAGATTATGAACATTTGGAAGAACTGCTGAAACTTCACAGAAGAAATTACAGAAGGTGTTTAGTAGTTACAGACAGCGTGTTTAGTATGGATGGGGATGTAGCAAACATTAAGATCCTTCAAAAACTAGCCAAAAGTTACGACTGTTTGCTTTATTTAGACGAGGCACACGCAACAGGAACCGTAGGGGACTTTGGCAAAGGTGCACTGGAGCTTTTTAACCAAGAATGGGAAGAAAACATTGTAGTTATGGGGACACTGTCAAAAGCTTTAGGGGGCTATGGTGCTTTTGTTTGCGGTGCGGACAAACTTTGTCAGTATATAGTAAATAAATCCAGATCTCTAATATTTTCTACATCCCTTCCGCCTTCTCTGTGTGCAGGAGTAAGAAAAGCGATAGAGATAATACAGAAGAACCCAGATCTTATAAAGATGCTCAGAGCTAAAGAAGAAAAAATTGTTAAGATTCTAGGAAAAACAGGTTACAAAATCCTATACAGTCAAACACCTATAATTCCAGTAATAGTGTTTTCGGAAAAAAAAGCTATTGAGCTTTCCAACATTCTTTTAAGTAGAGGTGTATTTATACAAGCAATAAGGTACCCGACAGTTCCTATGGGCAAAGCCAGGCTTAGACTTACAGCAAGCATAAGCTATACGGAAGAAGATTTAGAAACTTTAGAAAAGGCTTTTTTGTCCCCCTCCCTCAGTTAGCCCCCTCCTAAAAGCCCCATTTTTAACGTACTAGGTTTATAGTCTCGTCCAGTACCGTGTTGGAAGATGTTACAACTCTCGCGTTTGCTTGATAAGATCTTTGAGCGGATATAAGGCTTATAAATTCAGATGCAATATCCACATTGGACATTTCCAACATACCAGATCTTATTTTTTCAGATCCGCCTGGTGTCATTATAGTAGGGGTGGAGATGGAGGTGTATAAATTGGCACCTTTCTTTATTAACTCTTCAGGATCAGAAAATACAGCTACACCTACTCTATACAGAGGCAAAGACTTTCCATTGGAGTAAACACCAACAACCGCACCATCTTCGGACAAAACATATACATCTACGAGATCGCCTTTTGCGTAACCATTTTGCTCAGCAGTTACTATAAAATCTGCTGAGTACTGAGTTATAAAAGAATTGGGAATTGGTTGGTCTTCACCAGGAGCATTTGCTTGAGGAGACTCCCCTACATATATGCGCCAATTTGTATTTATATCAAAACTTCCCCCACTAGGTGATGATGGAGGAACAGTTAAATTTGCTGGATCTAAAAAGTAGAGGTATGTTTTACCATCTGGACTTTGTTCTCTTTGGATTAGACCATTAGGAGGAAGACTATCATATAGTAGTTTACCATCGTTGGAAAATTGCACGCCTAGCCAATCACCGTAGAGTTCGTATCCAGGAGTGCCCGGATCTATATCTGATCTTAGATGTATGTTCCATACATTTGGTGTATTCGTTTTTACAAAGAAAAGATCAGCTTGATAAGGGGTTCCAAGAGAGTCATATATGGTTATTGTGTATTTGTAGTTGTAGCTTGTAGGATCGTTAGGGTTAAACGCAACTGGTGGAGGATTAACATTTGCATTTAGATTTGTTGGTTGTAAGAACCTTATTACGTTTGTAGACTTTGGATCAAGTTGAGGAACTACATGAATATCTTCGAGACCTGTACCTATAGTCTTTCCTTTTTCGTCTACTTTAAAACCTTGAAGTTTAAATCCACCTGAGTTTACCATGAATCCATCCCTGCTAAGCCTATACTGCCCGTCCCTCGTGTAATAGTAAGTGTTCGTTATAGGATCTTTTATTATGAAGAGCCCTCTACCTTGTATAGCCAGATCCGTGTTTACACTTGTTTGTTTAAAGTTTCCAATAGTCCACAATTTCTGTGTGCTATCTACAATAACGCCTGCTCCATATGTGGTTGATTTCATAGTATTGGTAACTGTATTGAGACCAATAGTCACAGAAGATAACACATCTTGAAATATGGGTCTGCTACCTTTGAATCCAATAGTATTTACATTGGCTAAGTTATCAGATGTAACATCCATCCATGTTCTGTAAGCGTTCATACCTGTGACGGCATTAAAAAAACTTCTCATCATGGCTCTATCCTCCCATATGTACTATTCTGGATGGATCTATCAAAGATCCATCGTTAAGTTCGAAAGCTAAATTGCCATTTAAAATTGTTGCTGATTTTATGTTACCTTTTACACCTAATATGACATCGTTTACTTCTAAGCCTTCTTTGTAAATTTTTACGGTGTATTGACCTCTGGGTATGTCACTTACATTCAAAGGATTTAAGCCTTTCTTCAAGTCTAGTCTTACCTCCTTGATTATTGTGTCTCCATCCAATATCCTGAGCTTTATGTCTCTATAGTTGTCTCCAGAAAGTATGTAGTACTCGCTGTTTTTAAAGGTGTTTAGTGTATCCGTAGATATAACAACACTTTTATCTATAAGACTCATACTAGAAAGCATAGTGATTTGGTTTAACCATCCTTTGATATCATCAAAAAATTTTTTCGTGCTGTCGAAATAATTTACTTGATTAAGTTTAACCATATCATCCAACATCTTGGATAGATCTTGTTCTTGGAAAGGATCTTGGTATTTTAACGTCTCCATGTATATTTTTAGGAAATCTTCGGAAGATATATTATCTACACCTTGGGTATAGTTGGCTGGTAACAGCTTAGGCTCCTTTGGTTTAACATCGTAAAGTTTTTCAATCATAATTGCCCTCCTACCCTTTTTTTAGCTCTTGTGCCAGTATTTCACCAAAGCTTTTTTGTTCCTTTTGAGAAGTTTCTCTTACAACGCCTTGTAGATCGTAGATTCTCTTTTCTTTCTTTATAACGATTTCCTCTCCCTTGACTTCAATTCTAACAAGATCTCCTTCTTGAATTCCAATCTTTTTTCTTACATTGCTAGGCAAAGTAATTAAGCCTCTTGCCATAACTTTTGCAACTTCATCCATAAGTTTGATTATATGCATAATTCAGAAAATGTCAAGTAGTTTGATAATTATTAAATATCAAACATGCTATAGATATCAAAGTACTGTCAATCGATAAGTAGCTATGTGCTGCTATGTTATAATTAAAGTTTGTGTTAGAAAAATTATTAAAGCCTTTGACAGTTAAAGAATTCGACGAAGAAGTCATTGGACGGTGTTGTGGATGTGGGTGTGGATGTGGTTATGTCTTATATAAAAAGGATAAAAAGATAGTTGATCTGTATGGTCATCCTAATGATGTAAGGGGCATGGGTAGTCTATGCAGCAAAGGGATAGCCTATATACAGGAAACACAAATGAACCCTTTGAGATTGAAGGGCATATTTCTGAGGGAAGGCAACAATTTGAGTAGCGTGGACTTCGAAAGTGCCAAAAGATTGATAACTCAGAGCTTGGACAAAAAAACAGCCTTTTTTCTAGGAAGAAACACAAGTTTAGAAGATTACCTTATAGCATCTTCCTTTGGTGATGTGTTTGTAGATGCTCCCACTGTGAACTTTAGACCTTCTACGGTGGATTTTTGGGATTGGAAAAATTACGATTTTATTCTTTCTATAGATGCAGAGCCTGTTTTTTCTGAAGTTATGTCCACAAGATACATAGTTGATGCAGTGGAAAAATCTGGTATTCTTGTTTGCGTGTCTTCTCGCTTCGAAACATTGTGTGCAAAAGCAAAGAAAAGATACCTTTTAAATCCTACTGATATGATAAACTTTCTAGAGAGTGTAGCAGATGCCAACACAAGTAACAAAGACACTTTAGAAATAAGAAAACTCTTATCCTTTATGCATCACAAACTAGTTTTGGTAGGTTCTCACTTGCTTAATTCACCTTATAGAAACAGGTTGCTAAACCTTCTAAAAAAATTACGTAAAGAGTTTAAAGTTGATTACTCTTTTGTAGGTGACCTTATGATATTTCCAGCAAAAAATATAAACGACTTTTCCCCAAAAGATTATGAAACCATTATAGTGATGGGCAATCTTTTTAAAGTCCTTCCTTTGGATGTAGTAAAGGAGCTAGCAAATAAGTTTGTCATCCACTTTACGCTATATCCTGATTACACATCTCACAACTCTAAGCTAATAATAGGAACGAAAAACTTTACAGAGAGAGAGTTTCTTTTCTATAGAAGTGGTTTTGGTAGCATTTTCCAATCAAGTAAGGTATGCCATGGTGACGAATTTTACACTCTATCTGATTTTTTAGATGTGGAGATTGATACACAGGAGCAAAAATACATAAACCTGCCACTTATAGAAAGTTTAGACTTTCAAACACCAGAAGAAAATATACATGGAGTATGGATACATACAGAAAATACTTTAGTTGAGGATCTAGGGCACTGGTATCCTTGGCTCCATGAAATGGAAAAGTATCAAAAAGCTTACATGAATGAAAATACGGCTGCTAAACTCAAAGTTAAAAGCTCAGTAGTAGATATAAGAGGTGTTACATTTAATGTAGAAGTAACCCCAAAAATAGCGGATAACGTAATTTTTATACCAAAATCTTACGATGAATACCAACCTTACCATTGGGGAGTAAGTCCTAATTGTTATATGAAGAAACCTTATCAGTCTTACGAGGTATTGGATTGAGAATAAGCATTTGTAATAGAAAGAATAAGAAAGGGTTGATACTTAGAGCCTTTGGTATAGAAGACATAAATATGAAAGAAATAAAGTACAAACGCTGGATTGGTGGCTTAGATATCTTTCCCGAAAATGAACTTCAAAAGCAAAAACTTTTGGAACTTTACAAAGACTACATTTACACAGATACATGGGAAGAGATGGAAGATGTTGTAGCAAGGCTTTTGATACAAAGGAATATGAAATTAGCTGTTGCTGAAAGTTGTACAGGGGGCTTGCTTTCAGCAAGATTGGTGAATGTTTCTGGGATTTCTAGCTTTTTCCTAGGAGGTGTAGTGGTTTATGCAAACGAATTAAAGAGCAAACTCTTAAGCATAGACGAAAACTTATTACTAAAGCATGGTGCCGTTTCTGAAGAAGTTTGTAGAGCCATGTGTGTAGGTGTGCTAGAAGAAACAGATGCAGATATATCTGTAGCTATAACTGGAATTGCCGGTCCAGGTGGTGGTTCAAAGGAAAAACCTGTAGGACTAACCTATGTTGGTATAGGATCTGATAAAGAAATTGTAGTCCATAGGTTTATATTCAGTGGGTCTCGTAATGTAAATAGATTTTTGGCAACTCAAACAGCGCTGAACTTACTCAGAAAAGCTCTCAAGGAGGTATAAATGAGAATACACCCAACCGTGATCTTAGATGGTGATATACAGCTAGAGGATGATGTAGAAATAGGACCTTATACGGTAATAACAGGTGAGGTAAAGATTGGTAAAGGCACAAAAATTGGTGCAAGGGTTACCATAAAAGGCAAAGTCAGTATAGGGCAACAATGTAAAATATACGATGGGGCTATTATTGGAGAAGAACCTCAACACCTAAAGTATACAGGAGAGGAAACGAGTACCCATATTGGAGATAGAGTAATACTTAGGGAGTATACAACGGTACATAGAGGGACTTCTTTTGGTATAGGTAAGACTGTAATAGAAGATGATGTTATGTTAATGGCTTATGCACATGTAGCACACGATTGCATTGTAGGAAAAGGTGTAATAATGGCTAACTGTGCCACTCTGGGCGGTCATGTGGAGATTGGAGAATACGCATTTATAGGTGGTTTGTCAGCTGTGCATCAATGGTCCAAGGTTGGTTCTTATGCTATGGTAGGTGGTGTGTCTGGAGTATCTTTGGATATACCACCTTTTGTAAGAGCATCAGGTCAACATGCAAAGCTCTACGGCATAAATACAGTTGGTCTGGAAAGACGGGGCTTTAGTAAGGAAATTATTCAGGCTCTTAAAAAAGCATACAGAATAATCTTTAGAAGCTCATTACTAAAGAAAGATTCAATAGAAAAAGTTCTCAAAGAATTAGGCAATTACGAAGAAGTTTTAATGTTTGTAAAGTTTATTCAAGAAAGTAAAAGGGGCGTTGCCGCTGACGCAGGAGGAAGAACATGAGGGCTTTAATACTTGCTGCAGGTTTAGGTACCCGTTTTAGGAGTGATAAACCTAAGGTGCTTCATACTATCCTTGGTAAACCAATGATTTGGTATGTTATTAATCTTCTTAAAAATGCAGGTATATCAGATATAGGTGTGGTTGTAGGATACAAAGCCGAGGAGGTGGTAAATGTTTTGGGAGATTCCAATATAAAAGTTTTTTACCAAAAAAATCCAAAGGGTGGAACTGGGGATGCTGTAATATCTGGTTTAGATCTTTGGAGAGACTATGAAGATTATATACTAGTGATCAACGGTGATTCACCTTTGGTCACATCTGAAACGCTAAAACAGATGCAGAGGTTTACATTACTTGTTCAAGAGTATGAGAAATTGACACCATCAGCTGTTCTACTCTCTTCCTTTTTACCAGATCCTACAGGATATGGCAGAATCATTAAAGATGACAAAGGGAATGTTATAAAAATCGTAGAAGAAAGGGATGCAAATTTTCAGGAGAAGCAGGTAAGAGAAATAAATGCAGGTTTATACATATTCTATTCTCCACATCTTTTTGATGTAATATTTCACATAAAGCCGAGCAAAGAAACAGGGGAAATATACTTAACACAAGCAATAGAACTCATGGCTAATAAAGGTTACATAGTAAGAAGCTTTATGGCAAGCGATCCTACGGAAGTTTTGGGAGTAAACAATAGATGGGAACTGACTATAGCAGAAAATGTTATCAGACTAAGATTGTTAAAATACTGGGCGGAAAAAGGTAACACCATACATCAACCTGAAAGCATATGGATAGAACCGGATGTAGTTTTGGAAGGTGATGTAGAAATATTTCCAAATGTAAGTTTAAAAGGTAAAACCCGCATAGGCAAAGGTTCAAAGATAGGAAATGGTGCAATCATCGAAGATAGCATCATAAGTGAGGATGTTGTAGTGGATGCCTATTCCATTATAAGAAATTCTCAAATACGAAGTGGTGCTATCGTAGGTCCTTTTGCTCACGTAAGGGATGAAAGCATAGTAGGTGAAAATAGTCACGTAGGAAACTTTGTGGAAGTTAAAAAGTCTCAATTAAATAAAGATGTAAAAGCTAAGCATCTTACTTATATAGGAGATGCTTTTATAGGGAGTTCTACCAATATTGGGGCAGGTGTAGTCTTTGCCAACTTCGATGGAAAAAGAAAACATCAAACTCATGTAGGTAACAACGTTTTTGTAGGTAGCAACTCGCTCTTGATTGCACCTCTGAAGATTGAGGACTTTGCGTTTATAGCAGGTGGTTCTATAGTAAGTAAAGATGTAAAAGCTGGAGATTTAGCTATATCTAGACCTAGACTCAGGATCTTAAAAGGTAAAGGTAAAGAAAAGCTTGTATGAAATAGAAAATGGTATAAAATATATAAACTTTAGAGCCGGTAGCTCAGCCAGGTAGAGCAACGGACTTTTAATCCGTGGGTCGAGGGTTCAAATCCCTCCCGGCTCATTTATAATTTTAAGTATGAGTATCTTCGTCATTTCAGCACCTTCCGGAACAGGAAAAACAACCATCGTAGAAAAATTACTAAAGGAAGGTGAAAGTCTCAGGATAAGGAGAGTGATAACCGCAACAACCAGAGCTAAGAGAGAAAGTGAAATTGAGGGAGTGGACTACATTTTTATGGATGTTGAATCCTTTAAAGAAGGAATTAAAAAAAATGAATTTCTAGAGTACGCTAACGTATATGGTAACTATTACGGTACACCTAAAAGTCAAGTTTTAAAAAACGAAGAAGAAAACTTCTCGTCCATTCTTGTAATAGATGTTCAGGGAGCAAAGAAGATTAAAGAGGTCAGACCCGATAGTTTACTTATATTTATCTTGCCTCCATCATTGCAAGAGCTTGAAAGAAGATTGTTAAGTAGGGGCTTTTTAGACAAGAACTTACAAGAAAGGCTTAGATCAGTAAAAGAAGAAATAGCTTGCGCTAAATACTTTGATTACATAATACTTAACGATTATATTGATAACGCTGTGAAAGTTCTTAAGAGTATAATAATATCCCACATGCATAAAACTGAAACATTTACCAAAAATTTAGACTTTGTTATAAAAGATGAAGAAATGAGGAGATTGATAAAGGGTGATTGTAAAATTTTTCATGGAGGTAAAGTATGAGTGGAAGACCAAACATAGAGGAGGCAATTAAAAAAGTTAGTTCAAGGTATGAACTTGTATTAGCTGCGGCTAAAAGGACGCTACAGCTTATGAAAGAAAGTGATGATATTTTCTTAAAAGACAAGACAAGTGGAGCATTGATAAAGAAAACATTTCAGGCAATACAAGATATAGCTAATGATAAGGTGTATGTTGTAAGGAAGGGGGAAAATAATGACTAAGAGTTTTCTTTTTTTGCACATCCTATTTGTAACTGTATGGATAGGTGGTATGGTTTTTACTTTACTATTTTTAAGGCCTGCTCTTGAAAGCTTAAGGAATAAGGAAGATAAGGTAGTATTTTTACAAAAACTTTACAATAGGTTTTTCTCGGCGGTTTGGTTATCTATATTTGTGCTTTTCTTAACTGGGATGTATTTATGGCATGGTTACAGACGAGATTTTAGTGAGAATATACTCTTTCATCTTAAACTATTTCTTTTTTTACTCATGGTTTTAAACTTCTTTTACATATACTTTTTCCTGTTCAAGAAAGGAAGGTTTAGTCTTATTCCCAACCTAGTTTGGCTGAATTTGGTGTTTGGTGTATTAATCCTCATCACTATTACTTACATAAGATGAAAAAGTTACTCCTTATATTAATATTTCTCTCTACAGCCTTTTCTCAAAATCTTCCTAGAGAGTACCAGCTACTATTGGAGTTTTTTAGGACAAGAGATGTAAAATTAGGTTACAAGATTTTAGAAAATTATTCCGATGCTGTATTCATACAAGATGTTAGAGTATTGGTTGCTGATGAGTTGCGTAAGCAATCACAAAGAAATGAGAGTCTAAAGATCCTAAGAGACATAGATCCAAAGAAGCTTCGTCCTGATTTGAAAAATGTATACAAAAACCTATGGGTAAATTACAAACTTGATTTAAGTGAAGCCTTTATGAAAGATCCTGCTCTTTTTGCTGAGTTTGCGCAACAAGTAAAGATAGATGAAAACAAAGCTAGAGACATTTTCAAGGAGTTGTTCGATAAAAGGTACTATAAAACTATAGTTACTCTCTATGAGAATCATTCTTATACACACCTGTGTGATATCTACGGTGCAGCTCTTTACAGGCTTAAGGATGATAGAGCTTTGGAAGTCTTAAGAAATTGCCAAAGAACAGATCTAAGAGATGAGTATCTTGCTAGGGCATACTTTAATATGGGAGATGAAGCTTCTTTACGGAGTATGGTTGAAGATAACAGTAACGTATCCTTATTTGTGGGTAAGCTATTCCTTTTTCAAGGCAATTATAATAAAGCCCTAGAGTTCTTAGAAAAATCTACAGACTCTTACGAAAAGTATTTCAATTTAGGTCTTGTCAATTACATATTACATAGGTATGATGAAGCTGTAAATTACTTTAAGCAAAGCCTTTTGCATACCCGTCTATCTCAGGAAATAGCCAAATCCAACTTTTGGATATCAAAGAGCTATGTTGCTTTAGGAATGCAAGAGACATCTACAAAGTACCTTTTCCAAAGTTCAAAAGGGAGTGGTTTTTACTCTATAGTAGCCAAATCTTATTTAGGAGAGCCAATAGCTAGCAATATACTCCTAAGGATATCTTCTGAAGAGTTTCCTAAAACTGCAATAATCCTAAAGTCTATAAATGAATCAGGTTTTCCATATTATGCACGTTTAGAGGCTTTTAGAAGGATTAAAGATATAACACCATCAGATATAATAGAGATATCTAAATTTGATACCTTCCTTGGTATTAGATTGGCTGCTAGAAAATATGGGGTAAGATCAGATATTTACAGTGTAGTAGCTTTTCCAAAGCCTTACGCTTCTTATGTTATGTTTTATTCAAATAAATACAATATAGACCCCAACCTGGTTCTGGCTATTATGAGACAAGAGAGTTTGTTCGATCCACAAGCTACATCTGTAGCTAATGCTAGAGGTCTTATGCAGCTGATAGACAGTACAGCTAAATGGATGGCTCAAAGGGAAGGCATAGTTCTAAAAAATGTTTACGATATAGAGACTAACATAAATCTTGGAACTGCATATATTAGATATCTTATGGATTATTGGAATGGGGATATAACAAGAGTTATAGCCAGCTATAACGCAGGAGAAAATAGAGTCAGATCCTTTATCCAGTATTCTGACCCTTATCTGTTCATAGAAACTATACCTCTCCATGAGACGCGTAACTATGTTAAGAATGTTTTGTATAATTACTACATTTACTCTTCTTTAAACTAACATAGTGGAGGTAAAACATGTTAACAAAAAAAGAACTTGAAGATCTAAAACTTCTTCTCTTGGAAGAAAAGGAAAAACTCTTAGACCGCTATAGAAAAAAAGAAGACACTCAATCTCGTATAGAAGAAGAAGTAAAGGAACCTGGGGATTTGGAAGATCTTAGTCAAATGACTTACACACAGGAGCTTTTAGATAATCTCTCCGGTAGAGAAATGTTCATAATCAGAGAGATAGATTATGCTCTTCAAAAGATGCAAGCAGGAACTTATGGAATATGCGAATATTGTGGAGAACCTATACCTTATGAGAGATTAAAAGCTATACCTTGGACACGCTACCATGCCCACTGTGCAGAAAAAGTGGAACAAGAGGGTATTATTCCAACATACACGGTACCTACCTTCGAAGCAACCATACCAGAAGATATAGAGATTCAGAGAGAAGATATAACGGAGGCATGAACTTTTTTGAATTTTATTTGCCAGTAGAAATTCTATTTGGGTGGGGAAGTCTACAAAAGCTTGGACATGTAGCTAAGCGTTTTGGTTTTAAAGCTATTATAGTAACTGGTAAATCTTCAACGAAAAAACACGGTTACTTAGATAAAACTATAGAATTTCTAAGGAAAAATGGTGTAAGTGAGATAATCGTATTTGATGAAGTAGAACCTAATCCTACGGACAAAATGGTGAATCGTGCAAGCCAAGTAGTTGTAGAAGAAAAAGTAGATTTTATAGTGGGTCTAGGTGGAGGAAGTTCTTTAGATAGTGCCAAAGCTATTTCTATTGTTTCATCCAACGAAGGCTACGCTTGGGATTATGTAAATTATCCAGAAGGTCCCCGACTTATTCCTTTTTTAAACAGACCTGTTATTTGTATTCCAACTACCGCAGGTACAGGCTCAGAGGTAAATAGATACTCCGTAATTTCCAATCCCATAAGAAAAGAAAAACTTGTTATATCCCACTCTTTGAACTATCCAAAGGTAGCTATAGTTGATCCTTCCTTGACAGTAAGTATGGACAGAAAATTGACGGCTATTACAGGAGTAGATGCCTTTATGCACGCCTTGGAATCTTTAACCAATAAAGCTTATAACCCTCTCGCAGATGAGCTGGCAATGAAGGCTATAAAAATTATAAAGGAATGGCTACCTGTGGCAATAGAAGAACCAAACAACAAAGAAGCTAGAACTCAGATGGCTTATGCTAGTATGTTAGCCGGTATTGCTATAGATAAAAAAAGAGTAGCTTTAATACATGCTATGGAGCATCCTGTATCCGCTCATTATCCAGAGATAGCTCACGGTGAAGGTTTAGCAGCTTTAGCTGTAGCTGTTACTAAATTCAATTATTCGGGTAATCCAGATAAGTATGCTTTATTTGCCCAATTAATGGGGTACGATAGCAAAGCACACAGAGCAGTTGATGCAGTGGAAGAGTTTCTAGAAAAGGTAGGTATGAGGGTAAGTCTGAAGGACCTAAATGTTGAAAAAGACAAACTTGAAAGATTAGCAGAGGATGTTTATATGACAGCTAGAGGAATATTTTTGATAAATCCCGTTGAACCATCTATAGATGATGTTTACAAAATTTATCAAGAAGCCTACATTTAAATTTAATGAGTATTTCCGTAGAAATATGGAGAAATAATGGGTGGTTTTCTTATAATCTGAATCTTGATCCAAATAAATCGTTGACTGTATTGGATATCTTAAACATAATAAAGGAAGAACTAGATCCTACTATAAGCTATAGAAGCATGTGTAGGTCAGGAATTTGTGGCACTTGTGCTGTAAGAGTAAACTCGAGACCAGTGTTAGCTTGCAAAACGGGAATAATTGAATTTGGTGATGTTTTAAAAATAGAACCTTTATTTGGTTTGCCTGTTGTAAAGGATCTTGTAGTAGATCATGAGGTTTTGGTAAGTAGGATAAAAGGTATAAGCCTTAAAGAAGGTAAAAAATCTAAAGTTTTGTATCCTGAAGACATACAAAAACTAGAGAAGAGCTTTGAGTGTATACTCTGCGGGGTATGTGATTCAGTATGCCCAGTAATTTTGGAAGCCCCTTATTTTGGTGGTCCCATGGCTTTCTTGAGATCTTATAAACACTTGGTGAATAAGTACGAAGAAAGCACGCAAGATATTGGTAACTTGTTAAAGAAAAAGTTTATCAATCTTTGCACACATTGCAAGAACTGTTCTATCGCATGTCCTAGATTTTTATATCCAGAGCAAGCCATATCTCAAGAGGAAGAAATACTAATTAGCATGGGCATAATAGCAAAACCTAATCAACAATCGGGTTTTGACTTTCTCAGTTTTTAGTTTATCTCTTACTGTATAATTTCCAAGATGGTATACGTATTGGTCTTTTTCCTTTTGCTCTTCTCGTGTGGTATAAAAGCAGACACTCAGGTACTTCCTTTACCAGAAACGGAAGTAAGACGTATAGGTAATAAGGTTTACGTTTTGAGCTTGAAGGATCAAATAGTAGTTGAGAATTTTCAAAAGAGGGAAAATATCTTTTACACAGAAAGCTCCAACGCTTTTTGTTTTAAAGTAAAAGGTGTAAACACTAGGAGTAAAAAACAGTGTGTAGAAGAAGCCTTAATGCAGACGCCCAAGTTTGTTGTTAGAGATTTAGGAGATAAAATCCTTCTTGAGGCATCGGGTTTTGATACATTTGCCCTTTATCCATACTTAGACGGAGATCTTGATATCTTAAATAGAAAGCAAATACCAAAGGAGTATGAAATAAGCAAAGACTACTCAAAAAAATGCTACGCTTTAACTGGCGTGGCAGGCAACAGAGAGTCTTTACCAGTTACATTTTGCATAGATGCAAAACCTATACCACGTGTGGAAGATGTGGATGCTTTGGAATATAGAGTGGTGAATGATAGACTCTTTCTTATATGGTCTTACAGAGAGGATTACGAATCTTTTGTGATATACCAAGGTGACAAAATACTAGGTCAAACGAAGGGGTTTTTGTTTGAAGTTCAAAAGCCCTCTTCTGAAGTCAAATTCACTGTAAGGGTAAAGACAAAGGAAGGTTTCTTGAGTGGTGGGCGAAGCATAACTTACAGCCCATAGTAGCTAGCTATGGCGGCGGATATTGCCAAAGCTAAATCTTCAGGATCGAATACACCTTCTACCTCAAAGTCATACGTTGGAAGCTTGGTTTCTAGGAATTTTATACCAAAGTAACCACTTCTAAAATCTTCATCCCTAATAATTTCTCTATGTAAAGGTATGTTTGTAGGAACACCTCTTATGATGAATTCATCTATGGACCTTCTCGCTCTTTCTAGCACCCTATCCCAAGACAAAGCCCACACAGAAAGTTTTGCTATCATAGAATCGTAATAGGGAGGTATGGTGTAATCTTTGTAAACGGCAGAGTCCATTCTTACACCTGGTCCACCTGGAGAGTAGTAAGCTGTTATCTTACCAGGCGCAGGTGCAAAGTTCCTTTTCGGATCTTCCGCATTTATTCTAAACTCCATGGCATAGCCTCTAAAACTTACATCGTTTTGAGAAAACTCCAAAGGTTCTCCCATAGCGATCTTTATCATTTGCTCAACTATGTCTATGCCTGTTACCATTTCCGTAATGGTGTGCTCTACCTGTAGTCTTGTATTCATTTCTATGAAGTAAAATTCTTTAGTGTTCAAATCCACTAGAAATTCAAGAGTCCCAGCACTCTCATATCCTACTTGCATCATAGCTCTGACGCTCAAACCTAACATCTTCTTCCTTAAACTGTTGGGCAAGACTGGACAAGGCGTTATCTCTATAATTTTTTGGTGCTTTCTCTGTATGGAACAGTCTCTCTCTCCAAGGTGTATGACATTTCCATATTTATCTCCAAGTATTTGGATCTCTATGTGTTTAGGATTTTCCAGGTATTTTTCTATAAAAAGGTCACCTTTTCCAAAAAATGTTTGAGCTTCCCTGTATGCTGACTCGAATAGAGAAGGAAATTCTTTTTCATCCTTCACCACACGCATACCTCTACCACCACCGCCGTACGCCGATTTTAAAATTACTGGAAAGCCTATTTCTTTTGCATGTTTAAGAGCTTCCTTGTAGTCACTCAGAGGCTCATCTACACCGGGTACAGTAGGAAGCCCTAGCTCCTTCATCTTTCTTCTTGCTTTAACTTTGTTACCAAATAGTTCTATGTGCTCGGGTTTAGGACCGATAAAAATTATTCCGTTTTTTATACAATACCTTGCAAAATCCGCATTTTCTGCTAAAAATCCATACCCTGGATGTATGGCATCTGCTCCTATAGACTTGGCTAAATTAACTATTTTTCTATAATCCAAGTATGCTCTTATTGGATCTCCAGGTATTAGGTAAGCTTCGTCCGCCTTTTTGACGTACAAAGCTTGGGAATCGGCTTCTGAGTATATGGCTACCGTTTTTATACCAAGTTCTTTACATGCTCTTATTATCCTTGTAGCTACCTCACCTCTGTTTGCTATTAAGACCTTTTTTATCATAAGCTAAAATTTTAACTGACTTTCTACCTATTACCTAAGTAAACGAGTTTTATCTTTCCATTGTTGTATTCTTTTACTATAACTTCGCTAATCATGGAATCACACAAAATCACGTAGTTGGCATCTGGGGTTAATCTGTGAACCTTTAGCGGTTTGTCTCGTAGTATACCCAAATACAGACACACACTTTTGTATTGGCTGCACTGGCAAGCTACCTGGGAGTTCTTTACCAAAGAATGCATATCCAAAGCTATATTTTTAGGCGATGTTTCCCTTTGTGCGTAGTATGGAAAGAACACCATACCGTATACAAATCTAAAAAAGATGGTCAAACCTATGGTAAAGTAAAGTAACTTTTTAAACTTTGGCTGATGGACTTGGTTTATAAAGTGTGCAAAAATTATAGCCAAAAGTGGATAAAGGGGGATTACATACCTTCCTTCCGCTTTTGAGAGCGCATAAGGGATGTAATTTGCAATCAGCAAAAGCAAGAGAAGCCTAACCTGATTGGGAACGCTTAGAGCTCTTTCTCTGTGGAGTGTGTACAGAGCAATAGGTGCTATTAAGCTCCAAGGTAGTGTATCCTTTAGTGTAATAAGCACATAGGTAAAAGCGTGTTTTAATCTGTTGAACTCTTCGTTGGATACTCTCGAAAAGCTCTCGTAGAAGAGTCTATTTAGGTAAAGGTTGGGTTCTGGTGTGCTCAAAATCCACACCAAAGGTATAAGTAGTGTTAAAAGATGTGCTATTACTGCATACTTTGAAAAAAGCAGTTTAATGTTTCGAAAGTAAACACCTAAAACCAGAAGACTTATACCATAAAAAGCGTAAGCTGGAAAACCTTTAAGCAAAGAAGAAAGAGCTACCAGCACACTTGCAAGGAACAAAAATTTAACAGATTGCTTTATGTAGTATAAATAAAGACTGTATATCATGAAGGAGACAAAAAAGGTAAGTGTTATGTCTATCTCTCCCAAGTAGCCATAGAAAAATAGCACGTTGCCAAAGGTTAGGAAAATAAGCGAAGCTAGAAGAGAAAGATGGGTATTTCTAAAAAGTGAGTAAGAAAAAGCAAAGGTAACTGCCATCGTTAGAATAAGGAAAGTCAATGAAACAGCTCTTACTGTTATTTCGCTCCAGGAAAATACTTTGGAGTATAGAACTATAAGCCAATTAAATAGTGGAGGTTTGTTAAAGTATAGTTCTCCCAGGAAGGTGGGTTGAATGTAGTTACCACTGTGAAACATCTCATACTCTACGATCACTCTCAGAGACTCTTCTCCCCTAAATGGATACATATTTAAATTCACCACAAGAGCCAAAAAAGACACAATTATAAAGACCAAGTAAACCATAAAGGTTATAATTTTAAATCATGGGTTACAAAGTTGCCGTAGTAGGTGCCACCGGTGAAGTGGGCAGAATGTTTCTGAAAGTTTTGGAAGAAAGAGACTTCCCTGTAGATGAGCTTTTGCTTTTTGCCAGTGAAAGGTCGGAAGGTGCAGAACTTACTTTCAAAGGTCAAAGCGTAAAGGTACAAGCTGTAAACAAACAGAAGGGGTTTAAAGGTATAGATATAGCTTTGTTTTCCGCTGGGGGATCTGTGAGCAAGGAGTATGCTCCTCTATTTGCAAAGGATGGTGCTGTGGTGATAGATAACTCCTCCGCCTGGCGGATGGATCCCGAAGTTCCCCTTGTGGTGCCAGAGGTAAACCCAGAGGACGTAAAATGGCACAGAGGTATCATAGCTAATCCTAACTGTTCTACTATACAGATGGTTGTTGCATTAAAGCCCATATACGATGCGGTAGGTATAGAGTCAATAGTAGTTTCTACATATCAATCGGTTTCTGGTGCAGGAGCCAAAGCGATAAACGAACTCAAAGAACAAGTCAAATCTTGGTGTGAAAATAAAGAAATACCAGAAAATAAGGCACTTCCTAAGACCATAGCCTTTAACGTTATCCCACAAATCGACGTGTTCACAGAAAACGGCTACACTAAGGAAGAGATGAAAATGGTAAACGAAACACGGAAGATAATGCACGATGAGAACATAAAAGTGTCACCTACTACCGTTAGAGTGCCCGTTTTTTATGGACACTCTGAGGCTGTATCCATAAAAACCAAAAAGGAAATCACACCCGAGCAAGCAAGGGCAATACTTGAGAAAGCAAAGGGAGTGGTTGTTGTAGATAAGCCAGAAGATATACAATACCCGCTTCCTATATTGGCACAAGGAAAAGATGAAGTCTTCGTTGGAAGAATAAGAAAAGACCTGGTCTTTGAGCCCGGACTTGCTATGTGGATAGTGGCAGACAATATTCGTAAGGGTGCGGCTACAAATGCTGTCCAGATAGCGGAACTTTTATTAGATTATGGTTTAATATAAGAATGCTTAGGATTAAAAAAAGTGCTCTAGAAAAGGCTATTCAACATGCACAAAAGGATTACCCTTATGAGGCTTGCGGATTACTCCTCGGCAAAATACATCAAGATGTAAGAACTGTCTTTGGTATATACCCCACACCCAATACACATCCAGAGAGGAAAGGTGACAGATACCAAATAGATCCCAAGGATTACCTGAAAGCGGAAAATAAAGCGAAAGAGTTCGGATTAGAAATTGTTGGCGTTTACCACTCTCATCCAGACCATCCAGACAGACCTTCACAGTTTGATGAAGAAAGAGCCTTTGAAGGATTTTCTTACATAATTTTTTCTGTTAGTAATTCAAAAGTGTTATCTTACAGAAGTTGGGAACTCTTTGAAGGAAAGTTCAGAGAAGAAGAAATAGAAATCTTTGGTTTTTAGTATTATAATATATATAGCTTAGCGGGCGTAGCTCAGTGGTGGAGCGGCTGCTTGCCATGCAGCAGGTCGCGGGTTCGAGTCCCGTCGCCCGCTTTTTGTTTTTTAGGCGACGTGGCCGAGCGGCTAGGCGAGGGACTGCAAATCCCTTTTACGGCGGTTCGAGTCCGCCCGTCGCCTGTTATCCTGATAAGAACATTTGGAGGTTAGAAATGCCAAATACAAGACAAGCGGAAAAACGTATGAGGAGAGATGCAAAAAGAAGAGTGCGCAACAGGTATCATCTCTCCAGAATGAGGACTTACATTAAAAACTTAAGGAAATTGGTTGAAAATAAGCAATTAGAGGAAGCTATGCAATTTCTACCAAAGGTCGTTAGCATTATACAACACACGGCGGCAAAAGGTGTAATCCACAAGAATGAAGCTAGCAGGAGAGTGTCAAGAGTTTACAAACTTGTAAATAAAGCTCTTCAGTCTTCCAAGAGCCAATAAGGCAAGTTCTTCCCTTAGAATAATTAAGCAAACTAAGTAGGTAAAGATACCTACCGGTATTATGTAGATAAGTGTAAAAGGGTTGCTGTTTAGTTGTTTTAGAGCGTATATTACGGAAATCATGACCAGAGAAGACAATACACCTTTCGTTGATAAGTTTATAATACTAGTTAGTTTTATAATATTGTTCTTATATACAAAGTAAATAAACCCAACAATTGCAGATGTTGAAGTTCCTAAAGCCAAACCTACTACTCCCATTTTTAACCAAAATGCGTAAACAAAGGCGAATAACCCCTCAGAAGCAACAGTTAGGAAGGAGGCTACCATTGGTGTTTTTGTGTCTCCTTTGGCGAAGAAGGTTGCACCCAAAAGCTTTTGGAGAGAAAAAAATACAAGCCCTAGAGAGTACGCTTTAAGAACATGGCTAGCTATTATTGCGTCTTCCTGTGTGAATTTACCTCTCATATAGAGTAGTCCTATTATTTGGTCAGACAGCACAATCAAACCAGCGGTTGCTGGGATAGAGAGCAAAAGCACAAATCTTATGGCTAGTGTTGTGTTGCCTTTGTAGTTTCCCTCTACTGACAAAGCAGAAAGCAAGGAGTTAGCCATCCCTACAGAAACTACACCCAAAGGAAGTTGAAATATCCTATTTGCATAGTATAAATAAGAAACTGCGCCAAGAGCCAAGAAAGAAGCCAAGAGAGTATCTACAAAGAAAGATAATTGAGCTATACCAAAACCTAAAAGACTTGGGATTAATCTCTTGATTAGAAGTTTAATATCTGAATCCCATTTGAAAGACAATCCAAGGGAGATACCCTTTAGAAAAGGTATATGAAAAAATGCTTGTAATATACCACCTATTAGCACTCCTAGTATTAGAGAGTAGATGCCGTACTGATGGCCAAGTAAAGCAACAATGAGAGAAAAAACTATATTAAAAATACCTTGCGCAAAAGCAGGGACAAAAAACTTTCCTTTTACGTTCAGAACAGCCATGAAGAAGGAGCTTATACCTATAAAAAAGAGGTATATGAAGAACCAGCGAGCAAAAAAAACAGCTAAAGGGAAATGTTCTTTATTCTTTATTCCAGGAGCAATCAAAAGGATAATGTAACTAGCAAAAATAATGCCAAGAAAAGTGATAATTAGATTGGTCAAAGTGTAAAAAGTAAAAACGGATGACAAAAAGTTTTTTTCTTTTCCTTCCTTCACATTCTCAGCGTACAGTGGAATAAAGGCTGCATTGAAGCCACCTTCTCCCAAAAGTCGCCTGAAAGTGTTTGGAAGACGAAAAGCTATAAAAAAAGCATCGGTAACAGAAGAGACCCCAAATTGATACGCCAAAACGGCATCCCTTACGTAACCAAATACTCTACTTAACAAAGTACCAAAAGAAAAGGCCAAACTATGTTTTATTAAACCCATAAAAGATACAAAATTATAACCTAAAACTGGTATTTTTAATTTTTTATGTTTAATATTTATATTCTTATATCCTTATACTGTTATATAAATTTAAATTATAACGGTATAAAAAAGTCTTAATTGCATATCAATACAGTGATGTTAAATTAAACTCTATGATGAAGATAGTAGCTATAAAACTTATATTACTTAGTTTCCTAACTATAAATTTAAGCTTTGCCAATTGGTATACAAAGGTTGATGAAGGTATGCAAAAGGCTAAAAAAGAAGAAAAGCTTGTTATGTTTTACTTTTACAGCAAAGGATGTTCTTACTGTCAACAGATGGAGTATGTATTTGGAGAAGATGACGTAGCGAAGCGTATGGAAAACCTAATAGTGATTTCTTTGGACACCTTTTCTGATGAAGGTAGAGCATGGGCGTATAAATTTGGTGTATTTGGGGTACCATCCTATGTGTTTTATAACCCAAAAACTGATAAAGTAGTGTCTAAAGGCTTTGGTAGCATGCCTGCAAACTCATTTATAAACTTTGTACAGAATGCATGCAAATTATCTAGCATTAAAAATTGCTAATAAATCTTATAGGAGGTGTAGCCATGGACAGGAGAACATTTTTGGCAGCAGCCGCACTAAGTGTATTGGGGTTAACTGCAACCCCACTAACTCTAAAGCCATCTTTTGCATCTGCAGCTCCGGAGCGTCTAGTCAAAGCCGTTAAGGAGCGTGCGGGTGTTGATCTGTCCGATGTAAAGGTGAGTGACCAGATTACTATCCAAGCCCCGACCATAGCGGAAACAGCTGCAGCAATTCCCATAACCGTCGAGTCAAATATCCCAGTAGATAAGGTGGAAAAAGTATGGATTTTCGTAGACAATAACGCAAATCCATACATCCTCGATATGACCGTAACTCCCCTAAGCGGTAAAGTTTTTGTGAGCACAAGGATAAAGATGAGAGACTCTTCAAACATAAGGGCTATAATGAAACTAAAAGACGGTTCTTACATAATGGCTGCTAGAGAAGTAAAGGTGACCGTAGGTGGTTGCTGACAGCTTTCATTGGTGCCCTAACGGGCACCTTTTACAAAACCTCTTACAAAATGACAAATTCTGAAGCAAAGAAGAACTTAACGAGAAAATAAAAAAGTAAAATGGTAAAATTGAAAAATAAAAAAAAATAATATAAGGAGGTAGAAATGAGTATAATAGGAACAGGAGTGCTTCGTGTGCCAAAGGAAGTAAAAAAGGGTGAAGTTTTCAGGGTGCAAATGGTAATAACTCACCCAATGGAGACAGGCAATAGGAAAGATGCACAGGGGAATCTAATCCCGGCTCATCATTTAACAAAGCTAGTAGTAACCTATAACAACAGGGAGGTTACTACGATCAATATGGGGGGAGCACCGAGTACAAATCCATTCTTTGCTGTTACAGTTTTAGCTGACCAATCTGGAGTAATTAAAATCGATTATGAAGACAACAAAGGTGGTAAGTGGTCAAAAGATGCAGAGATAAAGGTTGTATAAAGGAGGTATATAAGCCATGAAGAGGGCTATTTTCAGAGCCTTAGTTTCACTAGGTATACTTAGTAGCATTGGACTTTCTTCCGCCCAAGATGCAAGTGTTACAGAGGACGAAGAAAAAGCTCTTAAAGAAGCTCTGAAACAGCTTGCTGAAGGAATCAACCCAGCGGAAATATGGTATGAACAGGGCAAAGAACTTGTTAAAAAATACAACATAGACAAATGTGACTTTGGATTAGGACCAGGTGTATTTAAGGGTGCTCTAGCGCAGCTTCCTAGATACTTTCCGGATGCTAAAAAAGTCATGGATCTAGAAACTCGCTTAGGTTGGTGCTTGCAACAGTATGCAGGTATGGCACCAGAGCAAGTAAGAAAATTTGCTATGCAGTGTTGGGGAAAAACCAACTGTTTCTCCGAATACGAGGCGATGGTAACATATCTATCCATGGAGTCCAATGGTTATAAGTTTAATGTAAACTTGAAAGATCCCCAAGTAAAGAAAATGTATGAGCTAGGTAAAAAGGTCTATTATGCTAGAATGGGGCCCTGGGACTTTAACTGTGCAACATGTCACGCAGGAAAACAACAACAAAGAATAAGAGCAAGTGCATTGTGGAGCATAGATAGAGGTGAAGTTGGATCTGCAGTAAACAAATTCCCAATCTACAGAGTATCTTGGAACCAAGTATTTCCGATGCATTATAGGTATGCTGAATGTTTAAGGCAAACGAGATTGCCATACCTTAAGCCTCACTCTGATATAGCTGTAGCATTGAGCACTTATCTTTATGGTTCTGCCAACGGAACAGAAATAAAAGTTCCTGCAATAGCAAGATAGGAGGTGGTTTTATGAAAAAACTTTGGTATGTTCTAACTTTAGTTGCTGCTTTTTCTTTAATTGGAACTGAAATTTCTTATTCACAAAAAGGCAAGACTCAAACAAAGGGGGCTAGCCAAGCTCAAACAAAAATAACAGAAGAAGAATTCCAAAAATTACTTAAAGAAAGTTTTGACGATAACCCTGTAGTAGCATGGAAGATACAACAGGACGAGGCCCAGAGAATATGTAGTAAGTATAACTCAAGGGAAGAAATGCCACCCAAGGATATTCAAAAGGTTATGGAGCTTTCTAGCAACATCAAGTATCCTGACTGGGGTATATATTTAGGTAACTGGGAAAACGGCAAGAAAATTGTAACGGGTTCTGCTGGTCGTAATGTCCCTTACGGCTTTTCGGATAAGCCTGGGGCTATAGGAACTAACTGTTATGCGTGCCACGAAATAGAGCGTGGAATCGTAGGTGGTAACCTTGGACCTTCTCTAAGAGCATACGGAAAGAGGTGGGGTATAACCAAGGAAAACATGAACTCACCAGAAAGCATAGAAAAGATAAAAACTGTCTACAGTATAATTTACAACAGCTGGGCTATGTATCCGTGCGCGCCTATGCCAAGATATGGACATAATGCTATCTTGAGTTCTAGAGAAATAGCTGACGTAGTAGCATACCTATTACACCCAGAATCACCAGTAAACAAATAAGATTCAGGAGGTACTATTTATGAAAGTAAGTAGAAGAGGGGCTATATTAGGTGCTTTAGGCGGCTTGACCTCATCTTATCTATTGTCAAGCTGTGCTGGTACTGCTACTAAAGTTAAAGTAGAAGATCTTATGTTAACCAAAGGAGTTGGTAACGTCACAATACTACATACGACGGATCTACATGGGCATCTAAAGCCCCTCTATTTTGCAGAACCGCCTAATTTAATACCCCCAAAAGGGCTAGCTGGAACGCCAGGTTATTTAGCAGGTGATGATTTTTCAAAGTATTACAAATTGCTTCCGGAAACGCCGGAAGCTTACGTATACAATGGTAGTAATTTTGTAAAACTTGCGAAAACTTATGGTAGGACTGGTGGCGCTGGCAAAATAGCCTGGATAATGAAAAGAATTGTAGAAGAAAGAGGAAGGAAAAATGTGCTTATTCTTGATGGTGGCGATACATGGGTAACATCAGCAATAGGATTACTTACTGAAGGAGATGCCATTATAGACTGGATGAACTATGTAGGATACGATGTAATGGTATTTCACTGGGAATTTACACTCGGAAAGGACAAGGTTTTTGAGAAAATCAAGAAATTAAAAGCTGAAGCTATATCTTACAATATTGTAGATGAATTTGAAGAACCTGTTCTTAAGCCTTACACTATAAAAGAAGTTGGAGGTGCAAAGGTAGGTATAATTGGGAGTTCTTTCCCCTATATTCCTCAAGCACATCCAAGAAGCTTAAGCGAAGGTTTGTCCTTTGGTGTAAGGATAGAAGATCTTAAAAAATACGTATCTGAACTCAAAAATAAGCATAAAGTTGATTTGGTAGTGCTTTTATCTCACGATGGATTACCTTTAGATATAGCATTGGCAAGGGATGTTCCTGGTATAGATGTTATATTTACAGGACATACACATGATATGACTCCACAAGCTATAAAAGTTGGTAACACGCTGATAATCTGTTCAGGCTCACATGGAAAGGTAGTTACTAGACTGGACTTGGACGTAAAAAATGGCAAGATAAGGGATTACAGTCTAAAGCTTATACCTGTTCTTGCAGATGTAATACCATCGGATAAAGGAGCAGAAGAGATAGTAAGCAAACATTACAGCAAGCACGAAAATAAGCTGTCTCAAGTAATAGGTGTTGCTGACACGATGCTCTACAAGAGAGATACTGCTTTTTCCACAATGGACAGACTCATAGGTATGGCTATTATGGATCATTACCACGGTATAGATCTTGTACAGTCACCCGGCTTTAGATGGGGGGATACTATTCTTCCAGGGGATCCCATAACTGTAGAAAGGGCAATGAACTTTGTAGGATTAACTTATCCAAACGTATACATAACTAGAAGAACTGGTCAGCAGTTGAAAACCATATGGGAAGATATAGCAGACAACGTGTTTAACCCCAATCCTTACTATCAACAAGGTGGTGACTTCCCAAGAATCATAGGTGCTGATATAGTTTTTGAAGCAAATGCTTCTGTAGGAAGTAGAATAAAGAATGTAAGCATAAAGGGTAAGCAGTTAGAGCCAAACAAAGAGTATCTGGTTGCAGTATATGGAGCTCCGCCTCCTCCAGCAGAAGTGATTGTGAAAGATGCAAAACCAGTGCCCGTATATGACATATTAGTAAATTACATAAAGAAACTTAAAAACGTATATGTAGATCCCAAACCTAACGTGCGCTTTGTGGACAGAAATTATAAAACACCAGAAGAAGTATATGGAAAGATAACAAGGAGTTAAATATGGCTAAACTTCTTACATTTATAATATTTGCTCTTTATTTTCCCTTTTACTTTTCATTTTCTGCAGATTTGCTACAAGCCTTCTTTCCTACTTATACGCTAAAAGAAAGAAACTTTGAAAAAGCTGTGGATGATATTAAAAACTCTCTGGAAGCACAAGGCATAAAAGTATACAGAATCTTAAAGATTTCAGAAGCTCTAAAAAACAGAGGTGTAGAGTTTACTGATTACTATGTGATATTTGCTTGTCAGATGGAAAATATGGATAAAATCTTAACAAAAGCTCCAGCTCTTTCTAACCTTATACCATGTAGCTTGCCTGTTTACAAGGATAAAGATGGATCTATTAAAGTGTCTACAATTAATGGTACACCTTTTCTTGCTAAGTATGGTAAATTTTTGACTCCTGAGCAAAGAATGGATATTGTCTCCACTTATAGGAAACTTAGGTATAGTTTGAACAACTTGAGTGTAAGACATGTCAAACTCCAAAGAATCCCCGCGCCTATGGAAGAATTAGTAAGTGAAGAGGTTGTGAAAAACATAACCTACGATGAATTTAGAATGCTGTTTGAGTCCTCATTAAATGGAGCTAACATGAATGTTTTAGATACCATTAAGGTGAGCTCAGAGCCTAAGTTTGATATATTCCTCGCTTGTAACTTATCCTACGGTGAAAGCATCTTTAAGAGTCTCCCCCAATTTGGAGCTTTAGCACCTTGTAGAATCTACACCTACGAAACAAAAGAAGACATAAGAGTAGGATACATAAATATGAAACTATTTGCTAGAATGTATAAGCCTTACTTAAGTAAAGATGGTATTAAAATTTTTGAGCAAGCTGAAGAGGATGTAAAGAAAGCTGTAAAAGAAGCTGGAGGTAATTGATCATCAATGATGGCTGTTCCTAAAGGAACAGTCTATCGTTTTAAAAAAATTTCATATAAAAGCACTGAGTTTTAGCTTCGGAACGCGTATGTTGTTGAAAATTCAAAGAATTGCCTAAAAATAAATCCCGTAAAAGTACGTAATGGCTGAACTTTACTACCTTGTGTTATTGTGATTTGATTTTAATCATATTGCAAATTATTCTCATTTAATTATAATACTAAATATCAAAATACTTAAAAGGAGGTAAGCACTATGGAAGCTGTAAAGGTAGGACAGAAAGTCCCAAACTTTGAAATGGAGGTATACTTCCCCAAAACGAAGAGCTTTGGGAAAATAGTTTTAGAAGACTTGCTCAGAGAAAGAAAATGGGTAGTACTATTTTTCTACCCAGCTGATTTCACATTTGTTTGCCCTACAGAACTTGCAGACTTGGCTGAACATTACCATGAGCTAGAACAAATAGGTGTAGAGGTAATATCTGTATCCACAGACACCAAGTATACACATTTAGCATGGCAAACAACGGAGAAGCTATTGGAAAATGTAATGTATCCAATGGGAGCAGATCCTACAGGTAAGGTTTCAAGACTCTTTGGTGTTTATGATGAGAATACTGGGCTTGCTTTAAGAGGTACGTTTATAATAAATCCTGATGGTACTTTAGTCGGTTCCGAAGTCAATTTTTACAACGTAGGAAGGAATGCAGAAGAGCTCGTTAGAAAAATGAAGGCGAATGCCTACCTTATGAGTCATCCAGATGAGGCATGCCCAGCTAGATGGAAGGAAGGTGAAAAGACCCTAAAGCCTTCTGAAGAGATGGTAGGTAATGTATACCAGGCTCTTCAAGGCTAAATTATAATAAGATGGAGGTAAAAAATGGAGATAACATTGGATTACAAGACAGATAAAATTTACGACGTAATTATTATAGGTGGGGGTCCTGCTGGAGCCTCTGCTGCTATATATGCATCTAGAGCCGGGCTTTCCACCTTGGTTCTGTATCGTGCGGAAGCTGACGGTGCTTTGGGAGTTACGCAACAGATAGAGAACTACCCAGGTATCAGAGGACCAATATCAGGTTACGAACTTCTGAGACTTATAAGAGACCATGCCAAAGCCTTTGGTGCAGAATTTGTGAGAGGTAAGGTTATAGCTACAGATATCTTAGGAGAAATCAAAAAAGTTTACACTATTGACGGACGGGAGTTCAAATCAAGAGCTCTAATAGTAGCGTCCGGTGCCATGGAAAGGACAAACAAGTATAAGAACGAGGAAGAGCTCTTGGGAAGAGGCGTTTCTTACTGTGGAATATGTGATGCAGCCTTCTTCAAAAACAAACCTGTAGCGGTAATTGGAGATGATGATTACGCCTTAGAAGAAACTGAACTTATATCACGTTTTGCGAGCAAGATATACTTAATAGTGCCATCAAGTAAAATAAAAGCTCCACATGAAACCATAGAAGAAATCAGAGAAAAGGAAAATGTTGAAATACTACTACATCATAGGATTGTAGAAATCCTAGGAACTTCCCTTGTAGAAGGTATAAAGGTTTACGATATTGATAAAAAGGAAGAAAAGATACTTAATGTTGATGGTGTATTTATCTTTTTAGGAGGTAATAAGCCATCCATTGACTTTTTAATGAACCAGGTTGAAACAACAGATGGTGGCTGTATCGTGGTAAATGAAGAAAACATGACATCCATAAACGGTGTATTCGCATGCGGAGATGTGTTGTGCAATAATATAAAACAAGCCGTTATTGCTGCAGCTGATGGAGTAAAGGCAGCCTTGGCGGTTGATAAATACTTAAAGAAAAAATCAAAGATTACAGCTCAATGGTAATCTAAAGAAGGCCTAGATTTCCTTGTTAAGTTTAGGCCTTTGAGTCTTTTCCTTTTAGTTGAAACAAAAGCCTAGTAATTCACGAAGTTTCTTTGTTGGATCTTCACTCTTCATTAATGAAGTTCCAATCAAGAAGGCATCTATACCTGAATTTTCAAGTTCCAAAATTTGCTCTCTACTCTCTATTCCACTTTCAGCTATAACAAATTTAGCTCCCATTTCTTTAATCTTTGGTCCTAAGGTTTTGGATTTGTTAATATCTACTTGAAAGGTATCTAAATCTCTGTTATTTATGCCTATTATATTTGCACCAGCTTTTATAGCTTTTTCGGCTTCTTTTATATCAAAGACTTCAACCAGAGAGCTAAGGCCAAGTTCTTTGGCGTAATCTATTAGGTCTTTGAGTAAAGGCTCTTCTAATATTCTCACTATCAAAAGCACTATGTCAGCACCAAATGCTTTTGCTTCTTCCAATTGTATAGGATCTATAATAAAGTCTTTTCTGAGAAGTGGTAAATCAATAGCCTTTCTTACTTGAATTAGGTCTTCCAAAGAACCCTTAAAAAACTCCTTATCTGTAAGCACAGATATGGCAACAGCACCAGCTGATTGATATAGTTTGGCTTGTTCTACAGAAGATACGTTTTTTATATCTCCAGCAGAAGGAGAAGCCCTTTTTACCTCTGCTATCACTCTCGTTCTACAGGATACTAAGGATTTTTCAAAATCCAAATACTTTTTGCGCTCTAAGATCATATCCCTTAATAAGCTTCTGTATGCACAATCTCTTACAATTTCTTTTCTTTTATTTTCTACAATTTTTTCAAGTATGCCCATTAAGGATATACCCTTTTATAACTCTTTCCTTCCTTTGCGTATATGGCTTCTACACCGAAGTTGTTTTTGTAAAGTTCATCGTATATCCTTTTTGCTTCTTGGTAACCATTAACCGCTAGAACTACACCACATCTAGGATCTATTTCATCTGGTATAGGAATAAGTTTGGCTTTGCCTCTTAGATACTTTTCTGCTCTAGTACCTTCCGAAATAGCCGAAAAGGTTATAAAGTGGTCTGGTTTTTTTATGAAAGGATTGAGCATTATTAAAATATGCCTTATATGCAGCTTGACACCTAAGGAGTGAAACTTAATCCAATACCAAAGGGATGGTTCTATTGCTTCTGATCGCTTGCGTATAGTAGCTACTACCTTTTCATCTACCTTTTCAACACCCAAAAGCTCATTTCCTGTTTGTTTACACCAATTGTATATGTCTTTCTCAAAACCTGGATCAGAAGATACAACCTTTATAACTTCACCTTCCTTTAGCTTTTTCACATTTTCGGAAGTTATCACTATAGGAAGTGGGCACATTAAACCGGTAAGATCCAAAACCTTTTCTTTTTCCTTCTCCTTTAATGCTTCCATGTCACACCTCACACAGCCAGTTTTATAGAATCGCCTTGGGTATTTTCACTAAAGCCTTCTATGTATAAATTTAGGAGTTTGGCAGACTTTTCAAGGGTATCCACAAAGGTTTTATCATAAAGTCTGAATAAGCTAGAAACATAAAAGACTACATAACCTTGACCTATGGAAAACTTAACTGGCACATAAAGCGCCTTTTCTTCTTTGTTTATCAGTGATTCTTTGGACAAAGGTCCCGATTTGGCAACTATAATTATTCTCTCAATAGAAAATTGTTCTTTTATCTTTTTTAGGTAGCCTTCAACTGTGGGTTCATCTATGGCGTGGAATAAAAAATCTATGTTGGAATTTTTGGTTATATCTCTTTCAACTTGAGCCAAATCTTTTGTCAGCTGAAAGAAGGAATTTCTCAATTTTCTTATATAATTCCTCTCCTTTTTAAGTGTGTAACTTAAGTCTACATCCAAAGAAGCTAAGAAGAATACAAAGGATAGAGGTAAAAGTTTTATGCCTTCTATACCTGCATAGTATAGGTATATGAATACGTGCGACCAAAGAAAAACCAAAGCCATGGAAGTGCTTCTGTTGGTGTAGTAAATCATTAGAGGTATCAAAGCAAATGAAGCTTTTGCATCTCCAGATGCAGCTACTGCGGGGATTAAAAGAACATCTATATAGTTGCCCAACTTAACGAGTTTTCCAGGGTAAAGAAAATTAATAACAGAGAGAGTGAAGTAAATGGCAAGGAAGGAAAGAGAAAAAGCTTTTGCATAAGGTTCCAATGAAAATGCGTAAAAAGCTATGTATAAAGATAAAAGTAATCTTATTGTTAATCTGAATACCACTACATTACCAAACACTTGTGTTTATTCCACCTCAATTTTTCTTGTCTTTTCTTTCTTAGTAGGTTTACCTTCTACTTTATTTTCCAATTGGGAAACCTTGTAATCTATTATTGCTTTTATAGCTTTGAGCACGGAAAGTTGAGCAGTGAAAATTTGTTTTTTTACGTCTTCTCTTACTTCTTTTGGAGGCAAAAGCTTATCGATTAAGTAATAAAGGCTTTTGTTCATTTCCTTAACTTGATCCTCTAAACTTTCAACTTTTAATTCTTCTTGCTTCTCCTTCATAATCTTATAATTTTAATCTCTTTCTTTGTATGTAAAGATTTTTGCACCGACCAAGACTAATTGAAAGCTTAGATATAACCAAACCAAAAATATTAAAAAGGAGCCAACTAATCCGTAAAGGGGGTTTAGAGTCACAAATTTTACAAGTAAAGAAACAAAAAGCTTGTTAAAGAAGTACAAAAAAATGGAGATTAATAATGATACGTAAAAAGTCTTTGCCGTACTTGCATTTATAAAGTATTTGTATACAGCGAATAGAACTATTAATAGAAAAAGCAAGTTTGCAAGAAAAGTGAAAGGGATTTTTACTATGAAAAACTTCAAAAGAGCATACGCGGTTATTATTGCAATAGAGAGCAAGGAAAAAATGAAAGTAAGTATGGGCAAGAAGACCCAAAAAGATATTTCGCTTCTTTGCTTTATATCACACTTTACGTATGCGAATGCTTTGTATAAATTCTTAATGAAGCTTACAGAGAAAAAATAAGCTAGTAAAAAGGATAGAAGGGAGAAAGTAGTTTTCCCTTTATAAAATCTTGATATCGTCAGTATGACTTCATTAGTATGTTGAGGGAAAATCTGTACGGCTATAGATACTATTCTTTCATAACTCAAAAAAGGTGTGTAGGAAGCCAAAATGCTAAGGATGGAAAAGAGAGAACCAATAACTATAATAAAATTGTAAGTTAATGCTCCTGCATGGTAAGAGAACTCTCCCTTTAGAAGGTGGTAAACTGCTCTAAGCAGTATGTAAACTTCTTGCTTAATTGTTTGGTAATTCATATAAAACATCTTCTCCAAAAGGACTTTTAAATTTATACGTATTGTCCCAGTGCTCAACCAAGTAGTTTGGAAAAACAGGTACCTTTCCTTTGCCACCTGGAAGATCTACAGCGTATGTGGGTATTCCCATTCCGGCTATTTTTCCTCTCAAGTATTCCATAATTTCTAAACCTTTTTCTATACTTGTTCTGAAGTGGATAGCGCCTTTTATAGGATCACAGTGAAATAAATATACAGGTCTTACTTTGATCTTTAACAGTCCTCTAAATAGTTCCAACATGGTTTCTGGTTTATCGTTTATACCTTTGAGCAAAACAGTTTGGTTGTTTACTGGGATACCACGCCTTAAGAGTCTATCTATGGCTTCTTGGGCATAAGGGGTTATTTCTCTAGGATGGTTAAAGTGCGTATTTATCCATATGGGAGAGTATTTTTCCAGAATGTCCAATATTTTATCATCGAAGAACCTTTGGGGAGCTAGAACTGGCAATCTTGTGCCAAAGCGTATAATCTCTATATGTTTTATTTCCCTGAGCTTAGAAAGTAAGTATTGAAGTTTCTCGTAGCCAATTGACAGGGGTTCACCACCTGAAATTAGGACATCCTTTACCTCTTCGTGTTTTCTTATGTAATCTATCATTACATCCATTTCTTTCTTGCTTTTAGAGTGTTCACCATGGGCAAATATTCTCTTTCTCATGCAATGTCTACAGTAGACGGCACAAAAAGTCGTGACATTCAACAAAACTCTATCTGGGTATCTATGGGTTAAACCAGGTATTTGGTTTTCTTCGTTAAAGGGGTTTTCATCGCCTACAGATTGAACCTTTTCATCCACTTCTATGGCTCTTGGTATAGCTTGTAGCCTAATAGGGTCTTGGGGATCTTCTGGATTTATAAGTGAAAAATAGTAAGGCGTTATAGCCAATGGGTATATACCTTCAGTTTTTTTTACACCTTCTATTTCTTCTGGTAAAAGCCTTATGTATTTGGCAAGTTGGTCAAGACTTTTTATTCTGTTTTTTATTTGCCAATTGTAATCTCTCCAAAGATATTCTGGAATATCACTAAAAAAGCTCCTCATTGCTATGTTATAATTTAACACGTGAAAGTATTGGTGGTTGGAAATAATGGAAGAGAGCATGCCATAGCTTGGAAGCTAAAACAGGATCCATTGCTTAAGGAGCTCTATATAGCAAAGGGTAATGCGGGTGTATGGGATATAGCTAAAAAAGTGGATATAAATCCAACAGATGCAAGAGAACTTGCGGACTTTGCTCAGAGGGAGGGTATAGACTTTACCGTGGTCGGTCCAGAAGCACCTCTGATGGAAGGTATTGTAGACGAGTTTGAAAAGAGAAAACTAAGAATCTTTGGGCCTAACAAAAGGGGAGCACTGTTGGAAGGTAGCAAAGTTTTTGCTAAAAACTTCATGCTTAAGTATGGCATACCAACAGCTACATACGAAACTTTTGAAGATCCAGAAAAAGCAAAGAGGTTTGTAAAGGACTTTGGCGCTCCATTGGTCGTTAAAGCGGATGGTTTAGCAAGCGGTAAGGGTGTATATGTGTGCAAAAGTGAAGACGAAGCAATTCAGGCTATCGAGAAGCTTATGAAGTCCCAAATATTGGGAGAATCTGGAAGGAAAGTAGTTATAGAAGAGTATTTGGAAGGTATAGAACTTTCTTACATATTTATGGTGAATGGAAAGAAATACGTAGAACTTCCAGCATCACAAGACCACAAAAGGCTACTAGATGGCGATGAAGGACCAAATACAGGTGGTATGGGAGCTTACTCGCCAACACCTTTTTTAGATAACCTCACACAAGAACGCATAAGGAAAGAAATAATAGAGAGGACTTTGCAAGGTTTAGAGAAGGAAGGTATTTATTACAGAGGGTTTTTGTATGCGGGACTTATGCTAACAAAAGAAGGACCAAAGGTTTTGGAATTTAATGTGAGGCTTGGAGATCCAGAAGCTCAAGTTTTGCTCATGAGAATAAAGGGAGATTTCTTAAGACTGTTGTTAGATTTTTACGAAGGTAAAGACATAAGCCTAGATATTGATCATCGCCATGCTATTTGTGTAGTTCTGGCAAGCAAAGGATATCCAGATAATCCAGAAAAGGGAAAGGAAATAAAAGGATTAGGAACAATACAAGATCCAGATGTGGTAATTTTCCACGCAGGTACTGATAAAAAAGATGGGAAGTTTATAACCAATGGTGGAAGAGTTCTCAATGTATGTGCCTGGGGCAAAGATTTGCAAGATGCCAGGAATAAAGCATATAAGGCAATTTCAAAAATCAATTTTGACGGTATGCATTATAGAAAGGATATAGGTTACAGGGCTCTTACTGCCTCGCCAAAAGTATAGATTTTAGAATTTTGGATTTAATTTAAAAATGATCTTTGTCTTTAAAACCTTCAAAATTTATTTCTATTCTCTTTTACCTTTTTTATAAATACCAAAACTTTTGCAACTGCTCTATAAAGCTCAGGAGGAATTTCTTCGTATACTTCTACATTCATCATAGCAGACAGAAGGTACTTATCTTCTACTATAGGAATGTTGTTCTCTTTTGCTATTTTTATTATTTTCTCTGCCATTTCTCCTGTACCCTTTGCAACTACTACTGGAGCATTGTCTTTCCCTTGTTCATACTTTAGAGCTACAGCCTTTTTCTTTTCCATAATCAAACCGCCATATGAAAACCTTCTTTACCTATAAATTCAACTACTTCCTCTACATGTTCCTTTTTCCCTACAACATTTACATAGAATCCTGATAGTCCTATACCTTCTTGTGCCATCAGTTCCCTGAATAGGTTTTCGTTGGTGCGTAAGAGGTCAGCTATTGGTTCACTATCCGTCGAAATTTTAACCCTTATAGAAGAAATCTTTTCTGTCTTTGGAGCGGTTATAAACGCAGATATGTAGTGATCTAGGTAATTTAGATTAATAAGCACCTTGTATTCTTCTTTTATGTCAAAGATTATTCCACCCTTAGCATTTTCGTAATTTACGGGTAGAAAGAGTTGACCATTTTTCAAAAGTGCGTATTGAGCAACTACTATATACTCAAATTTTAGAACAAGGTCTTGAAAAGTGGAAAGATTTATCATTAAAGGTTTATCTAGAATTTCTTTTGCGTAGAGTCTAATATTGTCTATACCTTCTTGATTCTGTAAGAGATTGTCGATGAGTCTTTTCAATTCGTGGTCTGTAACATTATTGGAAAGAAGCTTTAAGTCAAATAGAGCTTTAATAAACCTTTCCCTGAAGGGCAAATTTTCATTTTTATCTATAACTTTTAAAAGCTCCTGGAAGACTTTATCTTCTTGTCCAAGCTCCAAGTATTTGAGTATAGGCTCATCTTTTAGGTGTTTTACTATTTTCACGTATTCTTCATGACTCAATTTTTTAAGAGTGAGAGTATCCAAGGACTCTAATAAAATACCTATGTCTTTATTCATTTTTTGTAAGTTGCTTAGTATGTGCTTAAGGTAAGATACAATTTGAGTATTATCCATTCCTTCCATACTGATCCATTGGGCAATGTTCTTAAGTATTTGTGCTTTTGTGTCTGAGAGTAAGTCTTCCAGTTTTAACTTGCCAGTTAGGAAATCAAAAAGTTTCTTTTCATATAGGATGCCAGATAGGAATATGCTCTCTCTTAGGTCTTCAGAGGGATAGAGTATGGGATTTTTCCCTTCAAGGAGGCTTTCAAGTAAAATTTGATGCTTTAAGCTACTTTGTAGCTTAGTAACCTTAAAAGTAAGTGGGTTGTGTTCCTGGATACTCAATTCTAGTTGATCTTCCTTCTGTAATGCTATATCCATATTGTTTTCAGCTACTATTTCATAGCCATTATCCAAAAATAATCTTACTTTTCCTTGGGATACATCCATAACTGTAGCTTTGAATTTCTCTTTATCTTTCATGATTTCCAACAAAACTTGAGGAACTTGGGATATTAGCTTAATTCTGAGAGTTTCCCCAGTCTTTTGTGTTTGTATGCCTTGACCTTGCTCCCTTAATGCCTCTAAAATGATCCCTTCAATACGACGGATTTCCATTATGTTTAAATATCGTCTCTAAAACTCAAAGCTAAAGCGCCCATACCCATACAAAATTCTCCGCAAGGAGCATACTCTATCTTAAGGCAACTTGCTGGAAGGTTCTCTACCATGCTTTTGACTTGTTTATCCAATTCATTCAGAAATCCTTTTAAATTTTCTACGAGACCACCGCCCAAAATAAGTGTATCTGGATTTAAGATATGCACCGTATTTAAGATTCCCGTTAACAAGTAACGTTTGAAGATTTCAATAGCTTCCAAAGCAGATTTGTCATTGTTTAAAGCTCTTTCAATTATTTGATAGTCTTTTATGCTCTCATTGCTTAGTCTAAAGTATAATCTCTCAAGTCCATAGGACGAACAGTAGGCTTCCCAGCAACCTTTTCTGCCACAACTACAGATATCCCCGTCTATTTGAATTATGTGATGTCCAAGCTCTAAGCTACTTCCACAGCTTCCCAAATAAGGTTTACCTTCTATTACAAGTCCCGCTCCTAGTCCTGTGCCAATGGCTATAAAAACGAGGTTTCTTGATTCTCTATAGTAGTAGTGCCAGAGACCATAGGCTCCAGCGCTAACATCGTTCATTATTACGCACTTTATTCCTAAGGATTCTGTAAAAGATTTCAAATCTATACCATCCAAAATAGGTATGTTAGGCGATCTATATACGACACCCTCTAAAGATGTGTATCCTGCTACTGCTATACCTACTTTATTGGGCTTTCCGTCAGTTATTATTTTCTTTAAGGTTTCCAAGAAAACTTTCTTGTCTTTTATGTAATCTTTTATAAAGAACTTTTCTCTTTTTCCATTCTCCCACACGACTTTTACAAAGCTACCACCTATGTCTATCCCTTTTCTCATAGATTTTTAGTTTAATTTTACAGATACTATTTTTAAACTGTCTTCTTGAGAGATAGCTTCTATGTTGAGTGTAGATTTTTCATTATTTTTCTGTAAGACTGCTGTATAAATGATCTTATGTTTTTCTTTACCTAATTGGAATTTAAAGTTCGAGCTTTTAACTTGAAGATCCCTGGTTTTGTAACAAATTTGCTCTATATCTCTTGGATTTAGGCTATCTTCTAATATGTCTTTCATTTGGTATATTTTTTTGCAATTTTCTTTCCCTAAGGTTATGTTTATAAGAGGCGTCATAGTTTCCTTATAATGAACCTTTTTTTTGTAGTCTTCATAAAATATTAAAACAGCTACGATTATAGGGTACAGTAACGCGAAAGATACTATTGAGTATATTAGAACATCTTCACTCTTGAAGTTGATCTGGATTTTCACAGCCAACCTTTCCTTTTTACCCAATACAATAGTGCCAATGTTACCCAAACCATTAGCACTAGAGAATACACATATCCATACTTCCAATGAAGTTCTGGCATGAAATCGAAGTTCATACCGTATATGCTGGCTATAAGCGTTGCGGGTAAGAACGTAGTTGCCAAAACAGTAAAGACCTTTACTGCTTCATTCTGTCTTATGCTTATTATTCCGAGTAGGGAGTTTTGTATGCTGTCAAGTTTATCCATGTAGAAAGTAGTATAGTCCAAAAGAGTATGAAAATCATCCAGTATTATTTTTATTTCTCTCTTTGTTTGAGCATTTATACGTGGACTCTTTATAAGATGAGAGAGAACCCTTATTCTTTCATTTAAGGTTTCTCTTAGTGTGATGTTTAATTCGTCATAGTATGATATTTCTTTTATCATTTCTTCAGATTGCTCTACAAAAACCTCTTTTCTTAGATTTCTAATACGTTTTCCTAATATTTCAAGCCTATCACCAATTCTATCAACTTCTATATTCATAATTTCTAGAAGAATGCCTTCTGCAAACTGAAAGTTTAGACCATGCAATTGGGATCTTCTTTGAAATATCATCAATGTTGGAATATCTTTGTACCTTATTGATATAAAATACCTACCTTTTATGAAGAAAATTACAGGTTCTACAGAAATGTCCTCCTTCTGTTGAATCAAAAAGGAGAAGGTAAGATAAATAGCTTCTCCTTCTTCTCTATACTTGCTACTTATCTCTATGTCCCCAAATACTTCTCTAGGTGGCATGCTAAAACCTACTGTGCTATGTAGCCAACTTATTTCTTCATCCGTAGGTTTCTCTACATCAAACCATATTACTTTATCCCTTGGAATATCAGAGAATTGATCCAGTTGGTACTCAGAAAACCCAGAATTTATGTTTGCATATATGTAAATCATCGATTAATATTTTAAACTTATGCATATATTAGTTCACATTTGTTGTGCTCCAGATACAGTATATTTCATTAAACAATTAAGGGATAATTACCCAAATGCCAGAATGAGTGCTTTTTTCTATGATCCTAATATCCATCCTTACGAAGAGTATAAACTAAGAATGATAGAATCAAAGAGAATCTGCCAAGAATTGGGTATAGATTTTATAGAGGGTGAGTATAACGTAGAAGACTGGCTTTTGTCTGTTAAAGGACTAGAGCAAGAGCCAGAAAGGGGCAAAAGGTGCCATGTATGTTTTGATTTCAGGTTAGAAAGATCTGCCAAGCTAGCTAAGGAAATAAATGCTACACACATGACCACAACCCTTTTGATGAGCCCAAAAAAGGATATAAAGGTCTTAACAGAGATTGGAAATAGGGTTTGTAGTTCTTATCAAATTGAGTTTATAAGTGTGGACTACAGAAAAGGTGGTGGCATACAGGAGATGAATAAGCTCTCTAAAGTTTATCAACTGTATCACCAAGATTACTGTGGATGTGTGTATGCACTTTTCCAGCAAAAAAAGGAAAACGCCCTGTGGGACCTAATAGCTTACAAAGGCAGAAGACCAGGAAGCAAAGAAGAAAAATACTTCATCAAACTAATAAGAACTTATGCAGAATCCATAGGCATAAAATGCAACGAATGGGAGTTTAGCTTTCTCAATTGGAGACCTCTTATAGGAAGGTTGGAAGCAAACAAAGAAGTTATACCTTCCTACATTTTGGCATATTCACAATCTATTAAAGGTATTTTGAAAACGCAAATTCAAGAAGAGAAAGGAAACACCTTATACTACGAAAAGCAAGGACTAAAGGTTATTTTGGTTGATGAATTTAAAGACATAGCCTTAGAAAAGCCAAGATACGAAACCTCTCCTACATTTATAGTCCCATCAAGCTACAGGGAAATTCTTGTTAACAGTAAAGTTAGCGCCACACTCAAAACGGAAGTTTTTTACGATACAACATTTGTCTTACTTATAGGAAGTATTGAGGCTAAAAGAATTTTATGCTTTTCGGCGGATACAACCCAGTGTGGAAGTGGTGTAGATATTGAAGAGGTGGTAGATCTTATAAATGTAAACAAAGAAAGTATAATGAAGGAAGAACTATCGATATTGCTTGCTGGTGCAGAAAGTTTGGGTAAGTTGGGAAGCTCGTATTTTATAGAAAGAACAGGCAAAGATTTAGAGTTTTATTTCCACTCGAGAGCTTTCGTCGTATAGATAAATTCTTCCTTCTTCCTCATCTTTTGTTCTTTTGTGAGATCCATCGCAGAAAGGAAGTTTTTTAGAAAGCCCACACTGGCAAATGTAATACGTTTCATCACCAGCTTCCAGCTTGTAAGGTGCCTTTTCTGTTTTTAAAACCAATCTAGCCATCTTAAACCTCCCATAATAAAGTAAATTTAATTTAGTCTGGTAATACTTCAAACCTTATTGGTGAGCCATCCTCTGTTCTAAGTTCATACAAGATACCACATGAATCACCGCTACGTCCCACCTTTCCTAATACTTGTGATTTCTTTACGATTTCACCCTTTTTTACAAAGGAGTTTTCTGCTTTAGCGTATACGGATATAAATCCATCCTTTTGGTTTATCATTACTACCCAGTCATACTGTTTAAGACTGTTACCAGAATATATAACTTTGCCATCCTCCACAGCTCTAAAAAATTCGTTACAAGAGGTTTTAATAAATACGCCTCTTTCTGCACGTTCCACTGTACCTTTTACAGGTAGTTTTACTTTAGGAATAATAGGACTTGTTTGATTGGAGTCGGTTTGTGGGAGATTAGAGTTTGCTTGGTTTGAAACTACCTCCAAATTAGGTAAAGATATAACTATAGATATACCAAAAGAGGTTCTTTGATCGTATACATTTGCATAAGGTGTATCAATAACCAAACGAACACCCCATGGGTGATAACCTACTCTATACTTTATGTCCTTATCAAGTGAACTTACCTTTATATTAAAGTTGTCATAAATATCTATTGTCACTCTATCGGGATTTTTTAATGTAGATAATTTGTAATTAATCGCCTTATCAATTTCTATGTTCACATTTATTGTACTCTCATTCCTTTTTAAGGATACAGTTAAAGCTTTTGAAGAATTGCTAGGTGTGTAAGCAAAATTTCTTTCCTTCATACTCTTCCCTTTGTCTCTTATTTCTATTACGCCACAAGAACTAATCAATAAAATAAATACCGCTACTATAAGCACCACTTTGAATGGAATTATAAGCATTTGGTATATTTTCTACTAAATCTAAAGCCTTTGTGGACTCTGTGTGTTTGTTTTTTTCCGATATTTGTCCAGATATTCCATGAAGAACTA
>JBEPZX010000012.1:0-40414 GCA_041640635.1 Aquificaceae bacterium
TTTGGATAAATAATTTTCAAGCGATCTATCAAGTCTTTCTCATTCATTTTTCATAAATTATAGCAGAAAACTATATAAAATCCTCGTATTCTACCAAATACAGGTTTTATCTGAACTATGTGGGATGCGTTGGAACAAAATCAGAGCAAAACCGTAAAAAACTACTTAAAAAAATTTTTTCTGAAATAGCTTTTAACTTCGCAGTGTAGTCCATTTTGGGGGATTGATTTTAACAGTAAGTTGCTTAGAATTAAAAGGGGGAGTGATCCCATGGACAATAAAGAATCAAAAGGAAGCGGGGAAGTAAAAGAAAAGACTTTATACACCTTGCAAGAAGCATCCCAAAAGCTTGGGATAAGGGAATCTTTACTTAGAAAGTGGTGCGATAAGGGGGAAATTCCGTGTATAGTGGCGGGGTATTACGTTTATGTAAGAGAGCAGGATTTGGAAAAGGTAGCTCAGAAGGCTAAAGGACTGGAAAGAAAATCCAAAAAGAGGGGGCTTTTAGTGTTACTTACTACACTAATTGTGGCTGTTCTTTTGTTCTTTGAGTTCTCTCCATGGCTTTTAATTAGTTCTGTGGTAGCGCTACTAGGAACACTGCTGGCTAATGTCTATAACTCTTCATCTTCTCCATACACAACTTCTACGGATTTGGGGAACAATTGGGATGAGGATAGCACTTACATCTCCAGCAGTTCGAGCGATTTTGATGATTCGGATGATTACCTTTCTCTTAGGTATTTAGACGACTCATCCTCTTCCTCTTCTGACCACTGGAGTAGCTCTTCTTCTGACGATTGGGACAGCTCTTCTTCCTCTGACGATATTTCTCGAGCCTTTTATGATCCTTCTCATCCTCTGTATTCTACGTTTAACGACTGGGACAGCAGTTCCTCCGACTGGAGCAGTTCTTCCGACTGGGATAGTTCCTCCGATTGGAGCAGTTTTTCTGACTGGAGTAGTTCCTCCGACTGGTAGTTATGATATAATCTATATATGATCAGGCACTTTATAGATCTGTGGGACATCACTCCAGAAGAAGGCTGGCAAATAATAGAAAACACACAGCACGTAAAGGAAGCATCTCTAAAGGATGACACACTAAAAGGCAAAAACATAGGACTGCTCTTTACCAAGCCATCCACACGCACGAGGGTTTCCTTTGAAGTTGCCATAAACCACCTTGGCGGGAACGCCATCTTTATGTCACAAAACGAACTCCAACTCTCCAGGGGAGAAGACCTAAAGGACACAGCCAGAACACTCTCTAGATACTTGGACGCTCTAGTGATAAGAACAGACTCTCACAAAACCATAGAGACAATCAGAGATTTTTCCACCATACCCGTTATAAACGCACTCAGTAACCTGTCCCATCCCTGCCAAGTGCTGAGCGATGTTTTCACCATATACGAAGTTTACGGAGAAAGTACAAGAAACCTAAAGATAGCCTATGTGGGGGATGGTAACAACGTTTGCAACACGTGGCTTGTTGCCTCTGGGCTCTTTGGTTTGAAGCTTTTCGTAGCCACACCAGAAGGTTACGAACCGAACAGTTACTACTACCAAGCTGGTGAGGAACTTTGCAAGATAACCAACGGTAGTATATACCTTACCCAAAACCCCATAGAAGCCGTAAACGATGCACATGTAGTTTACACCGATGTTTGGGTAAGTATGAACCAGGACAGGAGCGAGGAAAAAATAAAAGCCTTGATGCCTTTTCAGATAAACGAAAAACTACTCTCTTACGCAGACAATGACGTTAAGGTGATGCACTGTCTACCTGCCAAGAAGGGAGAGGAGATAACGGACGACGTGTTCGAAAAGTATGCGGACTTTATATTCACACAGGCAGAGAATCGTCTTCACACCCAAAAGGCACTATTAAAGTTTATCTTCCAAGTCCCTTAGGTAAAACATCCAACGCGGTGGCGACAGAGAAGTAGCACATCCCAAAGAGGAAGTATCGTAAATCTTAAAAACCTTAGGTTGTTCAGGTTCATGGACAAAAATAAAGACAGTGTAAGAAGGAATGAATCTATCGTTTGCTTTCCAAGATTTTACCTCTTGGATTACACGAGTGAGCTCTTCCTTTGCCTTGTCTCTGTCGAGCTCTTTTTTTTCCTTGGTTTGGTTGTCCACAAACACCCACTGTCCATCGCTTATTGATTGCGCTAGCTCTAAGGCTCTGTCTTCCGAAGGTATACCGTAAAACCTCATGCTAAACTCTCCTTATCTTCATACTCATGTCTATCCACTTGGCAGAGTGGGTTATCGCACCCACAGATATAAAATCCACACCTTCTATAATGTAATCCTTTATGTTGCTAAGTGTGATGTTTCCAGAAACTTCCACCTTTGCCCTTCCGTCTATAATTTTAACGGCTTTTTTTACATCCTCTACGGAGAAGTTATCCAACATAACTATGTCCACACCGCAACTTAGAGCCTCTTGGAGTTCGTCCAGGTTCTCCACCTCTACCTCTATCTTGTAGGCTGGACCGATATACTCTTTTACTCTCCTTATCGCTTCCTTTATACCTTGTGCAACCGCTTTGTGATTATCCTTTACCATAACCATGTCATACAAAGCGAAGCGGTGGTTTTTTCCACCCCCAATCCTTACGGCATACTTTTCGAAGTATCTAAAGCCTGGCGTGGTTTTCCTTGTGTCCAAAATTTGTGTATTGCTACCTTCCAAAGCCTTTACGTATTGCCTCGTAAGAGTTGCAATACCACTCAATCTCTGGAGCACATTGAGCGCAACCCTTTCACCCTTTAGCAAAACATCTGCTGGTCCTTCCAGTTCCAAAAGGATGTCACCTTTCTTAAAAGGTGAACCTTCTGACCAAGCTTTATGAACAACTACTTCACCAAGGAGCTTAAAAACACTCAAAGCAAAAGGCAGTCCCGCAAAGATGCCATCCTCTTTGGCTTTTATGGTTCCTATGGCTCTTTCACCCCTGAATATGGCTTCCGTAGTGAGGTCAAAGTGTCCTATGTCCTCTTGTAGAAAGCTTTTTAAGTATTCTTGCATGGTATAATATTTTAGAGTATATCACAACGGGGGAATTATGCACATACTCATGGTTGCTTCCGAAAGTTCAGCCTATATAAAAACTGGGGGGTTAGGAGATGTTATTCACTCACTAAGTAAAGCCCTTGTTTATTTGGGACACAGAGTATCCGTGATCATGCCCAAGTATGCAAAAATAAGAGGGAACTTTGAGAAGCTAAAAGAAGATAAAGTTTATATAGATTACCAAGAAAGAACCTTTGGAATCTTAAGAGACCACAAAGAGGGTATTGATTACTACTTTATAGATTACCCACCATATTATGACAGACCTTATCCATACTCTCCACCAAAAGGCGACTATCCAGATAACCATATAAGGTTTGGTTTTTTGAGTCTTTGCGCTCTAAGAATTGTAGAGAGTCTAAACTTAAAGGTGGACATTATACACATACACGATTGGCAGACCTCTTTGTTGCCTCTGTATAAGAATATATATTTTCCAAGTTTATCCAATGTTCCTACCGTTCTTACCATTCACAACGGCATGTATCAGGGGATATTTGATGCTCACACCTTGCCTCAGCTTGGCATACCTTGGGAGATGTTTCACCCCTTTGGAGGAGTGGAGTTTTACGGCAAGTTAAACTTTTTGAAAGCAGGTATAACCTTCTGTGATCTTTTGACCACTGTTAGTCCATCTTACGCTCAAGAGTTAAAGGAATACGCACACGGTTTAGAAGGTGTGATAAGGGAGAAAAAGTACTTCTTTGGTATTCTAAACGGTATAGATTACGATGTTTGGAACCCAGAAAAGGATCCGTATATAAAGGAAAACTACAGCTACAAAGACTTCCACAGAAAAAAGCCAAAAAACAAAAGGGAACTGAAGGAAATCTTTGGACTTAGCACCTTTGACCAAAAGCCTTTGGTGGGTATAGTGGCAAGGCTCACGCACCAAAAAGGTTTTGATCTCTTAGAAGGTATAATAAGCGAAACGGTCAGAGAAGGTTTCGATTTTGTTATGCTTGGATCGGGAGAGGACAGGTATCAAGAGATGCTTATAAACTTTATGAAAACCTATCCCGAAGGTGTGAGGGTCAGGATAGACTACAACGAAGAACTTGCTCACAAAGTGTATGCAGGTAGTGACATATTCCTAATGCCCTCACTCTTTGAACCTTGTGGTATATCTCAGATGATAGCCATGCGCTACGGAACTGTTCCAGTGGTTAGAGCCGTTGGAGGACTCAAGGACACGGTAATAGACTACATAAAGGACCCGGACGAAGGTACAGGTTTTGTCTTTGAGGAGTTTACTTCAAAGGACTTGCTTCACGCGCTACTTAGAGCGCGCGTGTTTTACGGTATGTATATATGCTTTAACGATCTGCGCTGGGCTGAAATAGTCAGGCGTGGAATGAGAAAGGATTTCTCTTGGGAGAAAAGCGCCAGAGAATACGAAAGAGTTTACCACACCGCCAAGGTGATAAGGTCATATGATAGTTAGCAAAGAGGATTTGCTTAACATTCTCCAAGTCCAAAGGCAAGGAAAGAAAGTGGTGTTTACCAACGGATGCTTTGACATACTTCACGCTGGGCATGCTCACTACCTACAAAAAGCCAAATCCTTTGGGGACATACTTGTGGTAGGTTTAAACTCCGATCAATCCATAAGAAAAATAAAGGGTCCTAAAAGACCTATAATACCACAGGAAATGAGAGCTTACCTTTTGGACCAGTTAAAGCCAGTGGACTACGTGGTTTTATTCGATGAAGAGACGCCAGAAAATCTAATAAAAGCCATAAGACCCGATGTGCTCGTAAAAGGTGCTGACTGGGAAGTAAAGGATATAGTGGGATCTGAGTTTGTTTTATCCTATGGTGGACAAGTGGAGCGTGTAAGATTTGAGTTCCATATTTCCACTTCCCGTATAATACAGAAGATTCTGGAGCTTTACGTCGACAGTTAAAAGAAATATTACACGCAAAGGACATACACAGTATCAAATGAGGAGTTAAAGGCATTTGGTTTTTAAGATAAGTTTGTATGTTTTTTCTCAATTCAATGCGGCAATACACTCTCTCAACAAAATAATTTAGATTAATTTAAAACCTGTTTACAAAAGGCTTGCTTTGGATTTTCTGATCTTTGGTTTTAAGGTATACCATACATAATACAGCACTAATGCATCCTCAATCTTTATTTCCTATTCCGTATTGCTTCATTTTTCTATAAAGATTAGAAAGGTCCAAACCTATAGCCTCAGATACCTTTTTTAGGTCGTAATTATACTCTTTTAGTTTTTCTAAAATAAATCTTTTTTCGAACTCTTGTTTGGCTTTTTTGATATTCAACTCTTGGAAGTGTTCTAATGGCAGCTGTTTCCACTGAGGTAACAAAGCCTTTATATCTTGGCTTCCGATGTACTCCTTATCGTAAAGGATAACCAATCTCTGAATAAAGTTTTTAAGCTCTCTTACATTACCATGCCAAGGGTAATCTATAAGTATTTGGATAGCATCATCGCTGTAGAGCATAGGTGTTTTTTGGTATTCGGAACAAAATGCATTTGTGTAATACTCTACTAAAGGTAATATATCCTCTTTTCTTTCTCTCAAAGGTGGTATGTGTATATGCAAAGTGGATATTCTATACAAAAAGTCACTTCTCAATCTGTTTTCTTTTTTGATTTCTTCTAGCTTCTTTACAGAAGCACTGATAAGCCTAAAATCTGACTCTACAGTAGCATTTGATCCTAGTTTGGTAAAACTCTTAGTTTCTATGACTCTCAACAAGCTTGTTTGTAATTTTAGATTAGCTTCGTCTACGGCATCCAGAAATAGAGATCCACCATCCGCCATCTCTATTTTCCCCTTTTTCGTATAGTGTAGTGTAATATCATTACCGTAACCGTAAAGTTCTGTTTCTATTAAATCTTCCCGTATGGATGCACAATTTATGTCTACAAATGGTCCATTTTTTCTCGGTGATAGCTGGTGTATTGTATAAGCTACAAGATCTTTCCCTGTTCCACTTTCTCCTGTTATTAGGATACTCGCATCAGTTTTAGCAAATTTTTTGATGAGTTCCTTAATATCCTTTATAGCCTCGCTTTCACCTACAATTTGATCAATTATTTTCTTTTTTGTTTCCTTTTGTTGCGGGGTCTCTTGAACAGCCTGGGCTACACACGAAAGAAGTTTTTTGATGGAAAAAGGTTTCTCTATAAAATCAAAAGCTCCCATTTTTATAGCCTTAACAGCATCTTCAATTTTTCCGTGTCCAGTTATTATTATCACGTTGATATCAGGAAAGCTGTTCTTGATTTCTTTAAGGAAAGCTAGTCCGTTACCATCCGGTAGCCATATATCCAGCAAGACTATATGAAATGCTTCTGACTCTAACTTTTGTTTGGCAGCATAAATGTTTTCTGCCGTTTTTACTTTGTAGCCTTCCTCTACTAAAATGGTTCTTATGGTATCCCTTATAGCTTTTTCATCATCTACAATCAGAATAGATACCATAAAATAAAGTTTAAATCCAAATACAATTTCCTTAAATAGCTTATTCTATTAAACCCTGAAATCTTAGGTTAATAATTTTGGCTAGCACACCGTGCACAAACCTTGCTGATTTTTTACCTGCATACTTAACTGTGATTTTTATATAATCAGATAAAACCTCTTTTGGTCTTTTTATGTTAAAAAACATGAACTCTGTTGCAGCTACACGTAGTATGTTTCTTTCTACATAACCCAACCTGTCTAGGCTCCAATTCTCCAAATTTTCTGATATGGCTTTGTCTACTTCTTTGGCATTTTGGAAATAAGTCCTTACGAGCTTTCTTATATATCTCCTATGCTCTGAGTAGGTTATGTTGCTGTGTTGAATGTAGTCTTCCATAAGGTCTTCTATATTCTCACCTTTCATTTCCCACTGATAGAGCACCAAAAAGGCGTCTATCCTTGCTTTAGGCTTATATATTATACTACCCATCAGAGGGTTTTTAGAAGATTAACCATTTCTATGGCTGAAAGTGCAGCTTCCCATCCTTTGTTACCTTGTTTTGTTCCTGCACGATCTATAGCTTGCTCTAGTGTATCTGCCGTTATCACTCCGAAAGTTACAGGTTTGGTGGTTTCCAGGCTTATTTGAGCAAGACCTTTTGCAACTTCACTAGCAATGTAATCAAAGTGCGGTGTCTGTCCACGAATCAAAACTCCAAGAGCAATGATAGCATCCACAAATTCTCTTTGAGCTAACTTCTTTGCAGCCAACGGTATCTCCCAAGAACCTGGAACTCTAACTACGTATATGTTTTCTTCAGTTCCGCCGTGTCTTAGTATACAGTCTATAGCGCCTTCAACAAGTCTATCAACTAGCAAATGGTTAAATCTACTGGCGATTATAGAAAATCTTAAATCTTGCGCTAAAAGTTTACCTTCATACGTTTTCATTTTTAAACCTCCAATTGTCTATTAAGCGAGTATTACCTACCCAAAGAGCTACCAAAAGCCTATCATTTTCTTTAATATTCTTTACTTCCCTTAATTCTTCATCTCTTATATCTATATAATCGATCTTTGTAACTAAAGGATGTTTTTCGATAAAATTCCTTACTGCTTCCTTTATAAGATCTGGATCCGTATTTCCCTTTGAAAACAATTTTTGAGCCATCAAAAAAGACTTATATATACATAGCGCACTTTCCCTTTCCTGAGCAGAAAGGTAAGAATTGCGAGAACTATATGCTAAGCCATCCTCCTCTCTTACAGTTTCTACAGGGATTATTTCTATAGGAAAAGCAAGGTCTCTAACTAACCTTTGTATCAATTTTAGTTGTTGGTAGTCTTTCTCGCCAAAGTACGCCCTGTCTGGCTGAACTAAATTGAAAAGTTTTATAACCACTACTGCTACACCTCTAAAATGTCCAGGTCTAAACTGCTCCTCCAAAATATCCGTCAAACCAGGTACATCTATCAAAGTTTTTGGCTTTTCGGGATATATTTCCTCATCGTCAGGTGCAAATACAATATCTACTCCTTCTTCTTCACAAACTTCTAAATCCCTTGCTAAATTTCTTGGATATCTTTCATAATCTTCACCTTCTCCAAACTGTAAAGGATTCACGTATATGCTAACTACAGTTATATCATTTTGGATTTTCGATAATTTTATTAATTTTCTATGTCCCTCATGTAGATATCCCATAGTTGGGACAAAACCTATGTTTTTTTTGTTCCCAAGTTCACATCTAATAGAGTGCAGAATAGTTTTAAGTTCCCTTACGCTTTTTATCAAACGAGGCATAGTTTATTGATTATACTATATTTAATGAACTTAGGCATACTCGTATCCGGCAGAGGATCCAATCTACAAGCCATAATAGATGCTATAGAAAGCAGAAAATTAGATGCAAATATAAACATTGTTATATCTGACAACGAAAAAGCGCTAGCATTGCAAAGATGTAAAAAATACAACATAACTTCCAAAGTCATAGAAAGAAAGAATTTTAACACCAAGAAAGAATTTGAGGAAAATATCATAAACGAACTCAAAAGTAGAAATGTAGAATTGGTTGTTTTGGCAGGGTTTATGAGGATACTTAGCCCTTCATTTATTGCGGCTTTTAAAGATAGGATTATAAATATTCACCCTTCGCTCATACCAGCCTTTCAGGGTTTACACGCCCAAAAACAAGCGATAGAATACGGAGCTCTTATAACTGGTTGTAGCGTTCATTTTGTAGACGAAACCTTAGATAATGGTCCTCTGATAGTTCAAGCTTGTGTTCCTGTGCTCTTGGATGATACGCCAGAAAGTATTTCTGAGAGAATACTAAAATACGAACACAAAATCTTACCTCAAGCCATCAAATGGATTTCTCAGGGAAGAGTTGAGATTTCTGGGAGAAAGGTTGTAGTAAAAGGTGCTCTTTACGGAACTTTGCCCGTTAACCCACAACTCGAAGATTTTTAAAATGAGATAAACTGAGATAAGTCATTGAGCAAGTAAAAACTGAGAATTTATAATGCTTTAACTAACACTTTTCAGGAGGAAAGAAATGCAGTTTAGACACGTTTTCGTTTGTGTGAACCAACGACCACCTGGACATCCAATGGGGTCTTGTGCAGATAAAGGTAGTAGGGAAGTTTTCATGAAGTTTCAGGAAAAGCTGCAAACGGATCCAGAACTTTTCATGAGCACGGCTATAACACCAACAGGTTGTTTGGGTCCATGTGGTATAGGTCCAACAATAGTTGTATATCCTGATGGTGTATGGTATGGAAACGTTAGCGTCCAAGACGTAGAAGAAATAGTGCAGAAGCACCTAAAAGAAGGGCAACCTGTCGAAAGGTTAGTAGTTTCTCGTGGTAAACCGCCTGGAATGTTCTAAGGGGCATTCCTCGGGCCTTTTGACTTTAAAAGTTCTTACCTCTTAATCAAGTAGTCATACACTATCGTGCCGCCTAATTTACCTTGGTATAAGATTAGTATTGTGCATATTATTAGCAATGCTGTGAATAGCTTTCTTAATGTATTTTGTGAGCTTTCCGAGTGCATTAGAAAACGAAGAGTAGCAAGTGTAAAGAAAAGACCATTCAAAGCCAACCCTAAACCCCTGTGTATATGAAACTCCCCTATACCTAAAATTTCCTTACCAAAGCTTGGATAACTGAAAAAGCCAGTAGATGTCGCAAAAATCACTGCAAAAAAGGAAACATAGGTAAAAAAAGCATGTAAGCCATCTATAGAACGCTTTTTAATCCAATAATACACATCTATTATTAGCAATACTACCGGAAAAACTATAGCAAAGTGTACCAAAGCCGCGTGAAGTTTTATCGCATCCATACAACAAAGCTTATAAAAACTGGGCCAAAAGGCCCAACATTATACAGTTACCTTCTTGGGTGGCGGAGGTAGGAAAGCTTCTAAACCTTGTTCTTGAGCCCATCTTCTTGCAAATTCGTAAGCAGATTTAGCTGTATCAAGATTCTTTTGTATTAGCTCCAGTTTCTTTTTGAACTTTCGCTCCAATGCTGAGTCTAATGAGGCTGTACCACCGGAAGCAACAAACTTCTTGAGAAATCTAGATTTTATTCCTTCTTCTATGGCTTCAAGAGTTACTACTCCTATAGCTCCAAAAAATGCACCAAGCATAGCCATGTTAGTAGCTAGTTCTGTACCAGCTATATCTATGGCAAACTTAGTAGCGTTAAAGTTTAATACCTTAACATTTAGAGATGCTAAATATTCCTTATCTTCTTCATTCAGTAGGTCTTCATCGGTATTTATAATTATTAAGCCGTTTTTCTTTATACCAGAATAAAAGGGCATAGTGTAAGATTTACCCATTGTTATAACCTGTGGATGGAAGACCATAATTACGTCTGGATATACAACCTCTCCTCTATCGAAAATAGGGTCCACACCTATACGAGCATAACTTTCTGCTGGTGCCATTCTCTTTTCTGCACCAAAGAATGGATTGGATACAGCATAATACCCATCGTAATCTGCAGCAGTAGCTATTATATGAGCAGCTGTAACCGCTCCTTGACCACCTAAAGCAGGCATTCTTAAGTTAACCCTTCTCCTCATCATAATAAACCTTCCTCCTTAACACGTGCTATAACCTCTTCAGCTTCAGGCGTAGTGTATTCAAAGAAAGCAAACCTTTCTTTATCTCTTGCTCTCATTTCGTCTAATCCATCATCAGAGTTAAGTCCTATTTCCAATATGCATGGTGTGTATAGGTGAACGTATGTGGGACCTACCTCTCTTGCTATATATATGGCTTTCTTTATAACTTGCTCGACTCTCTTTGGTGAAGACACTGTAAGTCTTGCTACGTAATGACATCCTGAGTCTATAGCTAACTGCCACATAGGCACCTTGTTCCACTGCTTACCTTTTGGAGCCATTTTAAATACGTGACCTTTGACTGTAAGTCCGCTTTCTTGACCACCAGTGTTAGCGTATACTTCGTTATCAAAACAAATAGTAGTTATCTTTTCTTGCCTGAAAAAAGATTGCAGCGTGCAGTCTAAGCCTATATCAACAGTTGCGCCATCTCCAGCTAATACAACAACATCTTTAACCTTATCTGGAAATCTCCATTCAAGAACTCTCTTTATACCGGAAGCAACAGCGTTTTGATTACCAAATAGAGAGTGAACTGTATGGAGAGCTATATGCGGAAAGACTAACGATGTACAACCTGTAGAATTAATTATTATGGTATCTTCTGGAGCTGGTAAAGAAGCCAAGATGTACCTAAATGCCATGGATTCTGGGCAACCAGCACACAGTGAGTGTTCTTCTATAAGCTCTTTATGGTAAGAAAGATCAAGCACACCACGCTTGGGATTGTTAAATGTAGACCTAAACTGTAAGTCTCTAATTTCCTGCGGTACAACATCCAAAAGATCTTCGTTTATTTGATAGATCTTAAATGACATGCTTTACCTCCTTACCTAAATACTGCATGACTTCTTTAACTATAACTTCAGGTGGCATTGTCATCCCACCTGCAACGCGTGTCCCGCCTATTATATCAGCTTGTGAGTACTTGTAGAGATATCTTCTAACTTCCCTTTCTAACCATCCCACAACGTTAAACTCGGGAACAAATATGGTTTTTACATTCTTTACAGATTCTCTCAATTCATGTATTGGGAAAGGTCTGACGGTTTTTAATTTGACAACCTTAGCCTTTATTCCTTCGTCCTCCAGTAGCCTTACCGCTTCCTTAGCTTGGGCGGCAGCAGTTCCGACAGTAACAAAAGCAATTTCAGCTTCTGGATCGCCAAACTCTTCTATGAGACCTCTAAGGTAGTGTTTAGCAAAAGGTCTTGATCTTTCTATTGCAGCCCTTACTTCCCATTGCCAGCTTGCATGTGTTGCATAAGAGATGTAGTTGGATTTCATAACAAAGGGGTCTCTCATATACCTTCCAGGTGGAACCTCCGCATCTATCACAGGTAAAGGAGCTCTGTAAGGATTGTATGGAGGAAGGGCTATATCATCTGGGGGTAACATTATAGCTTCTCTAGTATGGGATACAAAGAATCCATCCACCACCGTAACTACAGGTACGTGCACGCTAGGTTGTTCTGCAACAACAAAGCCTGCCAAAATCATATCAAAAAGCTCTTGAACATTTTCCGCATACCATATCATACATCCTGTATCCAAAAGAAAAGAAACCTCTAAGTTATCTGGCTGTATGCTAAGGGGAGTGTTAACACCACGTGCCATAAGTATTAGTTGTACAGGTATTCTTGTTCCTGCCCACATTGGGAAGTTCTCCATAGCTCTGAGGGTTCCAGGTCCAGATGTGGTAGTTATACTTCTTGCACCTGCTAGAGCACAACCTGCTAATTCAGACATAACACCAAATTCGGATTCACCTCTGAAGTATACACCCACGTAACCTTCTGCCCAAAGTTCACCAATTAGGTGTGCCGCTTCGGATTGAGGAGTTATTGGGTAAGAAACAGAGGCGTCTACAGATGCTCTTTTTACAGCCTCTTTAACCGCTTCTGATCCCGTCATAAAGTGTTTTGTCCTTGGAGCTTCAAAGAGTAAATAATCTGGGGACACAATCCTTTGCCCCGCTCTATTATATTGAACTTGTTCTGTGGTTGTTTTCATAATACACCTCCTTGTTATTTACCAAGTTCTTTTTTTACTTGCTCAGCTATTTTTATAAACTTCTCTAGATCTTCCACATGCTGATCTCTCAATGTGATCATAGCATCTTCGTGACCATCCATACTGCACATTGCTATAGTAAAGCAATCAGTTTCAGCTCTTATTATCTTAAGTGCAACATTAGCATAATGGCAGTGAACACCTATAAATATGCAAGCTTTTATCTTGTTGTGCCATATGGTTAAGTTAGGATGGTTAGGATTTATTTCGACTTCTGGGTTAATTTTTGGATACTTTGGTCTATAATCATACATAGGTATAATTTTTGCTCCTAAAACTTGTGCCATCTCTCTGACCAGCTTTGCCTTTTCCTTCGCATCTTCATTCCACGCATAGAGAACTTGAGGACCTGGGAAAATAGTAGGATTAGGTCTAGTCAACATAGCTTTTGCTGCTTCGCGCATTGCCAACTCTTCATCAACTAATTCATTAAATAAAAGGGCTTTACCTTGTGGTGGGTTTAAGACTTCTTCATATATAGCTACAGGATATGGAGAAAATCCTGAAGGTCCAAGATTTGCCATATTACACCTCCGTTATTTACTTGCATGAACTTCTGGCATCACCATATTTATGGCATTTCTTTTTAAAAGGTTAGAACAAACATAAACGCATAGCGCACATCCTTTACATCTTTCGGATATCACGTAAGCATGGTGTTCATTATCGGAATACATTAAAGTATTTGGTTCAGGACAAAACAAGGTGCACTGCTTACAGTTGTATTTGCTGCATTCCTCATTTATAACCTGGGCTACATAATACATACTTTGCCTCCTCTAAAAGCTTTGTTCAATTAAATTAAATCAATATTTTGTAAAAGTCAACAAGGAAAAATAGGAGATTTGTCAGTGATTTTCTATAATAATTTTTTAAATGATCAAGATTTGTACATATAATGTAAACTCCATTAGGGCAAGGAAGGAACTCCTATTGAACTGGCTTGAAAAGGAAAATGTGGATATACTGTGCTTACAAGAGATAAAAGTGGAAGAAAAGGATTTTCCTTTCTTGGAACTAAATGCCTTAGGTTATAAATGTTACATAAAAGGGCAAAAAACTTACAATGGTGTAGCAATATGCTCCAAATTTCATTTAGAAGAAATTATCAATAAGACCAATTTAGAAATCCTAGATAAAGAAAGTAGGATAATAATAGGAAAGCTAAAGGATACTTGGATAATAAACACCTACTTTCCACATGGTGACATAAGAGGGACAGAAAAGTTTTACTTTAAACTAAGTTTCTATCAGGCTTTTCTTGAATTTATAGGATCCAATTTTACTCCAGAAGACAAGATCGTTCTTCTAGGTGATATGAACGTAGCCATTGAGGATATAGATGTTTTTGATCCTATATTGTTAAAGGATACTATAGGTACAATGCCTGAAGAAAGAAACGCACTGAAGAATATTCTAAATTGGGGGTTTGTAGATGCTTTTAGATTTTTGTACCCAACAAAAAAACATTTTACTTGGTGGGATTACATAGGTGGTATGGTTTGGAAAGATAAAGGTATGAGGATAGATTACATCTTAATAACCAAACCTTTGATAAAAGGGCTTAAAGATGTTTATGTAGATATGTGGGCAAGAAAACGTAGAACACCAAAGCCTTCCGACCATGCTCCAGTGATTGCATTATTTCAGAGTTTGTAAAGCAATGCGGCAAAGATAACTTTTACAATTATTAGCTAGAAAATAATAAATAAGACTTCCCTACGCATAAAAACGCACGTTTAAGATATCTCCTTTTGTATACCTTCTGCATATATACGTTCCATTATTCTTCTAGCTATTGGTGCAGCAACTGCTCCTCCTGAACCACCATGCTCTACTATAACACCAATTATGAACAAAGGATCTCGATAAGGTGCAAATCCTACAAACCAAGCGTGATCTCTTAGATAATATGGTAGATTTTTACGTCCACTACTTACACTAGCTACCTGAGCTGTTCCTGTTTTTCCTGCGATTTCCACAATGTGCGAGTTAGCACTAACAGCTGTGCCTTTCCTAACAGTATCACGTAAAGCCTCTCTTACTATGGCAAAATACTCCTGTGGAGCATTAAAAACACTATACACCTTTTTGTTATTTTTCATAATAACCTGCCCATCTGGATTACGTATTTCTCTAATGATAGTAGGTCTATACATAACTCCGTTATTAGCGATACCCATCATCATAACAGTTTGTTCCATAAGTGTTGATTTTATAAATCCTTGCCCGATAGACATATTTACTGTATCTCCACCATACCAACTTGTTTTTAGAACCTTTTTTTTCCATTCAGGTGTAGGTATAAAGCCTCTTTTGAGTGGTAGTTCAAATGGTATATTCTGTGCATACGAAAAGGCTCTTAACGTACCTTCTATTCCTTTGTAACCAAGCTTATAGTAGCCAAAGTGATAAAAGTAAGTATCACAGGAATCATATATTGCTTTCTTAATATCTACCCTTCCATGTCCATTTCTATTCCAACAATAGAAATACCTCTTACCAAGATAAAACTTACCTTCACATACAACGGATTCTTTTTGAGAAACTCCATTCACCAACAGAGAAATTGCCAAGGCAGGTTTTATGACAGAGGCTGGCGGATACTTACCCAGTAATGCTCTGTTAAAGAGAGGTCTGTACTCGTCTTTATTGTAGTTTTCCCATTCCTCCTTTATTTTATTAGGATCAAAACATGGATAGCTAAGAAGACCTAGCACCTCTCCTGTCTTTGCATGCATAACAATTACAGCTCCAGCTTTGTGTTTTGATTCCCTAAAAACTTCAAAAATTATCTTCTGTATTCTTAAGTCTATGCTTAGCACTACTGTATTTCCATTTTGAGGTTTATTTATTCCTAAGTTTTTTACAGGTCTTCCTACCGCGTCTACCATTATATCTTCCCTTCCTACGACACCCAACAAAAAATCATCAAAAGCTTTCTCTATTCCTGTCAGTCCTATTAAACTTTCATGGGCTATTCTATCTTTGTATTTGGCTAATTCTTTATCTGTTGGTAATCCTACGTAACCTGTAATATGCGAGCATGCCTCTCCATAGGGATAAAACCTCTGAGGAACTATATTTATATAAACTCCTGGAATTCTAAAAGCGTTGTTGTAAAATTTGTCCAACTCTTCCTGAGAATCTAAGCTTTTTATGTATATAGCTTCGTATCCCTTTAACCTACTTTTGAGTTTTTCTTCGTCTAAATCTAAGCCATAAAGTTCGTTAAGTACTTTTATTGTATTTTTCAAACCTTCTATATCTTCTATCTTCTGCGGATCCATAAAAAGGATATACTTTGGAATATCAAAAGCTATCTTTTCACCCTTTCTATCCAAAACGTCTCCCCTCTTTGGATACAATATCCTACTTCTTACATAGTTTTTTTTCGATAGTTCACTAAAATACCTCCTCTTAAAAACTTGCATATACAAAAGCCTAAAAAGAAGAACCATGTAAAGGATTACTCCAAATAGTAAGAGGAATAGAAATCTACGTCTGTTCATTTTGCGTAATTATATGTCTACTTAATATAACCATTGCTACGGTTTGAAAAATTAAACACAATATCAAGTTAATGGGTTCAAAAGGATAGTAATACTTAATTCTAAAAAGTAAGTACTTAAACATATGCTCTATAATAAATACTATTAATGATAAGAGGATCAAGGCTCCTTTTGTTGTTATTATATATTTCTTCTTAAATGCATGAACGACAAAAAATACTAAAAGCTTACTAGATATGTTTAGACCTATAGAATCGTAAAGTAAGTCAAGAATAAAAGCTGGAATTAAGACTTTTTTTAAATCTGTGTCTTGGTTTTTCAACAATGTGTAAAGCATGGCAACTGTAACAAAGTCAGGAGTGTAAAGGTATCCAGAAAATATGGGTAATAGTAAGAAGGTCTGTATAAAGGCAAGAATAAATGTGTATATGTAAAAACTCATGGTTTAGAGCTAAGTATAGAAACGTACTCCAATTTCCTTATGTCTACACTTGGCTTTACATAAACTCTTTTAAAAAAATCCCCTTTCACATCATCTACTCTAGATACCCGACCTATTAAAAAAGCCGGTAGTTTCTCTTTAATTCCTCTAATTACTACATAAGAATCTGAATTTATATCATCTTCGTACGATACATGAAGAAGTTGTCCCTCTTTCCATCCTCCTTTGTATATGTAATTTTTACTATAGTCCAATAAAGTTGCAGACAGAGTGAATCTATCTGAGTATACAGTCAATACGATCGATGACATAGGTAGTACTTTTTCTACTACACCCACCAAATTCTGGTTGGAAAAGACCAAAAAACCCTCCTTCACGTTTTCATCCCTTCCCTTATTTATAAGAATAAATTCATCCTTACCTTTTAAGTCGTATCCTATTATTTTAGCATTTATGATTTTGTAACCTTGCGTAGTTATATCCTTAACACCCAAATCATTGGAAATTTTAACCAAGGAAATTTCACATGATTTGTACATAGATCTGTATAATTCTAGTTCTTCTATCTTTTTCGATAGTTCTAAGTTGTTTTTTTGAACATTTACAAGGAAAATATACGTTTTCATCCCCTCTTCTACATACTCTTGAAGATCTGCTTTTGCTTGATATAGGGGTAGTAATAAATTGAAAAAGAGTTGAGTAATTGGACGAATATATACACTAGAAGATACATCTGTGACGTATAAAGAAATAGAGAGAAGGAACATAAAAATAAGAGTTAAGTTTTTTTTCATTCCATAGAAACTTTTTTGAGAATATCTATCTTATCGAGAATTTTACCGACACCTCTTGCAACAGCTGTTAAAGGATCGTCACAATAATAAGTTCTTATTCCCGTTTCCATTTGTATCCTGGAATCTAAACCTTTCAAAAGAGAGCCACCTCCAGCCAAGACAATACCATTTTCTGCAATATCAGATGCCAATTCAGGTGGTGTCTTCTCAAGTGTAGATTTTATAGCATTTATTATGCTATTTACTACATCCTCTAATGCTTCAGTTATATCATGATTGGACACCTCTATTTTCTTAGGCAAACCTGTTACATCTCTACCTTTAACTTGCATAACACTATCTTTCTCCTCTCTTATTGCACTTCCTAAGGCTATCTTTATTTTTTCCGCTGTTTGCTCACCAATGAATAAATGAAATTTTTTCTTAATATACTGAGCTATAGCTTCTGTCATTTCATCCCCTGCTACCCTTACAGAATTAGATGTCACTATACCAGATAACGATATAACAGCTATTTCCGATGTACCTCCACCTATATCAACTATCATGCTCCCTATGGGTTCATCTATGGGCAAACCCGCCCCAATAGCCGCCGCCATAGGCTCAGCTACAAGGTATACCTCTCTTGCTCCTGCACCTTTTGCTGCATCTATTACTGCTCTCTTTTCTACCTGTGTTACTCCAGATGGTACGCCTATTACTACCCTAGGACGAGCTTTAAATATTCCAGTACCTATAGCCTTGTTGATAAAGTGGGAAAGCATAACTTGCGTAGATTCAAAATCCGTTATTACTCCGTCCCTTAATGGTCTTATAACGCTTATGCTCTCTGGAGCTTTACCTAGCATCTCTTTTGCATCTTTACCTACAGCTATCACTTTTCTTGTTCGATTGTCTATCGCTACTACAGATGGTTCTGAAAGAATTATTCCCTTATTCCTTGCAAATACTATGGTATTTGCCGTACCTAAGTCTATTGCTATGTCATTGGATATAATACCCAAAATGTTTGATAATTTATGTAACAATCCCATAATTAAAGCATTTTAACAAAAAAATAACTAAATTTATTGTTATGACCAATTTAACTCTTAAAAAAGTACATAAAAAGTTTGGTGATGTTTGGGATCAAGATCTAGAAAAGGCAATAAATTTTATCATTTCTAAACATGCAAACCAGAAGCGCCAATCTGGGGAGCCTTACATAGTTCATCCTATTGAAGTAGCAACCATTTTAGCTGGTGTATTAAAGGATAAAGAAACCATAATAGCCGGTATTCTACACGATGTCCTTGAGGATACAAACACAACCTATGAGGAAATTAAAGATCTTTTCGGTAAGAATGTTGCCGATATAGTTGAAGGTGTTACAAAGATAGGCAAGTTTCAATTCAAAGATATACAGGAGCAAAAAGCGGAGAATTATAGAAAACTCTTACTTTCTATGTCAAAAGATCCTAGAGTAATCATAGTTAAACTGGCAGATAGACTTCACAATATGAGAACCTTAGATTGCTTCAGAAAGGATAAGCAAGTCCGCATAGCCAAAGAAACTCTAGAGATATTTGTGCCCCTAGCAAATAGGCTAGGAATATGGAAAATAAAAACGGAGCTTGAAGATCTGTGTTTTAAGTATCTCTATCCTAATGAATACCAAAAGGTAAAAGCATTTATTGGCAGTACTCAAAGGGAATTGGAAGAATACCTAAAGAGAAGTTTCATACCTATTCTTACAAAGATACTTAAGGAAAATAAATTAGATGCGTATATCACATACAGACCTAAACATCTTTATGGAATCTGGCAAAAGACCTTAAGAAAAGGAATTAGTTTAGAGGAAGTTCATGATGTACTAGGTGTAAGGGTTATAGTCAATACAGTTCAAGAATGTTACTTGGTTTTGGGTTTGGTACATAGTAACTTCACACCTATTCCTGGCAAATTTGATGATTACATCTCTTTACCAAAACCCAATTTATATCAATCTTTACATACAGCTGTAATAGGTCCAAAAGGTAGAGTTGTAGAGATTCAAATACGCACGTGGGAAATGCATGAAAGAGCAGAAAAAGGCATAGCTGCGCACTGGGCCTACAAGGAAGGTAAGAACGTAAAAGACAATACTGTATATTCATGGCTAAAAAGCTTGGTTGAAAGTATAAAAAGTAGCAAAAACCCATCTGAGCTACTGGAGAATGTTAAACTCGAACTTTTTTCAGAAGAGGTTTTTGTATTTACTCCCAAGGGGGATATAAAGGTTTTACCTGTAGGAGCTACTCCTGTTGATTTTGCATACCAAATACACACAGATGTAGGAGATCACTGCGCAGGTGCAAAGATAAATGGGAAAATAGTACCTTTAAATTATAAACTTCAAAGTGGAGACATAGTAGAGATAATAACTCATCCAAATAAAAAACCAAATCCAGAATGGTTAAAATTTGTAGTAACAAGCAAGGCAAAAAGCAGAATAAAAGCGTATGTAAAAGAGTTAGAAAGGGAAAGAATGATAACACTAGGTAGAGATCGTCTAGAAGTAGTTTCAAAAACCTTAGAAATTTCAAAAGAAGATCTTTTGAATAAACTTATAAAAGAGCTTAAACTAAAGGAAGAAGATATACTTCTTTTATTAGGGACAGGTAAGTTAACCAAAGAAAAAATACTTTCTACTTTGAAAATTCAGGTAAAGAAAGTTTTGAGGGATGAAAAATCAGAGGATGTTCTTAGCCTTGAGGATATTGGAAAGGTTCAGTATCAATTGGCTGCATGTTGTAACCCATTGCCAGGAGAAAATGTGTATGGTGTGATTACGAGAGGGAAAGGTGTTGTTATACACTCTCAAGAATGCCCAAATTTACAATACATGTTAAGAAATCTTCCTGAAAAAGTAATAAAAGTAAAATGGCAATCCTCCAGTGGTAAACACAGGGTGAAAATAAGACTTCTTGTAAAGGATAGATTGGGGGTTCTTGCGGATATAAGCAGTACGATAGCCAAATCCGGTGCGAATATAACGGAAGCTAGAACAAAGAGTGTATCCACGGGTAAGGCTATTATGGAATTTAGTATAGATGTAGATAACTACACCTCTTTTCAAAAGGTAATTTTAAATTTAAAAACATTAGAAGATGTGGAGCAATGTGAGAGGGTATTTAGCTAATACTTTTTGCACTAATGTAAAGATAAAATCTCAAATGTTTACATCGTAAGCTATGTTCGCTATATATTCTCTTAGCGCCTTGTAGGAATCATTAAAGGTTGATGCCTTTGGTATGAAGCTGTACAAATTATATCTTAGATCTCTTTTAAAATCCGTTGGGTAAGGTAAAACTTTCACATTTTCTTTTTGAAAAGCCTTTACTGCCCGTCTCATATGGTATGCTGATGTCACTAATATAGCCGTTTGGTATTTTCTCTTCTCCATTATATGCCTTACGTATCTTGCATTTTCTTGAGTTGTGGTACTTTCACTATCGAGTAAGATACTTTTCAAATCTACACCAAAGGAGATCAAGGTAGCTTTCATTATCTCTGCATCAGGTAATCTATTTATACCTGAACCTCCAGAAAGAATAATTGGTTTACCCGTTTGTTTGTGAAGAACAAAGCCAGCAAGTAACCTTTTTAAAGAATCCTCTTTTAAAACCCCCGTATTATATGAACCGCCTCCCAAAACAATAATTACATCGCCTTCCAATTTGCTTGGCACGGGATAGCTTTCTTCCAATGGTTTGTATAACATATCCTTTACAGGTTCTATGGACAGTAAATAGAAAGTTGTAGCACAACTTATCGAAAGAAAATATGCAATTCTCTTTTTATAAACAAAAACGCTCAAAACTAAAAATCCTACTATAAAAATCCCGGGTGGTAAAAGGAAATGGATAAAAAGTTTGAGCATCAAGGTCTATTTCTTGTTGCTATTACTAAATCTTCCACACCGTACGTTTTTGCGATGTCCATCAGGGAAACTACGTATTTGTGTTTCGTATTTTCATCCGCCTCAACAATTATACTCTTAGGCTTTAATTCTGAGATTAAGGTTTTTATATCTTCTATAGAGAGAATCTTTCCATTTGCCATATACTGTCCATCCTCTAAAACTTGTATCCTTAAGACTGCTGTAACTTCTTTTTGTCCTTCCTTTGCAAAGGGAAGCTTTACGGCGAGAAAAGTCATAGGTGATTGAAATGCAAGTATTGCCAAAAACAGAAATACAGCTAAAAGTGTGTCGACCAATGGAACAACATCGATATAAGCCCTCTCTTCTGTACTTATTCTTCTCCTTCTCACTTTAATAACCTCATTATTTCTACAAGTTCCTCTTCAAGTTTGTTCAGTGTGTTTATAGCGAGAACTTTAAATACCCAGTAAGCAAAAAGCGCTGGAATGGCTACAGCAAGACCAGTAGCTGCAGCTATTAGAGCTTCACTTATACCTTTCGATAGAAGAAGCATACCTTGTTCCAACTCAGTCAGAGCAAAAGCGGAAAAAACCTTTATTAAACCTGTAATAGTACCAAACAAACCCAATAAAGGAGAAATGCTTGCTACTGTAGAAAGAATTGGTAGATTCTTTTCGAGCTTAGACAAAATTAATGATAGATCCATATCTATTTCTTTGAGTATTTCTTCTCTTGTGTGTCCTTTGCTGTAGTAATCCAAAACCTTTGAAATTACTTTGTTACCTTCCGTATTGTGCAAAGTGAGAATTTTGATAGCTCCATCCATATCTTTACTTGCTATTAGCGACTTTATCTGATCTAAATTTCTTGGTATATAAAAGGATCTTCTTGAATTTAAGGCTCTCTCTACTATAATAGCCCAAGAAACTACAGAAAGTACCAAAAGAGGATACATAGCAAATCCACCTTTTTCGAGCAAACTAAATAAATTTTCCATTCTATTTACCCCCACATTTAGGTAGTCCTTTTCTTAAATCTTGGATTTTTCTAAATTCCTCTTGTGAAGCAGCTTTTAAATCGTATCTTTCTAAGAAACAACTAGCATCCCTTTTTGCATTCAAGGATAGTAAAATCTCTACACCTTGCAATACTGCCCTATTGTAAACACTAGAATTTGGGTGGTTAGTAACTATATCCAATATGTCCTCCATCGCTTTTTTGCGTTCTCCTTTCTCTAAATAATCTATAGCTGACCAATACAAAGCTTTGGCTCTAGTCTCATTGTTAGGACTCTTTAACAGGTAATCTATGTAAGTCCTATCTCTACTCTTTCCGAGAACTTCCAAAAGCGCGTTTTCCAATTCATCTGTTCTATATCCAAGACTTAAAAGATTATTCAGTATTTCTCTAGCTCTACCTTCCTCTCCAAGTTTTATAAAAATTGTAACAGCTTTTGCTTTTTGATCTAAACTCCCCTCGTATAAGAGCTCTGCTAAACTTCTTTCATCGCCTGAGCTAGAAAACAATTCTATAAGTTTTTCCCTAGCTATTTCCCTTTCTTCGTTTGTTCCTTCTCTATAGACTTTGTAAAGCAGGACTGCTTTCCTACGAGTATCTGGTTCTATTTGAGCGAGTTTTAACACGGCTTTGTTTTCCAGTGGTGTATCTAAAAGGTCTAAGAGCACCTCCTTAGCCTTTTCATTCTTTCCCATATTTATGTAAATATTTCCCAATTGATACTTCAGTTCACCAACCAAAGATTGATCTTTCTCTTTACTTATTGCTTGCAATATTAGTTGTTCCAATTCTTCATGTGTAAGAGCTCTTCCACCTAAACCTATAAGTAAAACAGTTGCCTGTTCAGCGTACTGAGTATCCGTATACTTTCTTAAGACTTCATAGTAAGTTTCTTTTGCTCTTTCCCAATTACCCAAGTTATAAAAAGCATCTGCCACTTTTAATAATGCTTTAGGCTTCTGTGGACTGTTGTAGGATATTTTCTCAAAATACTCAATTGCCCTTTGGTAGCTTCCTTCCACAAAGAAACTTAAACCTATTAGATATAGCTCATCGTCGGAAGTTTCGTCCAAAAATGTTCTAGCGAGCTTTGGATTACCCAAAAACAACGCTGATCTTGCCTTTAGTATTCTTGATGCAGTATCATTTTCATCCTTTAGCACTTGCAACACTTGGGGGTACTTCTTATCATTGTACAGGGATATAGCTTTATAGTATGGTCTTTCTAGGAGTTGAGCAGCCTTCTCCCATTCACCTCTTCTAAAGTGATCCCATCCTAAATACTCTTTATATAAATCTGGATGTATTGACTTAATTTCCGATAGAATAGGTGCCAAGTCATAACCTAACCAATAAGCGGATTCTAACATCCATATATATTCCTCTTTACCTTTACTTTTCTTTTTCTCAAGTATTTGGTAAGCTTTCTTGTAATCTCCAAGCTTAATAGCTGAATATGCTACATACATATCACTTCTTGCTTCTATAAAATTGGAAAGAGCTAAATTATACTGACCTGAATTGTAAGCAATTATACCCGCCTTTTCCAAAAAGCTAGGGTCCTTTGTTGCCGAAAAAGCAAGTCTTGAATAAGCCACTCCCTTTCCTGCAAGAAGGTTATATAAATTTTTAGCCAAATCTCTATTTATAGTTTCTAATATACCCGTGTAGTATAAACCTCTGTCTAAATTATCTCTGTAAAGTTCTATAATACCTAAATAGTACAAAGCTATTTCCCTATAAGCGTTTCTTGGAACGTTATAATCTATGAATATCCTTTCTGCTTCTGCAAGGTTGCCCTCTTGAAAGAGCTTTATACCTCTTCTTAACTTTGTGCTAATTGAATATGCCTCATTAACTTCTCCATTGTAGAAATCTAAGACGTAATTGCAGTAGTTGGAAAATATAGCATCTTTGCAACTAGGTTTTATATACTCACCTAATGTAAGGGCTTTTACGGACTTCCACAAAGGATCATTATTTTCTGGAATATTCCCTTTGAGCATGAAATTTAATGCATAATAGGCTTCGCAAGCTGCTTTTGAGTATAGATGAGAGAACTTACACGAAGAGGCAAATAGTGGAAGGGCTTCAGAGGGTTTACCTTGTTTAGCGTATATGGTACCTAGTATGTATTCTGCCATAGGCTTAAAAGACGATGGGGCAACAATAACGCTTTCTAGCTCCTTTTTGGCTTTATCGTACTCGCCCTTCAAGTAGTAATCAACTCCTAACCTATAGGCTATAGCATCTTTGGGTTCGCCACAGCTCAGTGTAGATCTATCCTTTATAGGTTCTATATTTGCCAATTCTATGCTTTTAGGAGCTTCAATTAACATAGGACTTAAATCCAATGGTTTACCAACTGGATAGGGTAGTTTATCTGGAGGTAAAATCCTAGGTTTTTCTTCTATAATGGTGCTAACAAACTCCACCTTAATATCAAACTCCCTCTTTATTTCTGAGGATAAGATGGTAAGTAAGATAAACAGTAAGCTAAAGAGCCTTATGAGCTTGTACATATTCCGCCCCCAAATGACAAACAGTGTTTAATTTTATAATCACATTCCTGTCTTCTTCCATGTGAATCTGAGAATAACTTGCGTTGTCGCACCCAAAGGACCAAAACTTAGAAAGGTCAATATCTAGAAGTGCACAATACATAGCTCTAATAGGTACGGTGTGAGAAAATACGAAAACTGTTTGATTCCAATGCTTTTGTTTAATTTCATACAAAAACTCTTTAACTCTCTCATACACATCTATGAGACTTTCTCCTTCGGGGAACTTTATCTTGTGTGGCTCTTTTATCCACTTTTCGAAATCTTCAGGATACTCTTGCTTTACTTCCTCTACTAACATTCCTGACCATACACCATGGTCTATTTCTATTATCCTTTTCTCTGCTATTATTTGGATATTTTTAGACTCGGATAAAGGTGTAGCTGTATCCATTGTCCTCTTCAAAGGAGAAGAGTAAATTGCTGCAATATCCATACTAAGAAATTCTTTTGCTAAGAGGTTTGCTTGTCTTTTACCTCGCTCTGAGAGTCCAGGATCTAATAACCCTTGGTATCTGCCTATAGGGTTCCACTCGCTCTCTGCATGTCTTACTATGTAAAGTTTTACCATAGTCTCCTTTCCATTAAAGTTTCCGAATAGGCTTCTATACCTTTCCCAAGCTGTATGTTAAATCCGTTTCTTTTTAGTGCTACCTCTAGCATACCCATTACAAGCATTCCATCCATTGGAGATACTCCCATATGAGATATACGAATTACCTTGTCTTTCAGATGATCTTGTCCACCAGCTGTTCTAACTCCTAGCTTAATAAGGTCTCTCCTAACTTTCTCTGCATTTGGTAGCTCAAAAACAGTTAAGGATATGGAGGGATTTTCTGGGAAAACTCTAAAACCCAAACTCTCTATGGCTCTTTGGGTAGCTTTTGAAATACTCTCATGTCTGGAATGTACCTTGTCCATACCTTCTTCCAAAAGCATATTCAAAGACTCATTTAATGCAAGAATTAAACCTATGGCAGGTGTCCATGCTGTTTGTCCTTCAATTTGCTTGGGTAGTTCCTTTTTTATACTAAAGTAAAAAGCTCTATTTGTTAACCTTTCCTTAGCTTTTTCTGAAAACCACATAACAGATAACCCTGGAGGTAATAGTAATGCCTTTTGAGACCCACCTATTAACACATCTACGTGTTCCTTATCGGGATTTATTTTGTATACGCCTAGTGCTGTTATAGCATCTGCTACAGACAAAACGTTCTTTTCAAAACATATCTGAGAAATTTCCTTGTATGGGTGATACGCACCCGTTGATGTTTCCGATATTTGGTAAAGAACACCTTTGCAATCTGGATTTTTGTCTAAAAGATCCTTTACGACGGATGGATCTGCTGACTTTCCCCATTCAAGTTTGTACTCTATTGGCTTTAGGTTCCAATGCGCCGCAAGTTTTAACCATCTCTCTCCAAATTTACCACCGTTTATCACTAATACCTTATCACCTTCTTCAAAAAAATTGAGTATAGCTGCTTCCATTGCACCAGTACCTGAAGAGGAAAAGAATACTATGTTGTCTGAGAGTGAATCTAATAGTCTCTTAAAGAGCTCCCTTACCTCTAGAAAGCTTCGTTTGAATTCTTCAGTTCTATGATGAATTATGGGTCTAGCTAGTACTTCTCTTACTCTATTGGGTATCTCTACGGGACCAGGAGTAAAAAGTCTCTCTTCCATGATTTTAGTATTTTAACCTAAGGTGCCTACAATCTAATGGATTTCCTCAACAGAAAGAAAAATCCTTCAAACAATCTCTTTTAAACTCAATCACTTTTAATATCTCAAAACACTTAACAATCTCCTAAAGCTTAGATATAAGCTTTATTTCCTAACTGTATCTAAACTTTTCTGTATCTTATTGGGAACCAGATGTACGTTATGACATCTATAGCAATACTGTCCAACTTCTGAAACGTAACGTAGTATGGCTTCTCTATTTTGCCTTGGATTAGATAGAGCTTTATCTATATTATCAAGCAATGTTAAGTAATCTTTGCCAGCCAAGGACTCAATTGAAGCTTTGGAGGTATGGCACTTACTACACATGGTATTGGTAGCTTTGGCTCTTTCTACAAAGTTCCTTCCCTCTTCTTGTGCCGCAGTGAAATCGGCATCATTAAGAAAAACAATTAAAGACTTCATGGATCCAGAAAGCTTCTTCATGAATTCTGCAGTTTTTAGCTCCTGAAGCTCCACAGGGTCCTCTATTTTTATGTTGTCATACCTTGGAAAATGGTAATAAACTTTCACAACGGTTTGATTTTCCGTATGGCATTTACTACATGAATCCCCAAGAGATCTAAGGGATTGTATTACTCTATCGGTATTTTTAGAAGCTACCGCTTTCACTACGTCTTCGGCAGCTTGGACTTTGTAGTAATTTTTCCACTCTGGCACCATGTTTGCGCTTTCTTTATACAGCCTTTCAAGATTTCTAGCCCATGACAACGCCCTATCCCAGTTACCTTTGTTTACGTTTACCTGTATGCCATGCATGGCTGTACTCATAGAGTGCATGTTGGACAAAAATTCCATCTTTGAAGATTTAGGTGGATAGTAATTTTCTAAGGATTTGGGTGGCTTTTTCATAACAACTTCCTGAGAAAAAGAGAATCCAATGAATACAAAAAGTGCAATAGCCATATTCTTCTTCATCTCATCCCCTCCTAAAATCTAAAGTAAAGATTTCTCTACTTTTAAATATATGGAAGGTTTCAAAATTGTTAAGTTTTTTTCTACTCATTCCTGAGTTTAAACCTTAGGAAATAAAGACTAACAAATGAAGTTCTGATTTAGACTTTTGAACAGTTGCCTTAAATTAGAATATTACCTCTTTAGCTTAGAATCACATCTAAGACTGTTTATCTATAACCTTGCTTATTTCCTTCTTATACGCTAAATAAAAAATAATAGCCCTAATTGTAGTTTCCACACTCATCATAACCCAAGGCACAAGTGGAGTGTAAAAAAAGGACAAAAGCACATAGGAAGGTATTATCCTAAATACCCAAAAGGATAAGCTGTTTACGATGAGAGGGATATGAGTTTTGCCCATACCCTTTAGTGTTCCAGAGTAGGCACTAGCATAGGCTAACTGTGGCTGAGACAAGGCAACAATAATTAAGTAATAGGTAGCATACTCTATAACTTGAGGGTCTTTTGTAAAGATACTAGCAAAGAAACTAGGAAAGGCAATCAAAGCCACACCAGCTAGTCCCATCATAGAAGCGCTCAGATTGGCTGTTGTTCTAACTGCATAGTCTAAACCTAAGTAATTTTTTGCTCCATAGTTCTGTCCAGATATGGTAGTGCTCGCTATCATAAAACTAAAACCTACCATAAAGGAGATGCTTTCTACTCTCAATCCCACTTGGTGTGCAGCTAAAATGGCGTCTCCAAACCTTGCTAAAAGACCTACGAAAACATTAAAGGAAAAACTGGTTATAGCCCTCTCTATGGCTGTAGGTACACCCACTCTTAAAAATGTTTTCAGTAAATGAAAATCTAACTCGACTTTTACAGGAAAAGGTTTTTTCTTAGCAACTAACAAAAATACATAAATTAAAAAACCTATTACTTCGGCAATAGCTAGCCCAAGTCCCGCACCAAAAACTTCTAATCTAGGAAAGCCAAAAGCTCCGTATATCAAAAGGTATGCACAAACTATGTGTATGGTCGTATATGAAATGGCTATTTTAAAAGGTGTTTTTGTATCGCCGCTTCCATTGAAAGCTCCATAAAATACCTCTGACACAAAGGCGAGCACTATTACACTAAATACAGGCTTTAGGTATTGCCTAGCTAAGCTTACGACACTTTCCGAAGCACCAAGTTTGGACATAAGATAGGCAACAAAATCTGTGCCGAAGAAAGTCAAAGGAAGTCCAATGATTATGGCAAGCACAATACCCCATATGAAAGCTGCTGACGGATCCTTTTTGGCACCCACTCTCTGAGCCACAAGCACAACTGTCCCGCTGTATGCAATAGCCATAAGAGAATAGGTAAACCACAGCATACTGGAAGAGAAACCAACAGCAGCAATAGCCGAAGGTGACAAAGATGAAACCAAGATAACAGATATTATGTTTTCTATGGAGTAAAGAATATTTCCCCCCATTATGGGTAAGGCTAAATTTATAACTTTTTTCGCTACACTTATCTTGTTTTCTGAGGGATCCACCAATATAAGCTTACTTGACATAATTCTTCATAACATCCATAGTAGCTTTGTAACCTAACTCATATAGTTCTTTTGCTTTACGCACATTTACTAAACTAAAGCCTTGAAGCAGAGGCTCTATCACAACATCACATATACTTTTTCTTCTGTCAACATTGGAGTTCACGGCTAAAGCAAAACTCTTTAATAGCACCTGTATTATGTTGTTGGCACGTTGAGATCTATCCTTTGGATTTACGTTCACGCCTATCAATAATCCTTCACTTTGCATTAAAGGTTCTACAGGTAAATTATTTGTTATCCCACCATCCACCAAGTAGTAGTTCTCATACCTAATGGGTTCAAATATTCCAGGCAAGGCACAACTGCCCAGAGTTATTGGCGCAACGCTTCCTTTGTCAAAATAAAGGGTCTCACCGGAGTTTATATCTAAGCAACATATGTTTGTTTTTATGGGTAGTTCCTCCAATCTTTTGTAAGGGATTAAAGACTCAAGGAATTTTACAGCTTTGGATAAAGAAAACAAACCTAGCTTTGGAAAGCGTGGTCTTATATAACTTAGCCAATCAAGATTTTTCACAATGCTTAGCATCTCCTCAGGTTTGTAACCACTGCTGTAAAAAATGGATACCAGAGCTCCGGCACTTACACCACTTAAAGCTGTTATTTGAAATCCTAGCTCTTCCAGTGCTTTCAAAACACCTATGTGGCTTATACCTCTTGCAGCTCCACCTGACAAAACTAATTTAACCTTCATGTTTTAAGAGTACCACACAGTAACATACTAAACCTTCACTTTCGCAAAAACCTTCTTTAGTTTTACCTTTTACGTTAACTCTTGAATAATCTACTCCAAGTAAATTCGATAGCTTCTCTCTGATTTGGGTTTTGTAGTCCTTTATCTTAGGTTCGTTGGTAACCACTGTACAATCTAAGTTAGAAATAGTGTAGTTTTTATTTTTCATTCTTTTCATAGCTTCTTCCAAAAATAGCAATGATGATACACCTCTCCATCGTGGATCAGTGTCTGGGAATAGTTCTCCTATATCTGGCTCTCCTAAAGCCGAAAGTATGGCATCCGTGATTGCGTGGATTAGGGCATCACCATCAGAGTGACCCTTTAAACCTCTTTTGTAAGGAATATAAACGCCTCCCAAGTAAAGAGGCTTGTCTTCTTCGAACTTGTGAGAGTCAAAACCAAACCCAATAAGGAACATCCTTTTTAAATATAATCTCTATTAGACCTTTCTGAAGTATCTATTTCCAACTCTTTGGATGAGACCTTCCATTTCGTAACTTGTCAATGTCATAAGGGCTTTTTCCAATGTCATTCCAGTAAGGCTCATAATTTCATCCAAGTCCTTCGGAGTTACAAGTAAGCTTAAAATAGGATCATCCGATTTTGGCACAGTTTTGTATTCGTTTTTTATCTCTTCCGGCTTCATTATGAATTTTGCCTTACCTTCATTCAATAAGTTCACACATCCACGCCATCTGTCACTTTTTCCATAACCTATATGCACTCTAACAGGTATACCTTGTGTATAGGCATATTCAGCAGTTATTAGAGCACCGCTGTTTTCAGGTGCTTCAACTACAAACACACATTGAGACAAGGCACTTATTAACCTATTTCTCATAGGAAAACTAAACCTCTCTGGACTCTCGTTAGGTAGAAACTCAGACAGAAATACACCTGATTTAAGTACCGCATCTTTTAGATAAGGTGGTATAAATTTTGTTCCCATTCCTAAGATACATACAGTGTATCCACCCTGTGATACGCAGGCAGAATGAGCCGCAAAATCTATACCTTTAGCTCCTCCAGAAACTACACCATACCCTATTTCTACTATGTTTTTTACTAAGTCTTTTGTAAACTCGATGCTATATTGATGAGGCTTTCTTGTGCCTACAACCCCCATTAATGGAGTGTTTTTGAGCTGACCTAACACAAAAATTACTGGAGGTGGATCTTCTATATCCAAGAGTTTCTTAGGGTAGTCTTTATCTTCTAAGGTTAAGGCTTTTACATCTTCTTTTTCCAAAAGTTTTATAACTTTGTCAGGATCAAAGGATAATTTTCTTAGCTTTATATTTTGGGCTTTGATTTTCCCAACAATTTCTTCTAAACTTGAAATGTCTGCCTCAAGTATGGCTTTGGCACTTTTAAAGTGAACAAATAGCTTTTTTATACTTTTGTTACCAAGATCCTTTATTGACTTAAGTAAAAGCCACTCATGAAGAGACATCAAGTTTTCTTATTTTAAAGCATTTTCAGAGCTTTTTTTAGCAGACCTAGCTCATCGGGCTCTAGGTAACGCCACTTTCCCAAAGGTAATTTACCCAATTTTATAGGACCAATAGCTGTTCTTTTTAGTCTTAAAACCCTGTGACCAAAATGAGATAGATACCTTTTGACTATATGTTTTCTTCCTTCGTGAAAGACAATCTCTAAAAGAGTTCTTCCTTCTTCGTATCTAATGACTTTAACACCCAAAGGTTTGGCAAAACCATCCTCTAAGTTAGCTCCTTTTTTCATATTGGTTAGAGTATCTGCTGATACTTTACCCTCTACCAAAGCTTCGTATACTTTTGGAAGCTTGTACCTTGGGTGCATAATCCTGTTGGCAAGTTCCCCATCGTTGGTAAGTATCAAAAGTCCTTGTGTGTTGTAATCGAGCCTGCCTACCGGGAAAACTCTTACAGGCAAGTCCTTTATAAGCTCTTGTATAGTTTTTTTCCCGTCTTTTGGTTTTCCCAACGTTGTTAGGTAACAGCACGGTTTATTAAGGATGATGTACACAAACTTCTGAGGTTTAATTTCTCTGTCATCTACCTCGACTATATCTTTGTTTGGGTCTATCTTCCACCCAAGCTCTTTAACTACAATGCCGTTTACCTTTACTCTTCCTTTGAGAATGAGCTCATCAGCATTCCTGCGTGACGTTACACCGCATATGGAGATGTATCTATTTAGCCTTATCATATTGTTACCAGTATCTTTCTTCTTTCCAGGGGTCACCTTTCATATTGTATCCTCTTGCCTCCCAAAAACCCGCCTTATCTTCCTTCATAAACTCAATGCCTGTTACATACTTGGCACTTTTCCATGCGTAAAGTTGCGGGACCACAAGCCTTAGAGGATAGCCATGTCTTTTTGGGATTACCTGACCGTTCATCTTATACGCTAGTATGCTATCTTCTGCCGAAAAATACTCCAATGGCAGGTTGGTGGTATAACCTTCTAAACAGTGCACCATAACAAACTTTGCTTCTAGCTTGGGTTTTACAAGCTTACATATTTCCAATGTCTGAACACCTTCCCATGCCAAATCTTTTACGCTCCATCTTGTGACACAGTGAAAATCAGCTATCAATCTCACAGATGGTAGTTTTAGTATTTCCTCGTATGTAAACTCCATAGGGTTTTCTACTTCTCCCCAAACTCTGAGTCTGTAGTTCTGAAGGTCTACTTCAGGTAGTTGATCCACTATATCGTAAGGAATGGGAGCGCCTATCCATTTTTGACCAGGCGGAAGCCTATCCTCTCTAAGGTTAATTTTACTTACAATTTCCCTCATAATGTATATTCTTTATGCCTAACTATGTTTTTTTCTCTGTCTATTATCAGTCTGTCTTCTTGAAATAGCTTGTTACAAACCCAAACGTTTGTTTCCAAATGCGACGTTACTTGAGGCACCTTTATAAGTCCTCCATATATTGCGATCCAAGGTACTAAGTGATCAGAAAGGTGCCTGTCTACAGTGGCTCCAAACTCTAAGTCTTGAATTAGCCTTTCTGCACATTTTTTTCCAATAACTTCCGCAAGAACGCCTTTTTTCCCTAAGTTGTCACTCCCCAATACATTTCCCCTATCATCCTCTGCCCAAATAACTACGCTTGTTCCCACAGAAGGAGCATCAGCGTAAGCCGTATATTGTTCTATCTTTTCCGTAAATTTACCTTTTAAAACTTCTAACGCACCTTGTATCTGTCTTTGAGCAACTTTTCTTTCTCTTAAGCTTTCATGAGCAACGGAGTAAATAACTATTTTTTTGATGTTTCCTTGAATTGGTTTATAAAAGTTTGGTGTTTCCCTTTTTTCGCATGCGCATGAAAGTAGAACCTTACCTCCTCCCGCTGGATAGTAACCCCTTTTTAAAACATCCACCTTAAGGTAAGAGCACAAAGGCTTTAGATGTCTTGCATAAACGAATCTAAACCAATCTATGGTAGGAGACATGGGAACATCTGTTCCCCCAGTTATCTCCACCTGAACCTTTTTAGCAAAAACAGAAACAGGAAGTATAGTTTGCAAAAACAGGGATATAGATCCAGCACTACCAAAATTAACGCTGTAAGACCCCTCCTTTAGTTTTCCAGGCACGTATATTACCTCTGTAGAACCCAAATAATCACCTTCCACCTTTGCATTAGCCATTTTCTTAAGCAGTTTTAAAATATGCAAATGCTGTCTTTTAAGTCCTGGATTTTCCCTTTTAATTCTTACGTTGTATACTCTTATAGGTCTTTTCAGAAAGGTGCTAAGAAAAAGAGCTGTTCGCAAGATTTGCCCACCACCTTCTCCGTGTGAGCCATCAATTTCTATGTATTCCATCCTCCAGGAAATTCACGTAGTCCCTTATTCCTTCCTCCAAAGTGTAATCTGGTTCAAAGTTTAAGGCATTTTTTATATTCTTAAGATCAGCTTCTGTATGGTTTTGGTAAAACTCGTAAGGACAATCAAAGTACTCTATTTCCAAAGAAGTTCCTAGTAGAGAGTTTAGTATGCTCACTATCTCGTTAAAGCTTCTCGCTCTTCCAGAACCTACATTGAATATGCCGGATACATCTTTTTCCAAGGCTAGCAGGTTGGCTTTCATAACATCTCCTATGTATACAAAGTCTCTTTTTTGTTCTCCCCACTTAAAGAGTCTTGGTTTATTTCCGCCTCTCATCTGTTTGTATAGCTGATAAATCATACTAGCGGTTTTGCCTTTGTAGCTTTCTCCAGGACCGTAAACGTTGAAATACCTAAAGCCAATTACATGAATGTGTGGGTTCTCTTTAATAAAGTTCATAGCTATGTAATCCATACTGAGTTTGGAAAAGCCGTATATATTTTCGGGTTGTAAGCCTCTATCCTCTCTCATTGGTGGTTCCGTATTTCCGTAAACGCCAGCGGAAGAAGCATATATCACCTTTGATCGCCAATGAAGGGCAGCATCCAAGACGTATCTAAAGCTATTGGTGTTTACATCAAGCATAAGCCTTTGGTCCATTACCGTTGTATCCGTTATCGCTGCTTTGTGAAAAACTACATCAAAGCGATAATTAGATTTCAAATAATCCCAAAGCTCTTTATCTCTAATATCGCCAGCTATAACCTCTCCTTCAAAACCAATTAGATTCTTAAAGTGACCCGAGGAAAAATCGTCAAGTATGTAAACGGTCCAGTGAGGAAATTTAGATTTTATTGTTTTTGCTATGTTAGAGCCTATAAATCCAGCTCCTCCTGTGACTAAGATCTTCATTTTTTCTTTCCTTTTTTGGATTTTTGTGGCTTCTCTTTAGGCAAGTCTTTCAATATGAACCTTTTAATCAGGTAGTTCTGACCTATACTTATCACGTTGTTAAACGTCCAGTATAAGACCAAAGCGCTGGGGAAATTAGCAAACAGAAAAGTAAAAAGTATCGCAGATACGTACATAATAATGTTTTGTTGTTTGTCTGGATTTGGAGTTATGAACTGTTGAGCTATCATGCTCAAGCCCATAAACACGGGAAGAATATAGTAAGGATCTTTGTAGGCAAGGCTTGGTATCCAGAGTAAAGAGGATGTACTCATATCCACAGTTATCGTAATAACCTTGTAGAGGGCAAAGAATATGGGAATTTGGAGCACCATGGGGAGACAACCAGACATAGGGTTAAAACCTACTTCAGAGTATATTTTCATCATCTCTTCTTGCATCTTTACTGGGTCTTCTTTGTACTTTTCCTTCAGCTGCTGTATCTTTGGTGCAACTTGTGCCAGTTTGGACATGGCAACAGTGCTCTTGTAAGTCAGTGGAAATACAAAAATTCTTATGATGAGAGTAAGCGCTAGTATGGATAAAACCCATGAACCGAGATTGTGGTATATCCAATACATAAAAATAAACAAAGGTTTAACTATTATGGATAAGGTTCCATAATCTATGATGTTTTCCAAACCAAGTGGTTTTAGTCTTGCATATTCTTTGGCTCCTGCATAGAAAAACAGAGGCTTGGTAGAACTAACAAGTGTTAATGTATTGTTTTCGTCTAACCTGTAAATTATTGCACTACCAATATTCCCTGAGAAACCTTTAAAGTAATACCTGCTTTCTTCACCTGCAAAGGTAATATCACCTTCTACAATCTCTCTTCCTTTTATATCCTTTATGTCTAACCTATTTATTGATTTTCCTATAGCAAAAATAGGACCTTCGTGAGTGTAAAAGGAATCTTCTTCTATGCGTGTTCCTGTAGATACGTATAGAGGTTTATCAAATTTGATACTTACTTCAAAGTGTGTTTCTTTGTATGTGATCGCTTTGGTGATACCCAGAGCATTCTGTTTCAATAAAATAGTGTTTCCTTCCTTTGTAATCTCGTAAGGCGAAAAGTTAAGCTCGGAATCCAGTTCTGGATCACCAGAGAACACCTCTAATGGATATATGTTAAGTTTCTTTTCTGTGCTCGTTATAAGCTCCCTACTGTATTTCTTATCGATAATACTTACTAATTTTCCACCTTCCTGAGATACAGAAATTTTAAAGTTTGGAAAATCAAAAGTTTGTATACTTTGAGGCACTTTTGATTCTCTCGTTGTACCAAGCAATAAGGTAGGGATACTTTCTTTAGCCTTTTCTAAAACCGGTTCACCAGAAGCTTTTTGCTCAGCTTTGTTTTCTTTAGGTCCAAAGTAGAAGAAATAAAGTTGGTATCCTGTGAACATCAAGAAAATCAAAGCAGCAAGTATAAAAATTCTCTTTGGGTCTATATCCTTGTTATCCATCAGGGATAATCTACTCCTCCTTTTGAAAAGGGATTACACCGTAAAATTCTCCACATTGTTTTTAATACACCTTTCACAACACCGTGCTTTTCTACAGCCAAAATAGCATATTGGGAACAAGTAGGATGAAATCTACAACTTGCCGGATAAATGGGTGATATAAATAATTGCCAAAATCTGAAAAAGCCAACAAAAACTCTCTTTATCAAGGCGTAAGTCTCTTTCTACCCTTTTGTCTTCTTCTCTTGATAATAGCTCTTCCACTTTTTGTAGACATACGAGCTAAAAATCCACTCTTACGCTTTCTCTTTAAGTTAGAAATATGGGTAACGTTTCTTTGGGTAGCCATCTTTTCTCTCCTATACGTAAAATTTTCAAGTAAAAAGGCCTCCTTTTAAAAAGAGGCCGTAGAAGAGTTTATTTTACAAATAGTAATATTATAGCGACAAGTAAGGCATAAAGTGCAAGTGTTTCTATAAAAGCTAGTCCTATAAACATTATAGTCTGCAACCTACCCCCTGTTGTTGGGTTTCTTGCAACACCTTCCTGTGTACCTCTAACAGCATGACCCATACCTATACCTGTTCCTAAAGCTGCCAAACCTATAGCAAGCCCCGCTCCAAGATACATAAGACCTTCCTTAAGCATTTGTCCGCTCTGTCCTGGCTCCTGAGCCATAGCTATGCCTGTTAGTGCTAACAAGCTTACAGCCAACATATACTTTTTCATAATGGTAACCTCCTCTATGACATTTAGTTTCTAATGTTCTTCATGAGCTACAGCACCTGTAAGATACACTACAGAAAGTATCATAAAAATGTAAGCTTGTATAAACACAGCTAAAAATTTTATGGCTATTATGAAAAGTAAGAAAACCGGCGATACAACCATAGTGAAGGGGTTTTGTATAACCAGTCCTACTAAAACCAAAAGTAGCATGGCGCCACCTTTCATGTTGGCAAACAACCTGAGAGTTAAAGTTATTGGTCTTGCCAAATGGGAGATTATCTCGATAAGGAAAAATACAGGTGCTAAGTACTTGTTTGGACCCATGAAATGTTTAAGATATCCTATTCCGTGAAGTCTAAATCCCTCTACGTTGTAAAGGACAAAAACAGCTAGTGCTAAAGCTAAGTTAGTATTTACATTACCTGTAGGAGCTTCTAGACCTGGAATCATACCCAAAAGGTTAGAAAAAAATACAAATAGCCCTATAGCTGCTATAATTGGTATGTATCTCTCCCCTTCATGACCCATATTCTCTGTTATCATATTTCTCACAAATCTTAGATAACCTTCCCAAATAGCTTGAAATCTTGTAGGTCTCACAGAAGGTTTTCCAGCTATCACAACTAAAAATGTAGCTATTATCATGGATAGTAATCCGTAATAAACGTGCGTTAGATTTAATTGTTCCATGAAATCCTATTATAACACAATAAGAAAATGTTAACATGTTTAAACACTCAAGCATTCACACTTATATCTTGCATATATTTTTAGTTTGCATAACCTTTAAATAATTAAGCTTACGTGGAGGTAATTTAATGGGTATGACAATAACGGAAAAAATTTTGGCAGACCATGCTGGAAAAAAGGAAGTAAGTCCAGGTGAGTTAATAACAGTAAAAGTAGACCTTGTCATGGCCAATGATGTTACAGCACCTTTGGCGATTAAGACTTTAGAAAAGTACGGTATAGATAAGGTTTTTGATCCAGAAAAGATTGCTTTGGTACTCTCTCACTTTGTACCTGCAAAAGACATTAAGTCTGCAGAACAAGCAAAGATAGTTAGGGACTTTGCAAAAAAACACAATATAAAGTGGTTTTTCCAAGAGGGTGAAGGAATAGAACACACCATACTACCAGAGGAAGGTATAGTAGTTCCAGGTGATTTGGTTGTAGGTGCCGACTCTCATACATGTACTTATGGGGGCATAGGAGCCTTCTCTACAGGTATGGGATCTACAGATATAGCTTATGCTATGGCAAAGGGAGAAACATGGCTCAAAGTGCCAGAGTCTATGAAGTTCATTTTTTACGGTAAACTCAGACCATGGGTTACGGGTAAAGACTTAATTTTGCACACAATAGGTCAGATAGGAGTGGACGGCGCTTTATACAAAGCTATGGAGTTTGAAGGCGAAGCTATAAGCGAACTTTCCATAGAGCAAAGGCTAACCATAGCCAACATGGCTATAGAAGCGGGTGGCAAGAGTGGTATTATAGCACCAGACGAAAAAACCATAGAGTATGTATCTGCCAGAGCCAAAAAGCCTTGGAAAATATACAAAAGTGACAAAGATGCCAATTACAGCCAAGTCTTTGAATGGGATGCAAGCAAGATAGAGCCTTTAGTAGCATGGCCCTTCTTGCCATCCAATGTGCATCCTGTTTCCGAGTCTACGCACATAACCATCGACCAAGCATTCATTGGTTCCTGTACCAATGGAAGAATAGAGGACTTAAGAGTTGCAGCTAAGATACTAAAAGGTAAAAAGGTACATCCTTATGTGAGATGTATAGTCATACCAGCATCAAAGAGAGTTTATATGCAAGCTTTAAAAGAGGGATTGATAGACATATTCCTAGAAGCAGGATGCGCTGTATCTGTTTCTACCTGTGGTCCATGTTTGGGTGGACACATGGGAATATTGGCAGAGAAAGAACGTTGCATATCTACATCTAACAGAAACTTCCCAGGAAGAATGGGACATCCAAAGAGTGAAGCTTACTTGGCAAATCCGGCTGTAGTTGCGGCTAGTGCAGTGCTTGGAAGGATAGCTCATCCAGAGGAAGTGGTAAGTGTGGAAGAAGTTTATGCGTGAAATTCCTCGTGGATGCAGATTTAGAAAAGGTTGCTAAATGGTTAAGAATGTTAGGGCAAGACGTAAAAGTCTTGCCTGGAGCTATAAATAAAAGAGATATATTAAAAAATGCTGACAGAGTCTTTGTGACAACATCTAGAAAGTGGGAAACACATCTTAAATCTTGGAAAATAGATTACTTTATACTTCCAAAAGAAGGGTGGGAAACCCAACTCTGTATGTTAATAAAATTCTTTAAAATAGAACCAACTCCCAAACTAGATAGATGTATATACTGCAATACAAAATTGGTAAACATAAATAGAGAAACAATAAAAGAAAAATTACCCTTACTTGTTTACCAATTTGCCTATGATTTCACATTTTGCCCAAAATGCAACCACATATATTGGAAAGGATCTCATTACGAAAAGATAAAGAGAAAGTTAAAAGAAATCGTGAAAGCCTGCTAAATGTCATAAACTTTTAACTAACTCTGATAAAATAATAATTGCTATGTTAGATGAAGTTCTTGTTGATAAGTTAAAAAACCATATCAACTATTTCCCACGTAAAGAGCAAGCCATACTCTTGTGCCTTCACGAAATACAAAATTACTATGGTCACATTCCACAAGAAAGTTTAGAAGACTTAGCCAATCTACTAGGAACACCATTGAGCCATGTGGAAAACGTAGTTTCTTTTTACGACATGTTCGACAGAGGAGAAAAGGCTAAACACAGGATAAGAGTCTGCGTAAGTTTGGTATGTGATCTAATGAATAACAAAGCTCTAATAGAAGCGTTAAAAGACATACTAGGAGTAGATTTTGGACAAGTGACAAAGGATGGAAGATTTAAGATAATTCCAATGCAATGTTTGGGAGCTTGTGCAGTAGCTCCTATGTTTATGATAGATGACGATACGTACAAATTTGAAAGTAAGGAGAAGTTAAATGAGATACTATCCCGTTACACCTAACATATACGCAGAAACTACGTTAAATATGCTACTAATGAGAGCAAAAAGGCCAAAAGTTCACTCTATAGACGAATACTTAAAAGATGGAGGTTATCAATCATTAGAAAAGGCTCTAAATATGGCTCCAGAAGAAATAATAGATTGGGTTGAAAAAAGTAAACTTAGAGGTAGAGGTGGTGCAGGATTTCCTACAGGTACTAAATGGAAATTTGCAGTAAAAAATCCAGGTCCAAGATACCTAATATGCAATGCTGACGAGTCCGAACCTGGAACCTTCAAAGATAGGATCCTAATAGAGAGGGATCCACATTTGCTAATAGAGGGTATGATAATATCCGCTTACGCAATAGGTGCAAACGAAGCCTTCATATACATAAGGGGAGAGTATCCTGCTGGCTATTATATGCTAA
>JBEPZX010000013.1:0-32832 GCA_041640635.1 Aquificaceae bacterium
TTATAGGATTTTTGAGCACTACTTTTTTTCTGTCTATTTCGAATCCTTTTTCCTTTAGCAAGTTTGATATATCTGACGCAGTTATGGAACCAAAGAGCTTACCTTTTTCGCCAACCTGTCTTTGAATCTCCAATTCCAACCCTTTTAACTTTTCGGCTAGAGCTAAAGCTTTCTCTTTTTCCTTTTGTAGCTTTCTGGACCTTTGTTGAAGAATACTCTTTATGTGCTTTATGTTTCCTTCCGTTGCAGGAACGGCAATACCTCTGGGGATTAGGTAATTATTAGCAAACCCATCTTTCACATTTACTATATCACCGAATGTACCGTATCCTTCTAAATCCTGAAGCAAGATAATTTTCATCTTCACAACCTCCTTAAGCTATTAAATAAGGAAGTAAGGCTATCTGCCTCGCCTTTTTTATTTCTCTTGCAAGCATCCTCTGATGGTGTGCGCATACACCTGTCTGCCGCCTTCCTATTATTTTCCCTCTTTCACTTATAAACTGGGAAAGAGTTTGCACATCTTTATAGCTTGGTTCTGTTCCCTTTTCGCAAAAGTAACAGTTTTTCTTTGATGCTTTTTTTATCTCCATAATGTTCCTCCTTTAAAAAGGTATTACATCATCTTCTCCAAAGAGTTTTTCTTCCTCTTCAGAGGGATTTATATATTCGTTAAGCTCTTCTTCTACAGCTTCCTCTTCTGATAGATTTGTATACTTGGGTTTTCTCAAAACTCTAACATCCATCGCTACAATGTATACTCTACTTCTAATTTTTCCTTCGTTGTCTGTCCATTTATCTTGACTGAGCCTTCCTTCAACTAATATTGTGTAACCCTTAGAAACGTTAGATAATAGCCTTTCTGCCAGTTTCCCGTAAGCTCTAATATCGAAATAATGAGATTCCTCTCTTACTTCACTACCAACTTTGTATCTTCTATTGTATGCTAGACTTAGCTCTGCTACTTGAGTACCGGATGGCAGAAACCTTCCTTGTGGGTCCTTCGTTAAATTGCCTATCAATACTATTTTGTTGTACATTTAAAAACCCCCAACCTTGTTGTTTAACCATCTTATAATATCATCACTTATTTTGTAATAAAAGTCCAACTCGTTGGGTAATTGTGGATTTTCTGAGTTGATTTTTATTAGGATGTACCTACCATGGTTAAAGTTACCTATTCTGTATGCAAGCTGCTTGGTTCCCCAATCTTCTACAGAAACTACTTCACCATTCTTCTTTTCTATCTGTTCCTTTATCTCCTGGATCCTTTTTTGAACTTCTTCTTCTGTCATTGTAGGTTTGAAAACTACTACACTTTCATAACTTCTTCTTGTTTTGTAATATCTCTTTGCCATACTTTACCTCCTGGACTTATTTTAGGTCCCTGCAATATACAGGAACGAGGTTAAATTTTATATATTATAAAGCATAAAGGAGGTTGGTAATGGAATTTGTGTTCAATACGATAGAAGAAGCACTTGAGGATATCGCAAATGGAAAAATGGTTGTAGTAGTAGATGATCCAGATAGGGAAAACGAAGGAGATTTGGTAATGGCTGCAGAGAAAGTAACTCCAGAAGCGATAAACTTTATGTCTAAGTACGGTAGAGGGCTCATCTGTTTATCTCTGGCACCGGAAAGATGTGAACAATTAGACTTACATCCGATGACAGTTAGGAACACAGATCCAAAAGGAACTTACTTTTGTGTTTCAATAGATGCTCATCCAAAGTATGGTACAACTACAGGCATTTCTGCTTTCGATAGAGCTATTACTATAAAACTAGCTGTTAGTCCTGATGCTAAGCCTTCAGATTTTGTTAGACCTGGGCATGTATTCCCTCTTAAAGCTAAACCTGGTGGTGTCCTCGAAAGAGCTGGACATACAGAGGCTTCTGTAGATTTAGCAAAACTAGCAGGGCTTTATCCCGCTGGCGTTATATGTGAGATAATGAAAGAAGATGGTACTATGGCAAGGCTGCCGGATTTAGTAGAATTTGCCAAGAAACACAACTTAAAGATTATCACTATAGCTGATTTGATAAAGTACAGATTAAAAAGAGAAAGACTTGTGGTGAGAGAAGCTACGGCAAATTTACCAACAATGTATGGTCTCTTTAAAATACATGCCTACAGGCATGTTTTAACAAATGAAGAGCAAGTAGCATTAACCATGGGTGAATGGAAAGAAGATGAGCCTGTCCTTGTAAGAGTCCACTCTGAATGTCTAACTGGAGACGTGTTTAAGTCAATGCGTTGTGATTGTAGAAATCAACTAGAAACTGCATTGGAAATTATAGCCAGAGAAGGGAAAGGTGTACTTGTCTACATTATGGGGCATGAAGGTAGAGGTATTGGAATAGTTAACAAGATAAAAGCTTACAATTTGCAAGACCAAGGATACGACACAGTGGAAGCCAACGAAAAGCTCGGATATGCCCCAGATCTTAGAGACTACGGCATAGGTGTACAAATACTTTTGGACTTAGGTATAAAAAAGATGCGTCTTCTTACCAATAACCCAAGAAAAATTGTAGCTCTGGAAGGTTACGGACTGGAAGTTGTTGAGAGAGTACCATTGATTACAGATACGTGTGAACATAATCAAAGGTACATACAGACAAAGAAAATAAAACTAGGACATATGATTTAAGCTTTATTTAAAATTTTAATGTGGTATTTTTTGCTTTATTGCTGCTTTTTGTATCCTTTTCATTTTCCGTGGAAATTTTTTCAGATATTTTGGAGCGTCTTCCAACCGGTGAGATTGTAGCTAAAGGTAACGTTGAAGGATTTTATAAAAATTACTACATAAAAACTGATACTCTAAGATACAATCCAGAAACAAAGGATGTATATGCCGAAGGAAATGTATACATAAGGTCTTTGGACGGTAAGTTGGAAGTTGTCGCTAAAGAAGCATGGTTAAATTTAGATTCTGACTACGGATACTTTATAGATGTTAACGGTAGGTTTGAAAGGTTCTATTTCCAAGCAGAAAAAGTAGATAAAGAAAAGGATACGTATAAGGTGGAGCAAGGTAACATAACCACTTGCCCACCAGATAAGAAAGAGTTAAAGCTGTGCTTTTCTGGAGCAAAAATTACCGATAAGTATGTCTTTTCCTATAACAATAATCTTAGATTCTTCGAAGTTCCTTTTGCTTACTTACCTATCTCGGTATATCCAGTAGGAGAGAGGCGCTCTGGTTTGCTACCACCTTTGATAGGATCCAATGTTTATAACTCTTTTATTTACCAACAGCCCATATACTGGGCTATATCGCAAGATAAAGATGCAACCATTACCTTAGACTACAGAACAGCTCAGGCTAAAGGGTTAGGTTTAGAGTATAGACAAGCTATAAGAAAATCCAACGACCTTAAACTGAACTTTTCCTTCTATAAAGAGCCAAAACCTCAAGGTAATTGGTGGGAAGGGAGAGACTTAACTACATTTAGAGAGAATCGTTATAGAATAAAGTTAGATGTCGACTTTGATAATCTGAAAGCAGGCGTAGATACTATCAGTGACCCTTACTTTATGCAAGATATTTACTTCAGAACTGAACAGAGAACAGTCCCTTATCTAACTTCCTATTTGAGCTATATAAGAGATTCAGATAAGTTTATGTTCACTTTTGATCTAAGCAAGTTTTACGATACTACTGCTCCTAACAATAGGCAGACACTGAATCGACTGCCGGAAATGAACCTTTACTTTAAAGATACAAAAATACTCGGAAATCTTTATGCAAGTGCTCATTTTGGCTTTGCTAATTTTTACAGACAGGAAGGCTTAAAAGCAAAAAGACTTCTGTTTTTTCCACAACTGCAATATCCTCTATACCTAGCTGGTCTTACTTTTCTTTCTACTCTTACCTATGAGGGTATCTATTACCTTGATCTAAATAAACCCTATGAAAAGAAAGTGTCCACTTTTAGCTTCTCAGAAAGTTTGCCAATTTCTTGGCATAACACTATTAAAGATTGGAATATTTCACACTTTTTAGAGATAGGTTATGAATATAGACCAAGAGGTTTTGAAAATCCAAGATTCGATCCCCTTGATGAAGTTGACAAACACAGTGTCGTGAAAGCTTCATACAGAGGTTACGCAATGTATGAAAATGTGCAGATTTTTAATATTTTTGTGGAAGGTGGGATAGACCATGCTAATAATGCGAAATACCAAGGTAAGGTATTGTCAGGAAGACTTTTACCTGTTAGATTCATATTTGGTTTTAACCCAACACAACCTATAAGTTTCCACACAGAAGGCATATATGACCCTAATGATTCTACGCTTCTTCTAAGTTCTAATTCAACATCTATAAAATATAAGAATAGTTCGTTGAATTTAGGATACATTCTAAGTAAAAGTGTAGATAAACAAGTAATTACAGATCAATATAGTTACGGTTTTGCTTCATCATACGAAGGCATTACGTTTGGATTTAACATTGTTCATGATAATAAAAGTAAGAAGGATATATATAGGCAACTGAGTGCAGATTATAGGGGTGGTTGTTGGAATCTAGGTTTTTTATTTAAAGATACATATAACGGAGAAGCAAAAAAGTACATTAAGGAGTTCTTTTTAGTAATAAACATATTCGATTTGCAGAGACTTACGTTACCGCTAAAAAGGCAGTGAATTTTGATCCTTTTATGAAAAAGTTAAGTAAACTTTTGCTTTTCAATAAGTAATTAATAATTATATTTTCTATTCTAAGAATAAGTTTTAGATATTTTACTGGTTTTCAGCTGATATGGCATCCAATATTTTTTTGTAACCTTCCAACAAATCCCCAATGTCAAATCTAAATCTATCTTTGTCAAGCTTTTCTCCTGTTTTTATATCCCAAAGCCTACAAGTATCTGGTGATATCTCATCTATTATTGCAATATCTCCTGAATCTAGTCTTCCAAATTCCAATTTAAAGTCCACAAGCAGTAACCCATGCTCTTTAAAAAACTCCTTCAAAATTTCATTAGTTTTAAGGGCTATTTCTTTTACAGTTTCTACCTCTTGTGGAGCCATAAGATTTAGTAAAAGTATGTGTTCATAACAAATCAATGGATCACCAAGATCGTCATTTTTGTAAAAGAACTCCACCAGTGGCTTTCCAAACTCAATACCTTCTTTGATTCCTAATCTTTTACAGATACTTCCTGCAGATATGTTCCTCACTACCACTTCTACATCTATTCTTTGCGCTTTCCAAACAAGCATTTCATTGTCCGATATTTTTTCTATAAAGTGAGTACGTATAGAGCTCTTATTGAGAAGTTGAAAAATCAAGGATGAGATGGTATTATTTAGCATGCCTTTACCTATAAAATCTGCGCGTTTCTGTGCATTAAATGCAGTAGCACTATCCTTAAAATAAACTATATACTTGTCAGCTTCTTCTGTCTTATAAACGATTTTTGCCTTACCTTCGTAAAGTTTTTCCATATCTAAGAGTATAATTTAAAAATTTACAAAACCTCTTCCACCCGAAGATACACCTTTCAACTTTAACTCTAAGTCTCCTGGTTTGCTTGCATACATTATAGCTGTTTTGAAGTCTATTAACCCTGCTCTGTAAAGCTGTTCCAAGTGTTGATCAAAAGTCTGTGTTCCGTAAATGCCGCTACCTTTTTCAAGAAGTTTAGGAATATCATCAAGCCTGGTAGGGTCCACTATGCATTCTTTAATTGCTGCCGTATTTACCAATACTTCGACAGCAGGAATCACTCCATTACCATCTAATCTTGGTAATAACCTTTGGGAAAATATAGCTACAAGTGTTTGAGCTAGCTGAATGCGTATCTGTTCCCTAACTTCCAAATTAAACATACCTATTAATCTGTTTATAGTTTCTTTAGCATCCAATGTGTGAAGTGTAGAAAGAACTAAGTGGCCTGTTTCTGCAGCTTGAAGGGCTATACTTGCCGTCTCTGGATCTCTTATCTCACCTACCATTATTATATCTGGGTCTTCTCTAAGAGCAGCTTTCAAAGCTTTTGCAAAGGAAGATGTATCTATACCAATTTCACGCTGTACTATGTAAGATTTTTCATCCTTAAAAAGGTACTCTATGGGGTCTTCTATTGTAACTATAACTTGTGAACGTGTTTTATTGATTAGGTTTATTAGAGTTGCCAAAGTTGTTGATTTTCCTGATCCAGTTGGGCCTGTTACCAATATAAACCCTTTGTTATTTTCTAGAATAATATTTTTCATAACTGGAGGTAAATTTAAGGTTTCAAAAGCTGGAATTTCGAAGGGTATATGACGAAAAGCTATACTTACAGTCCCCCTCTGTTTATAAATGTTTACCCTAAAACGTGTTAAATTTTGTAGTGAGTAAGATGTGTCCACTTCCCCATATTGCTCAAACTCGGCTAATTTTCTCTTATTGTTTACCAGAATTTCTTTAATAATTAGTTCCATAAGTTCGTTCGATACAGGAGGAAATTCTTCTATTTTTTGCAATATTTTGCTTACTCTTACATATGGGACTTGACCAACTTTTATATGTATATCGGATGCTTTTAACTCTACCGCTCTTTTAAGTATTAGTTGCAACATTGAATACAAGCTCCCTTACTTTTTCTTCTATATCTTGTACTATGTCTGGGTTTTCAGATAAAAATTTCCTTGCTTGGTCTTTGCCTTGACCTAGCTTTATATCTCCGTAACTGTACCAGCTACCTGATTTATTTATTACCTTTAAATCTGTAGCAACATCAATCAAATCACACAATTTGCATATTCCTTCACCGTACAAAACATCAAATTCAGCTTCTTGGAAAGGCGGAGCTAACTTGTTTTTAACTACCCTAACCCTAACTCTATTTCCTGATTTTTCCCCACCTTCTTTCAAGTCACCAACTCTTCTAACATCCAATCTCATGTCCGCAAAGAACTTTAGAGCCCTACCTCCTGGCGTAGTTTCTGGGTTTCCAAACATAACACCTATTTTTTCCCTTAGCTGGTTTATAAATATCAAAGCTGTGTTAGACTTATGGATAATTCCTTTTAACTTTCTAAGGGCTTGGGACATAAGTCTGGCCTGCTTTCCTACGTGTGCTTCTCCTATTTCACCTTCCAGCTCGTCCTTTGGCACCAATGCAGCAACGGAGTCTACAACTATTACATCTACTGCACCACTACTGGCTAAACTCTCTGCAATCTCTAGAGCTTGCTCTCCATAATCAGGTTGAGAAATATAAAGCCTTTCTATGTCTACACCTATCTTCTCTGCGTACTTTGGGTCTAGTGCATGTTCTGCATCTATAAATACTGCAATGCCCCCTTCTTTCTGAGCTTGCGCTATTATATGCAGCGCAAGGGTTGTTTTGCCGGAAGATTCTGGTCCAAATATTTCAGTTATTCTACCTTTAGGTATTCCACCAATACCTGTAGCTATATCCAAAGCCAAAGAGCCAGTAGGTATAACATCCACCTTTACTTTCTCTGCATTTTTCAATGGCATTATAGAGCCTTTACCGTATTTTTTTTCAATGGAAGTTATTATGTTTTCAAGCATTTTTTGCTTTTCAGTGTTATTGGTTTGTTCGCTCATAAATTATTAAACCTCCAATATTTTTGGTACCACAAAGAATCCATTTTCCTTTTGTGGAGCGTTTGTAAGTGCTTCTTCATGTGAAAAAGATCCATGTGGTACATCCTCTCTCATAGGTGTTCCCTCAAAATGCATACCAAAGGATTCTACACCTTCTGTGTTGACTTGAGATAACTGTTGCACAAAGTTAAGTATGTCTACCAATTGTTTACTTAGGACTTTCTTTTCCTCATCCGTAAGTTTTAGCCTAGCTAATTGAGAAACTTTTTCTACTATTGCTATATTTATCATATTCAATAATTTTAAACTTTACGCATGGAGTATGCAATAGTCAAGTACATACACCTATTAGGAATATTTACATGGGCTAGCGCAGCTTCTTCTCTGGGTTTATTTATGCTATACTCTATGCACAAAAGTACAGGTTGCGACCAAAACATCTTGAGAAATTTTTATAGATGGATGACAAATTTGGAAATACTTGGCTTTGTTGTAGCTATTGTTATGGGACTTTATATGCTGCACCTACTGGAATACAGAGGTGATATTGCATGGTTAAATATTAAAATACCACTGGTTTTTCTTTTTATTTTACCTTTGGAAATTCTTAATTTCTACTTTGTCAACGTATACATTCCTAAGGCGACGGATAAATTTAAAGCTTACAAAAGGTACGACCTCTTCAATTACATAGTAGCCATACCTTTAATATTTGTGACTTTATATATTATTTATTTGGCGGTTGTGAAACCATGAGCAGAGGTTACTTGGCACTTATTGGTAGTGTTCTCCTACCATTAGGAGGTATATACTTTCCTTTGACTTTACTAGGTGCTATTTTTTTCTTTTTTGGTGTTTCTGGTTTTATCGAGCAAGACAGAAAGCTTTCTAAAACTTTTCTTGTAGGCTTGGCTTTGGCTATAATGGGAGGCTATTGGGCAAAAAGGGTTTTAGACGAAGAAGGTTTACATTTAGTATACATGTTGCCTACCGCTTTTGTTTCGACAGTAGGACTTCATCTTCAGTATTTAGCGTATCAAAAAATAGGAAATGAGTTTAACATGCAAAGTCTCACTTTAGGTGGTATCTTTTTAGTTATAGGATCTGCAACCTTTTGGCTTTATGTGGGATTTTTGCCTTTGGCTGTAGGAACTCTTTTAATTGCTTACTCTTTTTGGAGGTTAAGAAATGCTTAAATTTTTATTTAAATTGCTGGTTTTACTTGGGCTAGCACAAGCCGGAAATCCCATAGCTAAAGGACAACCTGCATATAACTTTTCCCTTGTTTCTGAGAATGGAAGCATAGTAAGACTTTCGGACTACAAGGGTAAGTGGGTAGTGCTTTACTTTTATCCTAAAGCAGATACACCAGGATGTACAGCACAAGCAAAAGAATACACTAAACTTATAGATGAATTTTCCAAGCTAGGAGTTCAAGTATTTGGTATCAGTACAGATTCAGTAGAAGACATTAAAAAGTTCAAGCAAAAATATAATATAAAAGTAACATTTCTTTCGGATCCCAAAGGCGAAGTAGCCAAAGCTTACGGTGTAAGGGTTATATTTGGCTTTTGTTCAAGAGACACAGTTATCATAAACCCACAGTTAAAGGTGGAGCAAATATATAGAGGTGTTGACCCTTCGTCAGATCCTTACAAAGTACTTGATTATATAAAAAGCAAAATAAAGTCTACAATGGGTTAATTCTTAAGTTATTATATTTGTAATGAGCGTTTTAATGGGAATAGCTACAGCTGAGCTTAAAGCTTCAAAAAGACCAGATATTCTTGTATTAGTTCTCCCAAAAACTTGCCCAGTTTCCGTGTTATTCACTACAAATCACTTTAAATCTGGAAGCGTTATTTATTCAGAAAGGGCTATAAAAGAGACAGGTGGTTATGCCAGAGCCCTGGTTATAAACAGTGGAAATGCCAACTGTGCAATAGGGAAAGATGGCATAATTAATGCAGAGTTAATGGCAAAAAAAACCGCTGAAAATATAGGTATAGACCCCTTGGAAGTTCTTGTTTTTTCGACTGGAGTAATAGGGAAGCTTATGGACATAGACAAGGTTCTAAGTGCTATAGATCATGCCTTTGAAAACCTGGAAGAGTTAGACCTCAAATCTGCGTCAGAAGTTATATCTACAACGGATAGTTTTCCTAAATTTGATTTCGTAAAAAATGGACACTTGGAAACCTTTGGTTTTGCTAAGGGTGCGGGGATGATACACCCCAACATGGCTACTATGCTGTCTTTTGTCTTTACAAATGCCAGTTTAGATACAAACACCTTGCATCGCTTACACTTAGACATTAACGATAGAACATTTAATTCTATTAGTGTGGATGGTTGTACAAGTACAAATGACTCTTTTGCTTTAGTAAGTTTGGATTTGATTAAGGAAGATCTAGAAAAGGTGTCTAATTCTATAGAAAAGGTATCTTTGGACTTAGCTAAAAAAATAGTGAGTGATGGAGAAGGTGCACATCATTTAATAAAAATTAGCGTTAAAAATGCTAGTATATCTCTAAAGGCAAAAACCATAGCCGAAAAGATAGCAACTTCTTTACTAGTAAAGACAGCTTTATATGGAAACGATCCTAACTGGGGAAGAATAGTTTCCGCTGCAGGTTCTACACCATTTCCAATAGACCAATTCAATATGAAGGTTTACATAGGACACAGTCTCGTTTACGATGGTAAAGTGCATCCCAAAGCTGTAGATAATGCAAAGAAATACCTACAAGAGAACAAGGAAATAGAAATAGTGGTAGATTTGCATGAAGGTAAAGAGAGTTGGACTTACTATGCATCCGACATAGGATATGAGTATATAAAACTAAATGCAGAATACACTACTTAGTTTCTCTATCCTTTTGATACCTTTCGTATAAAGGATTGATAAACTTTTCGTAAATATACTTGGATACAAAAATTATAATTATTAACAAAGGAATGCCTAAAATTATTATGGCTAGCACAAGTTTTAAAAGAAAAAGAATCCAAGGTATAACATCACCCATAGCTTACACCACCAAATTTATGAGCTTATTCTTCACATAAATAACTTTCTTAATTTGTTTACCATATATGTAAGGTGCGATTTTTGGGTTTTCAATAGCTTTTTGCTTTACTTCTTCTTCTGTGCTATCTAATCCTATAAGTATGGTACCCCTTAATTTACCATTTATCTGCACAGGAATTTCTATCTCCTCCACTTTCAGAGCTTCTGGGTCTACTTGCGGAAAGGAACAATAAATCATAGATTTTTCGTTTCCAAGCTGATTCCAAAGTTCTTCACATATGTGAGGTGTTATAGGATATAGCATAAAAAGCATAATAGTAAAAGTTTCCTTTACAACAGACCAATCTTCTTCTGAAGATGGACTATAATCTTGCAAATAGTTAAAAAGTTCCATTATGCTAGCTATGGCAGTATTAAGCGATAAATTTTGCATGTCCCTTTCATACTTTGCAAGCGTTTGGTGTGTTTTTCTTCTTAGTTCCTTTGCTTGAGATGAAAGTTTTTCTTTATTAAGAATTGGAGCGTGCTTTATCTTTTCAAAGTTTTGCTGTGCAAAATTCCAAAATCTCTTTAAAAACCTAAAGGCTCCAGTTACTCCTTCTTGTGTCCACTCAAAGTCCTTTTCTACAGGACCAGCAAAGAGTATGTAAAGCCTTACTGTATCCGCACCGTATGTTTGTATAACTTCTTCAGGATCTACAGTGTTTGCTTTGGATTTGGACATTTTAGCAGGTTCACCGTATAAGTTTTCTAGCTTTCTCAGTAATTCTTCATCGTAAATATTTAGTTTTTCCAGTAGAAACTTAATATTATCCCCAACGGATAGGAAATTTGATTTTAAAAAATCTCCAATTTTCACAGTTTATAATTATAGCATGCAAACGGTAAACGTAGGTCTAAAGCCTATTACCTTTAGATATGCCAAAGCTTATGGAAAGATAAAACTGAGTCCGGAAACTGTAAAGATAATACTGAACAAAGAGGTTCCTAAAGGAGACGTCATATCTGCATGTAAGGTAGCAGGTATAATGGCATCGAAAAAAACTTCGGAGATACTTCCTTTTTGCCATCCCATAGGTTTTGATCATGTGGAAGTGGATGTTAACCTTTTACAAGATGGTATAGAAGTTACATCTTACGTAAGCGGCACAGGGAAGACAGGTTACGAAATGGAAGCTTTGATAGTAGTTTCTTCTGCATTACTTTGCGTGTATGACATGTGTAAAGGTTTAGATGAAAGCATGGTGATAGAAAGTATAAAGGTTATAGAAAAAGGCGGTGGAAAATCACAATGGAGTAAAAACTTAGCCAATGTTAAAGTGTATATCATATCTAAGAATTTAAAAGATCTCATAAGATCCTACTTATCCCATTTAGGAGCTCAAGAAAGCGCGTCAGAAAATGCGGCAAGTATCATTGTATCAACAGAACAATATTACATTGAGAAACCACTCAAAGGTTTAGAAACTGTAATAAATTCTGAGATTTTCAAGTTCTCTCCCGCTACACTTAAAGAGGGTATATCCATAGGATACACAAAGGATAAACTAACAATTGTCTTACAACCGAAAGAAGAAGTTATAAAAATTTTCTTTGAGTCTTTTGGTAATTTACTTGGTAATTATCTGTGTTGTGATTAAGTTCATAGCCTTTGAGTTTTAATTGTGTTATGTTTATTTATCATGGCAAAGGTTAAGGTAAACAAAAAGATTTTGGATATACCACCTGGTGTAAGATTTGGAGAGCTGCACCACGAAATAGAGCCAGCTGGTGTAGAGTTTGGTTGTACTGATGGACAGTGCGGTGTGTGTATATGCACAGTAAAAAAAGGTCTTGAGTGTTTGTCAGAACCTTCTGAACAGGAAGAAGAAACCCTGTGGAGAATAGGAGAATACGAAGAAAACAGAAGATTAACATGTCAGTTAATAATAGAGAAGGAGGATTGTCAAACGATAGAATTAGAAACAGATTAACTATCCTGTAATAATAGCTACAGCTATCGAGTAATCCCTTTCGTGGGATAAGGAAATAAGTATACGTTTATCTTTTAAAGCTTTTTTTGCCTCTTCCAGCAGTATATTTACCTGTGCAGGCAAACCTTCAAACCCTAGAATTTCTATATGAAAAAACCTTAGAATAATGCCATATTCCTGATAAAATGCCTTTATAACTGCTTCTTTGCATGCCCATCGTGCAGATAGACACTGATACATGTTGGGTTTAGCTTTGCAATAAGCGATTTCCCTTTGTGTATAAACTCTCCTTAAAAACCTATCTCCAAACCTTTCAATAGCTTTTTTTATCCTTTCATTACTTACAATGTCTATACCTATCATTAAAGAGAAAGTTTTACAGGTTGACCCCTCTTCATTAAGTCTTCTATAATCTTTACAGCTTCTTCGAAGGTTGCGACTATGCCCTCAAAACCTTTTTTAAACTTTTGAGCATCTTCCTTTCTGGCAAAGGCTATTACGGGTGGGCTACAGCAAGGTATAACTGATGTGCCCAATACATAATAAGCGTTGAAACAACTTATTGGATTCCCTGTTATGAAATCCTTTGTTATACAAGATTGGATTTCATCTTCTTTGAAGTTTTTATATAAAAGTAAACCACAGTGGGCACAGCAAGCCTTTATTTTTTTATTCTTTGATGTAATGTATACGAATTCTAAGCGCTTGTCTACAACTTTTTCACAAAAAGTGCAAATATCTCTACTTTCTTCTTGAAGTTCCCCTTCGCTCTTAATTATCAATTCACCATGTTTTCTTAAAAGTCTTCCTTCCTTTTCTAACTCTCGTACATCTCTATATATGGTCATAAGGGATACACCGAAGTGATTTGCTAAAGATTTCACATTATTTAAACCACTTTCTATTAGTTTAGGAATTTCCTCTTTTCTATTTTTCACATCCATTAAAATAAAATTATAGTTTACTTTCTAGATTTGTGATATAATTTAATACCATATTCATTAAGGCGCGTAGCTCAGTTGGGAGAGCGTCGCCCTTACAAGGCGAAGGTCGGCGGTTCGAGTCCGCCCGTGCCTATTATATTATAATTTAATGGATATTCAAAACCTTCCTGAAAAGACAGGTGTTTACATATTCAAAAGGAACAACACTCCCATATACATAGGCAAAGCAAAGAACATAAAAGAAAGGGTCTACCAACACATAAACAACGCTTCAAAAGATGAAAAGGAAAGATCCATCGTTACGGAAGCAGACGCTATAGACTGGATAATAACAAGAAATGAGTTTGAAGCTCTCACTTTGGAAATTGATCTTATACAGTTGCATAAACCTAAATACAATGTGTTACATAAATACGGCGGTGGATATCCTTTGATTTTGATAACTCAAGACACTTTTCCGACCATTAGAGTGGTTAGAGGTAATGAATATGAAGGGGAAGTGTTTGGTCCTTTTTTTAGCACTTCGAAGGCTCGTAAAGTAAAAAGATTAATTCACAGACTCTTTAAGCTAAGAACATGTGATCCTATGCCAATTAGGGATCTGCCTTGTATGGATTACCACTTGGGACTTTGCAGCGCTCCGTGTGCTGGGTATGTATCTAAGCAAGATTACCAGCTTTCTGTAGAATCAGCAAAGTCAATGCTATCTGGCCAAGTGGATAAGGTATTACCCAAACTCTACGAGAAACTTGAAAGCTATATGTCTGAAATGAACTTTGAAAAGTGTGCATATATAAGAGACCAAATATTAGCCCTAGAAAACTTGGCAAAAGGTCAAGCCGTTTCCAACTTAGAAGTAAAAAATGCTGATGTATTTTACCTTTACGGAAAGTTACTAGGAGTTTTTCTGATAAGGTCTTCCAAGTTGGTAGACAAAAAGGTTTTTAATGTTTACGGGAATGAAGAAGCTCAAGAGTTTATAATTGGTTTTTATTACTCTAATCCTACACCACAGTTGTTACTAACAAATATGTGTATAGAGGAAAGTATAAAGGAGTGGTTACACAAAAAGGGGTTAAAGGAAATTAGCCAAGAAATAAAGCCCGATTTAGTAAAGGTATTGGAAGAGAACCTTGGTTTTATATACGACGAAGAAGGGCTTAGAGAGGAGTTTAATAAACTTCTTGGGATTGGCTTACCAGAGAGAATAGAAGGATTTGATATATCCCATTTCTATGGGAGCTATACAGTAGGGGCTTGTGTAGTATGGGAAAGAGGTTTTATGAACAAAAAACTTTACAGGAGATATAGAGTAAAGACCGTAGGTAATATAGATGATTACTTATCTCTCGAAGAAGTTTTGACAAGGAGAGCAAAAAGATTAAAAAGTGGAGAGGAAAAAACACCAGATATATGGTTAATAGATGGTGGATTAGGACAGCTCAGCATAGCTGTAAAGGTAAGAGATAAGTTTAAACTACCCATTAAGGTTTTTGCCTTAGCAAAAAGGGAGGAAACATTAATCACAGAATGGGGTGAAACTTTGAATTTAAAGAAACACCATAAACTCTATAAAGTCTTTGGACTGATAAGAGATGAAGCTCACAGGTTTGCCTTAAGTTACAACAGAAAGTTAAGGCTTAAGGAAAGTTTAAGGGATGTGTTAGAAAACATTAAAGGTATAGGTCCTGTCAAAAAAGGTATCATATACAGAAACTTTAGTAATCTATATGAAGTAATGAAAGCGGATGATAAGGAGCTCAAAAGGCTTGGTATAGATCCATCTATAAAGCAAGAGATTGAAAAGTACATTTGCTAAAATAAGACATATGGACGGCATAGTAGCTGATTTGGGTTATGCAGGTTTCGCAGGTTTTGTTGTGGGTTTTGCAGTGAAGAGGGTCCTGAATATATTCATGATGCTTTTGGGTTTGTATGTCCTATCTCTTCTGTGGTTAGAGAGTAAAGGGGTGTTGGATATTCATTGGTCAGCTTTTTTAAATATCTTTAAATCTATGTTCGATAGCTTCAACGCTTTTGTGATGGGACTTGTGCGTAAGTTTGCCATATCTGCCTCTTTCGCTGCTGGTTTTTTCTTAGGTTTTAGAACATAAATGTTTACTATTGAGATGGATAAAGTATCAACATTACCCTTCCCATTTTGGACCACATAAAGTCTAATTTTTCTTCTTGAATTTTCTTATTGGCTTCATATCCAGTGTGAACTACAAAGTAATCTTTATTGTAACCTGTTACGACCATATAATGAGGAATAGATACGAAGAATTTGCCAAGATCCACTAAAATTATTACGGGAATGTTTCTATCTATGTACTTTTTTATCTCTAGCGTGGAACCTTGGATAAGACTAGTCTTAAATCCTAAACTCTCTGCATACTTTTGTAAATCTGTAATCAATGCCCCTTTTAGTTTAGGAGAATAGACAACCCTTGCTATTTCTTCTTGATCCACCTTCTTTCCATAGTATCCAAAAACAGCACTTAAACTTGCAGGTCCACAAAAATCACTTTTTTGCTCAACAAAGGGAACATTTAAAAAAGAAAAAAGGAAAGGAAGGGAAAGCGTCAAATATAGGATCATCTTATAATGATTTCTTTGTTAAGTAATTTAAGAAGTATGACGACTAAGATTAGGATTACCAGTAGTGCTACTACTACACCTAATGCATCACCGCCTGCTAGCACTTTTTCTGATGCTTTTGCTAGTACGTGTACTTGCTCATCATCAAGCTCTGAAAGTTTTTTCTCTATTTCCTCTTTGGTTAGTCCATATGCTTTTAGTTTCTCCTGTACCATTTTGTTCTCTAGTGCTCTTTGAATTTTGCTTAACTCTAACTCTCTTTGGGATAGAATTTCTTGAGTAGCTGGTTTAGATTCTACTAGACCCGCAAAAGCAGGGATAGAGTTATAGACAAAAAACCAAACAAAAACAGCAAGTGCTATAAATGGTTTTCTTAGCATTTCATTACCTCCCAAGTGTACTAAAAATTATGGATAGTATTATATACCCTTATATATATATCATTCAAGAGTATAAAAATTTTATAAATATGATAGTGATTTTTCAGAACACGATTCAAAAGCCAAAGTTTGTAATACCATTATCTGTACCTGTTTCCTATTAAGATTTAAGGGTGAATTTAAATAACTACCTGCTTGGCAAATAGTATGTTGGGCAGCTTTCTCAGTTCTTCCATAACGTCCTCTGGTATGTAGTCATCCAAGTTGAGAATACCTAAAGCTATTCCACCTTTCTTTTCTCTACCTAACCTAAACCCTGCTATATTTACGTTTGCATTTCCAAGCAATGTGCCTATCTTGCCTATTACACCCGGAACGTCTTTGTTTTCAAATACAAGCATTATACCCTCTGGCTCTACATCAACCATGTAACTATCTATTTGAAATATTCTAGGAATGTAACCTTCTAGCACCGTTCCTGCTACAATTCTTGTGGATCCGTCGGACTTTGCCACAACTTTTATGTAATGTTTGAAGTCTTCACTTTCTTCCGATGTCAATTCTTCTACCTTTATACCCCTATCCTTTGCCACATAAGAAGCATTAATTATATTTACAGGAAAATCCACAGTTTCCTTAAGGATACCCATAAGCACAGCAGAAGCTATAGGATGAAAGTGATATGAGATATCACCTCTTACTTCTATATGTAATTCTCTAATTCCTTCACTTGCCCACTGGACAATAAATTTTCCTATTTTTTCTGCAAGATCAAGATGAGGTTTTATGAGTGATAAAACTGATAAATCTGGAAATGGAGCGTTTACAACGTACTCTACCGTTTGACCTCTTAGGGCTTTTATGACCTGCTGAGCTACAATTACCGCTACGTTATCTTGAGATTCATAAGTGTTTGCTCCTATGTGTGGTGAGAGAGAGACGTTTGGAAAGTTTTTAATCTTCTCTATAAATTCATAAGGAGGAGGCTCTTTTGAAAATACATCCAATCCTACACCCGAAAGTTTCTTTGTTTCAAGTGCCCATATAAGATCTTCGTCTTTTACTATACCTCCCCTTGCACAGTTGATCAAAACAGCTCCATCTTTCATTAACTCGAATTCCTTTTTTGTTATCATGTTTTTAGTTTCATGCGTAAGAGGTGCGTGTATCGTGAGTATGTCTATCTGCTTTAACATTTCGTGTAGGTTGTCTAAAAGTTTTACGCCTAGTCTATCCGCCTTTTCTTTTGGTATGTAAGGATCATAAGCCATAACCTTCATCCCAAAAGCTTTGCATCTTATGGCTACCTGCGATCCGATGTTTCCAAGACCGATTATTCCCAAAGTTTTTCCATACAGTTCTGTTCCCATAAAGAACTTCCTATCCCATCTGCCTTCAGTAATAGAATTGTGAGCGACATGAGCATTCCTTATTACGCTTAGCATGTGGCATATAGTTAGCTCAGTAGCACCTATGGTGTTTGCTCCAGGTGTGTTGACCACTAAAATACCTCTAAGAGAGGCTGCATCTATATCTACGTTATCTACACCTACACCCGCCCTTCCTATGACCTTTAAGTTTACACCTCTATCTATAAGCTCCTTTGTTACGGGTGTTCTACTACGTGTAACAATACAATCATAATTTTCTACTATTTCTAAGAGTTCCTCATAGGAAATGTCCGGTTCATTATCAACTTGTATATCCTCTTCCTTCCTGAGAATTTCTATACCTTTTTCCGAAATGGGATCCGTAATAAGGACCTTAAACATTTTAACCTCCTGAAAGAAGCTTAAAGCTAATTATTATAATGTAACTTGATCTGTGCTGAATAAAACAAATAGGTATGGTTAATGGGAGTGCTGGCCCCTTATTTCAATAACGTTAGGAATTAACAAGCCATATCCCTTCTGTTGCCAATACAGAATTTCTGGGATGGCTGAAGGTACGAGTTCGACAAAGGGATAGAAATCCTTTTCTGTAAGTCCGTATATTCCTCTAGCTGCCATACCACATATCTTGAATTTGACTCCAAGCTGAGAAAGGCTTTCGAGTCTCTCTACAACCTCCGAATACTTCCCTTTGTTAGCTTTGGCAAACACTGGTATCTCTCTGCCATGGGATACAACTACTATGTCTATTTCTTCAGGTGAGAAGTTATAGGGTGGATTTGTTAAAACCCTTATTAAGTTGCCGACCCATCCAAGTGCGGGTCCAAGCTTCTCTGGATGATCAAGAAAAAGTTCAAATACGGCTTTAAAGGGTTTTTGGTTTTGGTAAGGTGTCTGAACAAACTGTGCCTTCTCTTGTGAAAAGGTTAAACCAACTATAAACAACAGCAAAAGCGCAATCCGGCTCATGGTTTATTAACCTCCCAGTTTCTTTATTATGCTTTCTACATGTCCCTTTGCTTTTACGTTATACCAAGCTTTGGCTATGGTAAAGTCTGGATTTATTAGGAAGGTGCTTCTGATGATACCTTCCGTTTCCTTACCGTACATCACCTTTTTGCCGTAAGCTCCGTACGCTTTTGCGACAGTTTTGTCGGGATCGCTAAGCAAGATGAAGTTCAAACCGTATTTTTTCTGGAACTTTTTGTGAGACTCTACGCTGTCTGGACTGACACCTACTACCCTAATACCCTTAGACAAAAACGCGTTTATGTTGTCTCTAAAGTCGCAACCTTCCTGTGTGCATCCTGGCGTGTCATCTTTGGGATAAAAGTAGAGTATCAACTGCTGATTCAGAAGATCCCTTAGACAGAATTCTCTCTCTTCGCCTTTTTCATCAATACCTTTCAAACAAAAATCCGGTGCTCTATCTCCCTCTTTTAGCATAATGCTTATATTATACCCCCACCACTAAGGTGGGAGTATGATCTTAACCATACATGGGTTCTTCTTTTGCGGCTTCTATCCTAAGCAATGCATCATCGGGTGTTACGTTGTCACCTGGTTTTACGAATATCTTCTTTACAACTCCAGCTATTGGTGCGTGTATCTCGTTTTCCATCTTCATGGCTTCCACTATAGCCACCGTTTGTCCTTCTTGCACGGCATCCCCTTCGTTAACCAAAACTCTTACCACCCTTCCAGGCATAGGAGCTGTTGCGTCCCCTGGTTGTGTGGCTCTTGGAATTCCCTTTTCTTCACCTTGTGCTACAGTTTGTGATACACCACCCGCAGGTATAGCTTCAACGAACGGTGTGAGCTGAATTTCCTCTAACTTTCCATCAACTCTTATGTAATACTTTCTGGGTTTGCCTGGTTCAGCGTGAGCGCTTACTCCCTCGACTTTAACTTTGAACTTCTCGCCATGATACACCACTTCGAACTCAACGGGAGCTGCACCTGGCACAGTGCCGGCTTTCACTTCTGTTGCTGAAAGCTCTTCTGTAGGTTCTGGCACTAACTCTCCTTTTTCTCTTGCTATAAAGAAGTCCTTGGCTTGCATAGGGAAGAGCGCATAAAGCAATACTTCCTCCTCCGTTGGTTCTCTTCCTACTATACCCTTGGTTTCTTGGTAAGCTTTGTTCCAGTCCTCTGGATCTGCAAGGTCTCCAGCTCTTATAGAGAAGTCTGGAGATTTTCCAGGACCCAGTATTTTTTCTGATAGCTCTGGAGATATGGGACCTGGTGGTTTCCCATACTTTCCTTCTATGTAATCCCTTACTTCCTTTGTGATCACTTTGTAACGTTCTCCGGATATCACGTTCAATACAGCTTGAACACCTACTATCTGCGAGGATGGTGTAAGAAGCGGTGGGTATCCTAGGTCTCTTTCTACGTTGGGGACTTCTTCTAGGGCTTCCTCTATCTTGTCCAGTGCGTTGGCTTCTATGAGCTGTGCCACCATGTTGGATATCATTCCACCAGGTATTTTGTGTATCAACACTTTGGCGTTTACGCCGGCGTATTCGGTTTCGTACTTTTTATACTTCTTTCTTATCTGCTTGGTGATTTCCGATAGCTCGTCTAGTTTGCGCATATCCAATCCCGTATCGAAGGGTGTCCCTTCAAGCATGGCAACTACAGACTCCGTAGCTGGGTGGGATGAACCAAAAGCCAAAGGAGAAAGAACCGTATCGAGCATGTCCACACCTGCAAGCACCGCCATCATGTGGTTCACTATGGCTGTTCCGCTCATGTCGTGGTTGTGAAGCAGGACGGGCATCTTGTTTTGCGTCGCTTCCTTTATACCCTTTATTATTGCGTAAGTCTCAAGAGGCATTATTATGCCTGTGGCGTCCTTAAAGGAAAGCCAATGGGCTCCCATTTCGGCTATCTCTAAGGCATACTCTATCCATTTTTGGTAGGTGTGGACTGGGCTTCTGGTGTAGCTTATCTCTGCGTGAGCTTCGCCACCTAACTCTTTTATCGCTTTTACCGCAACCTCTATATTTCTGTTATCGTTTAAGGCATCGAAAACTCTAAATACGGTTATACCGTTGGCTATCGCTTTTTCTACGAACTTGTAAACTAATTTGTCCGACTTGGGTCTATATCCCACTATGCTCTGACCTCTGAAGAGCATCTGGAGCTTTGTTTTTGGCATGACTTCCTTTATTCTACGCAACCTTTCCCATGGATCTTCTTTCAGATACCTCAAGCACACATCGTAGGTAGCTCCTCCCCAAACCTCAACGGCGTAAAAACCTACATCGTCCATCTTCTCACACAGAGGTAAGAGATCATCGGTTCTAACACGAGTTGCCAGTTTACACTGCTGCCCGTCTCTGGGTGTTAGGTCTGTGATGAGAATGCGTTTTTTTATTCCTTGTCCATTGCCAACGGATTTTAATTGTTCTTTTAAATCATCAACAACGTCCGCCATACTTTTAAACATACCTTGCCTCCTTAAGGTTTTTTATAAACCATGGTAATTTGCTATAACAGCGGATATAAAAGCTACAAAATCTTCCTTATTCTTTGGCTCTTCGTAGTCAAAGAGCTCTGGATGTGTTTCCAGATACTTGGTGGTGAACTTGCCTTCTCTGAAATCCTTATCCTTCATTATCTCTATTAGCAAAGGTATTGTAGTCTTTACACCGGTTATCTCGTAAGTTTCTAAGGCTGCTCTCATTCTCTCTATGGCAACATCAAATGTTGGAGCCCACGTAATCAACTTAGCTATCATGGAATCATAGTAAGGAGTGACTTCAAACCCCCTCGACGCTGCATGCTCCACTCTTATACCGAACCCGCCGGGTGCGTAGTATCTCTCTATGGTTCCTATGCTTGGTGCAAAGTTCTTCTTAGGATCCTCTGCGTTTATTCTACACTCTATGGCGTACCCTCTGAAGGTTATGTCTTCTTGTTTGTACTTTAACGGTTCACCTGCGGCTATTCTCAGTTGCCACTTTACTATATCCACACCCGTTATCATCTCCGAAACGGGATGCTCCACTTGAACACGTGTGTTCATCTCTATGAAGTAGATATTACCTTTTTCGTCGGCGACAAACTCCATAGTACCAGCACTGTAGTAACCTATCTGCTTTGCGGCTTGTGCCACTATCTCACCGTAATAGGCTCTCTTACCGGGTGTGAGTATGAGGGATGGAGCTATTTCTACGAGCTTTTGGTTTCTTCTTTGTATGGAGCAGTCCCTTTCGCCCAGATGTATGACATTCCCGTATTTGTCACCAAGGACCTGAAACTCTATGTGTCTTGGATTCTCTATGAACTTTTCTAGCAAAAGGTCGCCTCTTCCAAAGGCCTTTTGTGCCTCGTTGTAAGCGAGCTCATAGTTTTTCAAGAGCTCCTCTTCGTCTCTGCATATTCTTATACCTCTACCGCCACCGCCCGCAGAAGCTTTCAGAAGAACGGGATAACCTATCTCTTTGGCTATTTGCTTGGCTTCCTGTTCATCCTTGAGTATGCCATCGCTTCCAGGAACGGTTGGAACACCCAGTTTTTTCATTATCTCTTTGGATCTTGCCTTGTCTCCCATAAGTTCGATAACCTTCCAGTGGGGACCAACGAAGTTTATTCCTTTCTCTTCGCAAAGCCTTGCAAAGTGCTCATTTTCGGCTAAAAATCCGTAACCGGGATGTATGGCATCAGCTCCTACTTCCAAAGCCAGATCTACTATTCTTTCGGCATTGAGATATGTATCAAGGGGATTTGTGCCTATCATGTAAGCTTCGTCTGCCATCTTGACGTGTCTTGCGGTAGATTCAATTTCGTTGTATATGGCAACTGTAGAAATACCAAGCTCTTTACAGGCTCTTATGATTCTACAAGCTATCTCACCTCTGTTTGCCACCAATACCTTTTTTAACATGCCTACCTCCACTACAGGAGTTCAACGGAATACTCTATGGGTGCTACTTTGTTTATCATGTAAGCGATAGAGCATGTGCCAGGGTTGTATATGGTTTTGTCCAAGGCTTTTTTTACGTCCTCTTGGCTAACGTTTCCTTTGACTTTAACCTTTAGGTATATCTTTGTAAACACCTTAGGATATCCTTCTGTTACTCTTTCTGCGTCCGTTTCTACTTCTATGTGTTCTGTCTCTTTACCTTCCTTGTGTAGAGCTTCATAGAGGTGTATACCTACACATCCAGCTATGGAGTGAAAGAGTAGCTCCGGCGGTCTTATACCTCTTCCTTTACCGCCCACGTATCCGGCGGCATCTATAGGCACCTCTTTACCCCAATCACCTATACCTACAAAATGAAAGTCTTCCTTCTGTGCAACCTTTACCTTCATTCTATCCTCCTAAGGTTATTGAACATTTAATTATAATAGAACATTCAAAAAGTTCTAAGAAAAATCATATGGTTTTCATCATGTAAAGATAAACTTATCCATCTTTTCTGCATTAAGCATCAAATACAGACCTAATTATAATTGATAAAAATCATAATATACCAATTATACTTTAGAAAGGCATCTTAATTTCTTCATACTTTTGAAAATCTTCTTGTTCTGTTTAAACTATTTTTTTATGAAACATTTACTTAATTACACGCTTACTGAATTTAGGAAAGAATTGGAAGGTATAAGCTTGCAAAGGTATAGAGCTGATCAAGTATTTAATTGGGTATACAAAAGGTTTGAGTTGGATTTTGAGAATATGACTAATCTGCAAAAGGACATAAGAAAGAAGCTAAAAGAGTTATACTATCCCCATTCATTGGAGCTGATTTCAAAAATTGTGGCGTCTGATTCTACCAAGTATCTTTTTAGGACAAGAGATGGGCATATTGTAGAGACAGTTTTAATATTCGAAAGAGATCACTTAACTTTGTGCATATCTTCTCAAATAGGATGTGCTGTAGGATGTAAGTTTTGTGCTACTGCTTTGGACGGATTAGTTAGGAACCTAAGTGCTGGTGAGATTATAGATCAATTCATACAAGTTCAGAAGGATGTTGCTGCAAAAATAAGAAACGTGGTTTTTATGGGTATGGGTGAGCCCTTAGCGAACTACGAAAATGTCAGAAAGAGTGTAGAGATAATGGTCAGTCCTTGGGGGCTAGACCTTTCTAAACGTAGGGTAAGTGTGTCTACAAGCGGTATTATCTCTCAACTTCAAAAAATGATGCATGACCCTCTCATGAAGGAGATAAATTTGGCAATTTCTATAAACGCTACCACTCAAACTATGAGAAGCCATTTAATGCCTATTTCCAGGTCTAATACTTTGGAAGACTTATTTGATGTATTAAAAAAATTTCCTTATCCAGAGGACAGACGAATAATGTTAGAGTATGTTTTGATAGATGGGGTTAACGATTCTATCGAAGATGCTAAAAGGTTGGCAAGTTTGATAGGAAGCTACAAAAGAAAGTTTAAAGTGAATCTTATTCCCTTCAATCCTGATCCAAACCTTCCTTACGAAAGACCAAGCATGGATAAGGTTTTAGCTTTCCAGAAAGCGCTCTGGCAACATAACATATCTGCTTTTATAAGGTTAAGTAAGGGCTCGGAAGTTTTTGGCGCGTGTGGGCAGCTCAGAAATAGACTTATAAAGGAAAGCTAAAATCACTTAAATCTGTTAATTATTAATTGAAATTCTTAAGTTTCTTCCGATATTATTAATAGCTATGGTTGATAAAGTGCAACTTCAACAGATAGTTAACTATATAATAGAAAAGGAAAAAAAAGGTATACAAAAGAGCACTAAAGAAGACAGAGAAGTGGAAATTACACTATCGCAAGCTGTAAGAGATAAAACTCCAACTAATTACGAGGATATTCAGAAAAAGGTAGAGAGTATCAAAGAACAAATGGCAAAAGGAGCCTACCAAGTAGACCCCGAAAGTATAGTGAAAGGTATAGAGAAGTATCTTTCCTTAAGGTGAACCATAAGCCATATATAAGGCTTCTATTGGGTGTATGGGCTTTATACCCGTTCCAAGTTCTATTTGATTAGAAGCCAACGGACAATCTGAAACATAAACATCTGCATTAGAAGCTTTTATGTCCTCAAAAAGCTTACTACCTACCTTATACGCCATATCGAAAGTTTCTTTTCTTACACCAAATGTTCCATCGTGTCCAGAACATCTCTCTATTAGCCTTACTCTCGTATTTGGAATGAGCCTCATCAAAGCTGCAGCTCTATAACCTACATTTAGAGATTTTAAGTGACAGGGAATATGATAGGCGACATTTCCAAGAGATACCTTGAAATCTTTGTTAAGTTTACCTTTTTCGTGGAGTTTCCATAGATACTCATGAATATCGTAAACCTTTTCGGAAACAGCCTTTACATCTGGATCATCTGGAAGCAGTAGAGGATACTCATACTTAATTTGTAGCGCACAGGTAGGAACTGGAACCACTATATCGTAACCTGCATCTACATAGGGTTTTAGCATCTTAACGTTAAATCTTGCCTTTTCTACAGCTGAATCTATATCACCTATGTCAAAGAAAGGTATTCCACAGCATTGTTGTTCCGGAATGTCTATATACAAATCATTCATTTCTAGCACACGTACCAGGGCCTTACCCTTTTCCAGAAAGTTATAGTTTAATAAACACGTGTAGAATAGGGCTACTTTTCCATTTTCTCCCTTCAAATTTTGTCTGTTTTTCTTGAACCAAGAAACAAAGCTCTCTTCGTTAAAAGTTGGCAAATTAGCTCTTCTATCAACTCCCATAAACTTTTCCAAAACTACTCTAACGGGCTTTATTTGGTTTACTTTATTTACTATTGGAGACAAAGGTAGAGACAGTTTACCTACGAGGTCCGTGTTAATCATTAGCTTGTCGGTTATTTTTGCACCTTTGTTTTTAAATTTCCAAACTTTGTACCTCAAAGATAGGTGAGGAAAGTCTATTTTCCATTCATGGGGGGGAGTGTAAGGACATTTAAAGTAACATTGCTTGCAGTGGAAGCATAGTTCCAAAGGTAATGCAAGCTCTTCTTTAGAAAGAGCTTCTACATTGTCATCGTGTCTATCTACAGCATCAAACAGAGCTGGAAAGGATGGACAATAGGTTACACACATTCTACAGTCTTTACACTTTGAGTAAACTCTCCTTGCCTCTTCCCAAATAGCAGACTCGTCTAAAAACTTTGGATCTTTGATATTGAATTCAAAGTCCTTTACACCGCCAATTGCCATTTCGCTCATCTTCATCCTCCTTTTTGATACTTTATATTATATGCGAATTTTTATCAATTTCAAAAATAAATACATCTGGGACTTCATTTTAGCAAGCTCCTTTAAGAAACAAATTACATAGACATAACTGTAAAACTAGAACTTATACTTTATCCTTTTCTATTCTCTCCTTTACGTAATTTATGCACTCATCAACCTTTAGATCTATTCTTTCAGCGCTGTGCCTACAAAATACTTCAACTATACCATCCTTTAGCTTCTTACCCACCACTATGCGGTATGGGAATCCACACAGGTCGGCATCCGCAAACTTAGAACCTGGACTAATTTCCCTGTCGTCATATATGGTTTCTATTCCCATTTCTTGAGCTAGCATGTAGAGTCTTTCGGATACTTCCTTTTGGTCTTTATCGTCCATATTTACACAAACTATAACTAAATGAAAAGGCGCAACTACCGTAGGGAACTTTATACCTTTTTCGTCGTGGTACTGTTCTACAATGGCAGCCAAACACCTAGATATGCCAATTCCGTAGCATCCCATTATGACTGGCTTCGATGTACCGTCTTGATCGGTAAAGTAAAGCTTCATGGGTTCTGAGTATCTCGTGCCAAGCAGAAAGATATGACCAAGTTCCAAACCCTTATCTACTTTTAGAGGGCTTCCACACTTTGGACATTTATCACCCTCTTTTACTTGAGCTACATCTACAAATTCTCCGTATTGGTAATCTCTACCTGAGTTGGCATTGATAAGGTGATACTCCTTTTTGTTGAAGGCAACAACCATATTTTTTGTACCGCGCAACGAGTAATCCCACAAAACCTTCATACCTTCCGGCAGATTTAGAGGACCTATAAAGCCCTTGGAAGTACCAAGGAGTTTCTCTACTTCTTCATCGGTTGCTAATCTAAAGTTTTCGCTCTTTAGCACTCCTTCAAGTTTGTTTTCGTCTATGTCTCTGTCACCTCTTATTAGTACCATTAAAGGCTTAGAGTCCCATATGTAAAGCACAGCTTTTATGATTTTGCTAGATGGAACGCCTAAAAACTCAGAAAGCTCCTGTATGGTCTTTACGTTTGGGGTGTAAACTTCTTGCGCTTCTTTTTCTTCTTCATCTTCCTCTTGCCAAGCATTTGATAGATCCACTATTTCTGCGTTAGCTGCGTAAGAGCAGTTCTCACAGTAAGCGACTCGCGCCTCTCCATAATCTGTAAGAACCACAAATTCGTGAGAGCTTTTGCCTCCTATTGTGCCTACACTCGCTTCTACCATGAGTGTTTTGAGTCTGAGTTTTTTGAATACCCTTTCGTAAGCGAACTTCATACTTTCGTAAGAGAGCATAGCCGAGAATTCATCGGCATCGAATGAGTAAGCATCTTTCATGATAAACTCTCTTGCTCTTATGAGACCAAAGCGCGGTCTCTTTTCGTCTCTAAACTTGGTCTGTATTTGATACAAAATAACTGGAAGTTGTCTATATGAACTTACGTAACTTCTAACCAAGTCTGTTACCTCTTCTTCGTGAGTAGGACCCAGACAGTAGTCTCTCTCGCTTCTGTCTTTGAGTTTAAACAGCTCTCTACCGTACATCTCCCATCTTTGTGTCTCTTTCCAAAGCTCTGCAGGATTTAGAACTGTAAGCAGTACTTCTTGAGCACCACTTCTGTCCATTTCCCTTCTTACTATGTCCTCGATCTTTTTCAAGACCCTGTAAGCGGGAGGTGTGTATGCGTATATGCCTGATGCTACTTGCTTTATAAAACCAGCTTTTAGCAAGAGTCTATGGGAGGGTGCCTCGGCTTCCGATGGTTCTTCTTTTGAAGTGTACCAAAAATACTTACTCCAACGCATGGAGTATTATTATATGAGATGGGGTATAAGGAAGGGTGGATAGTATTTGTATTCATACTTGTGCTTGTGGCTATAATACTGCCTATACCTGCCTTCGTGCTTGATCTCCTACTTGCAACAAGTATAACCTTTTCTTTGACGATCCTGGTGGTAAGTATGTTTGTGAAAACACCTTTGGAGCTCTCTAGCTTTCCCAGCATCTTACTACTTGGCACTCTTCTTAGGCTTTCGCTCAACATAGCGGCAGCTAGAAGAATACTCTTGTATGGACATGAGGGTACATCTGCAGCAGGTCACATCATAGAAGGTTTTGGAAAGTTTGTCGTTGGTGGAGATGTGGTGGTGGGACTCATAGTTTTCTTCATATTCATAGTTATAAACTTCATCGTTATTACACGAGGTGCAGAAAGGGTTTCAGAAGTTGCAGCTCGCTTTACGTTGGATGCCATGCCAGGTAAGCAAATGAGTATAGATGCTGACCTGAATGCGGGTTTGATAAACGAAGAAGAAGCGAGAAGAAGAAGAGCGCTTCTGGAGCAGGAGGCGTCTTTTTATGGTTCCATGGATGGTGCAAGCAAGTTTATAAGGGGTGATGCTATAGCGGCTCTCTTGATACTGTTTCTCAGTCTCGTTGGTGGATTAATAGTGGGCATAGTGTTTAAGGGCTTGGGTTTAAGTGAGGCTCTCACTACTTATACCTTGCTCACCGTTGGTGAAGGTTTGGCGTCTCAAATACCTGCGCTCATGCTGTCCACAGCATCTGGTATAGTAGTTACAAAGACCTCTTCAAAGGAAGAGATCGGCAAGGCTTTGTATCAGGAAATTTCCAAGGAACCACGCGTATTTCTCTTTTCTTCGGGTCTTATGCTTTTTATTGGACTAATTCCAGGGTTTCCCAAACTTCCTTTTTTGTTTATGTCCGTTCTTTTGGGAAGTCTCTACTACTTTACCAATAAAGCTATAAAGGAAAGACAGATAAGAGAGTTGGAACAAGCCTTTATACAAAAGAAGGTGACTTCTGAAAAGAAGGAGGATGAATTCATAATTCAACCCGAGACTATAGCTCTGGAGATAGGCTACGGACTTGTGCCCTACGTAGAGGAAAGTGAGGGTGGTGACATACCATCAAGAATAAAGAGTATAAGAAGGCAGATAGCTAGCGATTATGGTGTTGTCATCCCATTGGTGCATATAAGGGACAACCTTCGGCTGCGACCTTACCAGTACAGACTCTTAATAAGGGGTGTTGAGGTGGACACCTACGAAGTTTTACCTCAACACTATTTGGCTATAGACCTGGGTAATGCGAAAGCTCCTCTGGAGGGCAAAGAAACAAAAGACCCTTCATTTAAGCTAAAAGCCTACTGGGTAACCGAAGATCAGCGTTTGCAAGCACAGAGGTTAGGTTATATGGTGGTGGATATACCAACACTGATAATAACGCACATTTCTGAGATTATCAAAAGAAACCTTCACGATATACTGGGAAGACAGGAGGTGCTTGATCTAATAGAGAGGGTATCCTCCAAATACCCCAAGGCGATTCAAGGACTGATACCCGATGTGATACCAATCAACACACTCCATAGAGTTCTACAAAACTTGCTCCGTGAGGGTATACCTATAAACGATATGGTAACCATAGTGGAAACATTGGGAGACTACATAGAGCAGACGAGAGATCCAGATATGCTCACCGAGTACGTAAGACAAAAGTTATATAAGAGAATAACCAGACTGTATATGGTTGATGGTGTACTTTACGCTATAGCCATGTCACCAAAGGTGGAAAGTAAGCTTTCTCATTTTATACAGGAAGGCAGAGAGGATGAGTTTTTGGACCTGCTTATAAACCGCATACAGCAGAAAATAACGCAAGAAATTCCAAAGTTTGTTCCATACCAGGCAACGCCTGTACTTTTGACCTCTAGTAATATAAGAAGACACATAAAGAGGGTGATAGAGAATTACATACCACAGCTGGCTGTACTGTCTTATAATGAGTTAGATAGACAGATTAATCTAAAAGTTCTAGGTATAGTAGATGAAGATTAAAAAATTAATTGTAAGCTCTTTACAGGAGGCTGTGGAGGAAATAAAGGCCCTCTATGGCAACGATGCAGTGATACTTTCAACAAAGGTTATAAAAACCAATCGTATACCCCTCTTTCCATTCTTTAAAAAGTCTATGCTTGAGGTCACCTTGGGCATACCTGACAGAGAAGACTTTACTAAAGAGTTTAAGAAAGAGGAGGGTATATACGAAGAGATAAGCAGAATGAAGGAATCTCTAAAAGAAGTAATAGATATGGTAAAAAGACAAAGAGAAACGTCCTTTCAAGAGGAGCTAAAGGATGATATAGAGGAAGGCTACTCCATAAGGGTCATAAACCTCATAAACAAACTTATCAAAAAGGGTGTGAACAGAGATATAGCCAAGAAAATTGTAGAGTCTGCCTGCGGTTACGACTACGAACTAAAAAAGCTGGATCTAAAAGGTGAAAGCTTAGAGTCCCTTATAGAGGGGCTAAAGGGCAACATAAAACTATTAGAAGACTTCTTAAATCAAGAAAAGAGCATTAGGATAATTACTTTGGTAGGTCCTACAGGTGTGGGCAAGACCACCACCATAGCCAAACTGGCATACCTACTTAAATCCTCTGGTAAAAAAGTCGGGGTTGTTACCATTGACAGCTTTAGAGTGGGAGCTGTAGAACAGCTAAGATCTTTTATATCTCTAATGGAACTTCCTTTCAGAACTGCTGATACACCTTATAAGCTAAGAGAGTGTATTGGTGAATTATCCTCTGAGGATTTCATCCTCATAGATACAGGCGGAAGAAGCCAGTACAACGAAATAAAATTAAAGGAACTCTTACCTTTTCTAAATAAATTACCATCCAATGAAGTGTATCTGGTGGTCTCTGCCAATATGGATGAGAAAGTGATTCATGACTCTTTAAACAGTTTTGGTATACTGCCTCTTGCCGGCATGATGTTTACCAAACTAGATGAAACGGAGTACCAAGGATGCATTATAAACGTGTCCTACAAAACTCAGCTTCCGGTAGCTTGCTTTACCATGGGGCAGAAGGTACCGGACGATATAGTTCTTGCCAGTTACGACTACTTGGCTAGGTTATTTTTATAGGTAGTACCATGGATGAACAGCTACTAGCTTTAAAAAAGAGTCTGGAAAATCAAAACCCAACAGGCTACATAGCAGTAGCTAGTGGGAAAGGTGGCGTAGGCAAAACATTGATAACAATTCACATAGGTAAGATCTTAGCCAACCAAGGCAAAAAGGTACTAATAATAGATGGAGATCTTGGGCTTAGCAATGTTCATATAATGTTGGGCATCACTCCCAATAAAAATCTCTATCACTTTTTTATGGGAGAGTCTACAATAGATGATATAGTTGTACCTATTGACGATAGACTATCCTTCATATCCAGCGGTAGTGGTATAAGGGAACTTGTAAACCTCCCGGAGAAACAACTTATAAACCTCATCCTAAAGTTAAAAGAATTTGCAGAAAGGAGTCAAGATTGGGTAATATTCGATACACCACCTGGGATACATCCAGATACGACATCCATAATATCTTCAGCAGATTTACCAATAATAGTAACAACTCCTGAACCTACGGCTATAGCGGATGCATATGGACTTATAAAAGTTATAAATTCCACTACAAATTTAAAGAAGTTTTACTTAATTGTAAATAAAGTCTCCACAAAAGAGGAAGGGGAAAAAGTTTACGAAAGTATACAGAGGGTGTGCGAAAAGTTCACCAGTTCGGAAGTTACGTACCTAGGCAGTTTAAGTTTCAATCCAAAGATTATAAGACAGATAGTGAATCAATCACCATTTAATGACGGCTTACTTAAAGAGCTCTCTTTTGCCTTAAGTAAACTGCCAATGGGTATAAGTCCAATTAAAGGTGGCTTTTGGGAAAGGTTTTTATCTAAATTTAAGCGTTAAAGCCTTTTGCCTTATACTAATTACTTTATGAACGACCTTCTCTTAAAAAGCATAAAGAAGGAACCCATAGATCGCTTTCCTATCTGGCTTATGCGCCAAGCTGGAAGGTATATGAAGGAATACGGGGAGCTAAGACAAAAGGAAAAGGACTTTTTGAGCTTTTGCAAAAACGTGGAGTTAGCAACAAAGGCTTCTTTGCTGCCTCTGGAGCTTTTGGGTGTAGATGCCATAATTATCTTTTCCGATATCCTCGTGCCCTTGGAAGCTATGGGAGCAAAGGTGGAGTTTCTCGAAGGTGAAGGACCAAAGGTAGATTGGGACAAAGACCCCAAGTCTTTGAAAAGGATATCTTACAAAGACACAGACTTTGTTAACGAGATTATAAGAAACGTAAAAAGACTTCAAAAGGAAGTGCCCGTAATAGGTTTCTGCGGTGCACCTTTTACGCTGCTTTCTTACTTGGTGGAAGGACAGTCTAGCAAAGACCTAAGGAAAACTAAACTCTTTATGTGGGAAGATACCCATTACTTGGATATTATGAACCTGTTATCTGAAAGCTTAATTGAGTACCTAAAAGGTCAAGCTATGGCTGGAGCCGATGTTTTGCAAGTGTTTGACAGTTGGGCTATGTATATGTCTTATCAGGACTTCTCAAAGTATGCACAAGCTGTCTTGAAACCTTTCTTCGAAAGCTTAAAAAAAGAAGTGAAAGTTCCAATTATTTACTTCTATAGAGGTTCAGGAAGCTTTTTTAGGCAAGTGGATAGGTTAAACATAGACGTGATATCCGTGGACTGGACGGTAGACATATTAGATTGTATGAACCAAAGTGAGAAGGTTTTGCAAGGAAATTTAGATCCGTATGTTATTTACTCTTCTTACAGCAATTTAGAAAACTATGT
>JBEPZX010000014.1:0-32303 GCA_041640635.1 Aquificaceae bacterium
CTATTCAAACTCACACCTTACGAGCGTTACGAAATTCTAATGAAAGCTAGCCAGATACTGAAAGAAAGGTCAGAAGAGTTTGCAAAAACTCTAGTTTTGGAGGTAGGCAAGACTATAAGAGAAGCTAAAGCGGAAGTTCAGAGAGCCATACAAACTCTTATATTTTCTGCGGAAGAGGCAAAGAGAATTGGAGGAGAAGTTATACCTATAAATGCACACCCTAATGGGAAAGGTAAGGTTGGCTTTTACATTAGACAACCTGTAGGCATAGTATCGGCTATTACTCCCTTTAACTTTCCCTTGAATCTATCCATGCATAAAGTTGCTCCCGCTTTGGCTTGTGGAAACGCTGTAATTTTAAAACCTTCGGAAAAAACGCCACTTACACCTCTGATGTTGGGAGAGATACTTCTGGAAGCTGGTTTGCCCAAAAAGGCTCTTTCCATACTTCCAGGGTATGCAGACGTAGGTAAAGCCATGACCACACACCCAAAGGTAAGGGTTGTGTCCTTTACAGGTAGTAAGAAAGTAGGTGAGATTATTGCAAGACAAGCAAGTATCAAACGCATAGTTTTAGAGCTAGGCTCCAACTCCGCCATAGTTGTTCACAAAGATGGTGATGTGAAGAAGGCTGTGCAAAAGGTAATTTTAGGCGGTTTTGCTATTGCAGGACAGGTTTGTATATCCGTCCAAAGAGTTTTCGTTCACGAAGATGTGTTTAACGAGTTCCTAAAGGAGCTTTCGGAAAGCATAGAAAAACTAAAAGTAGGAGACCCTATGGATGAAAATACAGATATAGGACCTATGATATCCGTTTCTGAAGTTATAAGGATAAAAGAATGGGTAGATGAAGCACTGCAAATGGGTTCACAACTCGTTACCGTTGAAAAAGAGACAACTCAACAGCTTTCTTCCATATTCCCACCAAGCATAGTTTCCCTTGTTCCAAAGGAAGCCAAACTCTTCAAAGAGGAAGCATTTGCTCCCGTAGTTGTTGTAAATCCTTACAGAAATATAGAAGAAGCCATAGATATGGTTAACGATTCTGATTACGGTTTACAGGTGGGAATATTTACAAAGGATATAAATGTAGCTTGGGAATTTATACAAAAGGTAGAGGTAGGCGGCGTTTTAATAAACGAAGGTCCAAACTTTAGAGCGGATCATATGCCATATGGAGGTGTTAAACACTCAGGAATAGGCAGAGAAGGACCAAAATTTGCTGTCGAGGACTATACAGAAATTAAAATGGTGATATTTGACTTAAGCTGAGTTGCATTGGTAAAGAAATTTTAAATGCATATATTTAAGCATTATGCTTGAAAAGTACGAGATTCTTAGAAACTATAGTAGTCCCATAGACCTAAAGTATATGGACTATCAAGCTTTACAAAAACTCGCACAAGAAGTTAGAGATTACATTATAGAAGTAACCGCTAAAAATGGCGGACACGTAGCTCCGGGATTAGGAGTTGTGGAGCTCACCATAGCTCTCCTTAGAGTGTTTGATGTGCCAAAGGACGTTATAGTTTGGGATATTGGACATCAAGCCTACCCTTGGAAAATACTAACAGACAGAAAGGAACAGTTTCCTACACTTAGGCAATATAAAGGTATATCGGGCTTTTTAAGAAGGGAAGAGAGCATTTACGATGCTTTTGGAGCTGGGCATAGTTCAACTTCTATAAGTGCAGCTCTCGGGTTTAGGAAGGCTATGGATCTTTTAAAGCAAGACGGATACGTAGTTTCTGTCATAGGCGATGGTGCAATGACAGCTGGAATGGCATACGAAGCACTAAACAACGCAGGGCATCTGAAACCAGACAAGTTTATAGTAATACTTAACGATAACGAAATGTCCATATCCCCCAACGTAGGAGCTATTTCCACTTACCTTAGCAAAATAATAAGCGGGCACTTTGTTCAAGAGGCTAGACAAAGGATAAAAAAGATATTGGAAAGTTTAGGTAACGGTCCTGCACGCCTTGCAAAGCTCACTGAAGAGTTACTTAAGGGACTTATTAGTCCTGGAGTCTTATTTGAAGAGCTTGGTTTCAATTACATTGGACCCATAAATGGTCATAATCTGGAAGCCTTAGAAACTACTCTAAAGAATATAAAAGCAATAAAGGGTCCCGTATTGCTACATATCTATACCACAAAGGGTAAAGGTTACAAACCAGCTGAAAACGATCCCGTCACATGGCACGGTGTAGCACCTTACAAAAGAGAATCTGGAGAGTTTATAAAAAAGCCTTCACCACCTACTTGGACTTCCGTATTTGGAAAGGCTGTTGTAGAGCTAGCTCAGATGGATGATAAAGTTGTAGTAATAACACCAGCTATGAAAGAAGGTTCTGGACTTGTAGAGTTCAGTAAGACATTTCCTGATAGATTCTTTGATGTGGGTATTGCGGAACAACATGCCTGCACCTTCGCTGGTGGACTTGCAGCAAAAGGACTAAAACCCATCGCATCCTATTACTCCACATTTTTACAGAGAGCTTACGATCAGGTTATTCACGATATAGCTCTTCAAAATCTTCATGTAGTCTTCGCCATAGACAGGGGTGGATTAGTAGGCGACGATGGTCCTACGCATCATGGGGTATTTGATTTATCTTATCTTAGATGCATACCCAACATGGTAATAGCCGCTCCTAAGGATGAACAAGAACTAAGAGATCTCTTATACACAGGCATAAACCATAACGGACCTTTTGCTATAAGGTATCCACGAGGACCTGCTTACGGTGTCCCCACAGAGGGATTTAAAAGTATAAAAATTGGATCTTGGGAAAAAATTATAGAAGGAGAAGACATAGTCATTCTTGCTACGGGTTACACTGTATATCAGGCTATTATGGCAAGTGAGGAGCTCTTAAAGCAAAACATAAGAGTAGGCGTTGTAAACTGTAGATTTATAAAACCTATGGATGAGGATATGCTTCTAGATCTTAGCAACAAATACGAAGTGTTTTTGACAGTGGAAGATAACACGGTGGTAGGCGGTTTTGGATCCGGAGTTCTTGAGTTTCTTGCAAAGCATAACATAAGCAAAAAGACAATAAATTTAGGCGTGCCAGATATGTTCATTGAACACGGTAACCAAAACCTGCTAAGAAATACAGTTGGAATAGATAAAGAAGGAATCATTAAAACCGTTAAAGAACTTTGCACTGTATAGTGTATTAATTTTTTATTTATCAGTTCCAAAATTCGTTTGAATTATAATTAAGGTATAATGGCTGAAGAAGCTAAAAAAGAAGCTCAGGAAGAAAAAAAAGGAAAGAGTAAAATAATTTTTTTAATACCCGTGTTAGTCTTACTAATTGCAGGAGGTGCTGGAGGAGCATACTTTTTCTTCTTCAAAAAAGGTGAAAAAAAAGAAAATAACCTCGCTTCACCTTCACAGATAGGAATTATGGTAGATTTAGGTACATTTACAGTTAACCTCGCAGATCCTCAGTCGGAAGTGTATGCGAGGATAGCTATAACCATGGAAGTATCAGATGAAAAGGTGAAGGCAGAAGTAGAAAAAAGAATGCCTGTAATAAAGGATGCCATTATAGATATAATAAGCAGTAAGGAATCCAATTTTGTAAGAAGTCCAGATGGAAGAGAGACCTTAAGATTAGAAATCATAAGAAGGATAAACACCATTTTGGTGGAAGGCGGTGTGAGGAACATCTACTTTACAGAGTTTATTGTACAATCAACATGACGGATTTTTTTATAGATTTGCTAAGAAGTGTCCTGGCTTTGGGAATAGTTCTAGCCATAATTCTTTTGGTACTTCCGTACCTTCCTAGGTTAATGTCTACATTCAAGTTACCTATAAAAAGCGAAGGACACTACGTAAACATTAAAAGAGTAATTCCTATAAACAGGGGAGGATCACTCGTAGAAATGCAAATAAAGGAAAAGTACTATGTAGTTTATTTTACCAATACTTCTGCTACTATAGTATATAAAGAAGATGAAGAAAACAATAGCAATAATTCTACTTCTTAATTTACCAGCTATTGCTCAGACGCAACTGCTACCTAACGTAGATCTACGCGTAGGTACTGGTCAATTAGATACATCCATAAGACTACTAATATTACTCACCATCCTTTCTCTGGCACCATCCATAATTATTATGACTACATCTTTTATAAGGATAGTTATAGTCCTTTCTATACTAAGGCAAGCAATAGGTATCCCTAACGTGCCACCAAACCAAGTGATAATATCCTTAGCACTTTTTCTAACATTTTTTATAATGAAGCCCTTTGTAGATAGAATAGATCAAGAAGCTTATCAGCCCCTAATTAAGGGTCAAATAACCGATAGCATTTTTTTTGAGAGAACATCCAGCATCTTAAAGGATTTCATGATAAAAAACACGCGCAAGGAAACATTAAAGGTTTTTTTAGATTCTTCCAATATTCCAAAAGAGGAGAGAAACAACATAAAGTCTCCTCAGGATGTACCTCTGAGTGTTATCATCCCAGCTTTTATGGTTAGCGAGATAACTACGGCTTTTAAAATAGTTTTTTTGCTTTACCTACCGTTTTTGATCCTCGATTTAGTTGTTGCCTCCATCCTTATATCCATGGGGATATTGATGATACCGCCGCAGATTATATCCTTACCTTTTAAAATAATGCTCTTTGTTTTAGCAAACGGGTGGGAACTTGTTATACTATCCTTAGTGAGGAGTTATTCATGACACCAGATATGGTTGTTTCCTTTGTGCAAAAGGCTCTTGAGCTTGGTCTAATACTAGCTAGTCCCGTCTTAGTGATTACCTTTTTGGTTGGGCTGATTATAAGTATTCTTCAATCTGCTACACAGATACAAGAAATGACGCTAAGCTACATACCTAAAATCATAGCCGCATACATAACTGTCCTAGTTTTAGGTGCATGGATGCTTTCTAAAATCCTTGATTTTACCAAGTACTTAATTGTGAATATTCCTGTTTGGATTAAGTGATAGTGCTAAAAAGTATTAAATCATGCTTGCGCTAAATGAGTATGCTTTGCTTACCATACTCCTAGTTTACATAAGAATATTCTCCTTCCTATTTTTAGTTCCTTTCTTTGGGAAAGAGTCTATCCCTAACATAATAAAGGTTTATTTAACTACAGCAGTAGGTTTCTCCATATTTTTGTACATAGACATAAAACCAATTGAAGTAGATAGTCTTCTTGAGTTTTTCCTCTTGGCTTTTGGTGAGTTTCTTCTCGGATTTGTAAGCGGTTTAATACTTAGGTTTCTACTTGACGCAGTTATGTATGCAGGAGAGCTAATTGGTATAAATATGGGTCTTGGTTTAGCAACGGTCTTTTTGCCTCAACAACCGCAGGCTAACATTATGTCTGTATTTTTCATGTTGCTTGGTTCGCTTTTCTTTATAGCTGTAGGCGGACCTGAAATTATCTACTTTGCACTGGTTAGAAGTTTTGAAAAACTTCCCATTGGAAGCTTCAGCATATACAACTTTAATCCAGATGTATTTCTCAAGTTTTTCTATGAAAGTTTTAGCTTAGCTTTTAGAATAGCGCTTCCAGTGATTCTTACCTTACTAATTTTAAATATAGTTCTTGCTATAATAAACCGTTTCATTCCTCAGATAAACGTCTTTATCGTTGGACTTCCATTACAAATCTTCGTTGGCTTTATTGTTTTAATTATAGTTTTGCCTATAATTACATTGGTACTCTCATCTTACGTTAGGAGCTATATAATTAGATTAGTAAACATTCTGGGGAACTAAATATGGCACAGGAAAATAGGACAGAAAAAGCTACTCCGTATCGAAGAAAAAAGCTGAGGGAAGAGGGAAATGTAGCAAAAAGCATAGAAATCGCGTCAGCCTTAACTGTACTTTTGGGAACAGTAGCTTTATTTTATGCAGGCTACAGTATATTTACAGAAACGGTGAATCTTTTAGCTTTTGCATCTCAAAACCCCTTTACGGATTTTTCGTATCTACTAAGTTACATTAACAATCGTATACCTAAGTTACTTGTACCATTTTTTATACTTACCATAATTACCGTAATCGCATCTCACATTGGTCAGTTTGGTTTTATATTTACAACTAAACCCTTGGAAGCCAAATGGAATAGGTTAAACCCTTTCGAAGGTATAAAAAGAATATTTTCTCTGACTCTCTTATTTGAACTTTTGAAGAATTCCCTAAAGGTTATTATCCTTTTAGGAATAGTTTACTTAACCTTAAAACAGGATGTTTCAATTATCGTCAACTCAGCTTTGGTAAGCCCGGCTCAAGGATTATTAAATGGTGTGTTTCTTGCATTTAAAGTAGTGATTGTAATTGCCATATTTGCTCTTTTTATAGCAATTTTAGATTTTGCTTATAAAAAGTGGGATTACGAAAGAAGGATAAGAATGAGTAAGGAAGAAATAAAAGAAGAATACAAACAACACGAAGGGAATCCACTTATAAAAGGTGCTATAAAGAAACGTATGAGAGAGTTGAGAAAAGGCAGGATGATGCAGGAAGTACCAAAAGCTAGCGTAGTTATAACAAACCCAACACATATAGCTATAGCATTAAGGTATAATCCACAAATAGGAGACAACGCTCCTATTGTTTTGGCTAAAGGTAAAGGTGCCGTAGCTGAAAAGATAATACAGGTAGCTAGACTCAACGATGTGCCAGTTGTAAGAAGAGAGGAATTAGCAAGAGCTATGTATCCTATCGTAGAAGTAGGAGAAGAAATACCACCTAAATTTTACAAAGCTGTGGCACAAATACTAGCATTTATAATTAGGAAGGATAAAAGGTATGAACGAACTGGGTAAATTTTTCATATTGTTAGGTATACTCATCATATTTGTCGGTATAGCCATCACTCTTGTACCTAAACTACCTACGTGGAAACTACCTGGCGATATACTTATAAGAAGAGATAACACTACCATTTATATACCAATAGCTACATCTCTAATAATTAGTCTAATTTTGACTCTTATAATAAATATCCTTTTAAGGAAGTGAGCCAATTAACCATCAATCCATATAGCAAGCAAAAGATCTACTTTCATTACATGTGTAGTGATACTTGAGTAAATCTCCTTTCTAAAGACATGAAAGCATCTAAAAGAGACATGGAAAACTTCGATATAAACAAGAAGTGCAGATAGGAAAACTGATTAAGGCAACACTTCCACTTCACCTCTAGCTGTAATCGTAGCTCTAAGAACTTTTTCCAACCCTTCAGGTTTGACTCTTATAACTTTACCTATGTTTCCAGTATCCAAAGCCTTACAGCTAAACTTTATGAGAATCTCTTTTTCCTTGTACATACATCTTACTATTTCTCCATACCTAACAACAGGAATGGGTCTTAAATATACCTTCCTCAGGTACGCACCTTTAAGAATATTAGTTCCTGTTACATAATTGGGGAAATCTTCCGAAGATATTCTGAGATCAGAAGGAACTGTCCTTACCCATATATAGTCCTCTTCAAACATAGAAATATCTATCGGGCTTCCTCTCGGAATATTCTCTTTAGCCTTGTACACTTTTACTTTCCAGAGCAGGTCGAGAAATACCTTAACTTCCCTTTCATCGCTTATTACATAAGCTATGGATTTAAAGCGTCCGTATTCAACATCCAAACTAATGTCCTGTATGTCCTTTATTTGACCTAAGGGTTTAATTTTCAAAAGCCTTACAGTATCACCAAACTTTTTATGTAATTCTTGTTTTATAGCATCTTCCAAATTTGCAAAGGCTAAATTAAAAAGAGCTATCAATAGGATAAGTACCATTTCAAGCTTTTTGGAAAGTCATGAGCTCCCTTATTAGTGTTGCAGGATGCACTTCTTTTGGACATGCATTATTGCACTTGTTACACGAAAGACAGTACATTAGTTTACTTTGTTCTATAGCCTGATTCAATCTATCTTGGTCATCTCTTGGATCTAAAGCATATCTGTAAAATTTGGCAAAAAATAGCGGTCCAGCGTAATTTTCATCCAGAACTTGTGGACAGTAAGCTTGACAAGCCAAGCATAAAATGCAGTCTGCAGCATCTTCTATTTTTTTACTTATTTGCGGCTGTATCTTTAACACTTGGTCTTTTTCCTTTATCCAAAGGTGAAATTCCTTTATGCGTTTTATAACTGGTTCACTATCTATTACAAGATCCTTAATTACTGCAAAGTTTTTTAGTGGTTCTATAAGAACCTCTTCACCTAGTATTACGTAGGGTAAAACTTGCTCTTTACAAGCCAATTTAGGAAAACCGTTAATGAGCACACTACAAGTACCACATATACCAGCTCTGCAGAAATGTCTAAAGGAAAAGCTCTCATCGATTTCTTCTTTAATCCTATTGAAAGCTCTCAAGAATGTCATTCCTTCTTCGTAAGGAACCTCAACATTTTGATACCAGGATTTGCCTGATTGGTATCTTTTTAACTTTAGCTTAAGAACCATACCCATGATAATTAAAAATATAAAACCCTTCTCTGCTTTGTGCTTTGTATTTATTAAAAACCAAAACTAAATAGAAATATTTAGAAAACTTTAGTCTGTTATGCTAAAATTTTTATATAAAACCCCTTGACAAAGACAATTTATGTTAATATAATCTTTATTAAAAATCTCTAAAGGAGGTGAAGACATGGCAAAACTTAGACCTTTATACGATAAGGTCGTAGTTAAACGATACGAAGAGCAAGAACAAAAAACAGCGTCAGGAATTATAATTCCAGATACAGCCAAAGAAAGACCACAGATGGGAGAGGTTATTGCCGTTGGTGAAGGAAAGCTCTTAAACTCGGGCCAAATTGTAGCACCCAAGGTTAAAGCTGGGGACAAAGTAATATTCAATAAATACGCCGGTACAGAGGTAGAACTCGACGGCGAGAAGTATTTAATAATGTCTGAAGATGAGATTTTAGCAATTGTAGAATAACAGAATCTAAAAAGGAGGTGCAAAAATGGCTGCAAAAAGAGTTATCTACGGAGAAGAAGCAAGATCTAGATTAAAAGCAGGTGTTGATAAGCTTGCTAACGCCGTAAAGGTTACACTTGGACCTAAGGGTAGGGAAGTAATTATAGAAAAGAAATGGGGAGTACCATTGGTAACAAAAGACGGTGTAACTGTTGCCAAAGAAATAGAGTTAAAAGACCCATACGAAAATATGGGAGCTCAGTTAGTTAGGGAAGTTGCATCCAAAACAGCAGACGTAGCAGGTGACGGAACTACAACAGCTACCGTCTTAGCACAGTCTATATTTACAGAAGGTTTAAAAGCTATTGCTTCTGGTGCTAACCCAATGGATATAAAGAGAGGAATAGATAAGGCTGTAGAGGTTGTTGTGGAAAACATAAAAGGTCTATCTATACCCGTGAGTGGAAGAAAAGAAATAGAACAAGTTGCTACTATATCTGCAAACAATGACCCTACAATAGGTAAGATAATAGCTGATGCTATGGAAGCCGTAGGCAAAGATGGAGTCATAACTGTTGAAGAATCCAAATCTGCAGAGACTACACTAGAAACAGTTCAAGGTATGCAGTTCGATAGAGGTTATCTGTCTCCCTACTTTGTAACCAATCCTGATAAAATGGAAGCTGTTTTGGATGATCCTTTCATACTCATATACGAAAAGAAAATATCCAACGTAAAGGATCTGCTCCCAGTGCTTGAGCAAGTGGTAAGAACTGGAAGACCTCTACTAATTATAGCTGAAGAAGTGGAAGCTGAAGCTTTGGCAACTTTGGTAGTAAACCACATAAAAGGTGTTATAAAGGCATGTGCCGTGAAGGCTCCAGGTTTTGGCCAAAGAAGAAAGGATTATCTCCAAGACATAGCCATATTAACAGGTGGAACAGCTATAACTGAAGAGCTCGGTATTAAGCTAGAAAGTGTAACACTTGACATGCTTGGTAGAGCCGATAAGGTAATAGTAGATAAAGACAATACAACTATAGTAGGCGGAAAAGGTGCCAAAGAACAAATCCAAGCTAGAATAGAGCAAATTAAGAAGCAAATAGTAGAAACAACATCTGACTACGACAGAGAAAAACTCCAGGAAAGACTTGCCAAACTCTCTGGAGGAGTTGCAATAATAAGAGTAGGAGCAGCTACAGAAGCTGAGCTTAAGGAAAAGAAAGCAAGGGTAGAAGACGCCGTACATGCGACAAAGGCAGCTGTAGAAGAAGGTATAGTTCCCGGTGGTGGTGTAGCTTTAGCAAGGGCTTCTGAAGCTATAGATGAGCTAAAGCTTGAAAACCCAGATCAGCAACTAGGTGCTGATATAGTAAAAAGAGCTTGCAGAGCTCCTCTCAGACAAATAGCGACAAATGCAGGTTACGAAGGATTTGTAATCTTAGAGAAGGTATTGCAACTTGGAAAAGAGAAAGGTAAGAATTGGGGATTTGATGCAGCAAGAGGTGAATACAAAGATATGGTAGAAGCAGGTATTATAGACCCAACAAAGGTAGTAAGGACCGCCATTCAAAATGCTGCATCAGTAGCTGGTACCATGCTCACCGCAGAAGCTCTAGTAGCAGAAATACCAGAAGAAAAGAAAGAGAAAGTACCTTCTCCAGAAATGCCAGAACTTGACTAATAATCTATGGGGGGCTACGCCCCCTATTCTAAAAGTTTTCTCTTTTTATTGACAAATTCTCTTACACCTTCCAAATCCATAGTGTTTAACACATATTTGCTGACAGCCCATCCACGCCTTGCAATACCAACACCAAGCTTCAAATAACTTAGGTGTGATGCAGCATGCGCATCCGTAACCACAGCTATAGTTACACCATTTTCCATACATAGTCTAATATTTTCTGGCGAAATGTCCGCTCTAAATGTATTTAGCTCAAGTGCTGTGCTGGTTTCTTTGGCAATCTGTAGTACTTTCTTAAAATCTAAAGGATAGCCTGCCCTGCTACCGTAAGCCTTTCCTGTAGGATGTCCTATAAGGTTAACGTAGGGATTTTCTAAGGCTTTGAGTATGCGGTAAGTGTTATCTTGGTTAAAGCGTGTATGAATAGAAGCTACAACAAAGTCAAACTCTCTAAGAATATCATTTGGTAAATCTAAAGAACCATCTGGAAGTATATCCACTTCACAACCCTTTAGTATATAAAAACCAAGTGGATTATACTGCTTGTTTAGCTTATCTATAAGTTTCCACTGTTGTGTATATCTTTTTACATCTAGACCATTTGCTACTTTAGAAGACTGGGAATGATCTCCAATTACTATATACTTAAGACCCATTTTGTATGCTGTTTCAACCATTTCTTCTAGACTAGATAAACCATCACTCCAATTGGTATGCATATGAAAATCACCCTTTATCTCTTCGTAATCTACAAGCTTGGGTAATTGATGCTTTTGAGCAAGCTCTATCTCTCCCAAATTTTCGCGAATTTCTGGTGGTGGAACTTGCATATCAATTAAGGTGTACACTTCTTCCTCCGTTGAACCACCTATCCATTTCTCAGTATTAGCATCAAATACACCATATTCACTTATTTTTAGCCCCTTCTCTTTGGCTATGTCTCTAACTCTTATGTTATGCTCTTTTGAGCCGGTAAAGTACTGAAGTGCAGCACCCCATTGATGTGGTTCTACAGTTCTCAAATCCACTTGTTTGTTATTTTTTAGCAGTATACTGGATTTGGTTTCCCCCTTTAAAATTACCTCCAAAACACCCGAGTAATGAACAAAGTGTTCATGTATATCTTTCCAATTATGTTTTTCAGCACTGACAAGAATATCTATATCTCCTATCGTTTCTTTCCTTCTTCTTAGACTCCCAGCGAGTTCTATATTCAAAATTATCTTTAAAGCTTTCATGTGTCTAAGTATCTCTTCACCTAGTGTGTAAGCTTCTATCAATGTCATCCTTTCCTTAGATTTTTCCCATATTTCTAGACCCCTAAGTATATTTTGAACCTTCTTTTCACCAAAACCTGGCAATGTGTTAATCATTCCGCTTCTTAGAGCTCTCAAAAAATCATCCTTTGTTCTAACTTTTAGTCTATCGTAGACGAGCCTCAAAGTCTTTGGTCCTATCCCAGGAACATCTAAAAGCTCTAAAAGATCTTCTGGAACTTGCTTCTTTAGTTCTTCATACTTACTTATCTTCCCAGTTTTTATATACTCTACTATTTTTTCTAATGTGCTCTCTCCTATACCAGGTATATGATGTATTTTCCCTGTTCTTAGCAGATCATCTACATCTTCACTTAAATTTGAGAGTACTTCCGCTGATCTTCTATAGGCAGATATTCTATACGGATTATCCCCTAAAAACTCTAAGATGTCTGCTATCTTTTCTAAAATTTTAGAAATCTCTTTATTTTTGCTCATTTTATTGCTTGGCGGAGGGGGAGGGATTCGAACCCCCGGTGGGCTGTTAACCCACTGGTGATTTCAAATCACCCGCCTTCGTCCACTCGGCCACCCCTCCTTATAATATAAGTATAATATTAATTCTTATGAACATAATGGATTTAATAAAGAATATTAAGAACTTTGAAGAGCTTTTAAGATCCGTAAAAGAAGAGTTAAGATTGAAAAAAGAAACGATACAAAAGGATAACATATCTATCACTTTCAATGGTCTTGGTGAAATAATAGAAATAACACATCCACAGGATATGACACTTGATAGCGCAAAAAGCATACTAATTGAACTAATAAACCAGACCCAGGATATGGCGAGAGATAACATACTAAAAGAAATAAATAAAAGATTTGGAGGTTTGTTTGGCTTTTGAGGATTTTTTTCCAGAAATACTGAAGAAAGCGTTGGAAAGTGTAACACAAATACCAACCTACGGCGAACGTGGAGCTGGTAGATTTATGTATAATTTGCTAAAACTCGAGTCAGAAAAAAGAAACGATATCTTAAACACTTTGTTAAAAGCTTCAGAAAATCTTAAGAAGTGCTCCCTTTGTGGTCTTATATCTGATGGGGATCCATGCAGAATATGTAATAGTCCTATAAGAGATAAAAGAATGATCTGCGTAGTTGAGGAATCCCAAGATGCATATGCTATAGAAAGGATAGAAAAGTATAGCGGGCTTTATCACGTACTAAATGGGAGAATAGCCCCAATGGAAGGCGTTACTCCGCAGGAACTAAATATAGATTCACTAATTTCGAGAATAGAAAGTCTAAATGTAAGGGAAGTTATATTAGCCACAAATCCCAACGCAGAGGGAGAAGCAACGGCTAATTACCTATTAAGATTGTTGAAAAAAAGGTTTCCCAAATTATCCATAAGCAGAGTTGCATACGGAGCCCCATTTGGAGCTTTTCTAGAATTCTTGGATGATGTATCTATTGAACATTCACTAGAAAATAGGAAAAGGCCCTAATTGGGCCTGTGCTATTTGTACTTACCAAGTTAAAACCTTTCCTGCCATCCCCAAGGTAGGAAGTGCTGCCGTTGGTGTTAAGAAAGGAATGTTATAACCTATCTCCTCTTGGCTTATACCATTAAGATCTAAAGATTGCAAGCATCCTACAAGTTGCACACCATTATCCATTGCAAGTTTCATAAAATCTGCTATGCTCTTCCCTCCTTCTATAGGGTATAGATTTTCAGCTACACCCTTCTTCAAAAGCATAGTGGCAGGACCTGTAAAGTAGATAACAACATTCATGTCTTCAGCCGCTGCCGTTGCTGCTAAGAAAAAGGCTGAAGGGAGCCTCTTTGGATTCTCTGGACCAGTCAATAGAATTATTACTAGATCTGGTGCCTTTTGTTCCATGACAAAACCTCCATAAGTTTATAATTATATTATAAAAACCTTATCACACCTCAATTTATAAATCACTCTTATACAGATATAAGAATTACTTAATATTTTAAAGGCTGGTTTAAAAGATACTATAATTAACTACAAGGGAGGAATTTATATGATAGATGGAGATGTTTTATTACTAGCATTGGTAAATATGGCCAGTGGCGTTAAAACATTAATAGGAGACAGGGGAGCAAAAGCTGTTATGCGTGATGCTGGTAGGCACGCAGGTCATAAACTCCTGGAAAGTTTAATAGGACACTTTCCAGAAGTTTTGTCCAAAGAGGAAGCAATAGTAAGAACTTGCAACATTCTAGAAGACCTCGGTTTTGCCCAATCCATGATTGTTAAAGAAAATAAAATTGATATCACAGAAGATGCTTTTACAGATGCAATAGAAGATGAAGATCTTAATAACTCACCTATTGTTTACTTTCTCGCTGGCTTAATAGAAGGGTTTGTTGCGTTTATGAGTAACGATAAAGTAATACTAATCCCTCAGAATGTACAAAAGGGAAGAATTGTTTATAATTTCAATTAATGGAGCAAAAAAAAGTAAAGCTACAGTGGATATCTAACAATGACTACATAGCTACTACATCATACGGAAGCCTGCAAGTAGGGGAATCTTATCACAGACCTATGGAACTGCTGCTTATAGCTCTTGGTGGCTGTATGGGAGTTGATATATCTACAATTCTTAGAAAAAAAAGACAAGATATAAAAGATATAAACATAGAGGTCCTTGGTGAACGAAAAGAAGATTTTCCAAGAGTTTATGAGAATATAAAAATAGTATGCCATGTAAAAGGTAACAACTTAAATAAAAAGGCAGTAGAAGATACTGTAAATTTATCCATAAGTAAATATTGCAGTGTTTACGCTATGCTTAGCAAAGCAAGTAATATAGAGGTGGAAATAAAGATATGGGAAGGTTAAAAGATAAATTTGAAGAGATAAAAGCCAAAGATCAAAAAGCACTAGTATCTTATATGATGGTAGGTTATCCTGACTTAGAAACTTCCTTGGACGTTTTCAAAGTCCTTTTAGAAAATGGCACAGACATTTTAGAAATAGGTTTTCCTTTTTCGGACCCAGTTGCCGACGGTCCTGTTATACAACAAGCTCACGAAGTAGCACTAAAAAATGGTATAAAATCAAAAGACGTCTTTGAACTATCTATGACTTTGCGCAAAAAATTTCCAAATACGCCTTTCCTTTTGATGACATACTATAACCCCATATTCAAAATAGGAATAGAAAAATTTTGTCATAAAGCCGCGGAAAGCGGTATAGATGGTTTTATAGTTCCAGATCTCCCACCAGAAGAAGCCTCAACTTTAAAGGAAAGCGCCAAAAAGTACGGTTTATCTTTGGTCTTTTTGGCTTCACCTACCAGCACAGAAAGAAGGATAAAACTAATATGCGAGAACAGTGATCACATGGTTTACTTTGTTTCTATAACAGGTACCACAGGTGAAAGGGAGAAATTACCAATTGAAAGATTAAGTAAAGACTTAGTAAGATACAGGAATGTGTGTGATAAAAATGTTGTAGTTGGTTTTGGAGTATCCAAATATGAACAAGCTAAACAAATAACCGAGATAGCCAATGGTATAGTAGTAGGTAGCGCTTTTGTAAAACTTGCGGGTAACAAAGACCTGAAAGGAATAAGCGAAAAGGTAAAGGAGTTAAAGTTAGCGTTAATGTAAAGGGATTTATTTGATAAATAAAAGCATTGAAATAAACGCTTCTTAGTAGAAGATATTACTTATGAGAGCTGTTTTTAAAGTAGGTGGTATGACATGTGTAAACTGTGCTAAAGCCATAGAAATAAACCTAAGGAGATTAAAGGGAATAGAAGATGTCAAAGTTTCGTTTGAATTAGGTAGGCTGGATGTAACCTTTAACGAAAAACTCTTGGATACTCAAGACATAAAAAAAGTGGTAGAATCTCTTGGGTATAAAGTAATAGAAGGAAAGGAAGAAAGATCAAAGGAAGTTTACATATTAGTTTCTTGTATCTTGGCAAGCATCCTTTTGATGATACTTATGTTTGTGCATGAAACTTGGAGTCTTTACGTTCAATTGGTATTATCTTCTTTAGTTCAATTAATTGGCGGATATAGGTTTTACAAATCCGCTTTGCACTCACTAAGGTCTGGTATAGGAAATATGGATGTTCTAATTGCCTTAGGCAGCACTTCAGCTTACTTATATAGCTTTCTTACATTACTTGGAGTACTACCAGGTCAGCCTTTTTTTGAAACTTCAGCTTTACTTATAACTTTTGTAAGGTTGGGAAAGTTTATAGAAGAAAGCATAAAGGATAAAGCTCTAGGTATGCTAAAGGGTCTATTTCTCTTGCAAACAGGAAAAGTTAAAGTTTTAAAAGAAAATAAAGAGGAAGAAAAACAGATTATGAACCTTTTCAAAGGAGAAACAATTGTTTTAAAAACGGGTGACGTAGTACCTGTAGACTGTAAAATACTGGAAGGAAACTTGGAATTAGATGAGTCACTAATAACGGGTGAAAGCTTACCAGTTATAAAAGGGGCCAGTGATCAAATACTTTCTGGAAGCATGGTTGTTAGCGGTTTTGCAAAAGCAAAAGTAGAAAAAACTTTCAGCGGTAGTTATGTATCAGCAGTTATAAGTATGATAGATACAGCCTTAAAAGAAAAACCATCAATACAGAGAATAGCTGATAGATTTTCCCATTACTTTGTTCAGTTTGTTGTAGGACTGGCAGTTTTGGTATTCATTTTTTGGTACTTGACAACCTATGACTTACAAAAAAGCGTAAATTTTGCTCTCTCTGTCTTGGTGGTTTCATGCCCGTGTGCCTTTGGAATAGCTGTACCTTTAGCTGTAGCTGTAAGTCTAACAAAGGCTTATAAAAAAGGAATCATCGTTAAAAATCCAGCTGCATTGGAAAAGCTTTTACAAATAAACTTGGTTCTTATAGATAAAACAGGAACTTTAACTGAAGGAAAACCTAAAGTAATCGATACCAAAATATATTCAGAAGAAGCACTAAGCATAGCATACACTTTAGCATCAAAATCTAACCATCCTTACTCTAAAGCCATCAAGGAGTATTGCGAAAAGCTGGCAACATGCAAAGCACTGGAATTTAGCAGTTGCAAAGAGGTGGCTGGTGTAGGCGTAATGTGTGAAGATTACCTTTTAGGTAGGTCTAAAGAAGGAAATCCTGCTCTGATGCAAAAAGACAAGGTATTGGTAGAATTTGTTATAGAGGATAGAATAAGGAAAGAATCGTATCAGGTGATAAGTTTTTTAAAGGATAAAAATATAAAGCTAGTAATGCTTACTGGTGATTCTTTAGAAAAAGCTTCACATGTAGCAAAAGCTTTAAACATAGAAGAATTTATAGCAGAGGTGAAGCCAGAGGATAAACTAGGTATTGTTAAACATTATCAGGAAAAGGGGTACAAGGTTTGTATGATAGGAGACGGTATAAACGATGCTCCTGCAATGGCTCAAGCTCATGTATCTATAGCAATGTCAGAAGGAACGGATATAGCTAAAAAAGTTGGTGATATAGTTTTACCCAACATAGGACTTTTAAAGGATGCATTTATTACTGCTGAAAAATCTATAAAAAGAGTAAAACAAAATATATTTTGGGCCTTTTTATATAACACTGTTAGTATACCTGTTGCTGCTGGTGGGCTGTTGAGGTATGGACTTTCTTTGACACCTGAGTTAGCAGGACTTATGATGGTATTGTCATCTTTGAGTGTTGTTATAAATTCTGTTAGAAAATAGAAAAATTTATGTTATAATAGACAGGATGGAGGAAAAAAATGGCGCTTAGGATAAGGCTTGCGAGATTCGGAAGGAGACATCACCCAATATACAGAATAGTAGTAATGGATTCTAAATCGCCAAGAGAAGGAAAATATATAGATATACTTGGAACATACGATCCAATTAATAAAAAATTCCTTGATATAAAGCCTGAAAAGGTAAAAGACTGGATTTCTAAAGGAGCGGAAGCAACTGATAGAGTGCAAAGCTTACTAAAATTATCAAAAATACTCTAAAAGGAGGTAACGTTATGAGCCAACTCAGAGACATAGTTGAAATTACTGCAAAATCTCTAGTCGACAGCCCAGAAAGGGTTAATGTAGTAGAAATCGAAGGGGAAAAAACTGTAGTTATTGAACTTAGAGTTGATCCCAAGGACTTGGGGAAAGTAATAGGGAAGCAGGGGAGAATAGCAAGGGCATTAAGAACTATACTTTCTTCTATGGGAAGAAAGATAAACAAAAGGGTTGTTTTGGAAGTTTTAGAATGATCCAGCTATATATACCTTCCCAAGTGGGAAGGTGTTTTATAAACTTAGTGCTTAAGAATAATAAAATAAAGTTTATAATTTTAAATTAATATGACAAAAGTTTATGTAGTAACTTCTGGTAAAGGTGGGGTAGGTAAAACGACGGTAGTAGCCAATATATCCGTTGCTCTAGCTAAATTTGGGAAAAGAGTTCTCGTGGCAGATGCAGACATAGGGCTTAGAAACCTGGATATGATTCTTGGTTTAGAAAATCGTATAGTCTACGATGTATTGGACGTCTTGGAAGATAGGGTACCCTTCCACAAGGCTTTGGTTAAAGACAAGAGAGGGCTTCCTCTATGGCTATTACCTGCAAACCAGACTAAGAACAAAGATGCAATAGATAAAGATAAATGGGATAAATTGATGACGGAGATAAAAGAAGCTAACGAGTATGATTATATATTTATAGACTCCCCTGCAGGAATAGAAAAAGGTTTTCAGATAGCTGTATCCCCTGCTGATGCTGCGCTGGTAGTTGTAAATCCGGAAGTCTCATCTATAAGAGATGCAGATAGGATAATAGGATTCCTTGAAAATAGGAAATGTGACGATATATCCCTAATAGTCAATAGGATAAGATGGGATAGTGTAAAAAAAGGTGAAATGCTTTCTGTAGAGGATATAACAGATATATTGAAGGTTCCTTTAATTGGGGTTATTCCAGAAGAACCAAAGCTTGTTGATTTTACTAACAGAGGTGAACCTATTGTTTTAAATGAAAATTACAACGCATCTAAAGCTATAATAGATATAGCAAGGCGTATAATTGGGGAGGATGTGCCTATAATTAATTATGGAAAGAAAAAGGGATTGTTAGAAAGAATCTTTGGGGGTGAGTAAATATTGCTTGATTTGTTTAATTTTAGGAGAAACAAAAGCAAGAATGAAGCTAAACAAAGATTAACTATGATACTTGCCTACGAAAGGAAAGGTTTGCCTCCTAACTTTGCTGAAAAGTTAAAAGATGATCTTATATCCGTCTTTTCAAAATATTCTCAATTTGATGTAAGAAAGATAGAAGTTAATGTAAAACGGGATGAGTCATCCTTTGATGAACTTTGGATCAGCATACCATTCAAAGAGTAAAGTAGCATTCCTTATAGACCTAGATGGTGTCCTTGTCAAGGATAAAAAGTTAAATTTATTCGAAGACACGGAGAAATTTCTTAACTTCTTGAGAATAGAAAAAGTACCGTTTAGGATACTTTCCAATAATTCTACTAGAGCACCAAAAAGCATAGTAGAGGATTTAAAAACTAAAGGGCTTGATATAAAAGATGAAGAATTTATTTCACCACTTAAAATGCTTCCTGATTACCTAAGGTCTATAGGTATAAAAAAATGTTTGGTAATAGGCACACCCATGCTAAAGGAATTCCTAAAAGAGTGGGGATTTGAAATTTTAAACTCTTATAGAGTCGATGCTGTAATAATTGGTCAAGATAAGGAGCTAAACTTTGAGAAGCTAAAACTTGCTGTATCGGCAGTTTACTTAAATGGTTCAAAAATAATCCCTGTTAACTTAAGTAGAATAGTAAAAGACGATGATGGACTGTACTTTTTGGGATCAGGATCTATTGCCCTGAGTATAGCTCATGCATGTAACTACAAAGAAGACATCCCCAATTTGGGTAAACCCTCGAGCGAATTTATAGAGTATGCATTAAAGGATATGCCAAAAGACGAAGTTTATATAGTGAGTGATGATATTTATACTGACCTTCTTGGAGCGAGCAAGTTAGGACTAAAGACCATCTTTTTAACTACCGGCAAATACTCTGCAAGAGAAATTGAAAAAAGTGGATTTAATCCAGATTATACCTTTCATAGTCTGACACAGCTAATTGATTTTATATCGGAGGTTATGAAAAATAAAGTTTAAAAAATTCCCTACAATGAAAATGCAAAATTCTTAATAATTGCTCTTTTAAATTATTCCTATTCTTGGCTTTTTAAGTTGAAAGACTTTTGATTCTTTCCTCCTTGCCTATTATCTCAGTAATCCTCACACCAAATTTGTCACCTACTATAACCATCTCGCCTTTAGCTATAAGCTTACCGTTCACTAGTATGTCTACTGGATCCTCTATTCCTCTATCCAACTCTACAACGGATCCTGGACCAAGTTGTATAAGATTGCCCAAAGGTAACACGGTAGAGCCAATAATCACTTCTATATTAAGTGGTATATCTAAAAGACGTTGAATTTCTTTTGAGATATCTTGTGTTTGATAAACTGGTTGTTCCTGGGTTTCTACCTCTTCTTCTTTTTTTTCTGACTTTAAGGCTTCTTCCTGCTCTTTTAATGCCTCAGCCCATATATCCATTAAATTTTCTTGTGTAACATCCTGCTCTTGCTTTTTTTCTTCCATAGCTTACTCCAGGTATTTGTATATTTTAATAGCCTTAGACATTCCTAACTGACCTAACACTGCCTTAAATTTTAGTATACCTCCTACCTTTACATCTATTGGTTCTTTTAGGCTTCTTTTCAAAGTTATAGTATCACCCTCTTTTAGCCTTAAAAGATCTTCTAATGTAATATTAGTTTTACCTAAAAGGGCTTCAATCTTAACGGGAACGTTTTTTATAGCTTGAGAAGTACTAAGTATGATCTTCCCTTCATTTTCTCTCACCCCTTTCAATAATTCTATGTAGGGTTTTATAGCTTCCTCTGGAATAGCCAAGTAAACAAATCCAGAAATATTTTCCAAATCAAAATTAAGCTTTAATAGAATTACTTTTTCCCTAGGTTTAGAAACAGTAAGCAATGTAGGATTTATTTCTATGCCTGAAAGAGAAACCTTTACACCCATGACAGAATTCCAAGCAACTTCAAGCTCAGTAAGCATAGCTTTTAGTATTTTTTCTATTATCTTAAGCTCTATTCTTGTAAATTCTTTACCTTCTATTTTATAAGGCTTTGTTGTGCCGCCAAATATGCTACTAACCGTTGCATAAACTATCTTAGGATCTATAATGAGAAAACACGAACCCTTCAATGGACTTATACTAACCAAACCAATAGCGGATGGGACTGGTAGTTTCTGAATAAATTCAGAAAACTTAATTATGAAAGTTCCTTCCTTATATACTCCACTTATACCCGTCATTATGGGGGAAAGCGCTCTTTTAAGATTTGAGGTCCATCTTTCAAATATAAGTTCAAGCCCAGATATCCTACCCGCAGCTATTTTTTCGAATATATCAGGATTTATAGGTTCAACTTCGCCTGTTTTTCTTTGTGCTTCCTTTGGTATCTCTTCCTTTCCTAAAGTCTGCAATAGGAGTTCTACTTCTTCCTGTGAAAGAATTTGATCTGCCATAGCTATTTACCTCTTAACCAAGACTTTATTACCTTTGCAACCTTTTCAGCATCGCTTTTTGCGGCTCTAGATATGGCGTCCACAGTTACTAGTTCTTTTGCTCTTGCTCTAAGTTCCTCTATCTCCTTAACTTCTTCCAACTCTTCCGGTATGGATGGAGTAGTAACAGTAGCAGGAGCCATAACAACAGCCTCCTTTTTTCTGAATCTTCGCAGTATAAAGAAAAGAACAATCAGTCCTACGAGCAATAAAGCGGCAAAAATTGCATACTTTACGTAGTTTTCGTAGGGTAATTTTTCGGGAAATGCCTGTGTAGCCCGAAAAGGCAAGGTTTCAACACTTACCACATCACCACGTTGTAAATCTATACCAGCAGACGCTACAACTATATTTCTGACCTTATTCAGATCCAAATCTTTGAGATTGGCATCTAAAATTACACCCACACTCAATCTTTTCACTTTAAAATTTGGTCCTTCTGTATACGTTTCTTTCTTGCTAACTTCATAATTAGTTATAGTCTCACTTTTTTCTGATATAAATTGACCACCAGCAGCTACACCCGCTCCAGGAGGAATGTTTGCCTGTGCACCTGGTACACCACCAGCACCCGTACCTTCAGTTCTTTCCTTTTTCTTCTGCTGACTAACAACGGCAGTCATATCTGGATCAAACAATTCTTCTTTTTGTTTAAATTTGGAAAAATCTAAATCTGCATTAACCCTAACTTTTACCCTTCCAAAACCTAGTGTGGATTCCAAAGCTGCCTGTACCTTCTTTTCTACATTTTTTTCGTATTCAAGTTTAAGCTTTAATTCCTTTTCACTCACCTTTATGTCTTCTTCCTCTTCCAAAAGAGCAGTAAGATCTATACCTTTGTCATCTATAACTACCACATTTTGAGGCTTGAGTTTAGGGACACTAGAGGATACGAGATTTCTGATAGCTTTTACTTGATCTTTCGTAAGCTCATAGCCAGGTTTAACCTTTACAAAAACGCTGGCGGATGGTTCCTCTTCTTCTCTTACAAATATAGATTTTTCAGGTAAAGCTATATTAACCTTGGCATCCTCTATACTCGAAAGCTTTAGTATAGTTCTTGCTAACTCTCCCTCTATAGCTCTTTTGAAGTTTACTTGTTGTTGAAAATCAGAAACTGCAAAGCTTGTCTTGTCAAAGAGTTCATAACCAATAATACCTTTGTTTGGCACCCCCTTGGCAGCTAGTTTGAGCCTTAAATCTGCCACCATATTTTCTGGCACTGATACAGTTTTACCATCCTGCCCTATTTTATAATTCACACCCTCTTTATCGAGCTCCATAAGGACCGCTTGCATATCCTCTTGAGAAAGACCTGTGTATAATGTAGCATAATTTGGAGAAGACGCATATATACCTAAAATTAAGAACGCAATTAAAATAGATGAGGGTAAAGCTAAGAAGAAGATTTTTTTCTGTAGTGGAAGTTCCATAAACCTATTTTTGTAATCTAGTAAAGTTTGTTTCCAATCTGCCATATCACACCTGCATTCTGTTTAGTTCTTGATAAGCTTCCAAGAGCTTGTTCCTTATCTGTATTAGAAGATCGAGGGCGATCTTAGCCTTTTGGGATTGTAAAACCAATTCGTGTAAAGCTACTTCCTTTCCTTGAAGGATAGCCTCTTTTAAGGATTCTGACTTTATTTGCTCAGTATTTGCTGCCTCTATAAGCTTTTGTAGCTCTCTTTCAAAGGCTGACTTAGCTATACCTTTAGTTTTACCTCCTTGAGGAACATTTATACCAAGACCTATTATCTCCATAGCTCTAATGTCCTCCTTGTTATATCCACCGTCGTGTTAAAAGCATTAAGATTTGCTTCGTAACTTCTGGATGCTGTTATCATGTCTGCCATTTCTTTGACCAGTTCCACATTGGGCAACCTCACATAGCCTTGAGCATCCGCTCTTGGATTTGTTGGATCATAAACTAGCTTAAAGGGTTCACCTGATTCCCTTATGGCAACTACTTTAACGGGAATTGTAAAATGGTTAATGTTTTTTTGGTCTTCCGCCGCCTCAAATACAGGCATGAGCTTTCTAAAAGGTTCACCACTTACCTTATAGGATTCATAATTAGCTATGTTTGATGATGCTACACTTATCCTTATTCTTTGAGCATACATTCCAGATGCTGATACTTCTAGTACTTTAAATATATCATTCATATTATCTTCCCTCCCTTATGATACGCTCCAGTTCTTCCACATTGCCTGTAGCCATTTTCATATAGACTTCGTACGCAATTTTATTTTGTGCCATCTTTGCCATCTCTTCCTCAACGCTAACGTTGTTAAGATCGTTACCAACCAAACCTCTATTTACCTCCACGACTTTAAAGTCTTCTTTGCCCGAAGGTTTTATGTGCTTGTGTCTTGTAACTTTTAAATCACCTCTACTTTCCAAGCTGAAAATAACATCTTTAGCCTTGTACATAGGAGTATCGGCATTTGCTATATTGCTAGATATTATTTTATGACGTTTCCAAGTGTATTCAAGAAAAGGTTTGATCTTATCAATACCTTTGAAAATATCCATTCTTTTACCCCCAAAGTTCTATTATTGCTTTACTTATTATATTATCCTTATTTTTAACTTTATCAATCACCCAATTTAAAGTTTCTTCATCTTTTAGCATTTTTGATGAAAAAGCTAGTCTAAAAATAGATATCCAGTAGATATTATCCTCTTCTTTTGATGTTTCCACAAGTTTTTTGTAAAGCTCCTTGGCTCTTTTATAGTTTTTGCTCTTATAGTATATGTCTGCTAGTTCGAAAACAGCAGGTTGTGTGTAACCACTCAACCTTGCAGGTAAGTTATCATCTTTTAGAGCTTCTTCAAGATACTTGGCATTCTTTTGCATTATACCTAATATAAGGAGAGCTTCTTGTCTATCTTCGCCATGCAGATCTTTCAGAGATCTATCTATAAGTTTTAAACCATCCAACTTTCCTTCTAGGAGCATAGCTTGTCCAGAAAGGAAGTATCCTATGGAATTGGTCAAAGACGTTGCAATATGCAAAGCCTGTGGATCTCCAATATAAACTAGAGATCTAGCCAGTTTCTCAAGGGAAAACAAAGTTACGTAGTTCTTTGGATTAGTTTGATAAAGGTTTTTTAAAACCTCTGCCCATTCTTCAGAATAAGGATCAACTTTTTCGTATGCCTGTCTTAGAGTAATTAACAATGGATCCAAATTGGCTTTTAAACCTACTATCTGAACTTCCTGATTTAAAGATACCTCCTTTAACTTAATGAGGGCTTCGTCATAAATTTTCCCTTCCGTTAAGGCAAAATAGTATACTCCTAAAATAGCAGGTATGGATAATTGGTTGTTTATATCTATCCAAGCAGTATAAACCAGTAATTTGGCATAATTGGGAAACTTATCTTTATATTTTTTCATGAAGTCCGGGTAAGCCCAAAGTTGAGAGTATAGAAGTCTAGCCATGGGTTTAGATAGCAAATTCCCCTTTATTAGGCTTTCTATCCTTGTAAAAGCATCTTTGTGATTGTCTGTCTTGAGATATATAAGAGCTAAGTAGTAATCCACAAAATCCTTATACTTTTGGTATATATCTTTTCTAGTTAAGATTTCCATATAGAATGAAGCCTTTTTCCAATCACCTATCATATAGTAGCTTACGGCGTATCTGTATAAGAAGTGCTCGTTGTCTTCAAGATACCTATTCATTTCTCGAGCTTTAGTTAAGTAATCAATAGAAAGGGGATAGTTGCCTAAATTAAATTGATAAAACCCTTGTATTAGATAATACATATATTCATCTTCTCCTATGTCCTTGGGGTTTATACTAAGTAAAGTTTCCGTTTCCATGGTGCCAGTCATTACTCTAGCGTATTCCAGTTTAAGCAGATAAGTGGATGCTGCACTTTTCTTATACAGATTAAAAAATATATCCATCGCTTTATCATACATATCCAGAAGAAGGTAAGAATCTGCTATAAATTCTAGCTGTAGATTTACATAATTGTTTCTTTTGTAAAAAAAAGGATACATATTTAAAAACCCTATTGCAGAATAGACTCCTTCCTTTTTTCCAGAATAATAAGAAAGTAGCGCATAAGATTTACCAATGTAGATATAAGCAAGTTCCCCATAAGGTCCGTATCTGTCACTTGTGTAAGCTTTTGTAAAATCCTGGATAGCTTCGATGTAGTTCCTATTTTGTAAGTTTTCATAGCCCTGGGAAAAATAAAGTTTTGCACTGCTGGCATCTAACCTTTCTGCGGAGAAACTAAGAATGAAAATGACTAAAAGAATTACTATCTTCCTAGTAATTTTGCCATGTGTGAGCAAAGTACTTTCCGTAGAACTCCTTTTTAAATGCATTAAATCTCCCCTCCTGTATGGAGCGTTTAATATTTTCCATGAGCTTATGGTAGAAGCGTAAATTATGTATAGTGTTCAGTATATAGGCGGTTATTTCTTCTACGTTGTAGAGATGTCTCAGATATGCTTTTGTGAAATTTTGACAGGTATAACAATCACATTCTTCATCGGGGGGTGTAAAATCATTTTTGTAAACTTCATTTCTTATGTTAATACGTCCATAAGTAGTAAAAAGCGTACCAGTTCTTGCCATACGTGTAGGTGCAACACAATCGAACATATCCACACCGTAGCTTACAGCTTCTAGTATATCTTCTGGCATACCTACACCCATTGCATATCTCGGCTTATCCCACGGTAGAAGGTTACAGGTAACATTAATGATATTGTGCATAATTTCCTTAGGTTCACCAACGGACACACCACCTATAGCATATCCAAAGGGACTTCTTTCCATGGTCAACATAGCAGATTCGAGTCTAAGATCTTCGAAAAAAGCACCTTGAACTATTCCAAAAAGCACTTGATCTTCCCTTTTCTTACGCTCTATGCTTCTGTCTAACCATCTGACAGTTCTCTCTAAGGCAGATTTTGCATAAGCGTAAGTTGTAGGGTATTCTACACATTCATCCAAAGGCATAATAATATCGGAACCTAGTATCTCTTGAATTTCTATGACTTTCTCCGGTGTGAAAAAATGGTAATCCCCTGCTAGGTGATCTCTAAATTCTACTCCCTCTTCCGTAACCTTCACTTTTGCTTTCCCATCTCCTCTACGTTTTGAGAGAGAAAAGACTTGGAACCCTCCACTATCTGTAAGTATTGGTTTGTTCCATCCGATAAACTTGTGTAGACCTTGTGCTTTTTTTATGGTATCCACACCAGGTCTTAGGTAAAGATGGTATGTATTACCTAGTATTATTTGGGTTCCTATTTCTAGCAAAAGGCTATGAGTCATAGCTTTGACCGTTCCTTGAGTACCAACTGGCATGAAAACTGGTGTCTGAATTGTTCCATGTGGTGTTATGAATCTGCCTACTCGAGCCTTTCCATCCCACTTTAAAACCTCAAAACTAAACATGGTATTAAGTTTAAAGTATTATCACAAGAAAACCCAATACTAAAACGGAAAGAGCAACAAGACTTTTAAAGTTTACGTTTGTAATTCTTTTGGAAAGTAAGCCACCGAGCAAAACACCAAGAGGAACACCTAACATACATTGAAGTATTATTTCTTTGTTTAAATATAGGATGTTTTCCTTGTGGTAAAAAAGCAATCTAAATAAAATATTGGATGTAAAGTAAACATTTAACATAAGTTTAAAGCTTTGCATACTGTCTGTATTTTGATTTAAATAAACTGCTGGAGGAGGTCCACCTAATCCTACTAAACCAGCCGAAAGTCCACCCAAAAACCCTGCCAGAGGTCCTAAGTTTTTTCCTAGTCTAAAGCCTAATTTTCCTTTCTGGTGCATGTAGTCATACAGTCCTAAGGCAATTATAAATGTGCCTATAACAAACTTTAAAAACTCTTTATCTATTATGCTCAGTAAATACGAACCTATGTATATACCAGGTATGGAGGACAGTATCAAGGAAGCTAAAAGCGGGAAATTTACTTTACCTTTCCGATTTTGGATTAGGATAAGTAGAGTTCCTACTAAATTTGCTATGGCAGAGCTTACTATAACTTCTTTTGGGTTATAAAAAAGTGAAAGAAAACCGACTATAAATATCCCTGCTCCAAATCCTGTAAAAGATTGAAAAATCCAAGCAAGGAAGGTAGTAAAAAAAGGAATCATTTACCTAGAATTTTTCGAATTTTGCTGAAAATCCCCCCAAAGCGTCTCTTGAACTCTAGATTTAGTATTTCTACCCAATAACCTATCTTACCAGAAAGCTTGGAAAGGTAAGATTTGTCTTTTATACTATCTTTGTAGAGGAACTCTTTTAAAACTTGGTTTGTTTCGTCTAGAGCGCTTATTATTCTTTTTAGCTCTTTTTCGGAATCTAAATTGGTTCTATTTATCCTATCCTCGAGGTATCTTTCTATACCTATAAGTGCGGCGTTAAAGCTTGCATTCATAGTTTGAGCATCCGTAGAAAACTGATTAATTAGCTCTATTAGTTTAGACCTTAGCCTAAATCTATATTCTGAGATCTCCAAATTGAATGGTTCTTTTGAATTTATATCATCCATAAATTCCTTCACTATAATTATCACTCTTTCTTCAATGCTGTAAATTTTTTCCATAGATTGTATTATAATAGATTCTTGCACAGAAGGCACGTAGCTCAGACGGGAGAGCGCTGGCCCGACACGCCAGAGGTCGGCGGTTCGAGTCCGCCCGTGCCTACCACTTACTCATTTATCATTTCTATGCTTACAAATTCAGCTCTTCTGTTAGTAAAACGACCTATATCCGACGTATTTTCTGCTATATAGTTAGCTTTTCCGATACCTGCAATTTCTATTCTTGAAGCTTCTATACCTTGTTTTACCAAGTATTCTTTTACCGTTTGAGCTCTTTTCATGGCTAGTCTTTCATTGTAATCTTTAGATCCTATATTATCTGTGTATCCTGTTACCTTAAGCTTCATCTTAGGATTTTCTTTCATAACCTTTACAACTTCATTGAGAACAGGAATATACTCCTTTTTTACATGATACTTGTTAAAATCAAAGTGTATTTTTGTATCCAATTTTAAGGGTACTTCTGAAAATTTCTCCTTTTGGGTTTTATCTTCATACTTAGCGGTTGTATCTTCCTTTTTGGTTTCTTCTTTCGCTTGAGCTACTTTTATAGGTTTACCAGTGTAGCATGGTAGCTCCTCTCTCTTAGCTATATCCACTCTATACTGCGCATCTCTTATCCATTTAGAAATTTTGCTTCTTAAATCGAAAAGGAAATTTTCATTAGGACGCTCCTTTGCCAATTCGTAATTTAGAAGTTCGTAATACGCTTCTGCCTTTCCTAAACTGTCAGGAGCACATGACATCCCCATATTATTCCTTACATACTTTATCCTTTCAGCTAAGGCTTTTTCTGAAGAGTTTTCAAAAGCATCCAACTGTTCGTTTGACAGTAGGGCTTTAATTAAAGAGTTAAAACTTTTTATAGCGAAGATTTGAGATCCTACTTTATCCCCATAACTAGCCAAAAGAATAGATGCATCGTTATAAGCTTTAGCTTTTTCATAATGATACTTAGAATTTTCGTAGGCTCTTACATTATACCCAAACTCTAACGTTTTTTGACTTTGAATTAAATAGTCCATTGTTCTATTTTCATTAGTTATTGCAAAGCTTAGTGATGTAAATAAACCTATAACAAAAAACTTTTTCATTCTCCACCTCCTTTTTATATAATACTGTAAGTTTAACACAAGATGCGAGCTGTATTACAGAGGGTTAAAAACTCAAGTGTTGTAGTAGAAGGAAAGCAAGTTGGTTATATAGAGCACGGTCTATGTATACTCCTAGGTATAAAAGTTGGTGATACAGAAAGGGAAGTGGATAAGCTGATAAACAAGATTATAAACTTAAGAATATTCGAGGATGACTCGGGAAAGTTTAGTAAATCTCTTTTGGATGTGGGAGGGTCTGTTCTTGTTGTGTCACAATTTACTTTGTATGCAAACACGCGAAAAGGTAGAAGACCAAGTTTTGAACTTGCAGAAAAGCCTGCGATAGCAGAGAGCTTATATAACTACTTTGTAAAAAGGATTTCCCAGTACGTCAACACGCAAACAGGAATATTTGGCGCTACGATGGATGTTTACATCCTCAATTACGGACCTGTAACTATAATACTCGACTCAGAAGAACTTTAATGTTGAAGGTTGTTCTAACTGGCAATATAGGATGTGGCAAATCTACAATTGCGAATATGTTTAAGGAATTATCTTGTTATGTGTTTGATGCGGACAAAATAATAAAAGGATTCTATGATGAAAAAGGCAGTGTTTACAAGGAAGTTGTAAATAGATTTGGGGGAAGCATACTGGATAGCCAGGGCAATATAGACAGGAAAAAACTTGCCAATATTGTATTCAAAAACAAAAAAGACTTAGAGTTTTTAGAAAGCGTTACACACAAAGCTCTGTATGACAGGTTGGAAGAAATATTTAAGACGCTTCCAAAAGATTCTATTGTGATAGTCGAGGCTTCTTTGGTTATAGAAAAAGGCACTTATAAAAACTACGACAAAACAATCGTTGTTTACGCACCTTACGAAATATGCAAAAAAAGAGCTATAGAGAAAGGCTTTACCTCAGAAGATTTCGAAATAAGATGGAATAAACAAATGCCAATAGAGGAAAAAGTAAAATATGCTGATTACGTAATAGACAACTCTAATGGAGTGGACAAAACAAGAGAACAAGTAGTTGTCGTTTACCAAAAGCTAAGAGAAGAACTAAGCAAAAGAAGCTCGCAAACTTAAGGTTAAAACTGACAGGATATAAAGGCTTTTGTGAAAACTGCATCGAACGGGGGAAATGGTAGATATGCTTCTGAGCCTTGATACATAACGCTCCGATGGTGATTTTTTTTAAAATCTGAAAAACCTTAATGGAAGTTCGATGCAAAATACATTCATACGAAACGTATTGACTTTTTCTGTAATTAGGTTGTTACAATAAAGACAACAAAAGAATTTTGAGCCCCAAGGCGCCCTCCGTGACATGTTTGGGTTTTATCTGAACTATGTGGGATATAAAGATTACAATTGACAATTAAACAAAAAGGTATATATTAATTTACCTAAATTAAACTATGTAGGATATAAAGAAATAAAGATTTAACTTTTTTCTTCCGTAGACCACACGTTTTATCTGAACTGTGTGGGATATGAAGTAATTTTTGCAAGGAGGTAAGTAATTATGGCTAAGGAACAGGGGAAGAAAAACCAGGGGGACAAAACCAAGAAAGAGTTATACACCCTAACCGAGCTATCTGAGCTTTTAGGTATCAAAGAGGGGGTGTTAAAGGAGTGGTGTGAGAGGGGAGAGATTGCATGTGTGAGGGAGGTAGGACCTAATGGTGTAGTGTATGCGGTAAGAGAAGAGGATGTGGAAAGGGTTGTGAAGAAAGCTAAGGAGTGGATAGCTGATAGAAAAGCTACTAGCTCCCTGCTAAGAGTTGCTGGCGTTTTTACAGGAATTTTGGCTTGGCTGTTTTTTGTAGGAGGTATTTTCTCTGAGGGTGGTACCCTTTGGGCTATGACTGGTATTTTCTTCCTCTCTTTTGTGGGACTAATGGTCGCTTCTAATATTATCTCCCCTCAAAAGGAATATAGAAGAAGGAAAAGGGATGATTGGTGGGAAGATGACAGGAGAAATGATTATTTGGATAATCCAAAGGACTTTGCTAGCCCGCTCTACAGAAGTCCATTTGATTAAAACTTTAGTGGAAAAGGAGAAAGAAAAGGGGGAAGGAAAAGTAGAAGGGAGGATGAATGGTGGAGTAATCCAATGCACCCAGCTTATCCGCATGATTAAAATTAACTAAATTTCTCTCCACAATTGGGGGAGTAAAGAAGTAGACCTGATCGATCCTGCTTCTATTACTTCTTTATTATTTATGGACCTGCAGGGGTTCCGTCCTTTGTTATCGTAGGGGAGTCATTAGGTCCGAGTTTCTGTTTTATCTCTTGTAGAGCTTGTCCAGTGCGGTTAATAAATTCCCCTACATCTTCAAGCCTTCTGATGAAGACGCTGTCTTTTGGATTATCTAACGCTGTGCTTCTTAATTTTTCTATTTTGGGTTTGTATTTATTGTACAGATCGTTGTATTCTGCTTTAATTTTATCTATCTGGGCTTGTACATCTGCTAAATCTACCTTCTCTTTATTTATCTTGTCCATAATTTTGATCGCTTCTGAATACATAAGCTCTAATTGTTTTATGTCTTCCTTTTCCATTTGTTTTTCGATTTCAGCTTGTGTTCCGGCAACCTTTTGTTGAGTTTGTGCTGTCTTTTCTTCTACCTTCTTACCCAAAAAGCCTGCGTCCCTTGCGGCGTCTTCAAAATATGTTGTGAGATTTTCACGATTGGTGCTTTCTGCCGCTATTTTTTGAGCTACTTCATCCTTTATACCAAAACCTTTGAGATCCTGAGCCATCTGCTCCTTGCTTTTAGTCCCAATAGCTAAGTTATTCAACACTGCTATAGCTGCTACTACCGCTTGTTCTTTCGAAAGGTTGTAGTCCCTCATATAACGATTAGCCAGATTGTCCACCATCTTAGGCACTAAATCAACACTTATCGTATCCGCTTTGTTATACGTTTCTATGGCTTTTTCTATGTGTGATGCACTTTCTTGGTCACTTATGCTGTGGGCAAGATTTCTTACAAACTGCTGACTATCCTGCCTGCTTAAACTTTCCTCAATAAGTTTCTTTATCTCTCC
>JBEPZX010000015.1:0-27571 GCA_041640635.1 Aquificaceae bacterium
AGCGGTATGTCCGCACGATACGGAAACAAAAAAAGGTATTAGGAGATGGCAAGAAATAGCGAAGGATATAAGTAAAATCATAAAAGAAGAGGTTGTATTTGAACCTTTCAAAGACTTCCAGGATGAACTAGAAAAGCTCAAAACACAAACTTACCATATCTACTATGCTAACCTTAATGCGGCTACGGAGCTTTTTAAAAAAGGTTATAAAGTAGTAGGAACGTATAAAGAAGAAAAAGAGACGGGAATATTCTTAAAGAGAAAAGACCGAAAACTGGGAAAGTACATCAAATTAGCCTCAGTGAAAGTACCTATAGTAGTCTTTCCATTTGTAATGTCTAACCTAGATATTCAAAAAGTGGATCTCTTACTTTTCAGCAGCTTCAAACAAGCTATGTGTGCTCTGAAAGAAAATGTAGCCAATCTTGCCTTGGTACATTCTGAAACATACAAGCAAATGGAAAAAGAAAACTGGTTTGAAAAGTACTCTGAAGTGTCTATACCTCATATTCACTTTTTTATGGTACACCCAGATGTTGAAGAAAAACTTACAAAAACTCTTCTTTCTCTACCATATATCGAAAAAGTCAAGGATTTTGAGTTCGAATATATATTAGCCTTTAACAGACTTGCTAAAGCTTTCTTGGAAACTACAGAAAGTATTCAAATCAAAAAAGCCATAGACAACTCACCTCAGGTTATGCACACTATCCACAAAAACACAATTGCATATGCTAACGATATTTTCTGTAAAACCTTAGGTTACCAAAAAGAAGAAATCCTCAATACCAACTTGATTGAGTATATACAAGATCAAGAAGTCAAAGAAAGAATAACAAAAGACATACAAAGACAATTAAAAGGTGAAAATGTAGTAGCTTTTTACCCCAACGTGAAACTCCTGGCAAAGGATAAAAGTGCTAGATACTTTAATATCTATTCTAACACCATCGTATACGATGGATCTTATTCTACCTACATATTAGCTGTTGATATTACAAGAGAAAAAAAACTAGAAGTTCTCAAAAACCTTCTTCATAAGATAAACAGAGCAGCTTCAGGTTCACTCTCTGAACATGAACTCTACCAGAGGGTATGCAAAGCTTTAGTGGATGATGTTGGCTTAAGAATGGCATGGGTTGGGGCACCGGGAGAAGACAAGTGGTTTAAAGTTCTTTGCTCTTACGGCTTTCTTGATGGATACCTTGATAACATAAAGATCTACAGCACTCCAGAACTTCCAGAAGGCAGAGGTCCAACAGGCACAACCTATACTACAGGAGAAGTCATTATAATAGACGATACTAGAACCAACCCTAGGTTTACACCTTGGAAAGAAAGAGCCATACAGAGAGGATACTTATCTGTAGCTGGAATTCCTATAAAAAGAAAAGGTAAGGTTTTGGCTGTTCTAACTATGTATGCTGATGAACCTAACTTTTTTGATGAGGAGACAAGACAGGTCTTAGAACAGCTCAGTAGTGACCTTAGCTTCTTCCTTGAATTTATAGAGCAATTAAAGAGTTACTCGATAATAAACACAGCTTTAGAAAATTCAGATACATGGGTTTTGGTAACAGACACAGATGGAAATATCCTGTATGTAAACGATGCTGTAACAAGAATAAGTGGTTATACAAAAGAAGAGTTAATAGGCAAAAACCCAAGAATCTTTAAGTCAGGTTACCAAAGCAAGAACTTTTATAAACAACTCTGGGACACTATACTGTCTGACAAAGAGTTTGAATCAGTATTCGTAAATAGATCTAAATCAGGAAAACTTTTATACTTACACCAAAGAATTATCCCTGTAATTCTTCCAGATGGTACAAAGAGATTTGTGAGTGTAGGTAGAGATATAACAAAAGAACACCACATGTCAGAGGAGATACAAAGGTTAAACTATTACGATCCCCTGACCGGGCTTTTAAACTACAGGGGTTTTCGTAGAAAACTTGAAGATGTTTTACCAAAAACAGAAAAAGCCTTCTTAATATTGCTGGATATTAACGGCATGTCTTATATAAACTATACATACGGTATGGAAAAAGGTGATATGTTAATAAAAGATATAGCTTATAAACTAAAGAACCTCGAAGAAAAGGGCGCAATTGTGGGTAAGTTTAGCGGAGATGAGTTTGGTGTATTAGTAGCCAGCGAAAATATAAAAGCCCTAAACTATGCACTAAATGAAATAGATGATGTATTTAAAAATCCAATTCAGATAGGAGATGTGAGCGTAAGCGTAAGCTATAACGCAAGTGTGGTGACTTATCCCCAACATGGTAAGCGTTTAAATGAGCTTTATGGATATGCTGTGGCTCTCTTAAAAGAGGCAAAATCAAAAGGAGAAGGTGTGGTTCTCTTTTATGATAAAAGCTTATTAGAAAAAATAAGTTCTCTTTTTCATAGTAAAAGTTTGATAGAAAGAGCGTTGAGAGAGAATTTATTCACCTTTTATTACCAACCATACTATGACCTAAAGACTATGCAGATAGCAGGGTTGGAAGCTCTTGTGAGGATAAAGTTACCAGATGGCAGTGTACTTTTACCTGCGGTATTCATAAGAGAACTCGAGGAAGGTTCATATAAGAACCTTTTAGCCTTTGAAAAATGGGCTATAAACTACATAGCGCAAAAAGCTGCAAACTTTGGTTTACCTGTGAGCGTAAACTTATCGGCTAGAACACTTTCTAAAAAAGATTCTATATCTGAGCTTTTGAAGGTAAAAAGAGGTTTTGGCAACCACGAAGTAACATTAGTAGTAGAGATAACAGAGAGAGTTATGTTGGATATAGATCCTTCTGAATTTGCAAATATAGTGGTACTTCTAAAAGAAAATAATGGGAAATTTAGAATAAAGGTTTCAGTGGATGATTTCGGTACGGGCTATTCGTCACTCTCTTACATAAGAAACATGCCTGTGGATGTTGTAAAACTGGATATGAGTTTTGTTCGCCCAATAGATGTAGAAGATAAAGCAAGAAAGTTTTTAGCAGACGTAATAAAACTCTTAAAGGATTTAGAGTATCAAACATTAGCAGAAGGCGTGGAAACACAAATACATGTAGAACTTCTTGAACAAATGGGATGTGATTATGCACAAGGTTACTTCTTCTGTAAGCCTGTTCCAGAAGAAGAGATTATAGAATTGATTAAGTAACATAATAGATGATTAAATAAAATCCAAGTTTTACACTAAAATTATCAAATCTTTTGGATAAAAAAATGAAATAATTACTTATAAGAGTATTCTACAATATGTAAATAAACGAATCTAAAACTTGATTAAATACTTAGCTTGATACAAATCCAACCTTATATTTTAAGCTATAATGATAGACATGTTATATTTAGCGGTATGTCCGCACGATACGGAAACAAAAAAAGGTATTAGGAGATGGCAAGAAATAGCAAAGGATATAAGTAAAATCATAAAAGAAGAAGTTGTATTTGAACCTTTCAAAGACTTCCAAGATGAAGCACAAAAATTAAAAACACACACCTATCACATCTACTATGCCAACTTAAACACTGCCAACGAGCTTTTCAAAAGAGGTTACAAAGTAGTAGGAAAATACACAGAGACAAAAGATACAGCCATTCTCTTAAAAAGAAAAGATGAAAAACTAAGAAAACACGTAAGGTTAGCATCTGTAAAAGTGCCCATAGTAATTTTCCCTTTGGTAATATCAGGTATTGGCATTGAAAATATAGATGTATTACTCTTCAATAGTTTCAGAGAAGCTCTAAATGCATTAAAAGAAAACCTGGCTGACCTAGCGCTGGTTCATTCTGAGTTTTACAAACATATGCCCAAAAAGAAGTGGCTCGAAGAATACTCCAGTTTATACGTGCCCCAAGTTCACTTTTTCATGGTTCATCCAGATATTGAGGAAAAACTCACAAAAGCCCTCCTCTCATTGCCATACGTCGAAAAAGTCCAAGACTTTGAATTTGAACACGTTCTTGCCTTTAACAAATTAGCCAAGGCATTCTTAGAAACTACAGAAGGTATTCAAATCAAAAAAGCTATAGACAAATCTCCATACGTTATGCACATAATACACAAAGACACTATCGTATACGCTAACGACGCTTTCTGCAAAACCTTAGGTTACGAAAAAGAAGAAATTCTTAACACTGAACTAACAGACTACATAATAGATGAAAAATTAAAGGAAAAGATAAAAAGGGATACACAAAGACGTATGAGAGGTGAAAAATCAGAAAGTGTATATTCAGAAATTAAGCTTTTAGCAAAGGACAAAAGTGCTAGATACTTTAACATTTACTGTAGCAGTATCCTATACGATGGCTCTTTTGGTACATACATTCTTGCAATAGACATGACAAGAGAGAAAAAACTTGAAATTCTTAAAAACCTTCTTCATAAGGTAAATAATGCTGTAGCTGGATGCCTTTCTGAGAAAGAACTTTACCAAAAGGTATGCAAAGCTTTAGTGGATGATGTTGGCTTAAGAATGGCATGGGTAGGAACTCCGGGAGAAGACAAGTGGTTTAAAGTTCTTTGCTCTTACGGCTTTCTTGATGGATACCTTGATAACATAAAGATCTACAGCACTCCAGAACTTCCAGAAGGCAGAGGTCCAACAGGCACAGCATACTCTACTGGAAAGGTAACAATAGTAGATGACATGAGAACTAACCCTAGATTTTCACCTTGGAAAGAAAAAGCCCTAAAGAGAGGATACTTATCATCGGCTGCCATTCCCTTAAAAAGGGATAAAAAGATTATATCTGTTTTAAATGTTTATGCTGATGAACCCAACTTTTTTGATGAGGAGACAAGACAGGTCTTAGAACAGCTCAGTAGTGACCTTAGCTTCTTCCTTGAATTTATATATCAAGTAAGAAAACAAGTAATAGTGACTACAGCTTTAGAAAATTCAGATACATGGGTTTTGGTAACAGACACAGATGGAAATATCCTGTATGTAAACGATGCTGTAACAAGAATAAGTGGATACTCCAAAGAAGAACTCATAAACAAAAACCCAAGAATCTTTAAGTCAGGTTACCAAAGCAAGAACTTTTATAAACAACTCTGGGAGACTATACTGTCTGACAAAGAGTTTGAATCAGTATTCGTAAATAGATCTAAATCGGGAAAACTTTTATACTTACACCAAAGAATTATCCCTGTAACTCTTCCAGATGGTACAAAGAGATTTGTGAGCGTAGGTAGAGATATAACAAAAGAACACTACATGTCAGAGGAGATACACAGAATAAACTACCACGATCCAGCGACTGATCTTTATAACTACAGAGGCTTCTATACCAAACTTGAAGACATATTGCCTAAAACAAAAAAAGCCTTCCTAATATTGCTGGATATTAACGGCATGTCCTTCGTAAATTACACATACGGAATTAAAAAGGGAGATATGCTCTTAAAGGATATAGCTAAAAAATTGAAGAGCTTCATAAAAGATCATACAATCATAGGCAGGTTAGGTGGAGATGAATTTGGTATACTCATACCTACAGAAGATGTAAAAAGTCTAAGTCTAGCCCTAGATACTATTGACAGTATCTTTAAAAAACCTATACAGGTAGGAACGGAAAGCATAAGTGTAAGTTATAACGCTAGCGTAACTGTGTATCCAGAACATGGTAAAAGTTTAGATGAACTCTACGAACATGCTACGGCGCTTTTAAGAGAAGCAAAGTCCAAAGGAGAAGGTATAGTTCTCTTCTATGAAAAAGGTATATTTGAACAAATACAATCTTATATGCAAACTAAAAGTTTAATAAAGAGAGCTTTGGAAGAAAATCTCTTTGTGTTTTATTACCAACCATACTATGACCTAAAGACTATGCAGATAGCAGGTCTAGAAGCTCTTGTGAGGATAAGACTACCAGATGGCAGTGTGCTTGCACCTGCAGTATTCATAAGAGAACTCGAGGAAGGTTCTTATGTAAACTTACTGTCTTTTGAGGAATGGGCAATAGATTACATTGCTAGGAAATCAATAGAGTTTGGTTTACCAGTGAGTATTAACTTATCGGCAAGGACGCTTTCCAAGAAGGACTCTATCAATAAACTTTTGGATATAAAGGAGCATCTAAAGTCATATAAGGCTACACTAGTAGTTGAGATAACGGAGAGAATTATGTTGGAGATGCCTCCTTCTGAATTTACTAAGATGGTGAAGTTTTTAAAGGAAGGTAGCCCCAATTTTAAGATAAGAGTTGCTATAGACGACTTTGGTACAGGCTATTCTTCACTATCTTATATAAGGGATATGCCAGTAGACATTGTTAAGTTGGATATGAACTTTGTCCATCCTATAGAGGAAGGCTCCAAGGCTCGTGAGTTTCTAAGACATACAATATCACTTTTGAAAGCCTTAGGCTACGAGACATTGGCAGAGGGAGTAGAGACACAGACACAGCTGGAACTTCTCAAACAAATGGGATGTGATTATGCACAAGGTTACTTCCTCTGTAAACCTGTTCCAGAAGAAGAGATAAAAAGTATCCTGAAGCTAAACTAGTTTTTAATTATTTCATTAATTCATTATATAAAACCAACTTATGACTGTCTAAAAAAGTTTTATACACAACAATATATTGCAACATTAGTTTATAAAACAAAATTCAGGGAGGTAATTAGCTATGAAAGGGAAAATAATCTCGGCTTTTGCAGCATTAATTGCAGCAATCTTCTTAACATCAGGTGTATCTGTAGCTCAAATAATTATGACAGTTGAAGATGTAGAGAAAATATTAGGCAATCCCAATTGGGTCATACTAGATTGCAGACCTAAGAGTAAGTATGACGAAGGGCATATTCCAGGAGCCATAAGTCTTGGAGATACATGTAGGAAAAAACTAAGAGATGGGACGCAAAGAGTTCTACCTCCGGATAAATTGGAAGCTATTCTCGGAAATGCAGGTATAGGAAACGATAAGCATGTAGTTATTTATTCAGACGAAGATATTGTACACGCTACGGTTGGTTTTTGGATTCTTGAATACTTAGGGCACGATAAAACGCACTTTCTCAATGGTGGCATTGTAGAATGGAAATCAAAGGGAAAACCAGTAAGCAAAGAAGAAACTAAGCTTCCCCCAACTACATTTAAAGCAAATGTTAATAGGAAACTGCTTGCATCTACCGAAGAAATTCTCCAAATAGCCACAGGTAAAAGAAAGGATGTGCAACTAATAGATGCAAGAACTAGAGAAGAGTACGAAGGTTATGATATAAGAGCATTAAGAGGTGGAAGAATACCTAACACAACAATGAATATTTCACATGATACCACCTTTGATAAAAAAACAGGTAAGCTTTTACCATTGAGTGAATTAGAGAAGATTTACGGTAAACTCGATAAAAACAAAAGAACCATAGGACTCTGTCAAACTGGTTCAAGATCAACTGTAGCATATCTAGAGATGAAGTTACTAGGATTTAAAGACATAGCCAATTATGATGATGGATGGGTCGTTTACGGAAATTCTATTAATCCGCCTTACCCTGTTGAAGCAGAACAGTGGATGAATATTGAACCTCTTGTAAGAGATTTACCGAAACTCCAAAAAGAAATAGAAGCATTAAAGAAAGAATTAGAAAGCCTTAAAGCATCAACTGGCACAAAGAAGTAAACATAAAAGAAAAGGGGGATGTAGCACTCCCCCAATTTCTCTATAAATAAAAAAAGCATTAAAGTATAGTTTTTCTGAAAACACACTTTTTTCATTTGCAATTTTGCAAAAATTAACACAGAAAAACTTCCAAATTATAATAGGAATAATGATTAAAATTATCGAACCTAGATTTTCCGAAGAAGAGAAAAATCTAATCTTAGAAATCCTTGAAAGTAACATTGTCACAAGAGGTGAGTATACACAAAAGTTTCACGAAGCTTTTGCCAATTATTTGGGAGTAAAGCATGTATTTAGCGTTTGCTCTGGAACAGTTGCACTATTCGTAGCACTAAAAGCTTTAAATGTTGAAAATAAGAAAGTTGTAGTTCCCGCAATGAGTTTTATGGCTACCATAGATGCAGTCATTTTGGCTGGTGGTATACCTATTGTGATAGATGTGGATGAATACTATACCATGGATGTTGAACAATTAGAAACGGCAGCTAAAAGGTACAATCCAAAAGTTGTAATCCCAGTACACTTGTACGGTCAAAGTGCACAGATGGATTCAATTATGCAACTGTCTGAAAAGTATGGTTTTTACGTTTTGGAAGATGCCGCACAGGCACACGGAGCCATGTATAAAGATAGGAAGGTTGGTTCCATAGGACACATGGGAGCTTTTAGTTTTTACGCTTCAAAAAATGTTCCCATGGGAGAAGGTGGAGCCATAGTTACCAACGACGATAATTTAGCAAGGGAGATCAAAAAGTGGATAGACTTTGGTGATCATCCGGCTTTTAACTTAAGAATTACCGAATTTCAAGCTGCACTAGGTTTAGTACAGCTTAAACACTTGGATGAAAGAAATTCTATAAGAAGAAACATAGCTCAAAAATACTCCCAAGAGCTCTTTAATTTATACAAAATACCTTCTGAAAGACCAAGCTCCTACCATGTTTATCATCTCTACACATTAAGACATCCCGACAGGGACAGAATTTTGGAGCTTTTGAGATCTTCAGGAGTGGATGCTAGAGTATATTACACCTATCTCTTAAATGAACTGAGAGGTGCAGAGTATATATCTACAGAGAGAGCAAGCAAGTTTAAACAAGAAGTTTTTTCTATTCCTGTGCACCCATACTTAACAAATGAACAAATTGATTATATAGTGGAAAGGCTTAAGGCTTTTGCTCTTGCCGAGGCTGTGTAAGCTCCGATCCTTTTATATTTAAAATAAAAATTTCTATCCTTCTATTCTGGGCTCTACCTTCGGGTGTAGCGTTACTAGCTATCGGTTTTGTATCTGCATAGCCTGATGCCTTGAGTCTTTCTGATGATACACCTTTAGAAATAAAGTATCTAACAATAGAGCTTGCTCTAGCTGTTGATAACTCCCAATTAGAAGGGTACTTCTCTGTTGATATGGGGATGTTATCCGTATGCCCTTCTATTTCGACGGGATTTGGAATAGACGATATTACTTCGTAAAGTCTGTCAATTATAGGATAAAACTCAGGCTTTATGTTGGCGTTACCAGGATCAAAGAGAACCCTTTCCTGAAGGATTATTCTTATACCAATAGCTTCGTACTCAACTTTAACAGCTCCGCTAAGACCCATTTTTTCCAGTATTTGCTGTAATTCTTGGAGCTGTCTTTGTATCCTCTTTCCCTTTTCTGTAGGTTGGCTTCTGGGAATTATTGGCTGAGGTAGTATTTGCTTTGGTAGCGTCTCTTGAAAGGGAACCAGTCTTAAGCCAAAAGCCTTAGCAAAAGCAGCAGCATACTCTATCGCCGCTTGTTTCCCAGCTTGAGACATAGCGAAAAGGGCTATAAAGAGGCACAAAAGTAGCGTTAAAAAATCTGCATAAGGTATAGCCCATTTTTCTGAAACTTCTTCAGGACATTTTTTCTTCTTAGCCATTACTTAACCTCTACGTAACTATTAAGCCTCTCCTCTATAATTCTCGGATTTTCACCTTTTATCATCATTCTCCCAGCATCTATTATCATATACATCTTTAAAATATCTTCCTTCGCTTTAATCTTTATTTTCTTACTCAGCGGACCAAAGATAAGATAAGAAAAAGTTATTCCATATACAGTGGCAACAAAAGCTGCAGATATACCGTGTGCTAATTCTTCTGCATTATCTAAACTTTTTAAAGCTTTCATCAACCCAAAAACAGCTCCAACTAAACCAAAGGTTGGCGCACTTTCAGCTGAATTCTTCCAGTACTCTATAGCTATTTCCATATCTTCTTCAACTTTAGCTATCTCTGCTTCCAAACTTTCTGCAAATACATGCTCATCAACGCCCAAAACTATAAGATCTATAGCACGTTTTAAAAATGGATCAGTAATCTCTTCTGCTTTTGTCTCCAAAGCAAGCACTCCTTCTTTCCTTACTAAATTGGCAAGCTCTACAAGTTGATTTTTTGTATCAATTAGACTATTTTTTGCTCCACCAAATGCAATTTTCAGACCTTCCACTATAAGTGAGAACTTTGATATGGGAACAGTTATCAAACTTGCAAATAGAGTCGTTGGTACAACTATTATAAAAGCTGCTGGTTGTAATAAAAAAAGTATGTTGGCACCTTTTAATACCGCACCTATAAGAAGAGCTGCTAACCCTCCTATTATCCCTACAACTGTTAATATATCCATAATTTACTAGTATATATCGTCACTTTTTTAAATGTTAAAATATGAGAGATGCTAAATCCATCTCAAGAAAAAGCTGTAAGGCATTTTGGAAAGCCTCTACTCGTAATAGCTGGAGCAGGATCTGGTAAAACAAAGACTATCACACATAAAGTGGAACACATAATAAAGGTACATAAAATAGACCCAAAAAAGGTTCTAGTGATAACCTTTACAAACAAAGCTGGAGAAGAATTAAAAAAAAGAATAAGACACAAAACAGGTATAGAACTTAAAAATGTAGGAACATTTCACTCGTTTGCATTGGGAATTCTCAAAAATAACTATCGCCTGTTAGGTTACAAATCTTACCCAACGGTGCTAGATGAAGGGGATAAAAACAGCATCTTAAAAAGTATCCTAAAGTTAAGAGATTATGACCCGAAATTCTTAGATAAGATGAAGCTTTATATATCTTCTAAACTAGAAGCTCTTTCCACTTACACAGACAATTCTCTCGAAAACATAGTTAACGAATACTTACAAATTTTAAAGGAAAAAAATTACGTGGACTTTAGCACTATGCTATTTTTTGCCTTAGAAATAATTAAATCGGAACCTCACTTTTGGAGGGAAAGTTTTGATTACATACTTGTTGACGAGTTTCAGGACACAAACAGTATCCAATACGAAATTATTAAAACGCTTGCAAGACAGAATATATGCGTAGTAGGTGATCCAAACCAGTGTATATACGAGTGGCGCTATGCAAAACCGGATAATGTGATAAAGTTTAGGGAGGATTTTAATCCGGATATAATAAAGCTTGAAGAGAATTACAGGTCAACAAAAGCCATAATAAACTTAGCAAATGCCATATTGGAAAATTCTAGAGCACCATGGAAGAAACTTATCCCAGAATTGAGAACACAAAACGCAGAAGGTGAGAAACCCTTCGTAAAAGAGTTTAAAAATGAAGAGGGAGAAGCTCAATGGATAGCAGGATGCATAAAGGAACTTAAAAGTTACTACAAGTACAGCGATATAGCGATACTTGTAAGAGTTGGATACGTAACAAATACCATAGAAAGAGTTCTAAATTATAACAACATACCTTATACTGTAGTTGGTCAAGTAAGATTCTTCGAAAGATCGGAAATTAAGGATATTTTGGCCTTTTTAAGACTATCGGTAAATCCTAACGACTCAATAGCATTTGAAAGAAGCCTGAGAGTTGCATCCACAGGTATAGGAGAAGAATCCATAAGAGTAATAAAAGAGCTGAACAAAGACAATTACCTCGTCTCGAGTTTAGATGCAATAAGATTAAGAAAGTTAAGACCAACCATAGCCCAAAATCTTTATGAGTTTCTGCAAAAGTTCAAAAAATTTAAAAATGGACTAGATAAATACCATGAAAGTCTAAGGCTTTTTTTGAATAGTATAAATTTTTGGGACTATTTGGCAAATGAATATAAAAAGGATTATCAGGAAAGGTACGAAAACGTAAATGAACTTCTAAGATACATTCAGCAAAAGTACGAAGAAGGCTATACTTTAGATGATTTAGTCTCAGAAGTTTCTTTAAATCTTGATAAAGATGAACAAGGTGATAGAGTGCAACTTATGACAATACACGCAAGCAAAGGTCTTGAGTTTCCAATTGTATTCTTACCCAGATTTGAGGATGGCATACTGCCACATGACAAAAAAATAGATGAAGGCAATATTGAAGAAGAGCTAAGGCTTTTTTATGTAGCTGTTACACGAACAAAGGAAAAACTCTACATTAGTTATGTAGAAGATGCAACGAAAAAACCCAGCAGGTTTTTGACACAAATCCCTAAAAATCTTTTGAACATGGATATTTTATCTTGGGCATACGTAAAACCCGAGCCTCGCGTTCCATCAATAAAAAGAGAGTATAATTCCAACTACGAAAAAAAGACCAGTTATATGCCAGAACTAAGTAATACAAAGAAAATTTCCATAGGTGCTAAAGTTCTTCATAAGTTATTTGGCGAAGGAATAGTAGTAGCCATTTCTGACGAAAGAGCGACGGTAAGATTTAAAAATGCGGAAAAAAACATTCACTCAGCCTTTTTAGAGGTAATTGGATGAAATATTTTGCAAATAAATTAATAGAAATTGGACATTTGCTCTTCCAAGAAGGACTTGTAGATGCAAGAGCTGGTAACATATCAGTAAAAATTGGCAATAAAATCCTAATAACAAGGACTAAAGCACACCTAAACCTACTGACACCATATGACCTTATATGTGTAGACATAAACAAAGAAGGACTTCTAGACAAAAGAGCTTCTTCTGAACTTTTGGTTCACAGAGAAATTTACAAAAAGACAAATCATAATGCTATAGTTCACGCACATCCTGTAAGTGTAATAAAGTTATCCTTTGAGAAAGATATGATAGAATTTGTAGACTCAGAGGGTAAAACACTCTTAGGTAGCGTAAAAGTTATACAAGATTATGAGTCGGGAAGCAAAGAATTAGCTTACTACGTTGCCCAAGAACTTACAAGTTCCAATTTAGTAATTGTTAGAGGGCACGGAGTTTTTTCTGCAGATGAAAACTTAATGAAAGCTTACTCTAATGTATCCATACTTGAGCACTCGTGTAGAGTAATGCTACCCTAAAAGTGAATGTAATTGTTTAGCCATTCTACAAGCTCTTTGATAGATTGCGCAGATTTTTTTAGCTCCCTTCTTTCGTATCCTGAAAGTCTAACTCTTTCGAAATCTACAACCCCACCCTTTCCTAATATAACAGGAACTCCTATACACACATCTTGAAGTTCATAATAGTTGGCTATTTCTCCATCCATGTATACGCTACAAGGATAAATCTTCCTCTTATCTTTAAGTATAGCGTCTACCATAACAACCACGGATGCAGCTGGTCCATAGTAAGCCGATTTGCTCATAAGCTCTATTACTCTTTTTCCACCTTCCCTTGTGTTTTCTATGGTTGTATCTATGTAAGAAGTACTAAGGACGTCTTCCATAGGCATATTTCCGACGTAACTTCTTGACATAACAGGAACCATTAGATCCCCATGAGTACCTATTACCAACGCTCTAATATCCGAATAGGATAGATTTACTATATCCTTTACATATGACTTAAAGCGAGCTGAATCCAAAACACCAGCCATGCCTATAACTCGAGAACTAGGAAACTTGGTGAGCTTCAAAGTAGCGTAAGTCAGAACATCCACGGGATTGGAAACCACTATAACTACACTATTGGGTGAATACCTGATTATTTGCTTGCAAAAGTTACTTAGTATTTTTACGTTATGTATAAGCAGGTCCTCTCTGGACATTCCAGGACCTCTGGATATTCCAGCGGTAATCACCACTATATCGGAACCTTCGAGCTTTTCAAAGCCTTCCACGTCGTAAGATACGCCTACAACCTGAACATCCTTATTGAGAAGCGTTGCCATTTGTTTTAGGTCCAATGCTTTTGCTTTGGCAGGTTCAAAACCATCCTTATACCTACCAAATAAGTAAACATCGTAATCGCAAAGAGCTGTAAGAAGGTAGGCGACATTCTCGCCTACATTACCAACACCTATTATGGAAACTTTCATAACTCAAAATCTCTGAGATACTTGGCTCGTGTTGGATGTTTAAGTTTTCTTATAGCTTTTGTTTCTATTTGTCTTATACGCTCACGCGTTACATTAAACATTTTTCCTATTTGTTCCAATGTGTATTCTGTTCCATCCACTAGTCCATAACGGTACATGAGTATCTCTCTCTCTTTTTCACCGAGAGTTTGTAGAACCTTTATTAGTTGCTCTCTAAGGAGCTTTCTGGTGACTTGTTCTTCCGGAGATGGCACGTTCTTGTCTTCTATGAAATCCTTTAGATGTGTGTCTTCATCTTCTCCTATTGGTGTCTCTAAAGATATGGGTTCTTGAGATGTACGCATAACTCTTCTTGCTTTTTCTACAGATATACCTAAATGTTTGGCTATCTCTTCCGCTGTTGGCTCTCTTCCTAGCTCTTGGAAAAGCTTTTTGTGTGCTTTGGTTATGTCGTTTATAGTTTCTATCATGTGTACAGGGATACGTATAGTTCTTGCTTGGTCTGCTATAGCTCTAGTTATGGCTTGCCTTATCCACCATGTGGCGTACGTGGAAAACTTGTAACCTTTTCTGTAATCGTATTTGTCCACAGCCTTCATGAGACCTATGTTTCCTTCTTGTATAAGATCTAAAAAGTGAAGACCCCTGTTTACATACTTTTTAGCAATAGAAACTACCAACCTTAAGTTACACTTTACCATAACCTGCTTAGCCTGGACAACTTTATTTCTTCCTTCTCTTATTATGTGTATAACCCTGTCAAGTTCTTCAGGAAGAACTCCCATTTCAATTTTTATCCTTTCCACGTCTTTTTTCAGCGCCAAATACTCATCTCTCAAACCTTGGAAACGAGCAAAACTGTATCCCATTCTCTCAGCCTTGCTACGTAGCTTTTCATCAAAATCATAATTCCTTAACAATTCATCTATATCTGGATGTATGCTTTCTAGCTTCTTCTTTCTGGCTTCAAATTCTTTCAACATACGCGTGTACTTTTGATATAGATTTAAGAGCTCATCAGCTATACGTTCAAATTTGGACTGTTTTAGCCTAAGAGACTTTAAAATTTTGTTCATTTTAGCGTGTCTCTTTAAGTACTCTTTTTTATACTCAAGGGTACCATACTGTAGATAAAGCTCTCTCCATGATATGGCATTTTTATAAGACTTGGCTAACTCGAGACCTTTTTCCATAAAGTGTCTTTCTATTTGCTCATAGCTATCTTCATAATCATCTACATTTCCACTTTCGTAAGTGTTATCCATTATATCCCCAGCCCTAATTTTACCATTGCATACATTAGACCATTCTCTGAGTACTCTATCTATTAAAAAGGATGTCCTTAATAACCCCCTTCTCATTATCTTTCTTCCAATTTCAATTTGCCTTGCATACTTTATTTCTTCATCACGTGTTAAAAGAGGGATTTTCCCCATTTCTTTAAGGTACAGCTTAACAGCGTCACTACTCCTTTGACCGCCCAACAGGTTATCTGTGGACACTGTATACTCTTCATCAAACTCTAGGTTATCTATATATTCTTCGCTTTCTAATATTTTTATTCCACGTTCTTGTAAAAAGTCCATAACTTCTTCATATAAACCAGAATCAACCATATCCTCACCAAGTATTTCGTTTATTTCGTCGTAAGTTACATAGCCTTTTTCACTTACATGAATAAGATCCTTAAGAATGATCTTTTCTAACATGTTTACCTCCTACAAACAAACTTCAATAATATATGCTTTAAAGTACATAGTTTCAACCTTTTAAAATTTCTTCAACTTCATAATCTTCAACCTGCTTAAAATCTCCATAAAACATTCCAACAGCGTACGGCCCTTCTTCCACTTGATGGTAACAGTAAACCTCATGAGCAAATTGCTTAAGTTTTTGTATGCTTTCCATTGGGCAAACAGGTACAGCTACTATCACTTTCTTAGCTCCATGCCTTATTAAGTAGTTTACACCTGCCATTATTGTATAACCTGTTGCAATACCATCATCTACAACTATCACATCCTTACCTTCAACCCTTAAACCCTCTATTGGTAAGAACTTTTTCTCCCTTTCTTTTATCTTTTGAAGCTCCTTGTTTTTAACCTCATCAATAGATTCTTTATCTATCCTAAAATACTCTACAGTGCGTTCATCTATATAAACTTTACCATCCGGATCCACAGCACCAAAAGCAAGTTCAGGCTGCAATGGTACACCAAGCTTTCTAACAATTAGTATACTTAGAGGTAAGTCCAGTACTTGAGCGACTTCCTTTGCTACCACTACTCCACCTCTAGGTATACCCAATACAATAGAATCCTTACTGTAAATTTTGTCTTTAAGAAACTCACCAAGCAACCTTCCTGCTTCTTTTCTATCCCTAAAAACCATTATGACTAAAATATAAAATATATGTTTTATGTCAAGATTTCGCAAAAATAAGGTAAAGTTACAGCATCATCTTCTTGAAGGTTTAGAAGATTACTTGGAAATAATATGCAAATGGAACTGCGTAGAAGGTATAATACCTGGACAGATTACAAGGAAAAATAAAGGAAAGGGAACAAAAGGTTTATTTCTAAAGTATCCTACAAATTCTGGTTATAAACTTTTATACAAGTGTGGAACTTCTGTCCAGGAAATATTTATAATATGCTCTGATAAAGAACTTTTTGAAAAGGAATTTAAGGAAAGCTTTCCTAAGCATAAAGAGTTATAGAAATATTTATTAAACTAATGAGTTTAAATTACTCATATATGCAAATATGAAAATCATGAAAGTTTTTCCCTTTTTTTGTATCTTGTATAAATCTTAAAAGCCTTGACTCTGAACCTGTGTATAATCTAAATGTTTTTAGTGGTTCACATTCCAAAAAGCTACCTTCTTTGTATATAACTATAGAACCTTTTTGCGGTTCTTGGTTTCTTATTATCTTCCTTTGGGCATAAAAGGGTAAATTATGATTGAAATGTCCTACCTGGTAAGTTTCTACCCTACCCTGCGGGTCTAAACTTCTAATAAAACTTCCTACATCCTTGTAATGTCTATAGTTTTCTAACCAAGGGAGAAGACCCAAGTTGAATACCAAAAGAAACATCACCATAGCATAAGCGGGAGCAAGTTTTGTGTATTTCCACAAAAAGAAAGGCAAAAAAAGAAACAACAAAAGAAATTTAAAATCTAAATTGAAGTAAAAAATTAGAATTAGGCAAACCAAAGATATAAAAATGGATAAAAAGTAAGATGAATACCTCTTTAGTTTTTCCCAAGAGGAACTTACTAAAAAACCTGCTGTCATAACAGCCAATGCTGGATATGCTGGCATTACATAAACAGGGATTTTTTGCTTGACAACACTAAACAAGGTAAAGATAAAAAAGAACCAAGCCAAAAAAATAAAATGATTTTGCCTTTGTTTAAAGACAACCCAAAACAAAGCAAAGAAGAATAAAAAAGAGTAAGGTAGAAAACTCACAAGCAAATCTAAATAGTAAAAATAAAAAGGTTCACCACCTGAGTAAATACGCTTAAAGTTTTCTTTGTAAAAAATTTCCCAAAACAACTTCCCTTTATCAAAAATTTGGTAAACATGCCACCAAAGACCCAAAATTAGAGATACAAAACTTAAAAGGTAGTATTTTAGCTTCAAAAGCTCAGAGGGATTGGCAACAAGAAGGTACAGAAAAACTACTCCCGCTGGTAAAACAAAACCAGCTGGCCCTTTTACAAGCATAGCCAAAGAAGCAGCCAAAAAGGCAAACACAATAAAAAAGTTATTTTTTCTGATGTATCCCACATACCACAGATAAATACTAAGTGTGATAAAAAAGGTAAAAGGCATTTCTGGAGATGCATAATGGGCGTTGGCATATATGGTAAGACTCAAAGAAAAAATTATGAAGCTATATGTAGAAATTGTTTTAGATTTGAAAACTTCCCATGCAAGTAAAGCTGTTACAACTCCAGTAAGCAGTCCAAGTAAAACATGCATAAACCTAAGTCCTAATTCGTTAACACCAAAAATTGAGTAGCCTAAAGCCACAATCCAATATGTCATAGGTGGTTTGTTAAGTCTTATTTCGCCGTTGTAGTATGGTGTAACCAGATTTTTAGTTTCTAACATATAGCGGCTTGCGTCTGCATAAAAGGCTTCGTTGGGAGACCAAACCTGGAAGGACCAAAAGTTTAAAAAGTAAACGAGTATGGTAAGTAATACTAAAAGATATGGCATGCAAAATTCATTATAAATCACTGGGTGGTATTTTAGGTCTTTATCTTGGTGTTAATATAATATTCTAAGAAATTTCACATACAATCTGAAATCATTGATATAACTAAATTCAAAATATTGATTTATATCATATTCATAAACATAATATACTTTCAAGATTTTGATTTTCCAGCATTTTACTAAATATATGATGTTAATATAATGTAACAAGCATAAAACCCTTGATTTATCTATATTTAATGGAGAATTTCACACCTCTCAAAAATCTTACGAAAAATCAAGGACTTACAAACAAAGAATTTCACATAAAATCTCACATAAATCTCACAATTTCACATACCCTTCATGTGGAATTTTTACATTGTTCGTAAGTCCCTGAAATATCGAAATTTTTCCAAAAAGAATTTCACATATCCCAAACACTACTCTATCAAGGATTTAAGAAGAATTTCACATATCTTAATGTAAGTCCTTGAAAAATCGAAGAAAATTTTCGTCGAAAAATGAGTGACTTAGAGGAAGAAATGTGAAATTGTGAAATTCGTACCAGAACTCCTTGAAATTTCGACATTTTTTCTATTTTAATCTCATCCTACTCTATCAACGCTCTCAAATATGCACCTGTGAAATTCTTTCTAAAAAATTACGGAAAATCAGGAACTTACAAAAAGGGGGTGTGAAATTTATGCCGCCTATTATTTTAATTATCTATAATAAGTAATTAATAATAGAGAGTATAAAATTAGGATAATAAGTAGAGGATGAATAAAGAAAAATTTTTTTCTTACTTTCTTTTGGGTCTCACAGCTCTGTTCATAGTAGTTTTAGCATACATGCTTCAATGGTTTATAAAACCAATAATTTGGGCACTCATATTTGCTTTGATCGCTTATCCAATTCATATATGGATGACAAGGTTAATAAGGTATAGGACTGTTTCTGCATTAATCATAGCCACTTTTGTTTTTCTTATTATAGTTATACCTACTTTTGTTATAGGCTTTCTTGTTGTCCAAGAGGCATTTAATCTGACCTATTACGTAGTTCAGTTTATGCAAAATCATGATTATGTAAACTTAACTCAAGATTTGATAAAAAAACCATGGATAGAAAAACGCATCGGTAAAGAAAACATAGATAATCTTCTAAACTATATACAAAGTGATTCTTTCAAAAACCATATTTTTTCTTTTTTTAGTGAGTTGTTAAAAAGACTAGGAGAGACCACAACCGCCATGATCATAAATACGGGTAATGTAATATTCAAGACCTTTATTTTCCTCCTAACCTTCTTTTTTATACTAAGGGATGGGTATAAATTTTTCGAATTCGTAAAAGAATTAATTCCGATGGAAATAGAAGATATTGTAAAGATATCCACTACGGTTTATAAAACTGTTTTATCTGTTGTATACGGATCCATATTTATAGCTATAGCTCAAGGTGTAGCTAGCTTTGTTGCTTATGTAATAATTGGTTATAAATACTCCCTCTTACTTGCTTTTGTTACATTCGTAGCATCCTTTATACCTCCCTTTGGTGCATCCTTTATATGGGTACCTGTAGCAATATACACATTCTTTAAGTTAGGTGTATACAAAGGTATATTTATGATTTTATACGGAACGTTAATTATATCGATGATGGATAATATATTGAGACCACTCTTTATGAAAAAAGATGTAAATTTACCTTATATAGCTCTCTTTTTTTCCATACTAGGTGGTCTGTATACCTTTGGCTTTATAGGATTGTTTTTGGGACCTATTTTGTTTACCACTACTGTTACACTTCTTTCCATTTACAAAAAGCGTCTTTTAAGCTAATTGGTTCACATATGGTAAGGTGTAGAAAGATATCTTCTCTTGCTTTCTATGGCTATAAATGCCAAAAATGCTATGATGGATATTACATAAATCCTTGAAAGCATAATTCCCATATCCTTTTGAGATAATACTTCTGGTAACTTAGAAACACCCCAAGCGTATAAGAGTACAAAAATAAAAATAGGCGATACTATTGCAAAGAAATAAACAAGCCATTTTGGAATTCTTATTGCGGTGTCTCTTGTTAACTCTTTATAAAAGTTGTTAACACCAAATATCCAAACAAATACTATTATTTCCAATAAACCAAAAAACAGAAGCATGAGCGTGCCAGCCCAAAAATCTACATCATCTATAAATCCTGGAACAAAAGCGGAAAGAAAGGCACCTATTGAGACCATCACCATAGATACTAAAACGGATTTTGTATGGCTCCATCTCATTTCATCTTCAAAAAGAGATACCAATGGTTGAATTAGCGCTACTACGGATGTAAGAGCTGCAATAAAAAGTAGTACAAACCAAATGAAAGATAAAAGGCTACCTAAAGGCAATCCCATAAGTATGGCAGGCATGCTTACAAAGCCTAACCTAAATGTTCCTTCCTTTGCGAGGTCTGGAACAGCCATAGCACCAAATACGGCAAAAGCGGCTGGTATGGCTATAGAAGCGCCTATTACTACTTCTACAAATTCGTTGATACCAGCTGTCCATAATCCAGCCTTTACTACGTCCTCTCTCTGTTTTACGTAACTTGCGTATGTAGCTATAGCGCCCATTCCTAGAGATAGAGTAAAAAATATCTGTCCTGATGCTTCGATCCATATTTGAGGATCTGTAAGCTTTGAAAAATCAGGTGTATAGATAAATAGTAATCCACTAAAACCTTTACCTCCACTTATAGTAAGAGAGACAACAGATAATGTTAAGCCCATTAAAAGCAAGGTTGGAATGCCAAACTTAGCAAGTACTTCTATACCTTTGGCTATTCCTCTTTGGAGGATATACCAACTAATGACTATAGTGATTACAAGAAAAATAATAGCTTGTATGGAAGGAGAAGTGTAATTTCTAAAGAAGTCCAAAAAAGGATTCATAGCTTGCTTATAATCTTCTGTAATTGCAGGTTTAGGAAGTTGTCCAATTAACGCGTAAAAAGCAAAACCGAGAGTCCAAGAAGCTATATAAATGTAGTAAGTAACTATAAGAAAGGGAATTGCAACACCTAAAGAACCCAGAACTCTAGATGAGTAAGAATGATTAAAGAAAGAGCCTAAAATACCTGTCATAGAACCGTGTCCTTTTGCTCCTGCATATCTACCAATTACCCATTCAATTAGCATTAACGGAAGACCTATTATGAAAAGAGCAATAAAGTAAGGGACCATAAAAGCCCCACCACCATACAAAGCTACTTTGGAAGGAAATCTCAAAAGGTTTCCAAGACCTATGGCATTTCCAGCAGCAGCAAAAATCAACCCTGTTTTAGATATCCACTTTTCCCTTTCCCTCATATTAACGCATTATTATAAATAATCTCTTCAAAGTTCTCCAACCATACGTACTCTTCCCTTTCTGGTCCAGAGGATAACATCACAACAGGAATTTTTAAGTAATCTTGTATGAAGTTTATGTACTCTTTAGCTTTTTGGGGTATTTGATCAGGATCCTTTATACCTTTTGTATTTGTGAGCCATCCATCAAACACCTTATATATTGGTTTAACATAATTTAATACATAGTCTGAGCTTGGAAAATCTTCAATTATTTTTCCATTGTGCTCATATGCAACACAAACTTTTATTTTTTCAAAGGCATCTAGCACATCAAGTTTTGTAATTATCAATCCATCCAGCCCATTAACTCTTACTGCATGCTTTAGCGCTACCAAATCTAACCAGCCGCATCTTCTGGGTCTTCCAGTTGTAGATCCATATTCTCTTCCAATGTCTCTAAGTTTTTGTCCATATTCATCGTGAAGTTCTGTAGGGAAAGGACCTTCTCCAACTCTGGTAGTGTATGCCTTAGAAATACCTACAAAAAAGGCGTTGCTAAAGAATTTAGGTGGCAGTCCTGTTCCATTGGAAAGTCCCAAAGCTGAAGCATTAGAAGATGTGACATATGGGTATGTCCCCATGTCTATATCAAGAAGTGTTCCTTGAGCACCTTCAAAAAGTATTCTTTTGGTTGTATTTAACAGATATGTAGTTGTATCACTTACTATGTCTTTTATTTGCTCATAGTGTATCAATGCTTTCTCAAAAATTTCACTTGCATCTAGCTTGTGGTTTTCGCAATAAATTTTTTCACATAATCCATTAACCAAATCTACATTTTCTCTTATTAACTTATAGAGACTCTCTTTATCTTGGAAGTGGCTGAATCTAACACCTTTTCTTGCGTATTTGAACATGTAGGTTGGACCTATACCTCTGAGAGTTGTTCCTATCTTTCCTTTTTTCTCAAAAAGCGCATCCAAAACCTTATGGTAAGGCAGAACTATATGTGCTCTATCGCTCAGTATAAGTCTATCCCTAATCTTTATTCCTTTGTCTTCTAAATCTTTTATTTCCTTTAGTAATACTTCCAAATCTACTACCATGCCTTGAGATATTATGCCTATAGTGTGAGTATGTAGTATTCCAGTGGGAAGAAGGTGCAGTACGAATTTTTCGTTGTTTACATACACAGTATGTCCAGCATTGCTACCGCCTTGATACCTTACTACTATTTCGTAATATGATGAGAGTAAATCTACTATTTTCCCTTTTCCTTCGTCACCCCATTGGGCACCTAAAATAACTAAGTCTTTTTTCATTGACCTACCTCTAAGAGTTGTTTAGCCATTTTGGCTATGGTATCTAAAAGCTCTTTTATACCCCAGCCTTTGTTTGCAGATACTACTACAGATTTACTTTCCATAAATGCGGGTTGTGTAAGATACTTGACTTCTTCTTCACTTTTTACTATAAGGTCTACTTTATTAAAAACATATATGACCGGTTTATTGTCGGCATCCAAATCTGCAAGTATCTGTTGAACAGTTTTTACTTTTTCTAACCAATTTTTATCTGAAATATCTATAACATGTAAAATGATATCGGCTTCTTGAACCTCTTCAAGGGTTGCTTTAAAGGATTCTATGAGTTCTGGAGGAAGTTTTCTTATAAATCCTACTGTATCCGTAATTAGGATTTTTACGTCTGGGAATATAAAACGAGCAGAAGTTTTTGTATCCAATGTGGCAAAGAGCATATCTGCTACAAATGTGTCTCTACCTGTTATTGCTTTTATTAAGCTTGACTTTCCCACATTTGTGTAACCAACTAAGGCTACTTTTATGACCTTTACATCATCTACAAACCTTTCTCTTCTTTTTCTTTGTTCTCTTCTCTGTCTTTTTATATCTTCCAGTTCCTCTTTTATTTGTTGTATCCTTCTTTTAATCCATCTTCTTTTTATTTCTGCCTCTTGTTCACCAGGACCTCTCGTTCCAACTCCACCACCAAGTCTAGAAAGTTCCTTTCCTTTCCCATAAAGTCTTGGCAATTCGTGGGTAAGTTTGGCAAGTTCCACCTGAAGCTTTGCTGTTTTAGTTCTTACTCTTCTAGAAAAGATTTCCAAAACTAAGTCAGTTCTATCTAAAACTTTTCTGCCTATTTCTTTTTCTAGGCTACTAACTTGCGATGGTGTAAGAAAAGCATCAAAAATAACTGTATCTGCATTTATACCCTCACATACTTCCTTTATTTCTTTTACTTTACCTGCTCCTACATAGTATCTAACGTCGGGTTCAGATCTTTTTTGAGTTATGTAACCTAGCACTTTACCATCTACGGCTCTTACTAGTTCCTTTAGTTCTTCCAAAGACTCAAGAAACTCTTCCCTTGTTTTATTTGGATTGACAACGCTTACTAAGATGCTTCTCATTAACTCCCTTGCACGATAGTGCTTATTGCATGCTTGTATATCAAATTAGGTTCTCCTTCTACTTCTAAAAGCATAGTGTATTTGTCATGGTCTAGTATTTTGCCAGTTATTCTGTTACCACGTGTCAGGAACACAGTTACAGTAGCTCCTTTTCTTTTTAACTCGTCTATGAATTCATCCTGTATATTGTTGTTCTTTTCCGTATGAAACATACTTAGCCTCCTATATAAATTTTATCCAACTAACAAAATAATCAAGATTATAACTTATCTATTTATGTAAGTGTTTTTATACTTTACATAATTTTGGCAAGATTCTTCTATAAGTGCAATTTCTTCGGGTTTTAGGTCTCTTACCACTTTTGCAGGAAATCCAGCAACCAAAACTCCAGAAGGTATTTTTTTGTTAGGTGTAACCAATGCACCAGCACCAACCAAAACGTAATCTTCTATAATTACTCCGTCCATTATAGTTGCTCCCATACCAACTAGAACTTTGTTTCCTATTGTGCATCCGTGAATAATTACTCTATGACCTACAGTAACATCATCGCCTATGATAGTTGGGTGAGTGTCGTGAGTTACATGAACTACGCTGTTATCTTGAATATTGGTTCTTTTTCCTATACGTATGTAATTTACATCTCCTCTTACAACTACTCCGTACCATAAACTAGAGTCTTCTCCTATTTCTACATCTCCTATTACAACGGCATTTTCCGCCAGAAAGACGCTTGGATGTATCTTGGGATATATACCTTTGTAGTCTTTAATCAAAGCCATGTTTTAAGATTATAATTTAGAGTTTTTAAGAATATACCTCGGTTGAAATATAGTCGCCTTCACTTTAAATTTATAGAGATTTCAAAACCTTCATCACCAATACTTGCTGGCAAATTTCCCCAGCCCAGCTTAACTATTTTGTCAATACTAAACGAAATAGGAATTCCTTTTATAAGCACAGGTTCCAAATCTGAACCAATCATAAAAATCTCATCTTTCTTGCCTGGTGGTATTGCTTCCAGTTCATCCATAGGTATTCTTTGCTGAAGTTTATATAGTATAAATAGTCCAGATGGATGATCACCCGCAGCTTCTTCTCCTTTATCGGTTTTTATTCTCACAATTGAAGGTTGCGCAAAACCGTAAGAGTATTTGGATTTTGAAGTGTTTTCCACTGTACCTTTTAATATAACATAGTCACTGAATATGTAAGCTTCTTTAATGCAAATTGATATATTACCTTTTGTGCCACATTTATCTGCGTATTCTATCTTTCGAATAAATCTTTCTGTATTAACTTTCCATTTTCTGCCTTCTTTGTAAACAACATCTTTTATTGTTTCAATTATTGGTTTTTCTTGTGTCTCAAGTTGATACTTTATTTCTCCGTGGATTAAAAACATGTTATCTCCCAGATCCTCTTTCCTAACAACTCTGTAATCTAAAAGTTTAGCTCCCTTAAATTTGAACTCTTCACCAACTTTCTTCATGTGCTGTAAAATCTCGTCTCTACTGACACCAAGAGCTTGAATACTATACTCTGAGATTAACTCAGCTGCTTTTTCAGGTTGATTTTTAATTTGATAGGTTATCAAGGCTTGATGTACTCCTTCAGGAGTATCTGGAAATTCAGATATACGGCTACAAGATATAAATGAAGGCAAATACAAAATCAATAAAAAAAGTATCGCCTTACGCATTTCTTCCCCCTATCCCAAATTTTAACAGAAAAATAGCCTTCACTTTGACGACATTTTCAGGATTATAATTTAAACTTGGTGAGAATATACCTTCTGAAAGACTCACAAAACTTGAGATCTATAACCCTTTTTCATGCTATGGCAAGACTTGGATATACAGGATTGATTATTACAGAACCTAAAGAAACTTTTGTAAGCATAGGCATGTTAGATAACTTGGAAAAAATAATAGATCATCAGGCTTGTCAAAGTCTTAACATTCCTATTATAAGAAGGGAAACTGGCGGTGGTACTGTTTTATTGTCAAGTGAACAAGTTTTCTATCAATTGATACTCCCAAAAAGCTTTGTACCTTTTAAAGTGATAGACGCTTACGTTAAGCTTTCTAAGCCTGTGATAAGGACTTACAATAGACTTGGTCTAGATGCTGAATATAGACCAATTAACGACATATTGGTAAAAGGGAAAAAGATAAGCGGGCAAGCTTCAGCAGATATAGAAAAATGTTTTGTCTTTGTGGGGAACATACTAGTAAATTTCGATACAGTGCTTATGTCTAAAGTTTTTAAGCTACCTGATGAGACGTTAAGAGTTGCAATAAAGGAGGCTTTAGATGAAAACATAACATGGTTAAAAAGACACATAAACAGATCTATTACCTTTGAAGAGATTTCAAGTATTTTAATCGATGAGTTTTCAAAGGATGTACCTTTTGAAGGTTTTTCGGAAGTACCTAAAGAAGCTTTAGAGTTGGCGGACAAGTTAAAACAAGAGCTCACTTCAGAGGAATGTTTATTTGAGGATACAGGAAGGAAACATGAATTTATAAAAATAAGAGAAGGGGTTTTTGTTAAAAACATTTCATGTGATGGTAAAAAAGGAAGTTTGCTTATAGAGGATGGCATAATAAGAAAGGTTTGGGGACCTTTTGAGTATCTTCTTGGTTTTGAGTACCAAAGGGAAAAGCTATTGAACTCCTTTAGTCCTGAGCTGGTTGATTGTTTAACAAAATAACTTGCTTTGTATTTGGGCTCAATTCCTTTACCCTTCTTGGGACTCCCTCTTCCAAATTGGGAGCGTGTTCTTTTCCTATTAGGACAACGACTTTTTTGTGTTCTTTTAGTAGCTTAACTATGGCGAGCGCCATTGCGTTATCCCATGCATTTTGGACATCAAAGAAGTTTTTTTCGTTTGAATTTGGGTGTAACTCCAAAAAAGTCCTAAGTCTTGCCTTTTCTTTTTCCGTATGGTCCAAGATTGGATTTGGCAAAATGGGATGCTCTATTTTTTCAATACCATGTGCCTTTATCTTTTTAATTAGTTCAGTAGGGATGTTTATGGCGTAAACTCTTATTCCCTTTTCTTTTGCAAAGCGCCATATAGGTGCATACAACATAGGATCGTATCCCCATCGTTTTTTGTATTCTGTTTTTTCTATCATTTCCTCTTCGCTTATTTTGCCTTGTATATACTGATCTAAAAATTCTTGAAAAGGTTGTTGAAACATCTCCATAGCTATAACAAATTCTTGACCACTTTGGTATAAATCCCGTATTACTTTAAGTTGAAATTCGTGGTCTTCTTTGCTGGTATGTATTTCTGGAATGTATATAACTTGCGCTTGTTTTGTAGCTCTGTCAAAAGAAGGGAAAATAACTGAAAATGCGGTAGCGACAAAAACCAAAATCAGAAACTTAACCATGACTTAAATAATGGACTTATTTTTGCATTTTATCAAGGTTATAATAAAAAGCTTATGAAGGACTATAAAGATACGCTAAATTTACCAAAAACAAACTTCCCAATGAAAGCCAACCTCCCTCAGCTCGAACCTAGAATTTTAGAAAAGTGGAAAGATTTATATAAAAAGATAAAAGCCCAACGTAAAGGAAAGGAATTATTCGTTTTGCACGATGGACCACCCTATGCCAATGGACACATTCACATAGGACATGCCTTAAACAAAATTCTCAAAGACGTGATTAACAAATACAT
>JBEPZX010000016.1:0-26687 GCA_041640635.1 Aquificaceae bacterium
TCTCTCCGTAAGTGTTGGAATAAGATTGGTAATATATGAAAAAATGGAGCTTCTCACCGTAGCGGTTCTTTGCTTTTTTTATGCCGTCTGCGATTTGTTTTTTTAGAGGGATATCAATATCGAGGTGAGCAGGTCTTGTACCAGAAAAGCAATAAGTACATCCTCCTGTAGCTTTTGTGCCGTCAATATTAGGACACGTAAAAGGCAAAGCTACTGTTATCTTTTGAACTCGCCTTCCGTATTTTTCTTTTAAGTAATCTTTTAAGGAAAAGTAAGGTTTAAGTAAACGCATAATATTAAAATATTTCATTATCTAAAGAATTAGGGGGGTAAAGTGAAAAAGAAATTGGCTGGCAAGTATATACTTACTTTTTCTATTGTGCTCATTCTTATATTTGGTATATCTATGTACACTTATAGGGAAATAGCTATAAAAAATTCTGAAGATCAGGCCAAGGTTGTAGCCGAGCTAGTAAGAGATACACTTACGTCATACATGGTAATGGGAACCATAGACAAAAGAGATGTGTTTTTAGACAGCATATACCAAATACATAAAATTAAAGAAGTAAGAGTCATAAGAAGTGAATCAGTAAACAAACAATTTGGACCACCTAGGAGCAAGGAAATACCTATAGATGAATTAGAAAAAGTTGTTTTAACGGAAGGTGTAACAAAGGACATACTAAAGGAAGGAATCAGGAATGTTGAATACACAGTCGTAATTCCCTACAAAGCTGAACTAACCAAAGGTGTAAACTGCTTAAGCTGTCATAAGGCTAAACCTGGAGAAGTTTTAGGAGCTATAAAATTAACCGTAGACCTGACACCTACTAGGAATGATGCCTTAAATGCTGCAGCACTTTCCATTTTGCTCGCCGTTGGAGTAATGTTTGGATTATACAAGTATAGTATGCGTTTTTCTGAACCCTACATTCGCATTTTTAAGCAATCTAAGGAAGTTCTAAGTAAAGCCTTGCATGGAGATTTTAGCGGACGTGTTGATGTACTCACTAAAGATGAAGCTGGTAATATGGCAGATATGATGAATAAGGCTTTCGAGAACTTGTCTTATACCTTTACAGATATAGAAGAAAAGGTGAGAGCTATGATAGGTTATGGTGTTCTTAAAAGTGGAGATGTATTGAAGGATACATCTAAAATAGTAGACGAGCTTTTAAGAATATACATGTTCAAAAGGGTCGTAGAAAAAGATGCAACAAAAGATCAAGTGTATTCGAGAATTATTAGTCTCCTAAGAGATTACATGTCTTTTGACAAGTTTTCGGTGTATGAACTTGACAGCAAGAAAAATGCCATAAAGCCCATACATGTAGAAGGTGTAGAAGGTGATACAACTTGGTGCAATTCTGTAATTTTCGAGAGTGCTGATGAGTGCAGAGCAAAAAGAACAGGAATGGATGTAGATTCCACAGAATATACTTGTATATGTCCTTCCTTTTCCGGTGAATGCGAAAGTATAAACTACTACTGCATTCCTTTTTACACAGGTGGAACAATTGGTGGAGTGGTTCAAATAGTTTATGAAAAAGAAATGGAACCTTTTATACGAATGATGATTCCTTATTTGAAAGGATATTTAAACGAAGCTTCACCCGTACTTGAAGCTAAGGGTTATATGGATATGCTAAGAGAGCAATCTTTGATTGACCAGCTTACAGGCCTGTATAATAGACGATTTTTAGAAGAAATTTCCAGAAAGCTAAGTGCCCAAATTTTAAGAAGAAACTCTTCCCTAGGAATACTGATGATAGACATGGATTACTTCAAACAAGTAAACGATGTTTATGGACATGATATAGGAGATAAGCTTCTTAGACACGTAGCTAACATAATCAAAAGCAACATAAGAGAAGCGGATATAGTTATCAGATACGGTGGAGAAGAGATATTGGTTCTTTTGGTGGATGTGGATAGGGACTCTGTAGAAAAGGTCGCCGAGAAGATAAGACAGGCCGTAGAACTTAACCCATTGGAAATATCAGGTGGTGAAGTTTTGAGAAAGACTGTAAGTATAGGAATTTCCGTTTTTCCAGCAGATTCAGATAGGATATGGCAATGCATAAAGTTTGCTGATGTAGCACTTTACAAAGCTAAGGAGTTAGGAAGGAACAGAATTGTTAGATTTACACACGATATGTGGGAACACAAAGAATATTAAACTTAATATATTAATGAGGGATTTTGATTTAGAAAAACTGGAGTATAACAAGGTTAAGGAAAAAATAAAAGATTTTTGTAAATCTAGAGCAACTCTTTCTTTTATTGACCAGCTAAGGCCTAAAACTTCCAAAGAAGAAGTTATACGGGATTTGGAACTCTCAAAAGAGTTTTTCAAAATAGCAGAAAGGATAAATGTATATCCCTTTGAAGACATAAGGGAAAGCATAAAGAAATCAACAATAAAAGACTCTTATCTAAGTGTAGATGAGTTGATAGACCTTTTAAAAGTATTGAGACTCGTAAAGGACATAAGAAAAGAAATTGGCACATTCTTGAGAGATTATCCAAATCTACAAAGATTCATACGAAAGCTTCACCAATTCTCCAATATAGAGAACTTAATAGATACCTCTATAGACATAAGAGGCTTTGTAAAAGATACTGCGAGTGCAGAACTTAGTCAAATCAGAATACGCAAAAAAAGTGTAGAGAAGGAAATTCACAGCAGATTGGATTTTATCATTTCTCAACCAGATGCTCATAATTACTTGTCTGATAGACTAATAACATATAGAAATGGTAGATATACTATACCAGTAAAAACGAGTCAAGTAAAGAAGTTTGTAGGTATAGTTCATGGGACATCTTCATCTGGATACACAACTTATTTAGAACCTCAGAGCGTAGTCGAACTAAATAATCAACTTATAGAACTGAAACATAAAGAAGAAGAGGAAATAAAGAAAGTATTAAAACGTATAACATCTTACATAGGAAGCGAAGCATACAAACTTTTAGAAGCTTTCGAAGCATTAATAAGTATAGATTACTTGAAAGCTCTTTATTCCTTTTCTATGCTAATAGATGCCAAATTCCCTACGTTAGGTGAAAAGATCTTTCTAAAAAATGCGAAACATCCTTTGCTAGTGTTGATCAAAGATGTAACACCAATAAACATAGATTTCCATGATAAAAAGGGAATAGTTCTCACAGGTCCCAACACAGGTGGTAAAACAGTAGCACTTAAGACACTTGGACTTTGCATGTGTATGTTCCAATCTGGTATGCCTATTCCAGCAGACGAAGATAGTATTCTACCAATACTTTCCCAGATTTATGTAGACATAGGAGATGAACAAAGTATAGAGCAAAGCTTATCTACCTTTTCTGCTCATGTATCCAACATATCGGAATTCTTAAAAAATTCAAATTCTGATACTTTGGTTTTAATAGACGAATTGGGAGCCGGTACAGATCCTACGGATGGTTCAGCCCTAGGAATAGGTATACTCGAGTACCTTAAAAATAAAAATATGTGGGTATTTGCTACTACACACCACACACCTATAAAACTCTATGCTGTTAACAGCAATTATTACCTAACAGCTACTGTAAGTTTTAATAAGGAAACGCTAGAACCTCTTTATCACATAGTTTACGGTAGTGTAGGTGAAAGTATGGCATTTGAAGTAGCCAAAAGGTTTGGCATGCCAGAGGAAGTAATAGACATAGCAAGAAGACAGTTACCTGAAGAAGCCATGAATTATGCACAGGCAAGAGAAAGTTTAACACTCTACATAGAAGAGTATCAACAAAAACTGAAGGAAGTCGAGGACTTAAAACAGGAGCTACAAAAGTTAAAAGCTCAAGAGGAAAAAATCCTTTCCGATATGGAAAGACAAAAAGAAGAAATCATAAAAGCCATCATAAAATCCACCCAAGAGCATATGGAAAGTATACTGGCAGATATAGACAGAGCCATATCCTCCGCAAAGGAAAGACAAAGACTTAAAAACTTAGTTAAAGAAAAAAAGAAGGAAATACAACAACTCTTGAAAGAAGAGGAGATAAAGGTTGGAGATTGGGTAGAATTTATGGGCTCCGTAGGTAGAGTTATAGAAATCAAAGATAGCAAAGCAAGCGTAATAATAGGTAACGTTAAAGTATTTACGGAACTTTCTCAACTAAAAAGAACGGAAAAAATTCCAACATCAGAAGAAAAACTAACAATTGAGGTGCGCGGAGGGATACCTTTGGAAATAAACTTGACAGGTCTTACTATAGATGAAGCACTGTATAAGTTGGACTTTTTCTTAGAAGAATCTTACAAAACAGGTAGCAAAAGCGTAAAGGTCATACACGGGACAGGAGAGCTCAAAAAAATTATCCAGGATTACCTTTCCAACTCAAAATATGTAGTGTTTTACAGAAGTGCTTATCCAAAAGAAGGAGGCCTCGCAGCCTCCATAGTTTATTTGAGAAAAGATTAACAGGTACCAGGTGCACCAGTACAATCAGCACACAGCTTTATAGGGTGAACCTTGAAGAAGATTTCTAAAGATTTTTCCTCAAAAGCTGGTGCAACATCACCGTGTCTAACTTTCCACATAAAGTACTTCTCAAAGGCAGACTTTGCTAAATGAGCTATGCGACCTTTCTTGAATAATACTCTATTTCTTGGTGGCAGTACCGGATCTGCTAAGAATCCTGCAGCATCTTCTCCCATATCGGCTATGCAGAATGCTGATAGCGATGGAGCGTATCTGTCTGGTGTGTTTCTTATGTCGTTGATTATATTGTGCGCAACTGCCATTGCCATCTGCTCTATCATCATACCAGTTTTAGGTGCTCCTGTTGGTATAGGTGTCTGTTCAACAGGTGGAATTGCCGTTACTACACCTACACCGAATATGTTTTTGTATGTAGGATTTTGGAAGCATTTGTTAACTATTACCATCTTGTTAGCTGGGTTTGCCACTTTATCGCCTGCACTGGCAACTACTTCTGGTCCCATAAACCTTGGCATTATCATAGAAAGCTTAGCTGGTGCTTCGTACTTGTTTCCTTGGAGATCTTCGTATATCACTTTATCAGATTCCACTTTAGTTATTTTTACGTTTGCGATATGATTTATACTTCTCTCGGCAAATAGGTCTTCCATTATTCTTCTTGATGCTCCAACGCCTGCTAAACCAAGGTGCCCTACGTAAGGCTCAGAAGTTATATAGGTTATAGGTACTTTTGTTCTTATACCTCTCTTCTTTAGTTCGTGATGCAACATAAAAGCAAACTCGTAAGCAGGTCCAAAACAGCTAACACCTGGTATAGCACCAACCACTACGGGTCCAGGATTTTTGTAAAACTCTTCTAGTTTTTTGTTCAGTTCCATGGCGTGTTCTGCCGTGCAAACAGAGGTAGAGTACTGCTCCTGTCCTTCAGCTCCAAAGACGAGTTTTGGACCTGTTGCTATAACTAAGTAGTCATACTCTACAACCTTACCACTAGTGGTTGTAACCTTGTTGTTCTCTGGATCTATAGTTTCAGCGTTTTCGTTAATAAAATCAATGTTGAACTTAGGTAAGAGTCCAGCCAACGGTATGCTAAGTTCATCGAACTTTCTCCAACCTAGAGCCAAATGTGGCCAAGATGGAGTAAAACCAAAGTAAGGCCTTCCCGAAATTAGTGTAATACGCAGGCTTTTGTCTAACTTTCTAAGATCGTAAGCGGTAGATATACCGCCTACACCACCGCCTATTATTACTACGTGCTTACTCATCATAACACCTCCATAAGTTTTATAAGATAATCTTATAATTATATAAAATTACCTTATCTTTAGATCTATCAGATTTTAATGTATGCAGAATATTTTTTGCAGAATTTTCGATAGTCATTTTAAGAGTCTGATGTAAAAAGTTTAAATTAATTATTATATAATTAATCTATTATGCTATCCAAAACCTAGAGGAGGTTATACTATGGAAACCTCAAGAAGAGACGTACTCGGACTAGCCATAGGAGGTCTGGGTGCTTTAGGTGTAGTTGGCGCATTATATCCGTTTGTTAAAACTTTAGCACCAAGTGCTGCATCATTAGCAGGAGCTGTTGTTGAAGTAGATGTATCGGCAATACCAGAAGGGCAGGTAAGAGTAGTCTCCTGGAAAGGAAAACCTGTATTTGTAGTTCGCTTACCACAGGGCTTCCAATGGCAAGGTAAAACAAAGGAAGAAAACAATTCTAAACTTCTTCAAGGGCAGGATGCTTATGCTATGATAGCAGTTTGCACACATCTTGGTTGCATTCCTTTATGGAAACCACAAGGAGAAGGAGAATTTAATTATCCTGTATTTCACTGTCCTTGCCATGGTGGATTCTATACACCCTGGGGAGACAATATAGCAGGACCACCACCAAGACCTCTTCAAGTACCACCTCAAAAAAGAGATGGAAACAAGCTAGTTATAGGGGAAGCTGGATTTGTCAAAGAACTAACATAAAGGAGGTATAGCAATGTTAGGGAAGATTGGAAAATGGATCGATGAAAGAGGAAAGTTTGGTGATCTTTGGCGTTCCCAAATGGTAGAATACAAAGTTCCTAAAAACCTTACTTTTCCTTACGCATTTGGAGTTATGGCCATAGTAGCTTTCGCTATTCAAATAATTTCTGGAATTTTCTTGACTATGTATTATCAACCAGATGTGCATTTAGCGTTCGATAGTGCTAACTATACAATAATGAAAGAAGTTCCATTTATGTGGTTAATAAGACATATACATGCAGCGGGAGCTAACTTCTTCTTAGCAATAGTATACCTTCATATACTTACAGGGATATATTATAATGCTTACAAAAAACCAAGAGAGCTTACCTGGATAGTAGGTTGGGCTATATACTTTGTTTTGTTAATGACCGCGCTCTCCGGATATCTACTTCCATGGGGTCAGCTATCTTATTGGGGAATGGTAGTTACCACAGAAATACCAACATCTATACCTGGGGTAATAGGAGAAACAATATCGGTATGGATGAAAGGTGGATACGAGCTTGGACAAATAACCCTTGGAAGATTCTTTGGCTTGCACATATGGCTCTTGCCCCTTACTCTATTAGGTTTGGTAAGTTTACATCTATACCTAGTTAGAGCAAATGGCATATCTAACCCAGAAGGGAAGGAAATAGACAAGAAAAAGGAAGGAATACCTTTCCATCCATATATTACCTTAAAGGAAGGTGCTTACGTAATGTGGTATTTGGCTATATTTTTCTTCTTTGTGTTCTTCCATATGAGCCACTTTTTACCCGCTGACAACTATGAACCAGCAGATCCATTTAAGACACCTCCTCATATAGCCCCAGAGTGGTATCTTTTAGCTTTTTATACCATATTTAGGTCCATTCCAGACAAATTCCTTGGTTTTGTTGTTTTCAATATAGCACTTGTATTGTTACTTATTATTCCTTTCTTAGATTTCTCACCTATCAAAAGTGCAAGAAACAGACCACTGTTCTTCATTGCTTTTGTTGTATTAGTAATATCTTCCATAGCTCTGACTATCCTCGGAACGATGGCACCTACACCAACTAATGCTATGCTTGGAATGATATTCACTGTTGGTTTTATAGGTTTCTTTTTAGCTCTACCCGTCATTTCAATTTTAGAATGGGGATGGTACAAAGCCAGAGGAGGTAAAACACAATGATTAAAACTATATTCTTCACGGCGCTAACGTTGGTATTTTTCTTCATAATTTGGTTTTACAACCCTTTTATACACCGTGAAACTTACGAAATCCCTAGCGAACACATGGCTATAATAAACGATTATGCTAAATACGCCAAAGAAGGAAGAGAACTCTTCCAACAAAATTGCCAAGTATGCCACTCGGTAAGGTACGATTCTATATATTTAGCTTCTGCAGAAGCAAATCCTAATATGTCTGTTTTAAAAGAAAAGTATGGCAAAGTCTTACCGAAAAGCGTCTATGAAGCCTCTTTTCATTCTGATTTGATGTCCTTAAAGGAATCTTTTGGTAAAGTTCCTCCAGATCTATCTACTGCTTACCTTTCAAAAGGTCCTCAATATCTATATGCTTTCATACTTGAGCCGCAAAAAGTCTTACCAGGTACTACCATGCCTGCTGTTATGGTAGGCAGACCAGAAGAAACAGCCAAGATAATTGCATACTTAAGATCTGTTTCTGAGCCAAGCCAACAAGAAAAAAGTAAGAGAACTCTCATGGGAGTTGTCACTATAGGTTATCTCGTTATAATGGGCATCCTACTATATCTCTGGAGGAAGAAAAAAGTTAAAGAGATGGGCCTTTAGCAAAGTAATGGCACCCTTCTAAGGGTGCTTATTTTTTTAAGGATTAAAAGGAGGCTTTTCGGACCACACTGATATAAAACCTTTTGGATCTGTTTTGATGTAGTTTTCAGCAAATATTATTACATAATCTTTAACTATAACCTTTCCCCAAACTTCTATCCAATCGCCCACTCTGGGACCACTTATCCCATGAACTTCAACTTCTACAGGAGTAGCATCAGCTACGCAACAAGTTATAAAGCTTCTTTGTAGAGTTAAGGTATTCCCATATACATTTTCCACCTTGCCAACCGTTTTAAATTTGTAGGAATTCAGAAGGTATGGATGATTTTTCGCTAGGAGCCATAGCTCAAATAGATTGAGCTTCACATAGCCGTATTCATCAACTGGTAAAAACTCAATGGGTTTAACCTTCTTTATTTCTACTTGTTTTATTTCTTTTATAACGTTTTTATTTACGTTTTGCAACTCAGAGGGATTGACCAATAGGAAAAGTATTGCCGGGTATACGTAAAGTATTCCCAAAAGTAGCTTTTTCACTTTCCCTTTTAAACTTGTGTAGTTTTCAGTAAGGTTTCCCAAGGCAAGCAAAAACAGCCCCATCGAAGCTCCGCTAAAGTATACCGTCCAGTAAAGCTTTGGAGACAGCAAAAGCTCCAGTTTTTTGGTGGATATTATGTAAAGACATAGAGCGGAAATTCCAACAAAGGTTACAAGGTGTGTCATATTAGAACCTTCCATAAATAGATAATTATTAACGTGCTCAAGAGTGGAAAGGTAACAAGCAAACTTAGAGTTTTCGTATTAAAAACACGTTTGTATATTAGGAAAAGCTTTATATCCAGCATAGGACCTATAACCAAAAAGGCGAGTTGCGCCTGCATACTTAATATGTTATTTAGAGCTGAGGCTATAAAGGCATCCGCTTCTGCGCACAAGGATAAACTTACAGCTAACATGGGAGCAAAGAATACATCCACAAAAGGATGGCTGTTTAACATAACTAACACGTTGGTAGGGAGTAAAACCTTAAATATGGACGTTAACGTGATGCCCAACAAAAGTAGAGGATAGATGCTCATAAAATCGTCCGCTGCATGCTTTAGAGCATGCTCAACCTTACGCATCAAGCTAGGCTTTGCAGTACCTACAACCTGAAGATCAAACAAACTCTTTTGTTCTTTTAAAACTCTTCCCTTTGTTACTTGATAAATGAGCAAAGCGGTCAAAGAAGCAATAAAAATACCTAGCAAGACTCTGTATAAAGCCATTTTGGGCATGTAGTAGTAAGCCGTGTATGTGGACATTATGGTTATTGGACTCACTATAGGTCCAGCCAGCATATAGGCTAATGCTCCCGCTGGAGCCATGCCTTTCTTCATCAATCGCCTGGCTATCACAACCGATCCACACTCACACATAGGAACAAGAAAGCCTACACTAGAACCTACCAATAAAGAGGCATAAGGGTTGTTGCTTTTTATTTTGGAAAAGAAGCCAGAAGGTAGCAAAAGCTCCATAAATCCAGATATTAAACTTGCAAGTATTACAAAAGGCAAGGTCTCTATTAAAAGAGAGACAAGGACGAGAGTAAAGTCATTTAACATTAAGACCTTACTCCCATCTTGAAAAATTTTACCTTACAGGCTTTGGTACATTTTCGAAAACTATGTAATAAGAGTTCAAAACTTGACCAGCACCTGGATTCCCATTTGTAGTTATCTTTTTAACAACGCTTAGATTTTCCATATCTATCATATAAAGCGCTCCGTCTTTGTCATTACTCACAAAAGCTCTTTTACTGTCTGAGGAAAATGCCACGTGCCCCATCCTTCCGCTTCCTATGGTTAGGTTTTTGATTACAGTAAGTTTTTCTGTATCTATCACAGATATTACGTTATTTCCATAGTTTGTAACTATGGTGTACTTTCCGTTGGGAGATACGTAGGTATGACCTACTCCTGTAGAACCTACCCTTAAGTCTGCAACAAGTTTTTTAGTGTCCGCATCGAAAACCGCCACTGCGCGACCCTTAAAGTTCCCACCTGGTCCTCTGTTGTTTATAAAGAAGTACTTACCTTTGGCATCAAAGTTTCCATGGTGCCCCTCTATGGCTTCCTCACCATCCAAAGGCATTGCCATCTTTGCCACAACATCAAATCCACCTTTGGTTAGATCCAGAACGTAGATTTCGGGTGCTACACTACCATCCGATTTGCCCTCTGTAACAACCCAGACTTCCTTACCATTTGGTCTTGGCACGGCGTAGTGGGGTATACTAGGGAAGGTTTTCTCTATAACTTCCCACGTCTTGGTGTCAATTATGAGCACCTTGTTGTCTGCTCTATCTATAGTAAAAAAGTACCTACCATCGAGTGACCAAGCGTTGTGCATGGACTTTACACCTTTGAAGTCCCTATTCCGTGGTGTATAGGTTATTACCTTCACAATTTCATCGGTTTTTGAGTCAAGAAAAACTATCCTGTGTGTGCCGTCACTTTCGAACTCCCAATGGTCCACTCCTACAAGCTTTCCATCTGGGCTGGGCAGTGCGTGCTTTGGTCTGCTTCCTGTTTCTATATCCTTAATCTTTTTAAGATTCACAACGTCTATCACAGTAACCGTCCTTTGCCCTTCGCCAGCGTTGCTAACGTAAAGCTTTTTGCAGTCTGGTGTTACAGCTCCCAGTGTGCCACCTTTGCCTGTGTCAAACTCTGCAAGTATGTCTCCTGTTCTTTCGTCCACCGCATAGGCTTTACCAGATCCGTGAAGGTGAAAAACTACTCCACACCACCCACCTTTTGGATTGGGCTTACTTTGGGAACCTTTAGCTGGAAGGTTAGAAAACAGAGCTAACGCCAAAAAACTACTCGCAATTACACCCCCAAGCATTTTGGTTTTGTTCATTGATAAACCTCCTTACGAAATCTTAAAGATTATTTTAGAGATACACATCACACCTTGCTATAATTTTTTCTAAAAGATCCATAAAGCTTGCTAATTTACTTATATGCTAATTTGCTGATTTTTCAAAGCTCAAAAGCTACAACTAATACTTATTGGAGGCTTCTATAAACTCTTTTAACTTTTGGTAACTTTTTCCACTGCCTATTGACTCTTTGACTATCTCCAAAGCTTCTTTTAAATCACCAGCCTTCCCGCTAACCAACACACCAAAGGCGGCGTTTATCAAAACCATATCCAGAGCTGGCGAAGGCTCACCTTTGAGCACCGAAAGGCTTACTTTAGCGCTCTCTTCCACAGAGTTTACACATACGTAATCCATAGGATACCTTTTAAACCCCACATCCTCAGGAGCAAACTCGTATATGTCTATGTTGCCTTCCTTTATATGGGCAACAAGGGTAGTAGCACCTATGGACACCTCATCTAAACCATCTTTACCATGAACTACAACAGTGTTTAAAGTTCCCAAATCTCTGAGGGCATAAGCCATCTTTTCTAAATACTCATCAGAAAAAACACCCAGAAGCTGTCTTTTGGCTCCAGCTGGATTTGACAAAGGACCAATTAGGTTAAATATGGATCTTATTCCTACCTCTTTCCTAGGTCCCACTACACGCTTCATTGCGGGATGAAATAAGGGAGCGAACATAAACCCTATTCCTATTTCTTCTATCATTTTTTTTACTTTCTCAGGTGGTAAGTCTATTTTTGCTCCTAGGTATTCCAAAAGGTCAGCGCTACCTGTTTTTGATGAGACAGATCTATTTCCGTGCTTGGCTACTCTAATGCCAGCTCCAGCTAAGACAAAAGCTACAGTGGTTGATACATTAAAAGTTCCCGACCTATCCCCACCTGTTCCGCATGTATCCACCAGATCCTCTGGGTTAGTAACTTCTATCTTTGTTGCATGTTCTCTGAAAAACTCTGCAGCTCCAGCGATCTCTTCGGAAGTTTCCCCTTTCAAGCGCGTTCCCATAATAAAGGCACCTATTTGAGCATCCGTTGCTTGTCCGTAAACTATGTTTTCCAAAGCTTGCTTTATTTCCTCTTTGCTCAGATTTTCTTTATCCGCTAGCTTTTGAAGGATTTCTTTCATCTTAAAATATTATAGCTTGTTATGAAATTTAAAGAAGGTGATTGGGTCCTCCTCGTTTGGAAAGATAGAAAATATCTAAGACAACTGACCACAGGCTTTAGCTTGAATATAAGAGATAACGTTATAAAGCTCGAAGACGTTTTAGACAAAGAAAACGGAGAAAATGTTAACGGCTTTTATGTTTTCCATCCAACGTTAGAGGATATTTTACTTTTGGGATTCAAAAGGAAAACCCAAATACTTTATCCAAAGGATTCCTTTTACGCTGCCTTTAAGCTCGATATAAAAGATAAGAGAGTTTTAGAGTTTGGTACTGGAAGCGGTGCTATGACCGCTGTTCTTTCTCAACTGGCTCAAGAAGTGTGGACTTTTGAGGTAGTTAAGGAGTTTTACGAAAACGCTTTAAAAAATTGGAACCGCTTTAATTTATGCTCCAACGTGAGAGCCTTTAACAAAGACTTTATGGAGGAAGATACTTTGGAAGAGGAATACTTCGATGCTTGCTTTGTAGATGTAAGGGAGCCTTGGCTTTATCTTGACAAGCTTCACACTCACCTAAAGAAAGGTGCCTCTTGCTGCTTTTTGCTACCTACCACCAATCAAGTAAGCACGTTGTTAAAAGCTTTGGAAAGAGGTTTCGGGAATGTGGAAGTGTTGGAGACGCTTCACAGGCACTATAAGGTAAACCCAGAAAGACTAAGACCAGAGGATCAAATGGTAGCTCATACGGGATACTTGGTTTTTTGCAGAAAAACTACGTAGCTTTCTTTTATGTCTTTTAGGGATATCTTGCAATTATGGTAACCCTTTACCGGTTCTTTCCCTTTCATCACAAAAACGTACTCACTGGACAGTTGCAAAAGCGTAGGAAGAATGTCCTCAAAAGCTCCTAGGGCTCTGCAAAATACTATATCGAAGGTTTCTTTTACGTCCTCAGCTCTTTTGCAAAGGACCCTGTAGTTTAGGTTAAGTAAGGACTTTATATACTCAAGAAAGGAACATTTTTTAGACACTGACTCTATCAGTGTAATGTCAAGTTTATTCTGGTAGTATATCTGTAATGGAACACCTGGGAAACCTGCCCCACTTCCCACGTCGCACAGCTTTTTTTGGTATAGGTCAATTTCAAGATTTTTAAAGCAAATACTGAGACTCACAGAATCCACAAAATGTCTGAGAATAATCTCTCTATCATCCGTAATGGATGTTAGCTTATGAACCTTGTTCCAACGCTTTAGCTGTTCCAGGTATACTTCAAACTTATTTACCTGTTCTGAAGGAAGCTTAAAACCATTTTCCTCAAAGATTTTCTCTATTAGCTCCGCAGCAGAAATTTTATATCCTCCGCCATCTTATCGGGTTCCTGCTTGGATCCCGTAAATAGAAGCTTTATCTTCATATCGGGTGTTACAAGGTAGATTGTGGATGTGTGATCTATCAGGTATCCAAGCTTTGAGTCAGATTCAACCCTTTTATAGTAAGCTTTGTACTCTTTTGCAGCCTTTGCTATCTCTTCAGGAGTGCCTACTAAACCGATAAAGCTTAGGTCAAAGTAGGGAACGTAGCCTTTTAGAATTTCAGGAGTGTCCCTTTCTGGATCTACGCTTATAAAAAGCACCTGAACTTTGTTTTTCTCCTCTGGCGACAGTTTATCGTAGGCGAGTTTCATCTTAGTTAAAGCATCGGGACAAACATCGGGACAATGGGTGTAACCAAAGAATATGAGTGCTACTTTACCTTGACTCGTGAAGTCGGAGAGCTTAACTCTTTTGCCGTTGTGGTCTGTGAGTTCAAAGTTGTAGGCAGGTTGATCGTAAACAAAGCCATAGAACTCGTGTGTGGATTTACATGCGGATACAAAAAGTGCAAATAAGAGTGTTATAAGAAACGTTAATTTTCTCATAAGTTTTAATTATAATTCTTTCCTGTTTTTTGTGTATTTTTAGATTTAGGATGGGGGTGGTTTTAGTAGTCCTATTTATATTTACCTTTTCGTGTAGCGATATTTTTGTAGAGAAAGATCTTTTGCAGAGACCCAATGCACAAAGGTGCTCCGACTGTCATGGCGAAATATTCAAGGAGTGGGAAAAGAGCAGGCACGCCATGGCGTGGAAGAGCGAAGAGTTCAAGCTCCAAACGGAGAACTACACAAAGAGTAAGTGTTTATCGTGTCACGCACCGCACCAAGTAGATCCAGAAGTAAAACCAGTTTTGGCAAAGAAGTTTTTAGAAGATGGTATAGGTTGTGTGGCTTGTCACTTTAAAGATGAAACAAAAGCTATGCACGGTCCCCATAAAGTATGGTCACCTCCTCACCCATCCAAAGAGGACTTTGCATACGTAAAGTCCGAGTTCTGCGCAGGTTGCCATCAGGAAACCCACAAAGAGTGGAAACAGGCAAAGATGACCTTTAGGGTAGAGAAGTCGTGTCAGGACTGTCACATGCCAAACATGGGAGCAAAAAGAATAGTCCAAAAGTTCCCCTTTGAGTATTTCCATTCAAAGAAACCAAGACACGACCATTCCTTCCCAACGGGTATGGCAAAAGCCGAGGATATCAAAATTGATTTACAAAAAGGTCAAAATGGATACATCCTTACCCTTGTCAACATAGGAGTTCCCCATAACTTACCTACGGCAGATCAAGGAGAACCAAAGCTTTACATAGTTGTAGAATCCGATCAAGGAAGAATTGTCCGAGTTCTCTCCCCACAAGCAAAAAACGCCTTGGTATACAATGAACCTATGCAGATAGAGCTTCCTTGGCAAAAGGTAGAAAAGATTAAGGTCGATATAATGAGAAAGCTTAGTTGGAAAAAGGAGAGAGAACTTATAAAATCGCAAACCTTCGTTGCAAATTAAAGGGATTGGGATATTATTTGAAAGTTACTATGGTGGAAAACTTAGAGATCCTTATAGATTCCATAGATGACAAAAATCTATCACAGATAGCTGAGAAGATTATCTCAGAGGAACCTATTTCCTTTGAAGAAGGTGTTTACTTGTTCAAATCCAATCACTTGACCTTTATAGGTAACCTTGCTGAATACGTAAACAGAAAGAAGAACAACACCTTTGCCTACTTTATAGTAAACAGGCAGATAAATCCAACAAATGTATGCGTGTATGGGTGCACCTTTTGCGCCTTTGGTGTTACCAAGTCGGACCCAAGAGCTTACGAAATGACCTTGGAAGAGATACTGAGAAAAGTTGAAGATACCTACAAACAAGGAGGAAGGGAAGTCCACATCGTAGGTGGCATTCCTCCTCACTGGAAGTTTGAGGATTACGTGGGTATCGTAAAGACTGTAAAAAACAGATTTCCCAATATAGTCGTGAAGGCTTGGACAGCTGTGGAAATACACCACATGGCAAAAATATCCGGCAAAAGCTACGAAGACGTTCTAAAAGCACTAAAAGACGCGGGATTGGACGCCCTTCCCGGTGGTGGAGCCGAAATCTTCTCTGAACGTGTGAGAAAAATAATAGCACCTTACAAAGCAAACGCAGAACAGTATCTGGAGATCCACAGAACAGCTCACAAGCTCGGCATACCTACAAACGCTACTATGCTCTATGGACATGTGGAGTCTTACGAAGAAAGGGTAGAGCATATGGAGATGCTCAGGAGACTTCAAGAAGAAACACAGGGCTTTCAAGTGTTTATTCCTTTAGCCTACTGGCCAGAGGGTAACAAGTTAGGTGGAAAAAGGACTTCATCGGTGGACGATTTGAAAACAATAGCCATATCCAGAATTTACCTGCACAATTTTCAACACATAAAAGCTTACTGGGTAACTTTGGGAGAAAGGGTAGCTCAAGTGGCTCTCAACTTTGGAGCCGATGACTTGGACGGAACCATAGAAGAGGAGAAAATCGTCCACTCGGCAGGGACCACTTCCGCATACAATCATTCCAAAGACAGACTCATAAAACTGATAAAGGATGCGGGAAAAATCCCTGTAGAAAGGGATACCTTTTATAATCCTATCAAAATATACAGTGTATGAGCTTTGTAGCTCTTCTTACGGACTTTGGGTTAAAGGATGGCTTTGTAGGTGCTCTAAAGGGAGTGATACTAACTGTAAACCCCCATGCCCGTATCGTGGATATCACCCACCAAGTGGAACCCTTTAATGTATTGGAAGGCGCCTTAATTTTGAAAGCTCATTACAAGTATTTCCCGAAAGGGACAATATTTTTATGCGTTGTGGATCCAGGTGTAGGATCTAAAAGGCTTGCTTTGGCTATAAAATGCGGTGATTACTACTTTGTAGGACCTCAAAATGGCATATTCGATTTGACCTTGAAGGAAATAAACAGCCCCATACTTGCCTACAAAATAGAAAGGTTCACTTTGGAGAGGGTAAATGAGACCTTCCATGGAAGGGACGTTTTTGCACCCGTTGCTGCGCATCTTTCCAAAGGGTTGGATATCCAAAAAGTGGGAACAAAGGTAAACTATAAATTCCTTTTAAAGTGGCAGGATCCTTTAAACAAAGGAACATCCATCATAGGTAAAGTTGTTTACTTCGATCATTTTGGGAATGCCATAACCAATGTTCCCTGTGGGAGATATAAGTACGCCATTTACAAGGGCAACAAATTAAAAGTGTGCACGCACTTTATGGAAGCAAAAAAGGAAACACTGTCCACACTTTGTGGAAGCTTTGGATTTATGGAGTTATTTTTACCTATGGGTAGTGCTAAGGATATGGGTGTCAAAATTGGAGATAGGGTAACTTTTATGCTTTCCTAACGATCAAAGCCATAAGAACGCAGTCTTCTAACGCTAAAAATCCATGAGGTTCCCTTGGCTCGTAAAGGATACTTTCCTTTTCACATAGATCCTGCGTGTTTTCTTCTGAACCTATGAAAAACCTACTCTTACCTTCAAGCACCGTGATCCAAACTAAATGGGGAGAAGTATGAAGATCGATTTTTTGACCTTTCTTAAGGTAAAAATAGATACACCTTAGATCCTCAGAGGAATAAACTGAGTCTTTTGTGGGCATAAATTCCGAAAAGCTTCCCTTGGACCCAATTACATGCGCCATATCTATCCTCCAAACCTCAATTTTGATGCAAGGAATACCATGTATAAACTCAGTAACAGGTTAACCAAGCCTAAGAGCCTTGCCACCTTCGCATGAAAGCTTGAATTCACAGCCTTTACACCAAAGTAAAGGTCGTGAAATAAAGAGATCAAAACCACCAAGAAGAAAAATACCAACTTGTGCCAAAAGGTCACCGTATACGGAGAGGACAGATCAAAAAGGTTAGAAAGACCAGCAACGTTGTGAAAATTCCAAAGACCAGTTACAAATAAAAGGGATAAGGTTATAAAGGTTCCATAAAAGCTAAAACGTTTGCCTACAGCTTGGTAAATTTCGTCTTTGATGGGAAGCTTTCTCACAAAAGGCGAAACTACCAGGACTAAAAATATCATGCCTCCTACCCAAAAGGTGGCAAGAGCAATGTGAATGAAAAGAACGATCTCTTTCACAGCAAACTCCTGTACCACTCATAGAACTCTTCCGAGAAGTATTTAATCCTTCTCTTTTTGAACTCACGCACGGAATATATTATCCGGTAATCCATTATTCCTAAATCTTTACTTACCTTCTCTATGAAGGTTTCTACCTCTTCCTTTTGCTTACCATGAACCATAGAGAATAGGTTATACTCCCAAACACCGTTGGTGGTCCTTTCGTAACAGTGAGAAACACTCCTAAAGCTTGCCAAGTGTGTTCCCACCTCTTCCAATCTTTCCTTTAGCACTCTCCAGACAACCATAGCGTTGGCGGTGTAACCAACCCTCCTGTGATACAAAATAGCGGAGATGCGCCTAAGAACACCCTTTTCTTTAAACTCTTTAAGTTTTTCTAAAAGACTTTCCTCATCCATTTCCAACAGACTCTGTAACTCCGTAAATAGTCCAGACTTTTGTACCTTCTTGTTTCCTGCTATCGTTATGAGAGGTAATTTAGTTATAGGTGTATCTACATCGGGAAGTGTGCCTATCGTGTCCAGGCTTGTAAAAGAAAAGCTAGAAAGTTTTTTACCTAGGAAATTAGCCGATGTAGTAAACAAGGCGGAGCATATGAGAAAAGCGTATAAGAAAAGAAAGTATGATAAGATTTTGGAAGAAATTAAACAACTCATCGATGATGTCTTTCGTGAAACTTGACGACCACCTTCCACATGACAGGAGGTATAAACAGATAAAGAATGGAACTTATAAGTATTATCAGCTTCCAAAATATAGCTAAGTATTCTGTAACTACCATACCTAAGCCAGACAGGAACTGCAAGACTCCAAAAGCGTAGGATATTTTAGTAAGGAAGGGAAGGTCCCAAACCCTCCCAAATCCATACAGTATAGCGTAGGCGCTGGCAAAGAAAACTAGCAAAAAGCCATAAAGCATTAGTTTATATAAAACATCAGCCAGCAACACGAGCCTCCTCAATCCTTTTGAGCTCTTCCACCCTCTTACCAGCCGTTATTAGGTCGTACATAAGTACAATGTATGCCACAAAGAAGACAAACCCAAATAGGAGCCTCCAACTATAGGCTGATACCATCCATGGATGTTCCTGAGCTGTTATATAAGCTTCCCATGTACTACCCAATGTAGCCCTCTCTATCATCGTTTGAGCAAAACCGGCTACTGTTAATGCTCCAACCATACCAACAATACCTATTATTAAACCTACGTAAGCCAGCTTCCAAGGAAAACCATTTAACACGTAACCTTCCTTAACCCTCGATTGACCTAAAGCAAAATAAAAGAGTGCAACATTTGCTGCCATATAAGCTCCAAAGAACGCTAAATGTCCATGTGCTGGAGCCATTTGCGTCCCATGGCTAAATAGGTTTATCTGAGGTAATGTATGCATAAATCCCCATACACCTGCACCAAATAGGTTTCCAAAGGCTTGCGCAAAAGCCCAAAATAGAGCTGGTATGTTAACCGTTTTCAACTTATGTACACCCGCATCGTATACAGCATGCACAACCATAGCAACCAGAGGAAGCGGTTCCATCGCTGAGAAGAATCCACCTATACCTAACCAGTACTCAGGTGTACCTATCCAGTAATAGTGATGTCCTAAACCCAATATTCCTGTGCCAAAAACCAGCATTACTTCTACATACAACCATGCTTCTATAATCTTTCTTGGTGTACCTAGCAAATGCATCAAAAGCCATCCCATTAATACACCAACGAGCACTTCCCATGTGGCCTCAACCCAAAGGTGTACTACCCACCACCAAAAGTATTGATCAATGGATATATTAGGTGTAAAAAACATTCCAGCAAGGTAAAGACCAAACAAAGCTGCAAGATCTATAATCAGAACACCCAATATACCTGTAATCCTTTTACTTGCAAGAGTTGTAGCTATAACGTTATAAGCAACTATTAAGGCAACAGCTACAATACCTATATCTGCCCAACGTGGAGCCTCTATATACTCCCTACCTTCCGTTATAAACCACATGGTAAAGTAGTCAGCTGTGCCTATCTGTTTAAGCAAGTAAACTAAAACCACAACGGCAACAGCACCAACCAATGCAAAGTATGCCAATTTACCCAGCTTTATACCTACCACCTCTCTACCTGTTTCCAGTGGTAAAAACCAGTATATACCTCCAATAAAACCCATAAGAAGCCACACAACTAAAGCGTTTATGTGAAGCATCCTATTGGTCATAAAGTTTAGAGCTCCATAGAGGAAATCTGGGTTTACAAATTGATAGGCAGCTATTAAACCAAAGATGAGCTGGGCTCCTAAAAGGATAAAGGCCGTCCAAAAGTACCAAAGAGCCAACTGCTGAGATTCATAAAGCTTTTTTTGTTCCATGGCTAAACCTCCCTAAAATTTATTGAGCAACCTTCACCTCTGGAAAGTTCGCAGGGAAACCGTTAGTGTCTATCGCAGACATCCACTTAAGATAGGCTACTATTGCCGTAGCTTCTTCCTCAGAAAGTTTTAAATTGGGCATCTTTCTGACCCATGTGGGAAACTTGTCTGGATTTATGATCCATGTTCTCATAGCCTCTTCCTTACTTTTGGCGTTGGTTACTGGCATTATCTGTTTCTCCCATTTGGGATCGAGCCACGCTTTTGTTAGATCCGGTGCATAGTAGGCACCGTTGCCAAGAAGCGTATGACAATCCATACAGTTTCTGCTTTGGATAGCTAGTTTTCCTTCTTCCAAAATTTTGGAAGCTTCTTCCCCGCTCCAGACTTTACCAAAAAGACCAACGTCCGCCTTACCTATCACAGGCTCCATAGCTCTTCTGTCAGCGTTATACACGTATCCAATTTCTTTGTTAATAACCGTTGGACTAGGTACCCTTTTGCTACCTACGCTTATAGCATTTAGAGAGTGGAAAGTCAGCAGTATCAGCGTAATGGTCATAACGGAGCTTGTTATGATTGCGGCTATCTTCCAAAAGTCAGGCTCTAACCATCCCTTTCCTCTCCCTAGTATGACACTTACCACAAGGGAGATTAATACTGTGGCGACTACCACTTCTAGCCAACCTATACTCATGGCAGTACCTCCTTATTAAGATACATAAATGATTTTATCATCAAGAATTAAACTTGTCAAGTATTAAAATTGTCAAATACTAATAATTTCATATAATATAAAAATGTCATGTTTTACGTATCTAAAGTCTCACCCTACTTTTTTGCACTCGCTATCCTAAATCTTTTTGTATCCCTTTTTTACAAAGGGATGGACATAAAACTTTCGTGGATCATAGCTGTCTTCGGTTTCATAGCACATACCATTATGTCTGCCATGTATCAGATCGTTCCAAACTCTCAAAATAGGGCTTTGAAATTCCCAAAGCTGTCCTACTTTGTATTTTTTCTCAGTGCTCTTTCGTCTCTTCTGTTTTACTTAAACCAAACTTCCTATGCGAGTGCGCTTTACGCTGTAACCTCAACTTTATTTGTTTTTCATATCCTGTTATCTGTAAAAAACTACAAACCCCCCACGGTGAGGTTTTTAACTTTAGGAAGCCTTTACTTCCTTTTTGGTAGCTACCTTTTAGTTTTGCACCAACTAGGATACGTGAGCTTGGCATTTGCTATACATTTTGTAACGCTTGGGTTTATGCTCAACGTAGTTTTTGGTGTGGAACTTGCTTGGATTCCAATGCTAACAATGGAACAGCTAAACATCAAACACGCCAATAGACTTTTTTACCTTTCCCTTTTATCCTTACCTTTATTTCTTGCATCCTTTTACTTTATGAACTACAAGGTTTTGGCTTACCTTTCCATATTGGTTTTTGTGTTTTTAGCTTTTTACCTATGGATAATCTACAGCGTATTTGCAAACAGGAGGATGCCCAGAGAGATACCATTGGCTGTGAAGTACCTCCTTTTAGCGTTGATTTTCCTACCTTTTGGTATGCTCATTGGAACTGTTGCATCCAGCTTAAATTTGGTTTCCCATTTAGTCCTTATACACGTGGATCTTTTGGTTTACGGATTTACAGCCACTACCATAATGGGTGGGCTTTTCCACCTCCTTCCCAGAATACTCTATGGAAAGTTTATCCAGGAGGGTAAAGAAAAGGTTTCCATATCGGATTTTGTGGATGAAGCAGGTATGAAAAAGCTTTTTCCTTTTGTGCCAGTTGGTGTGTTTCTTATGGTTTTCTTAGATGCCCTTGGTTTGTCCTCAGTATCCTTTGTGCCTTATGCAATTCTCTGGGTCGTTTTTATTAAGCATTTATTTGGGAAAATTTTCATAAAGGAGGTACAACATGTTTGACATTACGGGTTACCTAACGCAGGAGCACAGAGAGTGCGATGAGATTTACGCACAGGTTGAGGAACTCGTAAACCAGGAAAAATGGGAAGAAGCCATTGAGACCTTTAAATCCTTCAAGGATGAAACGCTAAGACACTTTCAAAAGGAAGAGGATGTTCTCTTTCCGGAGTTTGAGGGTAGAACAGGGATAACCATGGGTCCCACACAGGTCATGAGGATGGAGCATGCCCAAGCAAGAGATCTAATGGAAAGAATGGAGAAAGCATTGCTCAGTAAAGATAAAGACGCTTTTATATCCATAGGGGAAACCTTCATGATCCTCATACAACAGCACAACATGAAAGAGGAGCAAATACTTTATCCTATGTGTGATCAGCATTTAGATGCTCCGGAGATTATAGACAAAATGGAAATGTTATGAGAGTTCAAGGCTTATCCATACAGCAAGCTCCACCTTTCATAGTGGTTTCCTCTTTTTTTATCACATCCAGCGGTCTTTGGTTTTTTCTTTCTATAATTCATAGCATAGCCATATTCAAGTCCTCCTTTACACTACCTTCCTTTATCCACACCTTTACGGTAAGTCTTGCCTTAATTACCATGTTTGGTGCCCTCTATCAGATGCTACCCGTAGTTGCGGGTGCTGTTATAGAAAAGCCCGTTAAAAAAGCTGGATTTTCCCTTTTGCTACTGTTACTGGGTGGAATTCTCTTCCCTCTTTCCTTTTACTTTGCAAACTTGGAGATAAAACTTTTAGGTGCCACTCTTTTATACCTTGCATCCATATACACCTTCTTTGTGATGAGTAGCAAACTCTACAGGTTAAAGGCTAACATACCCACATCCTACGGCATGAAGTACGCTTTGGCAATCTTCCTGGTGGGCTTATCCTTTGGTTACTATACCATCCTATCTTACGTTGGATTTGTACCCTTCAAAGAGGAAATTCTAAAGCTACACCTTAAACTCCTGCTTTTTGGATGGATTGGACTTTTAGTTGCTTCCGTATCTTTTCGTGTTGTAGAGATGTTTTACGTTACACAACCTTACCCAAAACTCCTTGCATACAGGTTTCCCGAAATCCTGAGTTTTTTCTTGCTTCTTAGTCCAGTGACAGACTATCCTTTGCTAATTCTGTACCTTCTGTACGCACTGATAACTATCTGGAGATTGTACAAAAGGAAAAGGAGAGTTTCAGAACCTACAATACCTTTTTGGTATCTTGGAATGCTTATGCTGATTGTTTCATTGGTGCTCTATCCCATTTCTGAAAAGGCTTTTTATTATGCCTTTTTAATGTTCTTCAGTAGCATAATACTGGGTATGATGCAGAGGATAATACCTTTTTTGGTTTGGTTTCATCTGAGCAACGAGGGTGTGTATCCCACACCACTTATGAGCGATATCATAAATCCAAAGAGAATTAGGCTAAGCTTTTATCTACTTTGTTTGATGTGTTTGTCTCTGATGTTAAGTTTGTTGGTAAACCAATTCATTTACGTCTTTGCAATGGCTTACCTTCTAACCTCTTTTACCATACTTTACAATGTGCTCAGTGGTTCTTTTGTATACTTTAGACTCAAAAAGAGACCCATGTTTGGTTAACTTTTAATTTATGGAGCACTTCCTAATTGGTACAGCGGGGCATGTGGATCATGGAAAAACAACCTTAGTAAAAGCTTTAACAAATATAGACACGGACAGACTGCCAGAAGAGAAAGCTCGTGGTATGAGCATAGACATGGGTTTTGCTTTTTTGGAGTTTCCAGATATAAAAATAGGAATCATAGACATACCTGGACACGAAAGATTTATCAAAAATGCCATATCAGGCTTAGCTACAGTTAACGGCTTACTTCTCATAGTGGATGCCAAAGAAGGCATAATGCCTCAAACTATGGAACATCTATATATAGCCAAGTGCTTTGGAATAAAAAGTTTATGCGTAGCCATAACAAAAGTGGATTTAGTAGATGAAGAAACCGTGTTGCTTGCTCAAGAGGAAATAAAAGAAACCGTTAGGAGTTTAGATCTGGATGTTTTTGGTTACTATCCTGTATCCTGTTTAGAAGGCTTGGGGTTGAATGAGCTAAAAGAGGGTTTAAGACTTTATTCCAAACAACTATGTATAGACAGAAAGGATGAGTTCCTTAAAGTGTGTTTGGATTCCGCTTTTGTCGTAAAAGGTCATGGAACTGTTCTCAGAGGTAGCTGTGTATCTGGGAAACTACAAGAAGGAGACACCATAGTAGTAGAACCTATAGGTTACACGGCTAAAGTGAAAAAGCTTCAAACACATGGGAAGTTCGTAAACCACGTCCAAAGCGGACAAAGAGTAGCTATAAATGCACCATCCATCGATTACCAAGCTATAGAAAGGGGGTTTTGGGTAATAAAACCTGAACAACTTATAAAGTCTGACAAAGTGATATTGAGGGCTAATATAAAAGCTGGGAAAACCTACCAATTCTTTTTTGGTATGAGATGTATTACAGGAACAGCCAAGAGAGTATCCGAAGACATTTTTCTGATAAAACTCCAAGAACCCGTCATATGTGTGAGTGGTGACAGAGGACCTGTGCTTTCTACGGATGGTAAGTTACAATGCTGCTACCAAGTTATACATCCGTTACCCAAACGAGTATCCAAAAACTTTATAAGGAGTAATCTTGACATCTTGGAGAAAGACCTAATCCAATACGCACTCCTTGAATGGGGAAATACTGGAGCGGATTTAACCCTTATAAACTCATTGCACGGCAAAGCCATAAATCCAACCCAGATAAACGCCTACAAACTGGGAAACAAATTGTTTCATCATCAAAGTATTAACAACGCAAAGGAAAAACTTTCAAACCTCTTGAAAGAAAACAAAGGTCTTATAAGAAGGTCCCAAGCTCAACTTAAACTTAAAGTCGGAGATGAAGTGTTAAGATTTTTAGTTTCCGACAGTAAAGATTTAACTTTTGTGGAAGACTTTATCGTAAATACAAAACTTGCTCAATTGGAAAACATAGAAAGCTTTAGAAGTCTTATGCACTTTTTAGAAGATGGTATAAAAGAAGAAAAGCAACTGCAAAGCTACAAAGATATACTCCACCTATGCGTAAAAAGGGGATACGTGCATAGTTTGGGAGATTTCTTATATATAGGTGATACTTTATTGAAGAAGTATATCGCTGTGCTAAGAGAACTAGGAAAAGAGTTTGATGTGCAAGCTGCTAAAGAAAAACTTGGACTCACCAGAAAGTATCTCATTCCACTTCTTGAGTATATGGATACAATGGGCATTACAAAGAGAGAAGGTCAAAGGAGGGTGTTCCTAAGATGAAAGAGAAACTTCTTAGAAGTTTACCGAAGGTGTCGGAATTGATGGACAAGTTCAAAGGGGAAGGTGAAGAAGTTTACGTAAAGCAAGCCATACGCCAAGTTTTGTCAGAAGTAAGGCAGGAGATAATCTCGGGCAAAAGAGACAAACTGGCTGATTTGGAAAATCTAATTAAACAGAGGATAAAGGAGCTTAGCTCAGCAAAACTAAAGAGGGTGGTAAATGCCACCGGTGTCGTAATCAACACAAACTTAGGCAGATCGGTGCTTCCACAAGTAGTGGCTGATTTTATTGAGCAAATAGCCACCCATTACTCCAACTTGGAGTATAACCTACGAGAAGGGCGGAGAGGTTCAAGGCAGTCCATAGTGGAAGAGTACCTAAAGGAACTTACAGGATGTGAAGCTGCAATGGTGGTCAACAACAACGCCAGCGCCGTTTTTCTGGTGCTAAACACCTTAGCAAAGGATAGAGAGGTCATTGTTTCAAGAGGTGAACTTGTAGAAATAGGCGGTAGTTTTAGGATACCCGACATAATGCGCATGAGCGGTGCCAAATTGGTGGAAGTGGGGACAACGAACAAAACAAAGTTAAGGGACTACCAAAGCGCCATAAATGAAAACACGGCGTTAATTATGAAAGTCCACAGAAGCAATTTTTACATGGAAGGTTTTACGGAGGAAGTAAGTCTAAAAGATCTCCTTTCACTTGGGTACCCTGTGTATTACGATGCAGGAAGCGGAGCTATGCTTGACTTAAAGAGTCTTGGGATAAACGTAGAGGAACCTAGTTTTGTAGAAAGTATAAGCTTAGGTGTGCATATTGTATCTGGCAGTGGAGACAAGCTCTTAGGTGGACCTCAGGCAGGTATCATATTAGGCAAAAAAGAGTTCATAGAAAGGATAAAATCAAACCCATTAAGTCGAATCGTAAGGATAGACAAGCTTACACTGGCAGGTTTAGAAATCACCCTAAGGCTTTATCTGGAGGGCAAACACCAAGAAATTCCCACAATAAGAATGCTTACAACAAAAGAAGAAGAGCTAAAAAAGAGAGCAAACAAAATAGCAAAAAAACTGAGAAAACTAAAGAACTTGGAAGTAAGAATCATAAGAGATATGTCCCAATGTGGTGGGGGCTCTCTCCCTAATCTGTATCTACCTACCTACTGCGTGGCTGTAAAGCACAAGCACTTAAGCG
>JBEPZX010000017.1:0-26511 GCA_041640635.1 Aquificaceae bacterium
AGAACTCGAGGAAGGTTCTTATGTAAACTTACTGTCTTTTGAGGAATGGGCAATAGATTACATTGCTAGGAAATCAATAGAGTTTGGTTTACCAGTGAGTATTAACTTATCGGCAAGGACGCTTTCTAAGAAGGACTCTATCAATAAACTTTTGGATATAAAGGAGCGTCTAAAGTCATATAGGGCTACACTAGTAGCTGAGATAACAGAGAGAATTATGTTGGAGATGCCTCCTTCTGAATTTACTAAGATGGTGAAGTTTTTAAAGGAAGGTAGCCCCAATTTTAAGATAAGAGTTGCTATAGACGACTTTGGTACGGGTTACTCGGCACTGTCATACATAAGAAATATACCTATAGACATTGTTAAGTTGGATATGAACTTTGTCCATCCTATAGAAGAAGACTCTAAGGCTCGCGAGTTTTTAAAGTACTTGATAGGACTTCTAAAAGTTTTGGGCTACGAGACATTGGCAGAGGGAGTAGAGACACAGACACAGCTGGAACTTCTCAAACAAATGGAATGTGATTATGCACAAGGCTATCTTTTATGTAGACCTATGACAGAAGAACAGGCTAGAGAATTGATAAATTCGATGAGGAAAGGGCAAAAATAACTTCGAAAGAAAAAATTGAATTTTAAAGATGTATTTATAAATTTTTTAGTAGGAGGTTTCAAATGAGTATTTTATTAGCGTTGCTCATCTCTTTATCTTTTGGCATATCTCAAGCTCAAACTATAAAGGCATATTACAATCCAAATTGTGGTTGTTGCCTTTCCTACTTTTCTAAGTTAGAGAAAGAAGGCTTCAAAATAGAGCGTATTAAAGTAGATTACACAGAACTTGACAGAATAAAGGATAAATTTGGAATACCGATTGAGATGAGATCTTGTCATACCATGGATTACCAAGGTAAGTTTATAGAAGGACATGTGAAGCCTGAAGGTGTAAGACAAGTTATAAAGGGAAAGGATATAAGAGGTGTGGCTTCCAAACACACACTAAAGAGTGCACGTGGTGGCTTTGAAGACGAATATTCCGTATTGAAAAAGTAACCTTATTTTTTAGAAACCTCGTCCTGTTATTATTCTCAAAAGATCATTTATTATCACAAAAACTGAAAGTGTTATTATTAAGGCAAAACCCAACTTCTGCCAGTTTTCTTTAAACTTTGGTGATATGGGACTTCCTTTGATAGACTCGGCTAAAAACAGTAATATTAGTCCACCATCAAGAACAGGTAAGGGCAAAAGATTAAATATAGCCAATTGAATGGAAATGAAAGCCATCATACCCAAAAAGGCAATCAATCCATGCTGAGCGGACTCGCCGGCAAGCTGTGCTATAGCTATCGGTCCACCAAGAGTGTTGAAAGACACAGAGCCAGTAATTAACGCCCAAACAGCTTTTAAGGATAGAGTTGATATATATACAGTCCTATTGATAGCTTCACCAATAGCTTCACTCATACTTAGCTTTACATCCTTGGTTTCTACATAAGGTGATATTCCAAGAATGGGTAAACCTGTTTTTTCGTCTAATTTGGGAACAACAGTTATATCCAAAATTTCTTCTCCTCTCTTAATTTTTAGACTTATAGGGCTACCTTTAGAATTTCTTATAACTTCTACAGCTTGGTGCCAACTCTTTATTTCTTTTTGATTTACAGACAGTATGATGTCACCTTCCTTGATACCAACCTGATGAGCTGGCGTATTGGGAACCACTTTCCCTACCTTAGGATTAAGTGAAGGTTCTGCACCAAATCCAATTGATCTACTTAAAGAAACGCTCCCTTTTAAGGTTTTTATTTCACCTTCTCTTTTAACTTTTATTGTCCACTCTTTCTTTAGAGAGCTTTCTGCAATAGCTTTTTCCATATCTTTCCAAGAGCTTATCTTTATGGAATTTACCTCCAAAATCTCATCTCCTGGTTTTATACCTAAAGATTGAGCTGGTGAATCTTTGACTACATAACCCACTAAAGGCTTTTCATAAACGTAAGCTGGAGTTTTTTTGGGAAGATTATACAGAAAACTAAAAACCAATATTGCAAATAAAAAGTTAAAGAGTGGACCACCAAAAGCTATAATTATCTTTTGCCAATTAGGTTTAGATGAAAAAGACCTTGGGTCTTGAATACCATCCTCTTCCCCGTACATCTTTACATATCCACCCAATGGAATAGCGGATACTCTATACTCTGTTTCTCCAATTTTTTTGCTTACTATAGAAGGACCAAAGCCTATGGAAAAGGTTTCTACCTTTACACCAAAGAGCTTTGCAAACAAGAAATGTCCAAACTCATGAACCCACACCAATATTCCTATAAGGATTACAAAAGATACGATATACTCCATAGTCTACATAATATACGTCAACTGTGTTAGCTTTTCAACAAACTAAAAGTTCTACTATTTTCTCAAAGGTCTGTGTCATCAAATCCAACTTTTTTAAGTGCTCTCTTAGTTTTTCTAGTTCGTCTTGAATAACCTTTTTTAGGTTTTCACCAATTAGTTTATACATACCATCCTTGTCTTTGTAATCATCCACCATCTGAAAAATCAATCCAAACTTTTTACCTACCCTTTCCATTTCTTCGAGTGAATCCAATTTATGCGCTGCTATAGCTCCAAACATAAAGGATGCACTAAAGAGCTCAGCTGTCTTTTTTGTGTTTATTTCTTGCTGAGAGTCAAGTTTTCTAATATCCATCACCTGACCACCAATCATACCCAAAAAGCCAGCTTTTTTTGCCAGAATGTTTATAGCAAGTAACCTTTCCGAAGGTGACAGAGCTTTTAAATACTCTTTGTCTGAAAGGATTTCAAAAGCCAGTGTTAATAAAGCATCTCCAGCCAGCAAAGCCAAATCTTCCCCGTAAACTACGTGACATGTTGGCTTCCCCCTTCTTATAGTATCGTTGTCCATGCAAGGCAAGTCATCGTGAATTAGCGAGTAATTGTGAACAATCTCTATGGCGCACCCTAGTATTAGAGCATCTTCTAAATTCCCATCCCATGCTTCACATACGCTTTGAACTACTAAAGGTCTTATCCTCTTACCATCTTGAAAAAGATAGTAAGTCATTGCATCGTATAAAATACTTGGCTCAAAGGGTTGTATTAGTGATTTTAGGGTAGTGTTTATCTTTTCTCTAAATTCTTTTAGCTTTGGCATTTCTTAAAAAATTATAGCTGTTAGGAAGTAATCGGAGATCAAAATGAGCATGGAAGATGTTACGACACTATTTGTTGTTGCCCTTCCTACACCTTCCGTTCCACCTTTTGTATAGAATCCAAAGTAACAACTTACAGCAGAAATTATTAAGCCAAAGGCTATCGATTTGTAAAGTCCACCTACAAAATCATAGAGTTCCGCAATATCTTTCATTTTCTCCCAGAATAGATACTCATTTACTCCAAATAACTTTACAGATACAAACCAACCGCCAAATATACCAGCTACATCGGATAAAATTACCAGAAGCGGAACACCTACAACACCTGCAAAAATTCTAGGTGCCACTAGGTAACTTATCGGGTTTATTCCCATCACTTCCAATGCATCTATTTGTTGCGTTATCCTCATAGTGCCAATATTTGCAGTTATAGCTGAACCTACGCGTGCTACTACCATAAGGGAAGACAAAACCGGTCCCAACTCTCTTCCCATGGACACAGCTACCACAGCACCAATTAAGAATTCAGCATTGAACCTAGAAAAGGTACTGTATGTTTGTAAAGCAATAACACCACCTGTAAATATGGAAGTTATAACCACAACTGGAACCGTTTCTGCACCAAAGTATGCTAACTGCTTGACAAAATGCCTTATCTTTGGTCTTTTGTAAAATATAAAGTATATTCCCAAAAAGGTTAAAATTACAGCTTTTCCAACTTCTTCAAAAATTTTTAACATGGTTTAAGTATAATTGATACCTTTCTACAACTTCTTCCATAAAATCGCCACCGAGTTTTTCCAAAAGTGCATCAGCCAAAACTATAGCGAGCATAGCTTCACCCACTATACTAGCAGCAGCCACAGCTACAACATCGCTCCTTTCTTTGCCAGCCTTGACTTCCTCTTTTGTTTGGATATCCACGCTTCTTAAAGGTTTGGTAAGTGTGGGTATAGGCTTCATGGCACACCTTACAATTATGGGCATACCGTTTGTTATTCCACCTTCTGTACCCCCCAAGCTGTTAGAGTATCTAAAGTATCCCTTTTCTTGATTCCATCCTATCTCGTCGTGAATTTCTGAACCAAACCTGCTACCACTTTCAAATCCTATACCTATCTCCACACCCTTTATAGCTTGTATACTCATCATAGCTTTTGCGATTTTAGCATCTATCCTCTTGTCCCACTGAATATGACTCCCTAAACCTACTGGTACACCAACAGCAAATACTTCAAATACACCACCTAAACTTTCCCCCATCTGCTTGGCTTTATCTATCAATTCCTTGAATTCTTCGTCCTTTTCTGGATGCGGAAACCTGACCTCTGAAAGTTCTGCCTTTTCATGTCTTTTTAGAAGGTCCTTTTCTTGTATTTCTGGTTTTAGACCTCCTATACCTATTACGTAACTCCCTATTTTTATACCAAGCTCTTCCAAAAATCTTTTACATACGGCTCCTACAGCAACCCTACCTGCTGTCTCTCTTGCTGATGCTCTCTCCAATATGTTGCGCAGATCCCTTTGGTTGTACTTTATCCCACCTGCTAGATCCGCATGTCCTGGTCTAGGTCTTACAAAAGGGACTACCTCTGCCGGAACCTCTCCCTCATAAGCCATTTTTTCTTTCCAGTTTTCCCAATCCTTGTTCCATATGGCTAAGGTTATAGGACTTCCTATAGTTTTTCCAAATCTTATACCAGACAGGAACTCCACTTGATCCTTTTCTATTTTCATTCTTCCCCCTCTTCCATAACCCCTCTGCCTTCTCTGCAACTCCTTGTTTATGTACTCAGAGGATATTTCCAAATTGGCAGGTATACCTTCAATTATACAAAATATTCCCTTTCCGTGAGACTCACCAGCTGTTAAGAATCTTAAGCTCATTTAGGAACTTTTACAGCCTTTACTACTTTGCCAGCCTTTAAACATTTGGAGCATACATACACTTTTTTTGTGGATCCGTCAGGCATTTTTATACGAACTTTGTGAAGATTTGCCCCAAAGGTTCTTGAATTTTGCTCTGCAGAGAAAGTAACACTCTTTCCGAATACTTTTCTTTTTCCGCAAACATAGCATACGGCCATACTTTTCCTCCTGTCAATAAACTAAGTTTATTATTTTACCATATAAATTCACTTAACTTATGCCTTCTAAAATCTGCTATAATCATATAGCATGATAGATATAGCATTTGCACAATCACAATACCAACAAGGTAGCCCTGTAGGTGCCATACTTTTCCAGTTTATATTCCTCATAGGAATATTTGTAGTATTTTACTTTTTGATTATAAGACCTCAATCAAAGGCAAGAAAAAAACATGAAGAGTTTTTAAAGTCTTTAAAAAAAGGTGATAGAGTTATAACGAGTGGCGGAATACTTGGAACTATTGTTGAAATAGGGGATGATACTATAACCTTAAAGGTAGATGCTAATACCCGCATAACTTTCAAAAAGGAAGCCATTGCTTCTTATCAACCAAAAACCAAAGAAGATAACGAGCAATGATTATTGATGAAACTTCTCGAAAATGACACTATAATTGCAAAACTCGAAGATCACAAGAAAATAGCGTTGATTTATAAAGATGATCAATTATCTTATACAGAACTTATACAGAATATAAACTCTTACGCATCGCTTTTGGACACTCTACCAGACCAAAGAGTAGCCATAGTTTGTGAAAACAGACCAGAGTGGATATACGCGCTTTATGCTACTTGGCAAAGAGGATCCATAGTAGTCCCTATAGATTATTTGTCTACTCCCGAAGAAATAAGTTATGTATTGTCTGATTCTGAACCTTCGGCGATCTTTTGCTCGGCAGAGACATACAGAAACGTAGAAGAAGCTTTGAATTTGTCAAACTTAAGTGCCTACATATACAATGTAGACAACATTATATTGCCAAAAGCAAAAGGAAGTTATATACACAGGAACATTAACGATGTAGCAGTAATTTTTTACACATCTGGAACTACAGGAAACCCAAAGGGTGTAATGATAAGCTTTAGAAACCTAATGTCTAACATAGAAGCCATAAAAGAGCTTCAAATTGTGGGAAAGGAGGACAAAACCATAGCTCTTCTTCCCTTTCATCATTCTTATCCATTTATGACTACATTGCTCATCCCTCTTCACATAGGCGCGTGTATTGTTTTTTTAGAAAAACTCTCCTCTGAAGCGCTTATTCAAACTATGCAAAAAAACAAAATCTCTGTGCTTGTAGGCGTTCCCAGATTATACCAACTTTTACATCAAAGAATTCAAGAAAAAATAGAGAGCTCTTTTTTAAGTAAGGGTTTTTACAGTTTGTTTTCTAAATTCCCAAAACCTATAAGAAAGTTGGCTTTTAGAAAGGTTCACAAAACTTTCGGTGGGAAACTCAAGTTTATGGTAAGTGGTGGTGCTAAACTTCCTTTGGATACAGCCAAGTTTTTGGATAGTTTGGGATTTAATGTAATTGAAGGATATGGTCTTACAGAAACTTCACCTATTGTCTCTTTTAATCCACCAAATAAGATAAAGCTTGGCTCAGTAGGACTTCCTATAAAAGGTGTGGAAGCAAAAGTTGATGAAGATGGCGAACTGCTGGTAAAAGGTCCAAATGTTATGCTTGGCTACTACAAAAAACCGGAGGAAACAAGAAAGGCTTTCAAAAATGGATACCTAAAGACGGGAGATTTGGCATATATAGACGAAGAAGGATACATCTATATAGAAGGTAGAAAAAAAGAAATTATTGTGTTGGCTGGAGGCAAGAATGTAAACCCAGAAGAAATAGAAAATATGATTTTAAAAAGAGACAAATTAGTAAAAGAGTGTGCCGTTTTGGAAATTGATGGCTCACTGAAGGCAATTTTACACCTAGATGAGAATGTTATAAAAGAAAGGGGTATAGTAAATTTAGAAGAGTATGTAAGATGGAATATTTTGGATAAGGTCAACTCAGAGCTTCCATCATGGAAAAAATTAACAGGATTTAAGATAGTCTTTAGTGAGCTCCCCAAAACAAGGCTTGGAAAGCTAAAAAGGTATAAACTCTTTGAAGTTTATAACCAAGCTAAGGTGAAAAGTCCTGAAAAATCCAAAGCTCTACAAACACCCGTGGCAAAAGCTTTACGCAACTTCCTTAGCAAATACACGAACAAAGAGGTATATGGACACGAACATATGGAACTTGACCTAGGTCTCGACTCTCTTGGAAAGGTTGAGCTTCTTAGCTTTATAGAAAGCAGTTTTGGTTTGAGCATATCAGAAAAGGAACTTTCTGGTATGATGTCTTTGGACAAACTCATAGAGTTTATAGAAAAACACAAAGAAAGAGAAGAACTTGTTTCTATAAATTGGTCTTACATTCTAAAGGAATTCAAACCTTTTGAAGTAGAAAGCAGTAACCTTCCTTTTAACTTAGGTAGATTGGTGCTTTATACATTTTTCAAGCTTTACAACAGTTTAGAAGTAATAGGTATACAAAACATACCACAGGGACCGTGCATATTTGCTCCAAATCACGCCAGTTATCTGGATGGCTTTGTGTTGGCATGCGCTCTGCCAAAGGAACACGCCACAAATACCTTCTTTTTAGGAGAAGAAGCTTACTTTAGAGGAAAACTAAGAGGCTCTTTTGCCAAGCTAGCTCATGTTATAACCATCAACTTAAACAAAGATCTAAAAGGCTCCATGCAAAAGGCAGCTTACGTGCTTAAGATGGGTAAAAAGTTAGTAATTTTTCCAGAAGGTGCGAGAACTAGGGATGGTAATCTCTTACCTTTCAAGAAAGGTTTTTCTATTCTCAGCAAAGAACTTGGTATTCCAATTGTTCCTGTCGCAATTTTAGGCACTTACGAAAGCATGTCTATAAGGGACAAATTTCCAAAGCCAGCTAAAATAAAGGTGATGTTTTTAGAGGCTATCTATCCAAACACCAAGAGTTACGAAGATATAACTCAGGAAACCTTTGAGTCTATAAAAAGGGTTTTAGAGAAGGAAAGATAGCCCGTTAAGGGGCTATCCAGTTGTCCTTTTGAAGAACTTCTTCCATTTTTTCGGATACGTTTTGGGATATTCTGTAAGCGCAGAATTCTGGACCGCACATGGAACAGAACTTGGCGGTTTTGTAACCTTCCTGTGGAAGAGTCTCATCGTGGTAGGCTCTCGCTGTTTCTGGATCTATTGCCAACTCAAACTGCCTGTTCCAGTCAAAAGCAAACCTTGCTTTGGACATTTCAAGATCCCAGTCTCTCGCTCCTGGCCAATTTTTGGCAACATCAGCCGCGTGTGCTGCTATTTTGTAAGCTATTAGTCCTTGCTTTACATCCTCTATGTTGGGAAGTCCTAAGTGTTCTTTTGGTGTCACATAACAAAGCATAGCAGCACCATACCAGCCAGCCATAGCGGCTCCTATAGCGGATGCTATGTGGTCATAACCAGGCGCTACATCTATTACCAGAGGACCAAGAACATAGAAAGGCGCTTCGTGACAGACCTTCTGTTGAAGCTTCATATTGTACTCTATCTGGTCCATAGGTACATGTCCTGGTCCTTCAACCATTACTTGAACGTCATGTTCCCATGCTCTCTTGGTTAGTTCTCCCAAAACTCTCAATTCTCCGAGTTGCGCTTCATCTGAGGCATCGGCTATAGCACCAGGTCTTAAACCATCCCCTAAAGAAAAGGATACATCGTATTTTTTGAATATTTCACATATCTTGTCAAAATGTTCATAGAGTGGGTTTTGCTTGCCATGCTCTACCATCCACTGTGCCATAATAGCTCCGCCTCTAGAAACTATCCCCATTACTCTGTGTTGGACAGCTGGCAGAAACTCTCTCAAAACACCGGCGTGTATAGTCATGTAAGAAACACCTTGCTGTGCCTGCTCTTCTATCACATCAAGTATTAAATCAACAGTCATATTTTTGACTTGTCCTTTTGCTCTTCTTAGAGCTTCGTATATAGGAACAGTTCCTACAGGTACTGTGCTTGCTTTTATAACGGCTTCTCTCGTTTCTTTGATGGCATCACCAGTGGAAAGGTCCATTATGGTATCCGCCCCATACTTTAGAGCAACCTTCACCTTTTCTATCTCGCTAGGTATATCCGATGCTAAACCTGAGTTTCCAAGGTTTACGTTAACCTTTACCTTTGAGTTTATTCCAATGCACATGGGTTCTAGATGCAGGTGGTTTATATTAGCAGGGATTATCATCCTTCCCCTTGCTACTTCTTGACGAACAAACTCTGGAGTAAGCCCTTCTCTCTTTGCTACATAGCGCATCTCCTCTGTTATTATTCCTTGTCTTGCAAGGTGCATCTGAGATTTGTTTTTAAATTTCTTTCTAGCTTCGATCCACTCAGCTCTAAGCATTAGTTACCTCCTAGTAGGTAGTTTTTAGTAATATAGATATTGATCATATGTTTTCAAGATGAAAGATATCAATGGAAGATTCAGGTAAGAGAAGTATTTTATATTGTTTTTTGATTAAACCTCGGTCCCGCCTAAAACCAAGTTTCTTATCCTTATGGTAGGTTGTGCATCGGTTACTGGCACACCTTGACCGTCTTTTCCACAAGTACCTATGCTCCATCCAAGGTCGTTCCCGACAGCATCCACATCCTGCAACGCTTTCGGACCGTTTCCTATAAGTAGGGCGGATCTTATGGGGTACGTTATCTCACCATTTTCTATCATGTAACCTTCCATAACATCAAAAACAAAATCCCCAGTAACCGTGTTTACTTCGCCGCCTCCCATCTTGACAACAAAAACACCTTTTTTGGTGCTTTTGATTATATCTTCTGGATTATCCTTGCCTGAAGCTATGTATGTATTTGTCATCCTGACCATTGGTATGTGAGCATAGCTTTGCCTTCTTCCATTTCCCGTAGATTCTTTATTTTCCTTCATAGCTGTTAGTCTGTCATACATATAGCTCACCAAGTGTCCTTGTTCTATTAAAACTTTTTTCTTTGCCGGCGTTGCCTCGTCATCTACCACGAATGAGCCGTTGTAACCTTCTATGCTTGCATCGTCTATTACTGTAACAAGTTCACTAGCAACCTTGCTTCCCAATTTGTCCTTGTATACAGAGAGTCCTTTTTGAACCAAATCCGCTTCTAACCCATGCCCTACAGCTTCGTGAATCATTGTTCCACCTGCTTGAGAAGACATAACCACGGTAAAACTTCCAGCGGGTGCTGGTTTTGCTGATAGCATGAGCAGAGCTCTTTGTGCTGCTTTGGTTGCAACTTTTTCAGGCGGAACTTGTTCAAAAATCTCAAAACCTTTCTGACCTCCCAAAGATTCATATCCTCTCTGAAGAGTAAAGCCATCACTCGCTACTACTTCTGTAAAGAAAACCACTCTTTTATTTATATCGTGGGCTGACTCTCCCAGTGTGTTGACCACGTAAATTTCTCTTGTTTTGTCCATCAAAACGGCTAAAACTTGCTTTATTTTTTCTCCGTAATTTCTAGCCGCCTCGTTTGCTCGCATTAAAAACTGTTTTCTATAGTTTAGGTCCGCTTGATCTATATCTATGAGTGTAGGAGTCCAAGCGTAGATGTGCTTTTTCCCTATACTTACGCATCCGTGACCTTCTCCTCTAGCTAATGTTTTTGCAATTTCTAGCATACTTTCGTAGGTTATCTCCGTAGTGTAACCGTAATAAGTTTTGCCATCTTTTATTAGTCTTATGCCTACTCCTTCATCGATTCCAAACTGGATTTTGTCGATTTTGTTATCCTCTAAATGCATTCTGCAAGTGCGTGATCTTTCGTAAAATATCTCTCCATACTGTCCACCCTGTGACATAAGGTTAGAAAGTATGTATCCAGCTTTCTCTTTTATTAACTCTATTTGATGATTCATTAAACCACTCCTTTGTTTATTAGTTTAGCTACCTCTTTGGCAAAGTACGTAATTATCATATCGGCACCTGCCCTCTTTATAGATATTAACGTTTCCAACATGACCCTTTCTTCATCAATCCAACCAAGCTTCCCAGCCGCCTTTATTAAAGAATACTCACCGCTTACATTGTACGCACAAACAGGAAGTAAGGTCATTTCCTTTACTCTGTATATGATATCCAAGTAAGCCAAAGCTGGTTTTACCATTACAATATCCGCACCTTCCTGAATGTCTAGCAGAACTTCTTTTAGAGCTTCTCTTGCGTTTGCCGGATCCATTTGGTAGCTTCTCCTGTCTCCAAAGGAAGGTGCTGATTCGGCAGCCTCTCTAAAAGGACCGTAAAAAGCTGAGGCAAACTTGGCAGAGTAAGCCATAATGGGTGTATCCTTGAAACCAGCTTCATCTAAGGCTGACCTTATAGCTTGAACCATTCCATCCATCATACCAGAAGGTGCAAGCATGGAAGCTCCATTTTTTGCATGGGAAACAGCTTGTTTTTTTAGATTCTCCAAAGTTTCATCGTTACAAACCGTATCACCACACAAGACCCCACAGTGCCCGTGTGTTGTGTACTCACAAAAGCAAACATCCGTTATAACATACATGTCAGGAACTTCTTTCCTTATGACTCTCAAAGCTCTCTGTATTATTCCATCGTCGCTCCATGTGTCAGAACCTACTTCGTCTTTGTCTTGTGGAATACCAAACAAAATAACAGCTGGTATACCTAGATCTCTAACTTCCTTTACGGCATCAGCCACTTTGTCTACGCTGTATCTAAAAACACCGGGCATAGAAGGGATCTCTTCTACTATGTTTTTGCCATATCTTACAAAGACTGGATAAATTAAGTGGTCCAAGGAAAGCCTGGTCTCTCTTACAAGTCTTCTTACGTTTTCGTTTCTTCTCAGCCTCCTAGGCCTTAATTTTGGAAACTCCATAAAGAATAAATTATAAGTTCAGTTAGGAAAATTCTGTAATATAATTAAATAAATTAAGACCGCACCTTTCCCTAGCGGGTTGCCCTTTGCGGGTCTGTGGGAAAGGGTGGCAAAAACCCGAAGGAGGTAAATATGTCAGTAATATCCATGAGAGATTTACTTGAAGCTGGAGTGCACTTTGGACACTCCAAGAGCAGATGGAACCCCAAAATGGCTCCATACCTTTACGGAGTCAGAAACAACATACACATTGTAGATCTCAACAAAACTGTAGTGTATTTGGAACAAGCTTACCACTTTGTAGCCGACAGTGTAGCTCAAGGTGCAACAGTACTTTTTGTAGGCACAAAGAAACAGGCAAGAGATGTTATAAAGGAAGAAGCTGAAAGGTGTGGTATGCCTTACATCAACGAAAGGTGGGTAGGTGGACTCCTAACAAACTTTAGAACTGTCAAAAAGAGCATACTAAAGTTAAAAACTTTGGAAAGAATGGAATCCGAAGGTGTTTTCGATGTTCTACCAAAGAAGGAAGTGAGGCAGCTAAAGCGTAAAATGGAAAGATTAAGAAAACTTTACACAGGCATAGGCACTCTTGAAAGAATCCCAGACATCATGTGGGTCGTAGACACAGTTAGAGAACACATAGCTATACAAGAAGCGAAGAAGTTAGGTGTTACAGTGGTTGCTATTGCTGACTCTAATTGTGACCCAGATGTTATAGATTATCCTATACCAGGTAACGACGATGCCATAAAATCCATCAAACTTCTTACCGCTAAGGTAGCGGATGCTGTGATTGAAGGAAAAACAAGAAGAGAGAGCTTGGGAGAAGAAGGTGTAATTCAAGTTCCAAAACGCAGAGTTATAACTGTAGGAGAAGAAGAGAAAGCACTATTCGAAAAAGCTATGGAAATGTCAGAAAAATACGAATACATAGACAAAGGCGCCGAAGATATGGAGTAAAAAGGAGGTAAAAGATGATAAGTGCCGAAATGGTAAAAAAACTCAGAGAGATGACTGGTGCAGGTATGCTAGAGTGCAAAAAAGCTCTAGAAGAAGCACAAGGAGACATGGAAAAAGCAAAAGAAATTCTGAGGATAAGAGGATTAGCTAAAGCAGAAAAGAAGGCAGCAAGAGAAACAAAAGAAGGTATTATCCAAACTTATGTTTCTGAGGATAGAAAATTAGGTGTGATACTGGAACTTGACTGTGAAACAGACTTTGTAGCCAGAAACGAACACTTTAGTGAACTGGCTCTAAACTTAGCTAAGCACATTGCCCAGGTGCAAGAAAATGCAAACAGAGCCGGTTCTGGAGATGACATCTCTGAGCAACCGTATTACGCAAATGCATCCAAAACCGTAGGAGATTTAATAAAAGAAGCTATAGCTAAGATAGGTGAAAATATAGTTTTGAGGCGTTTTGTCAGATTCGATGCCCAAGGCTTTGTTCATGCATACGTTCACGGTGTAGGGAAAGTTGGCGTTCTCTTGGAATACAAAGCACCTCAGGTGGATGACAAAGTATTAAGGGTAGTTCAGGATATAGTTATGCAGGTTGCTGCTATGAAGGCAGAGTTTGTGGATATAAGCTCAATACCTGCTGAAGTCTTAGAAAGGGAAAAAAGAATACTCGCCGAACAAACACGCCAAGAAGGAAAGCCAGACAACTTGATAGAGAGAATTGTGGAAGGGAAACTCAAAAAGTTTTACCAAGAAAAGGTATTGCTAGAACAAGCTTTCATAAAGGACGACAAAAAGACAGTAAAGGATTATATAAAAGAGAGTGCAACCAATGTGGAATTGGTTAGGTTTGTAAGGTACGAAGTGGGTGAAGCCTAAATGGAGGCAGAAAACCCGTTATACAAAAGAGTGCTTCTAAAGCTTTCCGGAGAAGCCTTTGCAGGCTCTTCGGAGTTTGGTATAGACGCAAATTTTCTGGAATTCATTTCTTACGAGATAAAAAGTGTTTACGACTTAGGTGTAGAATTAGCTATAGTTATAGGTGGTGGCAACATATTTAGAGGAATAGAAGGTTTAGAAATAGGCATAGACAGAGCTACAGGCGATTATATGGGAATGTTAGCCACAGTCATAAATGCTCTAGCACTTCAGTCTGCCTTAGAGAGAATAGTTAACATACCCACAAGGGTTCTATCTGCAATAGAGATGAGAGCTATAGCAGAACCTTACATTAGAAGAAGAGCCATCAGACACCTGGAAAAAGGAAGAGTGGTAATATTTGCAGCTGGGACCGGAAACCCCTACTTTTCTACGGATACGGCTGGAGCGTTGAGAGCTGCAGAAATAGGCGCCGATGTTCTTGTAAAAGCTACTAAAGTGGATGGTATATACACAGATGATCCTATGAAAAACCCAAAGGCTGAATTAATAAAAGAAATTACCTATATGGAAACCATTAGCAAAGGACTGAGAGTTATGGATCATACCGCTATGACACTATGTATGGAAAATAAAATACCTATACTAGTTCTTAACATAAACAAAAAGGGAAATTTAGTAAAAGCGGTTTTGGGAGAAAACATTGGGTCAGTTGTAAAGGGAGGTTAGAGATGATAGAAGATATCTTGAAGTCTACAGAACAAGATATGCAAAAAGCCGTGAATTACTTCAAGAATGAGATATCTGGTTTAAGAACAGGTAGAGCTTCAACGTCCCTAGTTGAAGAGATAAAGGTAGAGTACTACGGCTCCAAGGTGCCAATAAAACAACTTGGTAACATATCCATACCAGAAGCAAACCAAATACTCATACAGGTTTGGGACTCAAACGCTATAGCATCAATCGAAAAGGCGATAATGGAAAACCTGAACCTAAACCCCCAAAGACAGGGAAACACATTAAGACTCACCTTGCCACCACTCACTGAAGAAAGAAGAAGGGATTTGGTAAAGATGCTTCACAAAATGGCAGAAGAGGCACGAGTTGCCATAAGGAACATAAGAAGAGACGCAAAGGAGATGATTGAAGATGTGGAAGGCATATCGGAAGACGAAATAAAGAGGGCATTGGAAAAGCTCCAAAAAATCACGGACAAGCACATAGAAGATGTGAACAAACTTGCGGAAGCAAAAGAAAAAGAGATAATGAGTATCTAATAAAATGAAACTCCAAGAGGTAAAGGACTTATTAAGACAAAAGGGTTTAGATGCTTTTCTCTTTTCTTCTCAACCCAACGTCCAGTATTTGACGGGCTTTAGATCAACGCACGCTTACGCTATTGTGACATTGGAAAATAATTATCTATTAACGGATGCTAGATACTACGAAAGAGCCAAAGGCATAAAAGGCTGGGAAGTCATACTAATAGCGGGTCCAGCACTGAAGACCTTAAAGAAACTTCTAAAAGACAGTAACTTAAAAACCGTAGGTTACGAAAAGGATAGAGTAAGCTGTGAGCTTGCAGGAAAGCTCAAGTCAAAAGGTATAAGGTGGAAAGGTCTCTCTGGATTCTTAAACAAGCTAAGAGTAATAAAAACAAAAGAAGAAATAAGCATTATGAAAGAAGGTGTTAGTATAAGCGACCAAGTATACAAAAAATTTCTTTCTTTTGTAAAACCTGGTATGAAAGAACTAGAGGTTCGAGCTTTCCTTATTGGCGAATTCCTGAAGCATGGCGCTTTAGGTGAGAGTTTCCCCGCTATAGTGGCTTCTGCAAGAGCTTCTGCTGTACCTCACTGGGAAACATCCAACCAGAGTATAATTCCTAACGCTCCCCTTCTTGTAGATATGGGACTTGTTTGGAAAGGTTACTGCACAGACTTTACAAGAACCATTTTCTTAGGAAAAGCAAGTCAAGACTTCAAAAAGGTATACAACATAGTCAAAGATGCACACCTTTACGCTTTGGAAGCTGTAAAAGAAGGAACACCAATAGGAAACGTGGACAAAAAAGCCAGGGATTACATCGAAAGGAAAGGCTTTGGAAAGTTCTTTACACACTCTACGGGGCACGGTGTAGGTATAGAAATTCACGAGTATCCAAGGGTCTACTACAAGGGAGATGATGCCAAAGCATTAATAACAGAAGGCATGGTCTTTACCATAGAGCCTGGTATATACATACCTAATGAGTTTGGTGTAAGGCTCGAAAATATCGTAGTTGTTGAAGACGGAATAGGTAAACCTCTATCTTCCATCCCACTGGATTTGGTGGAAGTTTGAAAGTTTGCTCCTAAATCTTTAAACAAAAAATACTTAAAACACAAACAACTTTAGTTTATACAGAGAAGTGGGCTATTTTCACTAAGTTAGGGTTAAAACTGAGACATTCATCATATCCTTATTATTTAGCCTTGGTTTCTGCATTCAATCCAACGATAATGGTTATAAGTACGTTTTTAAGTACATTATCCAAGCTCTATCGAAATCTCATTGTATTACACTAAATTCATTACAATACTTCCAATTCCAGAGATCATATATAAAGATGAAAAATGTAAACTGATTTGCATTAAAATTAAAATTTCTAATCACAACTGCGGAGGTAAGGAATGAACATTGAATTTATAGGAAAGGGTATTGATTGGACAGATGCCATGAAAAGCTTTGTCGAAAGCAAGCTTGAAAGGTTCACTAGATTTCTAAGGGAAGCAGAAGAAGATCAAGTAGAAGTAATCGTAACTATTTCATCTTCACGTGCAAAGCAAAAAGATGTCCCAACAGATAGTAGACCAACATACTACAGGGTAGATGTAGATATTTATCTTAAAACTTGGGGCGGTGGTGCAGTTCATGCGTGGGAAGAAGATGTAGATGTCTTCTCTGCTCTTGATAAGGTCCTAGATGAAGTGGAAAGGCAAATAATAAAGTTAAAACAGAGAAGGCTTGAAATAAGAAGAGTAGGGGCAAAAGAAAAGGAAAAGCAACACATGGCACAGGTGATTCCTACAGAAGAAAGGGAAAGACCTTTGGTAGTTGAGGAAGACTTAATTTTAGAAAAACCTATGAGCTTAGAAGATGCTCTCTTAGAATTACAAACAACAGGTATTTACTTTTTACCTTTTTTGGATGCAAACACGGGCACGTTAAGAATTATATACAGAAAAAGGGGAGGAAACTTCGGAGTTATAAACACAAGGTGTAAAGGATTATAAGGGGCTTTGCGCTATGTAGCCCCTTTCTTTTAAGAACTGACTAAAGATTCTTAAAGATTCCATTTCCAAATTACCCAAGTCATTACTTAAGCACTCTAAAAAGTACTCTGTGATCTCCTCTTGTGAGTATCCCAACATGCTTACTCTACCGAGCTGAAGGTCCTCAAAAAAGGCGTTTAGTGACCTTTTGCATAAGTTGTAAATCTTCCCAACAAGAGTATCGGCATACTCCTTTCTCACAAGAAAAAGAGCAAAAACAAAAGGTAATTTATTTACCTTATACCACTCGTAAGCCAAATCGTAAAAGTAAGGATAGTTCTCCTTCTTTTTTTCCTCTAAGGCTTCATTTCCTATCAAAAGTAGAGCATCAACATTATTCTTTTCTTCCGTATAAATAGGTTTCAAGCCGTACACGTGTTCTAAGACATAAAAACATAAATACTTGGAAGTTAGGGAGTTACCGGTAAGATATAGCTTCTGAATATCCTGTATGGGCTTTTTTGAAAAAATACCTACAGAGCAGACCTTCTCTTTGGAAGAAATAGATATACTGGGTACGTATACATAGTTCTGTGGGTTTATTAAATACTCAACCGATGACACTATGCCGGCATGAATCTCTCCTTTTCTCAGCATTGTGACTAAGTGGGAAGGATGTCCCTTTATTAAATCCATCTGTGGATCATCCCATTTGTAAAAAAGGGGAATAGAGTTAAGATAGTCAACTCTGCCTATTCTGTACATAAAATATAAAACTTAGGCTTTAAATGCTAAGTTCAAACCTTTCTTGAGAATTGTTGGATTTACCTTTTTGGTATTGTGTATGCTTGTTTCTTTCTTCTTTTCTATCTTCTGGTCTGCTGTCTGAATATAAAAGACTACCATTAACTTGCAAAGCCTCTAAACGAAATCCTATATTGTTTAAACTTTCAACCAATTTATTGATTTCGCCTCTGAAAATGTATCCAATATCCGATTTAAGATCCACACCTACTTTAATACTGTCTCTTACAACTCTTATATTTATGTCCGTCTCATCAAGATGAACACGCACGTATTTATGCTCTACCATTTGGTATTGCTTACTTCTTGGTTCTACTTGATTAATTACCTTGTTTTCTAAGAGCTTTTCTCTCTGCTCTATGTTGTAGCTTACTTCTTTTGGTAGTTCTTCATCACTCTTCTTTGCCTGTTTTAGGTCACTACCTTCCATCACTTGTTTATTGTTAGAGAGCTGGGTTGTGTTATTTTCTTCAGCAAGTGCCTTCTTATCGGCTATAGTAAGTATTCTGCGGTAGTCCTTATCCGAGCCGTTACTGTTCTCAGAAAGGTTTTTGTCCGCCATATCGTCAATAGCTCTGTCATCTTTTACAGTGTGTGTTTCGTTTTGTAGGTTTTTCGAGAGTTGCGTGCTCTCTAGCGTTCCGTAGTTGAAAGATCTGTTCATAGCTTGCTGAGTTGTGTAAGGATCTTTTAGGGAGAGCTCTTTTATCTTCAAAAGCTCTGAACTTTCCTGTGAAACGCTGTAGTGAGTATAATTTGGTTTTTCATTTAAGAACTCGTCAAGAGCTCTGTTATTTTTTGCGGTGTGTGTTTGGTGGTTTTGTGGTTTTGTTGAGTGTTGCAAGCCTTCTGGCGTTTCGTTGTTAAAGAATCTGCTCATAGCCTGCTGAGTTGTGTAAGGATCTTTTGGGGAGAGCTCTTTTATCTTCAAAGGCTCTGAGCTTTCCTGTGAAACGCTGTAGTGAGCGTAGTCTGGTTTTTCATTTAAGAACTCGTCAGGAGCTCTATGGTTTTTCACAGTATGTGTTTGGTAAGTTGGCGGGCTGTCTAGAAGTTTGCTGCTATCCTTTAAACCGCCAAAAGAAGCAACGGTAACTTTGTTGTTCAGAGAACTGTTAAGATCTTCGTAAGAAGCTACACTCGGTTTAGTATACTCTAAAGATTCCGTCAATGTTAATACTGCTCTAGCTTTTAAGTCAGCCTCACTTTGTGATTTCTTGCTTTCAAATTCATCCATATTGAGTTCCTCTGTGTTAAAGGCATAAACCTTCTCATTCTGCATAACCTGACTTAAGCTCTTCCCGTTTGTTTTGGAGTCTAACTTGTTTGTTAGGTTATTATTAGCTGATTGTAAGAGCGGAGCTTCAGCAAATGAGTTATTGCTTATCTGCGGCTCTTGCATTCCATCTATATATGCATCACTGCTTATATTTTCAGGATCCTCAGAGGGGTTTAAAATCATATTGGGGATAAAAAGATAGGGTACATTTTGTGTAGCCGTAAATGCCGAAGTTAAGAGTACAGCATCGTGATTTGAAATTTTCTCACCTTTAGTAGTATCAACACTTTCTATGGCTTGGAAAAGTATGGACAAAAAGTCTGTATCACCTTTCTGATTGTATAAAGGAAAATCCAATTCTTTATCTATATTATTTATCCCCTCAACCCTCATTATGATTTAATATAAACTAACTTTTATTTATGTCAAGCTACACGTAGTCTAGGAGAGAAGGAGCACATGCCCAAAAAAATTTTTACTTAAGAGACCTGATCCATTCAGCAAGCTGCCTTGCTTCCGATTCCGTTACGTTTTGTGGTGGCATTGGTACGTTTCCCCATACACCTGAGCCACCTTCTTTAATTTTTTTAGCTAAATACTCCACCGCATCCTTCCTATCTGCATACTTTTTACCAAATAAGAATGACCAACCTTCTTTACTTTTACACCATGACACACTACGCAGCCCTTTTGCTAACTCCTTATTAGCTAAAGATGAAGCCACCAAACCTATAGTACAGTAAAGGCTACTAGAAAAGTTAGTTTTCTCATTGCACCCCCCCTTCTCAAATTTTTGTTAATATATAAAATGGGAAATATCAACTTTAAAACCTAAAACACAAAACTTAACAATTGAAATACCATCTCTTGGATGAATTATAGGCTTTCATACACAATAGAACAAAAAATCAGGAACACTTAAAATATTTTAAGCAAAGGAGGGATTGATGATAAAGTTTGGAACCGATGGATGGAGAGCTATAATAGCCGACGAGTTTACTTTTGAAAATGTAAAGAAGGTAGCGGTTGCGCATGCAAAAGTGTTGATGGAACAAAACAAAAAAAGAGTAATAATAGGCTACGACTACAGATTTATGTCGGAATACTTTGCGATAGAAGTCTACAAAGTCTTTAGAAATTTTGGTTTGGATGCGTATCTTACACAGAGCTTTTCTACAACTCCTATGGTTTCGTTCGCTGTAAAGTATATGGGATTTGATAACGGAGTAATGATAACGGCTTCGCACAACCCTCCACACTACAACGGTTACAAGATAAAGGACTCTTTTGGTGGAGCTGCTACACCAGACTTTATAGGAAAGGTGGAAAACCACATAAACACTTTGCAGAGCCTACCATCTTTAGAAAACTACGCTCCTCAATACGTATCTGTAGAAGAAGAATACATAAAAAAAGTGCGAGAAATGGTAAACATCGAGATCTTAAAGGAAAGAGAGCTAAAAATAGTGCATGACGCTATGTATGGGACTTCCAGCGGTTTACTCTCAAAAGCTCTATACGATACAAAGTGCCAAGTGTTTCAAATAAGATCTTACAGAGATACGCTTTTTGGTAACCACGCTCCAGAACCTGTTGAAAAAAACTTAAAACCTTTGATAGAAAAGGTAAATAGTCTTTCAGCAGATATTGGGATAGCTAACGATGGAGACGGAGACAGAATAGCTCTGATAGACGAAAAGGGAAACTTTGTAAACGCTCAACTTATATACGTGCTTTTGCTACTGCATTTAATTAAGCACAAAGGCATAAGAGACGGCATAGTGGTAAAAACGGTATCCACTACGTATTTGGCAGACCGGATATGTAAATCAGAAAGCATTCCCATAAAAGAGGTAGCTGTAGGTTTTAAAAACATAAATGAGGTTTTGCTAAAAGAAAAAGTCATATTTGGCGGAGAGGAGAGCGGTGGCTACGGTATTGTCCACTTCTTACCTGAAAGGGATGGTTTGCTAAGCGCGCTTTATATAATAGAGATGATTAATTTACTAGGAAAGCCTCTTTCGGAAGTTATACAAGATATTTTTAAGACATACGGTGAAGCTCACTTTAAGAGAGTGGATTTGCATGCACAAGAAGATAAAAAGAGAAAGATCAAGGAACTCATCCAAAATCCACCGGAAAGAATAGGCAGCTTCAAAGTAGATAAGGTAATTACACTGGACGGCATAAAGCTGGTCTTTCCCAACGATGGATGGCTTTTGCTTAGACCTTCCGGAACGGAGCCGTTAGTTAGAATATATACGGAGATGCCTTCTCAAAAAGAAACGGACGAAATTTTAGAGTCTGCCTTTAAGCTTCTTGAGTAAGGTTTATGTATAAGTAACCGTTTTCTAGCTTAGCTCCGGCAGGTTCATACTCTCTCAGCTTTCTGGGAAGCATTATGTGACTTTTGAAGTTTTTCCATCTTACCACTACTTCGCCATCGCTCTTTATTACAGACAATCCTTCTTTTGTTAAAAAAGGTGTGTGCAGCTTTATTTTGAAGTTGCCATCTTCCTGTATAAATTCGTAAGGTTTCTCTCTATAGAAGACTTTGGAAGGGTCTGAATCGCCATAAACTACATCAGCAAGAATACTAAGCCTCTCTACCCCTACCACCTCATCCTCTAGCATGGGGACCTTAAATATAGGAACAGGGGCAAAGAGGGCTTCCATTTCTTCTAGATATTTCTTCTGTGTAACCAACCACTTGGACATGTGTTCACAACTTCCAACCTCTGGCGGTAAGACTTTATTTACTATTACAGCATCTGTGTTAACTCCAAAGAGGTTAAAGTAAAGAAGAGCTCTCTGACTCTCCTTTAAAACCATCTTCTCTGGATTTGCAACAACCCTGACGGACGTAATATCTGGATTTATGAGTAGTTCATCAACACCTTTTAGTTTTTCGTAGAAGTTCTCTAAGGCTTGGAAATAAGAATCATCAGGTATGGGAATATCTGTAATTCTTCTTGCTACGGGTCTTGCTACTTTAAAGATAGTTCTCTCTACCTTGAAAATCTTCTTCATATACCACTTAAGCACCGTAGGCATAGAAACGAACCTCAGAGACTCACCCGTAGGTGGCAGATCCAAAACCAAAACATCGAACTCACCGTCTCTGTAGTACTTGTTAACGTAGAGAAGGCTAGTTACTTCTTCCATACCTGGCAAAATGGCAAGCTCTTCTGATACTACTTCATCTAGACCTGTTGTGTTAAAGAGCAACTCCAAAAATCTGTACACATCTCCCCAGTATCTATCTATCTCTTCCTGAACATCTATTTCTTGAATGTAAAGCTTTTCATTTATCTTTATAGGGAGTCCTTTTGCTTTTACCTTTTCACTCTCTGGTATATCAAAGGAATCGCCTAAACTGTGGGCAGGGTCTAAAGAGACCACTATGGTTTTGTATCCTAGCTGAGAGAGCCGATAGGCTGTAGCGGCAGATATGGTAGTTTTACCTACACCACCTTTTCCGGAAAATAGTAGTATACGCATAAAGTTAAAATATAAGTGTGAATGGTTAAAATCAAGTTTTGTGGCTTAACGAGAGAAGAAGATGTTATAAAAGCTGTAAATTTAGGTGTTGATTATTTAGGCTTTATTTCGTATCCTAAAAGTCCAAGGTATGTGGGTTTTGAAAAACTCAGAGAGCTTTTGAGACTTTGCGAAAACACCAAAAAGGTAGCTGTTTTTGTAAACCCAAGTTACGAAGACGCAAAAAAAGCTTTAGATATTGGCATAGATTATTTACAGCTCCATGGTGATGAAGATTTTGATTTTGCACAGAGGGTTGGTTTAGACAGGGTTATAAAAGCCTTTAGAGTAAGAGAAAGTTTAAGTGTAGAGGATGTATGGAAAAAAGCGTATGCCATTTTGCTGGATGCTTACTCCAAGGAAGCTTACGGAGGAACTGGGAAAACATTTGATTGGCAAGTAGCAAAGGAAATGGTAAATATGGGTTTTAGGGTTTTCCTTTCTGGTGGTTTGAACTCCTCAAACGTAGCACTTGCCATTAGGCTGGTAAGACCTTACGCTGTGGATGTTTCTTCTGGTATAGAAGTTTCGCCAGGTGTAAAAGACCACGAAAAAATGGAGGAGTTTGCACATGCAGCCAAGAACGCACTTAAAGATTGACCCTACATTAAGCGGTAAAATCGTAGAACTTTCTCCTAACAAAGCTGTGGTAATGTTGGAAACAACAAGCCAAATGATAGCGGATGACAAGGGGTTGATACATGGTGGTTTCATATTCAGTTTGGCTGATTACTGTGCGATGCTTGCCGTAAATGAGCCTACAGTTGTTTTGGCTAGCGCTAAAGTAGATTTCAAAAAACCTGTTAAGCTCGGGCAAACCCTCTACGCTTACGGTGAGGTAACGAAAAGAGAAGGTAAAAAGGCTTTTGTAAAGGTGGTAGTTGTAAGAGATAAAGATGAAGTCTTTGAAGGTGAATTTTTATGCGTCATTCCAGAAAAGCATGTATTAGAAAAATGAGTTAAATTTATATAAGGGATGGAACTTCAAATACTACTAATACTTGCTGTTGCTTTTTTGGTACTAGGACCGGAAAAATCCATAGAACTTGCATCAAAGTTAGGTGAGCTCTTGCGAAAATTGAGAGAAGCATGGGAAGAACTAAGATACCAAATGTACATAGAAAACCTAAACAAAAAAATAATGGAAGAAACAAAGGACACTGAAAGTAAGGATGAATTTTTAGAAAGCTTACAGGAGGAACAACAAGGAAATGAGCACGCAGAACCAGCAACTTCCGACGATGTCGTTGGTGGACCATCTGAAGGAACTAAGAAGCAGACTGATTAAGTCTATACTAGCTTTTTTTGTTGGAACAGCCTTAGCTTTTTACTGGGCTAGTTACATATTTGAGATTCTGAAGGAACCTGTTAAAAAATCCTACCCTAATGTGAGTTTAGTAACCCTCTCTCCCACAGAACCTCTGTTTATACTCTTTAAGATCTCCATTGTCTTCGGTTTTATATTGGCTTCTCCTGTTATTTTTTATCAAGTTTGGCGTTTTGTAGAACCAGCGCTGTATCCACAAGAAAAAAAGTTAATTATTCCAGTAACCTTTTTTTCCATAATACTTTTTATATTAGGTTTGACTTTTGCCTACTTTGTCGTTCTTCCTTTGGCTCTTAAGTTTCTTATAGGTATAGGTTTTTCTCAGCTACAAGCTACACCTTTTTTGTCCGTTGATCTTTATATCTCTTTTTTGTTAAAAATGGTACTAGGTTTTGGTATAGCTTTTGAGTTACCTATAATGCTGTTTTTGCTAAACAGAGCTGGTATAGTCACAGACGAACAACTAAAAAGCTTTAGAAAGTATTTTATAGTTATAGCCTTCGTGGTGGGAGCATTTATAGCGCCTGACGTAACTACACAGATCTTGATGGCCATACCCCTTATACTGCTTTATGAGATATCTGTAGTTCTCGCCAAGCTTGGAAAGAAAAGAAGTAAGGAAAAATCCATTGAGGTTGTTGAAAAATGAAAGTAGCAATTACTGGAGCAACGGGCTTTGTAGGTAGATACGTAGTCAAAGAGCTTTTAAGCAATGGGTACGAGGTTACATGCCTTGTAAGAAATAAAGGCAAGTTAAGTAAGATCTTCAAAGACAGCGTAGAAGGTATGGAAGTGAACTTTGAAGACAAAAATTCTCTGAGACAAGCTCTTGAGAAAGCAAATCCAGATTATCTGATACATCTAATAGGAATACTGGTAGAAAACAGAAAAAAAGGGGAAACTTTCTTAAAGGTGCACTACCTTTATTCAAAAAATATCTACGAGGTATCCAAAGACTTAAACATAAAAAAGGTTGTGCATATGAGCTCCCTGGGAACTCACAAAGAAGCTCCCTCTATGTATCACAGAACCAAGTATATGGCTGAGCAGGAACTCATAAAGAGTGGTTTAAACTACACCATTTTTAGACCATCGCTTATACTGGGTCCTCAGCAAAAACTTTTTTACGATATGTGGGATATTACCAAGTATGTGAGGATTGTAGCATTGCCAGGTGGTGGAGATTACCTGTTTCAACCCGTAGATGTTAGAGATGTAGCCTGTGCCTTTGTTAAAGCCTTGAGCGACAGAGAAACCGACAAATCGATTTTGGAGTTATGCGGTCCAGATAGAGTAAGCTTTAAAAGGTTGCTAAAGGATATTTTCAACTATTGGGACAGAAAGGTTATCCTCTTACCTGTTCCTAAGTCCTTTATGTATTTAGGCGGCTTAGTTGTAGAAAGATTAATCCAACCACCACCTTTTAGCTCAGACCAAATGTTAATGATGTGGAAAGATAACATATGCGGCTTGGATGCTGAAGCTATTTCCGATGGAGTAAAGAAAGTTTGCCAAAAGGAGCCTATACCTTACCAAGAAGCCCTCAAGTGGTCTTTAGATGAATTTACAAATAACGTGAAAGGATAAAACAAACAAAAGAAACCGCTAAAGGTATAGAAAAGTTATCATCAACCTTTTTAGAAATGATTTCTGTGAAAGCCCCTACCAAGGCAAAAAGTATGGCTTTATAAAAGCCATAGAAAGGAAGCAGTGTTAAGAAAGTAGGCACAACAAACCCAAGTGAACCTTCTAAGGATCTGTTGATAAACTTCCTTTTTCCATACCTTATGCCTATCAGTGTGCTAAAAGCATCTCCAACAGCTAAAGCGACTATACCAGGTATGGCACATTTGCCAAAAAGCAAGAAGCTAAGAAAAACTCCCAAGTTTGCCCAGATGGCTTGGATTCCTGGTTTTTGCAGGTTTTTCCGTCTTTCCAGTATATAAACAAATTGATAAAAAAATTTAAGTTTTTTTTCAAATAATCTCAAAACAATTAGCAAATTCAGTATTAAAACCAAAATCATTATTCCCAAAGCTACAGACCTTGGAAATACAAGAACAACAAAACACCAAATCAAAATAGACATAAGATGAAAGGTTTGTCTTTTTACTTCCAGTTTATAATTGTTTTCCATTGTGTACACATACATTATAGCCTTTGGCGATATTGAAAGAAGGCTTTTATTTTCTGTCTCTTACCGTATAAAACAGATTTTTGGTTACGACACTCGCATATCTTTTGTAAGCTTTCCAGTAAAGGAAGCTTTCAGTCCAACGAGGAACCAATACGACGCAGGTTTAGTACTGGACAAGGTCAGCAAACTTGATTATCCTTACCTAAAAAAACTTTTGGCACTGGTTTCCTTTGATATATATGTAGAAGGCTTAAACTTTGTTTTTGGTCTTGCACAATTAGGCGGAAA
>JBEPZX010000018.1:0-25192 GCA_041640635.1 Aquificaceae bacterium
CTTCGAATATGAAGAAATGATTCAAAAACTCAGTCCATGGGGTGTAAAGTTTCATTTTTTTGAAAAATCTGGAAAGCTCAGACGCTTCAACGTATCCAACTACTACAGACTTTGGAAGATCATCAATGAAGGTAATTACCACTTTGTCATAGTAAACTCTCCCCATGCTTTGGATTATGTAAGTGTGGTGCATAGATTCCTAAGAAACAAACCCAAGACTATAATAGTAAAGCGTAACGCTAGAGCTTCCAGCTTCTTATCTCTAAAATTCAAGTATTCCATAGGCGATGTAATTGTTTGCGTGTCTAAAAAAGTAAAGGAGATAATGTTAAAAAGCGGCTTCCCAGAGGAGAAGTTAAAGGTCATAAGAAGCGGCATAGACCTTGAGAGGTTCTACCCTAGAGCTCATGAAAGAGAACAAATCAGAAAAGAATTGGGTATTCCCAAAGATGCTTTTGTTTTTATAAATGTTGCCAATTGGCACCCATCCATGAAAGCTCAAGATTTAATAATTAAAGCCTTTTCTAAACTACCTTGTAAAAATTGCTTTCTCGTAATGGTGGGCTACAAAACGGACACGGAAGGTAAGGCTATTGCAAAATCACTAGGAGTAGAAGATAGATTCTTAGGGTTGGGATTTAGGCATGATGTAGAAAGAATTTTAGCCTGTGCTGACTGTTTTGTGCTATTCTCCTTTTACGAAGGATTTCCCAATGCCTTGATTCAAGCTATGGCAGAGGGTCTTGTGTGTATATCAAGCAATATATCTGGTGCGGAGGAAGTTATACAAGATGGCATTAATGGTTTTTTAGTAGAACCTGGACAAGTAGAAAAACTAAAAGAAATTATGCAAAAAGTGTATGACTTAGACAACGCTAAAAGACAGGAAATTGGTCTCAAAGCGGCCAATACAGCTAAAGAGTTTTCTGTAGAAAACAATGCGCAACAGTATATAGAACTTTTTAAGGATTTGGCACAGAGGTAGATACCTTTCTTTAAGCTTTCAGCTTTTCCCTTAGGATCTTGTTCACCAATTGAGGATTTGCTTTGCCCTTTGCCAGCTTCATCACTTGACCTACCAAAAAGCCAAATACTTTTTCTTCTCCTGCTTTGTATCTTTGCACTTCCGAAGTATGATTTACAATTACCTGATCTATAAGTTGGTTTATGGCGCTTTCGTCACTTATCTGCTTTAGACCTTTCTCCTCTACCACTTGCATTGCTGATTTCCCGCTCAAAAACATCTCTTTTAATACTTCCTTCGCGAGTTTAGAAGATAAGGTTCCATCCTTTATGAGCTTGATTAACTCTGCAAAATCCTTTGGTGCTATAGGTGATTCTTCTATGCCTTTTTTGTTTTCGTTCAAAAGTCCTAGTAAGTCATTAAGTAACCAATTGCAAGTAGCTTTTGGATCGTCTGAATAGTGCTTCAGAGATTCTTCAAAAAAATCTCCTACTTCTTTAAAAGTTGTTAAAATTTCTGATTCGTACTCGGACAAAGCATAAGTCTCTTTTAACCTTTGTCGTCTTTGTTGAGGTAGTTCTGGCATGCTTTCTTTTATCTGGTCTACCCATTCTCTGTTTAGTATTAGTGGTAGCAGATCTGGATCCGGGAAGTATCTGTAGTCTTCGGCTTCTTCCTTTGTTCTCATTGTATGGGTCAGACCTGTAGAAGGGTCAAAGGTCCTCGTTTCTTGAACAATACTTCCACCAGAAGATATAACCTTAATTTGCCTTTGAATTTCAGACTCTATGGCACTTTGAACAAACTTGAAGGAATTTACGTTCTTTATCTCTACGCGTGTGCCTAAGGTGTTAGATCCTCTTGGTCTTATAGAAACGTTTATATCGCACCGTAGCTGTCCTTTTTCCATATCAGCTTTGGAAACCCCAGTGTAACGCATTATATTTCTTAGTTCTTCCAAGAAAGCCTTCGCTTCTTCTGGAGAGTTTATATCTGGCTCTGTTACGATTTCCATAAGTGGCGTGCCAGCTCTGTTTAGGTCTACGTAAGATTTACCACCTTCGTGTATATTTTTACCGGCATCTTCTTCTATATGTAACCTTCTTATCCTTATCTTTTTTCCGTTAACTTCTAGATATCCATCTACTGCAAGTGGTTCTTCATATTGGGATATTTGATAACCTTTGGGAAGGTCAGGATAAAAGTAGTTTTTGCGAGCAAATACAGATTTTAAGTTTATCTTACAGTTTAGTGCTAAGGCAGCTCTAGTAGCAAACTCTACAGCTCTTTTATTAACTACAGGCAGACTTCCAGGAAGTCCAAGGCACACGGGACACACGTTGGTATTTGGATGAGCTCCAAATTCATTAGAACACGAACAGAACATTTTTGTTTTTGTATCCATTTGAACATGAATCTCAAGACCTATAACTGGTTCAAACTCCATGATATACTAAATTATACTATGGGGAGTTTTAGAAAAAAAGTAAACCTACGTCTAGGGCTTTTGTACGGATTGATCTTTCTAATTGGTGTCGTAGCACTTTTAATAAGTTCAAGGCAAGTTCTTATAAAAAGCTTAGAATCTAAAGCTCAAGCAGTAGCTGACTCTGTATTTGTAGGTCTCAATACACACATGCTTTTGGGTATTATGGATAGAAGGGCTGTATTCTTTGACAGAGTAAAAGATATTAAAGGAATCGAGGATGTTTACGTGGTGAGAGGAGAAGGGGTAATTAAGCAGTTTGGTCCACCATGGGACAGTGAAAAACCAAGAGACGAAGTAGATATTAAAGTTTTAAAGGAGGGAAAAAGTATCTCCGTGCTAAATGAAGGGGTAGGAACAGCTTTTTATAGACTTACAGTGCCATACATAGCTACATCAAAAGGACGAGTAAACTGCTTGGCTTGTCATGCTGTAAAAGAAGGAGAAGTTCTGGGAGCAGTAACTGTAAAAATTAACGCTACCAGCGCAAAAATAGAGGAAATTAAGATAGCTCTCTATACTAGCATATTGCTACTTTTGAGTATAGTGTTTGGTATTCTTTACATGAGTAAGTTCCTTGGTAAGTACACAAGTAGTATAGTTAACTTAAGGGACAAGATAACCAGGGCATCCAGTGGGCATTTCGAAAAAGTTAGAGACCCAGAATTGAACGACGAAGTAGGCCAAATAATTAAAAGTTACAACAAAACTGTAGAAGAGCTAAACGAAAGTTTCTCAAGTATAGAAAACGTCATGAAAAAACTCAAGGAAGGAGACCTTTCTGCAAGTATAGATAAAAAAATGGAGGGTAAGTTCGAAGAAATCAGGCAGTCTATAAACGATGCCCTCTTTAACTTAAGAAAAGCTCTTGGCGATATAATTAGATCCATATACTTAGCTTATAACGACATTAGAAAAATAGCAGAAAGTATAGACTCTATAAAAGGTAGAATAGATTCTGACTATCAGGAAACACTTTCCATCAACGACTTTGCAGAAGCTATGCTCAAGTACAGCACAGAGGTAGATAATCAAGCTAATGTTATGAAAGGATTGTCTGATTCTGTATTTGGTTCCATACAAAAGGGAAGCGAAAACCTAGTATTTCTAGAAGAGGCTATAAGTAAAGTAAAAGAAGCTGGCAACTTCATAAACACCTTTGTTAACCAGATAATACAGATATCTGAGCAAACTAACCTTTTGGCACTGAACGCTGCCATTGAAGCAGCTAGAGCGGGTGAGATGGGAAGAGGATTCGCTGTCGTTGCCGACGAAGTTGGAAAGCTTGCGGAAGACACACAAAACGTAGCAAGATTCATACAAGATAAAGTAAAGGAAGTCATAAATGCTATAGACAACGCAGCTAAGGTTACCGATAACACGGTTAATAATTACACCAACATAAAAGAAAGGTATACTGACATAGTAAAGGCTATAGAAAGCATAGTAAAGGCTATAGAGAAAGAAACCAAGCTAATATCTGATCTAAAGACCAACGTAGAAGCTTTACTTAAAAGCTCCCATGAAAATCTAGAAAGTATCAAAAATATTCACGAAGGATCAAATAACGTTAAAAACCTACTCGGTAAGATGGAAAATGAAGTGAGGAAGTTTAATATGTAAAACCTATAGCCTTTTAAAGTTTAAGATTATAATAATAACTTTATGGCGAAAAAGATAAGGTATTTAGATAGAAATACAGAACAGCTTTTGGAACCTAACCTACGAGCTCAAACTTTTAGAGAGTATGCCCTTGGATTTAGTATAAATGTAGCTTTGGATGAAGCCCAAAGGTGTCTATTTTGTAAAGATGCCGATCAAAGATGCATAAAAGGATGCCCCATAAATGTGGATATTCCTGGTTTTATAAGGAAAATAACTGAAGGTGATCTAATAGGTGCATATAAAACCATAATACAAACGGATATTTTCCCATCTATATGTGGAAGGATATGCCCACAAGAGAGACAGTGTGAAGGCTCGTGTATACTTCACTATGACACAGTAAGAAATAGAAAGAACAAAGGCTTTCCTGTAAGCATAGGAGCTTTAGAAAAATTTGTAGGAGATTTCATAAGAATCTCAGGCATAGAGATACAAGAGGAGGTTCAAGAATCTACAGGCAAAAAAGTTGCCGTTGTAGGTGCTGGTCCTGCTGGTTTGGCTTGTTCGTATGATTTGAGAAGGCTTGGACACGAGGTACATGTCTTTGAAGCCTTACCTCAGGTAGGTGGTGTTATGGCTTACGGTATACCGCATGCGAGGTTAGATAGAAGCCTGCTTGAGTGGGAAAGAAAAAGATTAGAAAAATTAGGCGTAAGGTTCCTTTTGGGTTATGTTATCGGAAAAACAATAAGTTTGAAAGAACTTTTGGGAAAATACGATGCTGTGTTTTTGGCTGTAGGGGCTGGAAGAGGCTCGATAGACATAAAGGGAAGTCATCTTAAAAATGTCTATTCTGCAATAGAAGTCTTATACAGGACCCACTTGGCGAATGCAAAGGACTTCCCACAGAGCGCGACTCCTGTAAACCTTGGCAAAAGAACGGCTATAATTGGTGGGGGCTTTACCGCTGTAGATTGTGCCATAACTGCCATTAGACTTGGTATAGAAACACACGTGGTTTATAGAAGAACTAGAGAAACATCTTCAGCAAGAGATGAAGAGTGGGACCATATAATGGAAGAGGGAGCTATCATCCATTGGCTAACACAACCTATAGAGATAATAGGGGATCAAGATGGGAAAGTTGTAGGTTTAAAATGTATAAAAATGGAGCTAGGAGAACCTGACGAAAGTGGAAGACCCAAACCTGTAGCCATTCCCAATTCTGAACACATTATAGAGTGCGATTCTGTTATATTGGCAATAGGACAAAAAGCAAATCCCGTAGCTTATCAAGATTTACCTGGATTGGAACTTACCAAATGGGGGACTGTGAAAGTAGACGAAAACTTTATGACAAGCGTAAAAGGTCTATTTGCCGGAGGGGACGTAGTGAATGGAGGAGATACAGTTGTTAGAGCTCTTTCTCATGGAAGAAAAGTTGCAAAAAGCATTCATGAATACCTAATGAAGGAGGTAAATAAATGAGAAAGGCTTTAATAATTGCAGGTGTTGTACTGGCAAGCATATTTCTATTCAAGGGTTGCACATCAAGTCCAGAAGATAAAGCGAAAAAAACAGTAAAGGAATTTATTGAGTATGTTAAAGAAGGCGAAGGCAAAGATGCTACAAAGCTTTTGTATCCTCCTTTTAGGGATGCATTAGCTATGGATTTAAAAATACCTGTTCAGTTAACGGAAATGAAACCTTCCGAGCTTTTGGCATGCGTACTTTCTTCCATGGGTGAAAATATAAAGAAGGTAAAGATCTTGGACGCCAAAGAAATAGACGAAAAACATGTGGAAATATTAGCTAGAGTGGTTGATAAAGAAGGTATAGACAAGGTGTTTACCTTTATTTTGATAAAGGATGGAAAGGATTGGAAGATAGCAAGTATATCAAACATTTCTAAATGAGCATCCTTATTTGGCAAACAGCTTATTTAGGGGACGTGGTTTTATCCACTCCCCTTATAAGAACAGTCTTAGACTTTTTTAAAGACTCTCATGTTGCCTTTGTAGGAAGACCTTTTATCAAAGACATTTTAAAAGGTTATCCGATAGAGTTCATCCCATTTGATAAGACTTTGAAGTCTAGTCTAAAAATCTTAAGCCAAATAAAACATTTTGACATAGCTATATCTATGCATAGATCTATGAGAACAGCTCTTATTTTGTATTTTTCTAGCATAAAAACGAGAATAGGTTTTGACAGATCTGAGCTTTCCTTCCTTTATACTCACAAAGTAAGACACATCTGGGGAATCCATGAAGTGGATAGAAATTTAGAACTCTTAAAGCCTTTAGGTATAAAAGACTTTATAAGAGAACCCAAACTTTTTGTGGATGATGAAGAAAGAAAGCGCGTAAAAGAAAAGTTTAGTTTACCTGATGAATTTATAGTTCTTTCCCCTTTTTCTAACTTCACATTAAAAGAGTGGCATACAGAAGGCTGGAAAAGAGTTTTGGAGGAAATAAATAAACCAGCGGTAATAGTAGGAACAAAGGAAAGACTAAAGGATTCACAGATTTTTGAAGGTTTTATTAACTTAGTAGGGAAAACTTCAATAAGGGAATTGATGGCGATAATATCCCTTTCTAAGCTCGTGCTATCTTGTGATTCTTCTCCAGTACATATGGCAAACGCTTTAGGAGTTCCTGCAGTGTGCGTTTATACGTCCACATCTCCTACATACGGTTTTTATCCTCTTTTGGGAACTTACCTTACCCCTGAGATCTTTTGTTCCCCTTGTTCCCCCAATCCTAAAAAATGCAAGACGGGCACTTTTGAGTGTTTAAGAAACATTAAGCCAGAAAATGTAATAGAAACTGTTAAAAGCCTTCTTTGAAAAAAGGAGGTGTAGCCAGGTAAATATTATACAATAAACTATTGAAATACCAAAAAGGTTTTGTATATTTCCTTATATGGACTCATCCACAATCCATGGCCTTTTGTCCTTATTAGCCAGATTGTTGGAGCTTTTTAACATAGGTGTTATCATACTTTTAGCTAATAAAAACGCACCTATAAGGTATATATACTATGTTCTCGGTTTGACCGTCTTTAGTGTATCAGCTTTTGTAATTTCCGTACTTATTAAAGGTTTAGCTTTAACCGTATCCTTGATAATAACCCTTTTTGCCTTTGTCCTTACCGCAATTCTGGCAATAAAAGCCATAAAGAGTCCTTTTCTGGATATAGATATACCAGAAGGTGCAAGATGCTTGGTATGTTCTTCCTTTATAAAAAGACTCAATGGTGTTACAGCGCTGCAAGTGGAAAATACATTTCTTTTTTTTGACAGTGAGGAACACCTAAGACGTTTTTTACAGGAATTTGAAGAATATACACGAGTTAGGAGACTACAACTAAGAAAAGATAGCATAAAGGGAGCTTACAAATTGCAAGCCAACAGTTGGCAAAGATTAGAAGTTTAATTTAAATACTCCAAACAAGTAGCGTTTTTTTTCTTCCTTTTACCTTATTCGCCGGTATGGGTTCGCCTTTCAAAAGTCTATCTATAACCTGTTTTTTTCCTTTTACGTAAAAAAGTACCACACAGGATTTGTTTAGATATTCGTAACTCAAGCTTAGTCTCTCAAGACCATCAGGAGACTTGCTGATACACACCTTTTTAGTAACTTCTTGGCATTCTGTATTTGGGAACAAAGATGCTGTGTGTCCATCTTCACCTATCCCCAAAAGCGCCACATCCAAACTTTCGGGTAAGAGTTGCGAATATGCTTTGGCACACTCTGTTATATTCAAGTGTGTAGGAAAGGCAAAAATTTCTAAACCACTGTCTTTTATGTTCTTGTAGTTGCTTCTTGGATCATCTAAAGGCACATACCTTTCATCGGATAAAAAGGCTTTAACTTTTAATCTTTGGCTCATCAGAGAGTAAGCTCTTAGAGGTGTTTTCCCGCCGGCTAAAGCTAGAAAGAATTTTCCTTTTTTTCTCAAAAAGAGTTGCATATACTTGAGTATTAAGCTTGAAACATAAGTATCTGGATCTTTAGGTTGTACCAATCTAAATATACCATTCTCTTCCATCTTTTTCTATCAGCTCCTTGGCAGGTGTTGGAATGTCTATACCTTGAGGATATATACTGAGAGGAATGTCAGCTTTCAAAATGGGATCTACTATTTCCCACATAATTTCCACTTCATCCCCTCTAATAAAGAGTGAACGATCACTATGTATAATATCAGACAGTAAGGTTTGGTAGGCATCTGGTAACTTTATGTTGTAGTAACTTTCAAAGTCAAACTCTATGGATGTTTCTACAGGACAGGCTAAGAACCTACCAGCTGGAGGTCTGATTTCTAAATAAACTGCCATCTTATTTTTTGGCGTGCTTTGAAAAACCACCTTATTTTGGTTTGGTTTACAGTCTAAGAGAGAACTAAACATACGCGGTATCTCCTTAAAAACCACTGTTATCTGAGTGAGCTTTTTGGACAACTTTTTTCCTGTCATCAGATAGAAAGGTACACCCTGCCACCTTAAGTTGTCTATGTAAAGCTTTGCAGCAACAAAAGTTTCCGTTTGGGAATCTTTAGATACCCCATACTCTTGTATGTATCCTTCGTATCTTGCCTTTACCACATGATCTTTTACCTCGCTGGGATCCATTTTTCTTATGGACCTCAAAAGCTTTACTTTTTCGTCCCTTATGAACTCCGCTTCCATACAGCATGGTGGTTCCATGGTAAGAAAAGCAAGCATTTGAAGCAAATGGTTCTGAAGCATATCTCTAGTAGCTCCAACTTTATCGTAGTATGCTGCTCTCCCTTCTATACCTATGTCTTCTATTCCTACAATTTGCACATGATCTATGAAGTTTTTGTTCCATATGCCCTCAAAGATCACGTTAGAAAAGCGAAGGGAGAATATGTTCTGAACAGTCTCTTTGCCCAAAAAGTGGTCTATCCTGTAGATCTCCTCCTCTATGAAGTACCTTTTTATTAGATTATTAAGCTTTTTTGCAGACTCTAGGTCAAACCCAAAAGGTTTCTCTATAACTATCTTACGGGGGTTGGTGAACTTCCTCAGGAGAGGACCCAGAAACCTTATAGTATCTTCAAAAAGAAAAGGCGAAATTGCCAAGTAGAATATAATCTCCCCTTTTATGTTTTGTATAAGCTTTTCCAAACTTCTGTGAGACTCTGAATCTTTTACGTCAAAAGGAACAAAGTTACAGAGTTTGCCAAAACCTTGGTCTAAAGAGCACGACACACTTTCCCATTCTTGCGTAGAAGCCCTAGCCAAAGAGTAAACTTTGTCTAAATTAGGAATCTCCCCTCTTTTGTATAAATTTGCCAGGGCTGGCAAAAGTTTTTTTCTAGATAGGTCGCCGGTTCCACCTATTATAAAAATACTTACTTTATTGTTCATCTTTTTTCTTTACTTCGTGTCTCCCAAACTCGTATCTAAGACCAGCCAAAAGTCTGTCTCTAAAAGAGTTTTCTTGCCTTGACCTAAAGCGCACAAAGAGGGACTCCGCTATGGCGGGCAAAGGTACACCCCTTTTGATGGCTTCTAACACTGTCCATCTGCCTTCGCCTGTATCTTCTACGTAACCTTTGAGGTTATCTAAGTTTCCAAAGTCTTCGAAAACTCTTTGGGTAAGTTCCATAAGCCAGGACCTGATGACTGAGCCCTTATTGTAAAGCCTTGCTACTTCTTTTAGATCGTAATTAAAACCACTTTCCTTAAGAAGTTCAAATCCTTCGGCTATGGCTTCCATCATGGCATACTCTATGCCGTTATGCACCATCTTGGCAAAGTGCCCTGCACCTGAGCTTCCAAGATAGGCGTAGCCTCTACCTTCCACCGATAAATCCTTAAATATAGGTTCAACATACTCAAAGGCTTCTCTGTCTCCACCTATCATAAGGCAGTAACCCTGCGTTTCTCCCCAAACTCCACCGCTCACACCTACATCCATAAAGTGGACACCTAAAGACTTTAATCTCTCATACCTTCTTTGAGAGTCTAAATAGTAAGAATTGCCACCATCTATGAGAATGTCATTTTCGCTTAGGTAATGTGCCAAGTTATTTATCACACTATCTACAGCCTCGTGTGGAACCATCAACCAAACAACTTTGCGCTCCCCTACAAAAAAGTCCCTTATTTGCTCCAAAGAGCTCAAAGTTGGTATGGAACTCTCCTTTACCTTTGGATCGTAACCTACCACGCTGTACCCGAAGGACAAGAGCCTTCCTGTTATACCACTTCCCATTCTTCCAAGTCCTATCATGCATAGTTTCATTGTTTAATACTCCCTCAAAGCTCCTGTAAAAGCTTCTGATTCATTAAATCCACCTTTTCTCTTAAGCTCTGCATATAATCATCCAGTTTTTCTTTTATGTTGTCATACTTCAATGACAGTATGCGAAGGGCCAACAAAGCTGCGTTTGTGGAGTTTCCTATGGCTACAGTTGCTACAGGTATACCTGCAGGCATTTGGACTATAGAATATAAGGAATCCAAACCTCCTAGGTGCTTTGTAGGTATTGGCACACCTACAACAGGCAAAGTAGTCATAGATGCAACCATACCTGGCAAATGAGCTGCACCACCTGCACCAGCTATTATAACCTGTATACCTCTCTGGCGTGCATTTTTTGCAAAATCATACATACTATCAGGCGTCCTATGGGCAGAAACGACCCTTACTTCGCACTCAACACCAAAGTCTTTGAGTGTGTTATAGGCATCTTTTAGGTACTCCCAATCGGACATGCTCCCCATTATTATGGCTACTTTCATATGAAGAAATTATATACTATCCATAAACTTTCTTATATTTACAAGGGTTTGAGCTATCTGGTTTCTTTTGCCTTCGGCTTGAGATACGAGATGGTTCAGTAAAGCAAGGCACTCCTTTGCTTCTTCCAAGCTCATGTTTTCTATAGGTGGAATGCTTTGCAAAGCTTGTATAAGGGCGTCAAAGTTTTCCTCTTGCATATAGATTTGACACTTAAGGAGCAGCTGCTTTAAGTTTTCCTTGCTCAACCCTTTCTACCTCTTCCCAACTTTCTTTTAGGTCCGTCAACACTTTTATCATTTTTCTCAAAGTTTCTGGATCATCCTCTAAGCTCAATTTTACAATGTCATTGCTCAAAGCTGTATATATTTCGTGAAGATTTTTGGCTACTTCTCCCCCTTTTTCCATATCTAATGTACTATCTAAAACAACGAGTATATCGTTCGCTCTTAAAAGCTCCTCGAGTTTTGTTTTTGTATCTTCCAAAGAGGCGTTTCCCTTTTTCATTATATCTAAGGCGGTTTCTAAAGCAAGAATGGCTCTTTCATAAAGCATTATAACTAACCTAATAGGATTTGCTGTGTATACCATATTTTCAAGATAACTATTCATTATTTTTTACCTCCTTGCATTTCTGATAATGTGACAATAAAGTTTTGCAATCTGTCCATAATTCCTTTAGCCTGATTCATAAAAGCTTCTACCTTGGAAAACTCAAGTTTTAACCGTGCCTCTTCCTTTTGTAAGCTTTCATACAAGGCGCTTGCTCTGTTGTTTAATATTTCTATCCTTGAGCCATAATCTTTAGCTATTCTATCTAAATCTGTAGAGAGTGCAGAAGTTATAGATGTCATTTGCGTAGATACATTTACAAGCAGAGACTTTAAACCTTCTCTGTCAGATTTTATAATTCTATCCAAGTTTGAAGTATCTAAACTCAAAGTTCCATCTTCCATTACATTCAGCAGTCCTTTTCTAAAGAGTGGATCCAAGGCGTTTAAAAGTTCCCTTTTTACACCTAAAATCACCTGATCACCTTGAAGGGGCTTATTGAGTCCAGTTAGGTCGTTTACTTGCTTCACAACTTCGTTGTATTTGGACACTATATTTTGCAAAAAGTTGGTTATGGCTGAATTGTTTTCCTCTACCTTTATGGTTGTATTGCCTGCAGTTCTGACAGTTACATTAAGTCCCGTTACTATGTTGTTAAAAGTGTTGGTTGGACTGGTCAAGGTGTTGGATCCAATCTGTATTTTTGCATTTTTGGCAAACTGAAGGGGATTTGCAGAGTCTATAAACCACAAAGGATAACCAAAACCACTACTTGGATCAGAATACTCTACCAAAATAGCTGTAGCACCCGACAAAGTTTCAAAAGTAGAAGCACCTTCGTCCTTTTCTGCAAGCAAGAGTCTGTATTGGTTACCGTCAAAAAACACGCTGGCTTCTATTTTGCTATTGGGAATGCTGTTTATGGCGTTTACCAAATCTTGTATTGTTCCACTTCCAGCGTTTACAGAGCCTTGGATTTCTATAGCACTTCCAGTGTTGAGCTTTAGAGTAAAATCGTTCCACGATATGGTTTGGTTTGTATCGCTCACACCGCCCGTTGAAAGTAGCATCTCCCTTTGGGCAAGGCTTTGGACGTTTATGCTTAAAGATACGTTAGGAGTGTTTGGACTTGCGCTGGCTACTGCTACATTTGTGTCCGAAGATGTAGCTATCTTTTGCTTAAAAAGGTCCTCTATGTTTGTATTGAGAACATTTTTTAGATTGTTTACTTTGCTAAGTACACTAGAATAGGCTTCTTGTTTGGTTTTGAAGACAAGAGCTTCCTGCTCCATTCTCCTGATAGGCAAAGACTTTATATTCAGAATCTGATTTATTAGCGAACCCCAATCTAGTTGCCCCGTTAGGTTGTTAAAGTATATTTCACCAGCCAAATTAAGCCTCCTTCTCTACCAACACGGCTAACATCTGGTCAATCTTTTTCATAAGGTCTAGCAGATAATCAGGCGGTATCTGTCTTATAACTCTCTTAGTTTCTCGCTCTATTATTTTTGCTACAGGTATATCCAATTCCATATCTATATCTATTTGCAGGTACTTAGAAAGCATATCAAATTTTTTGGCTATTTCTTCCATGAGCTTCTTTATGTCTTCATCCTTTACTTCTTGTGTCTGTTTTACCTGTTCTAAAGTGTCTTGAACTTCCCTTTGAAATTTTTCTAGATTCCCTTCATGTGCCTTTCTTGCGAAGAACTCCTGACCTTCCAATTTGGGCAGATCTATATTCACTCCCTTGGGCTCAACTTTCATAGTTTAGCTCTCCTAATTAAAGAGGGGGAGTGTATACCACTCCCCTTTTAAATTTATTACCTTAGGAGTTGCAAGACAAGCTGAGGCAACTGGTTGGCTTGTGCAAGCATAGCCATACCACTTTGCATCTTAATTTGCAACTTGGTGAAGTTGGTCATTTCTTCCGCGTAGTCGGTATTTCTAATGACGTTTTCCGCTTCTTGGGTGTTGTCCAGCGCCACCTTTTGGGCATCGTATATAGACTGCAAGTTGTTCATAATCGCACCTATGTTGGACCTTATCCTGTCTACCTTTCTTATGGCAGCATCGGCGATAATCATACCAAGTTCGGCACCCTCGTTTGTTCTCACATCTATCTTATAAAGATCCTGGACATCGGAATCTTTGTAAGTAACGTTGCCAATTCCAAGACCTCGAGCGTTATTTGCAGATTGAAAGTCTACTCTATACGCATCAGGAGCTGTAATTTTTATCTGCCCAACTCTCACAGCAGAAGCAGTGAAGCTAGGATTATTACCAGCAGCTGAAGTGTGAGAGCTAGCACCTTGAATTAACTGATCTAGGTTAAGAGTAATAGTTACACCTGTACCTGTTGCAGTAGCACTTGCCTCTACAGCTATGGTTTCTCCATTTGTGGTGTTAAGAACCAACCTGTTGTCCACTGTCTTTGATGCTCGAACTTGGGCACCAGCATTGGCGGCTGCAGAGTTTATTCTGCTTATAAGATCATCCAGTGTGGTACTTTCATTTACACCACTTACCGTAAAATTCACACCGCCAACATAGAATGTAAGACTAGCACTTTCATTAGTACCATCTGAAACGATTAAACTTGTAAATTGAGCTGCTGTACTTGAGTTTTTAGCGTAAGCTTTAAAACCTAGCTCACCAAGAGTAGGATCTTCATTTATATTCTTTGCAAAAGTTCCAGCGTCTATAATGTTATTAGAACCGGCTGTCATGGTTAATGATCGTCCATTTATGAGAGCTGTTTGGGAACCAGTATATACTTGGTATGGGAAGTTAGTATTATTTAGGGCACCAGTAGATGAGGTTACACTTCCTGTGCCACTCACTAAGTTTGTCCCAATAGATTGAGCTCTTAGATCCTGTATACTTACGTTTACTATCTGGTCATTTCTTGGTCCGTAATGGATATATTTGTCTGAAAAAGTGCCATCCAACAGTTTAATGCCGTTATACTCGGTGTCGGTTCCTATCTTCTGTATAGCATCTACGAAGTTCCTTATCTCAGCTTGCAGAGATGCACGTGCGTTAGGATCGTTTATGTCGTTGGCAGCTCTTGTTGCCCTTGCGTAGATTTCTTTTAACCTGTCAAAGATCTGCCCTGCCGCGTTTTCTGCGATTCTCAGAGCTGAGAGTCCCGTTTGGATGTTTCTGTTACCTTCCCTATAACCCGTAGCAACCAAGGAAAGCTGGTCTGCTATAAATAGACCTGCGGCATCGTCAGAAGCGTTTAGGATTCTCATACCTGTTGAGAGCCTTAGTAAGGACTTGTTCATATCTCTTTCGTTGCTTACTAAGCTTGTATGGGTTGCTGCAGCTTCAAAGTTAAAGTTAATTCTTAGCGCCATAGCTAAACCTCCTTTTCAAACTTTATATCTTTTATATCGGAGGTTTTTAAAATTTTTTTAGAGTTTATATGGTGTTTCCCTTACCAAAGATTATCTCCAAAGCTGAAATCCTTATGGCTCTGCCTATTAGCTCATCCAAGTTGATGGGAGAGTTACCTTTTACAGCTATGGCATACTGGAAGTTTCCCAAAGTTCTGGAGTTTACATACAGAGGCATGGCATAGTTTATGAGTATGTTCTTAATCCACTCGGGTGAGATTTCCAAGTTGGCATTTTGACCGCCTACATTCACAGGTACCAAAAAGGACTTGGTTGGATATATACCCTCCAAAAGGGTGCCGGGAATGAAGGCTTCCGTGAAGATGTGAACCTCCTTAAATCCTGCTTTCTTTAAAGCGTAATGCAAAGTCCAGTACTTCCAGCGGGTGACATGGTGCGGTGGGTAGTCATGGTGCCACCACTTGTATTTTCTGTAGCCTAAGGCGGTGTTTTCAAACTTATAGTAGGGCGGACAGCTCATGATAAACATGCCACCTTCGTTTAGCATAGAGTAGATTTCCTTGAGAAAAGATAGAGGGTCCGGTACATGCTCCAAAACTTCAAAGGCTGTTATGTAGTCGTAGGTCTGTCTAAACTCCTGTGGAAGCTCATCAAAAGTCAAGGCTTGTGTTACCTTCAGTTTGAACTTCCTTTTTGCCAATTCTATGGCTTCCTTGCCTGCATCCATACCGTATGTGTCGTATCCCAAGCTTCTGGCAATGAGCATAAAAAATCCTGTGGCGCATCCTACGTCCAATAGCTTGCCTTTGGGAAGCACGGACAGTATGGGTATTAGCACGTTAAAGCGTGGTAACTTGCTCCACTTTTGTATCTCCTCTTTTTCTGTACCCATTTGCATATACGATTTGTACAAAGCTGTTGTAACTCTAGAAATCTCCTCCTCCTCACCCGAATAAACTTCATCGTAATCCATAGTCTTCATTGGGTAAGTAAAGTGAAGTCCACAGGATGGGCACTCAAAAACTCTGTTGCCGTTTATAACTTCAAAAAGGGGTATCTCACCTTCGTATTCACACAGTATACACTTGGAAGGTTTGGGATAGTCTTCCTCGGAAGCCAAAAGGGCATCCTTTAGAGCGTAGTAAATTAACTTGGGGGGTATCTCTTGCAAACATGGACTGTAAAAGGAGCTTTTGAGTTTAGCCTCGGGGCATGGCTCACCTGTGGCATGTATTTTGCACGGTGCTTTGCATGTTTGACCCGTGTAGTTAGCCAAGACGGGTATGACGGTTTTATACGTTCTAGCTCTTAGCTCCGGATCTATGGCACCGGATACCAAAACGGTGGGTTTTTTAAGCCCTGCCGCTATGTGAAGAGTAGCCGTGTCCGCGGTTATTACCGCATCGGAAAGGTAGACACTAGCTATCAGATACCTTATGTCCTTCATGTATTGGGAAAGATTAGCTGCCCTTATACCGTAAACGTCCAAAGACACCTCTACCGTTATGTCCTCCTTTGGCATGGAGCATATCACAGGTGCGTAATCTTGCCACACAAGGTCTTCTATTTCTTTCAAAAGCTTTGGTGGAAGTGTTCTGTGAACAGATGATGCCAAGTAGTGAAACACCAAGACTTTATCCTTGCTAGAGACCTCTTTTATCTTATCAAAGATGGGTCTCAGCTCTTCCACCACCTTTTGGTCCACGTAAACATCAGGTGTCTCATCCTGGGCTGTGTATAGGTGAAGCTTCCACAAAAAGTACTCTACCATGTTTAGGTTGTCAAACTGAGGCGTGTTTACCATCTCCACAGCTTTGACTATATAGTCACACTTTTTCACCTCTTTGAAAGGTATAGGCATGGTCAAGAGCTTGTCTATGTACTCAAGATTTTCCAAAACTGGTCTTGCATATCCAGAGACGCTTACCCAAAGTTTGGCTTTGGGATATCTTCTCTTGAACTCCCTAAAGGCTACCGTGGAGCACAGGACGTCACCTATAGCACCTTGCATTATCACTAAAACTGTTTTTCCTGAAGGGTTTTCACCTTCGTAAAAAGAAGGGAGTTCTTCGCTAACTTCTTTGAAGGACTCTTTTACGTCTTTGGAGAGCAAATCAAAAACATCATTGGCAAAGAGAAACTTTTCACCTTGAGAAATGTTAAAGCTGTAGTTGTTGAAGTCTAATTTCATAGCTTTGGTGGCTTTTACTACCTTCATGGCTAACCTCTATATCAGATCAAAGAGCTTAAAGTTTCTCAGGCTCAAGTATTGTGCGTGTATGGAGAAAAGGTAACCTTTGGCGTTGAGCGCATACATCTTTTCAGGCTGAAGTGAAACTAAAGCCTCAGGCTTAAGTAAGAACATTCCCCTTATTTCCATACTGCCGTATTTGTTCTGTATAGGAAGGTCCATCTGCTCCAAAAGGTTGAGGTCTAAAACCTCTTTTGCAAACTCTTGAGCTTTGACTATGTCTTGGGCATAGTTGGTGAGTTCTTGGAGTTTATCTTGCATGTATTGGGTTGGCTGTGCATCTTGGTCAAAAAGCTCCACTCCGCTTTCGCTGGCGTATTGCATATCCAAAACTACTAGGTAATCCTCACCCTTTCTTACTATCCCAAAAGGGTAAAGATCCAAAGCTTTTGGTATCACATCCACCTTCCAAGTGCCGTCTTCCTTTAAAAATACACTTTTTCCACCTGTACCAGTTACAGCTAAAGGTGTTAAATCCCCATCTACAAAAGCGAAAAAAACAGGGTAATACATGGTGCAAGCTACAAGCTCTGAGTATCCAATAGGGACAAAGTCCACGTTGGCAAAGGCAAACATGTCTGTTCTTAGGACTATCCTTAGATTTTTGTGCACATTAGGATCTAAAATTTGAGGATTCTTAAAAGATTTTATGAGCATTCCCGCCTCCTTATCTTCTATTATATAGATATTGCTTCTATTAGACGGATGTATCTATTAAAAATAGCGGTTGGCCATACTCTACAGTTTCTCCATTTTCTACCAAGATTTTCACTATCTTCCCTCTTGTATCGCTTTCTATCTCATTCATAACCTTAAGTGCTTCGATGATACACAAAACTTGACCGGGGGAAACTATATCACCCACTTCTACAAAGGGTGGAGCACCAGGAGAAGGTGCTCTGTAAAATGTTCCTACCAATGGACTTTTAATAACATGTAGATTTTGTTCCTGTATATCTTCAGAAGGTGCAAGTATTTCTACATGTTTTATCTCTTTCTGAGAAATCTCTTGAATGCTTTGTACAGTTTCCTTTGCATGTGTTTCTACACTTATCTTTATATCGCTTGTTTCTATTACTAAACTTTTTATGTTACTGCCCTTTACTAAGTTTAATATCTCCTTTATAAATTCTTTGTCCATTACTTTACTCTCTCAACGTAAGACCCCGTTCTAGTATCCACTTTTACCGTATCTCCTTCAGCTACAAAGAAAGGCACTTGAATGACCGCACCCGTTTCCAACTTTGCCGGTTTGGAGCCACCTGCCGCCGTATCTCCTTTAAAAGCGGGTTCTGTTTCTACCACCTTTAGTTCAACGGTTTTTGGAAGCTCAATACCTATTGGCTGACCTTTGTACAAAAATACTACAACCGTCATACCTTCCTTCAAAAACTTTATCTCCTCCTTTATGTTTTCGACAGATACGGGAATCATTTCGTAACTTACCTGACTTACAAAGTAGTAGTAATCGCCATCGTTGTAGGAATATTCAGCAAAAACTTGTTCAAAGTCGGCAAGTTCTATGGAGTCTGAGGATTTGTAAGTGATTTCAATTACGTTTGCCGTTGCCATGTTTTTTGCCTTCACACGTACAAAGGCTTGACCTTTTCCCGGTTTTACGTGCTCGTAGTCCAGAACCCTGTGGGGCTGTCCGTTGTGCTCGATAAACATATCCCTCTGTATGCTGTTGATATCAATTTTTACACCCATGAAGGATATTTTAACATCTTTTTTTGATAACTTCTTCTAGAAGCTTCAGAAATTCCAAGTAAATTTTTTCATATTCGTACGCCAAGAGCTTAACATTTTCTTCTTCTAGCTCCAAGGCTTGTGCCACTTTGGGCTTTACTACGGATTTGTAATCCGAAAGGTAGGTTTTATAATCATGACTGAGCTCTTCACACGTCAAATCGTCCAAAGATGCCAAGTAAGATTGAAAGGTTACCTTTGCCGAAGTTATCAGGTTCCTTAATTGCATTTCTATGTCACCTTTGTCCATACCAGCTTTTGTAAAGTCTGCCATAATTTCCTCCTAAGGTCTCACCACCACGCAGTGGTGTTTGTTTATGTAATTTCTAACCTTTAAAACGTCTTCTAAGCTTATCTTTTGAATAATCTCTGGATATTCTTGATCCGTCTTCCAACCAAAACCCATAATCTGGAAAAATCCCAAATACCACGCCTGTCTGGATCTCGTTTGGTGGTCTAGCAAAAAGCCACCAATTATCTTGTTCTTTGCCATCTCTACATCTTCTTGCGTTATAGGAGCGCTCTTAATAACATCCAACATATCCTTGAGTGCGCTTTCTTCTTTTTCTGGTGATGTACCTATGTATGCAAAAAGGCGAGTAGAAGAAAGTCTGGAGGGATAAAAGGCGTAAGTAGCATAAGCGTATCCTCTTTTTTCTCTAAGTTCCTTAAAGAGTTTTGAGCTCATACCTTCACCCAGCACGCTCGCAAGCACTCTAAAGCTAAAGTAATCTTTGGAAGAAATGTGCGGAGCATCAAAGACGCACACTATGGTGGCTTGAGCTCCTTCCCTATGGACTTTTTCTAACTTTTCTTCTTCAACACTCACCCTTCGTAAATCTATAACATACTCACCACTTGGAATATCCAAAAAGGTTTGTTCCACTTGAAGTTTTACTTTTTCAGGATCAAAATCTCCCACTATACTAACAACTAGGTTTTTCCCTTTTAGGATATCCTTCCACCTTTTTTGGATATCCTCTTTGCTTATGGACTGAACATCTTCCTCCTTTCCCAAAGGTGAGTATTCATAGGACGTTCCTCTGTATGTTATCCTTCTTACTTGATCCATCGCGAATTCCTGCGCCCTTTCTCTCCTCGCTCTTATTTGTGCTATAGCGTTGTTTTTTTCTCGCTGTATATCTTCTGGACTAAAGCTTGGATTTAAAAGTATGTCCTTTAGGACCTCTAAGGCTTTTTCTAAGCCTTCTATTTTCGTAGAAAAGCCTATCTCTATGTAATCATCGCTTGTGGAAGAATAGATGCTGCCTCCGTAATCTTCAAAGGTGCTAGCTATTTGGTAAGAAGAAAAGTTTTTCGTACCTTTTGTCAGTAGTATAGCTGTTAGGTTGGTAAGTCCTTTCTTTTCTTCTCCGTGAGTTCCTGATTTAATAAAAACGTAACCGCTTACTATACCTTTACCATGCGTTGGTTTTAACAAAAGAGTTACACCGTTTGGAAGTTTTAGTTCTTTCACCGCCTGACCTCCAAAACCAAAGCTAAACAACAAAATCAATGCAAATACAAGTATCATTTTTGAGGCACCATGAGAACTTCGTTGTAAGGTTTACCCAAAATATAATTATTTAGAACCCTTAAAACATCCTCTTTTCTAACCGATTTTACGTTGTTCTCAAAGAACTTGTAGTAATCCAACAAACCCACCACACTTACAGAGTAACCTATATGGTAAGCCTGAGAATCTACCGCTTCCGTTGTGAAAATGGTGGAGTTTATAATCCTTTCCTTTGCTTTGCTTACCTCTTCGTCACTCAATGAGTTGGACAGGTCCTTTAAAAGTCCAAAAACTCTCTCTTTTACTTGTTCGTATTTGGAAGGCTCAAAGGTAGCGTTTATTACCCATATGTTATCCCTTGGTCTGCCAAAATCTCCCGTAGATACAGAGTAAACGAGTCCTTTTTCCCTTAATTCTCTGTAAAATACAGATGTTCTACCTGAGCCTATTATCTGGTCCAGCACCAAAAGGGCGTAATACTCCTTTGAGCCAATGGGAGGGCTCCACCAACCTATAATCCAGTGAGTTCTGTCTACCCTTGGGTCTTGTATTGTTTTGGTTCTACTTTCGAGCTGCTGAGGTTCTGGCAGCATATCTGGCTTCGCCACAGGGCGTGAATCTTCTTTACCAAAGGTGTTTGAAACTTCCTCTTTTAGTTCCTCAAAGTCCAAGTCTCCAACTACCACAATGTGCATATTCCTTGGTTGGTAGTAGGTTTTGAAAAACTCAGTCAGGGACTCTTTTGTGAACTTGATGACCGTCTCTTCGTAACCTATTATGGGGTATCTGTAGTTGGATACTTTGTAGCTTAGGTTCTCAAAAGACTCCCAGAGATTGTTTCTTGGATTGTCCTTACCCCTTTTTATCTCTTCTATCACTATAGGTTTTTCTTTCTCCACCATATCAGGCAAGAGCAGAGGCTTTTGGGTTATCTGATACAGTATGTCCAAAGCTTGTTTCCAGTAGGGTTTTGCTATTTCTATGTGATAAAAGGTGTATTCCTTGGAAGTGCCTGCATTTATTTGTCCACCCAAACTTTCCACGATGGTATCTATCTGACCATACTGGTATTTTTCAGTGCCGTTAAAAAGCATGTGTTCCAAAAAGTGTGCCATACCTTTTTGAGTGTAGTTTTCGTAAATAGAACCTACTCCAAACCACACATGAATGGCTACCGCCTGAGTGTCATCCCTTGGTGCAAAAATCAAGTTTGCTCCGTTGGGAAGCTTGTAAGTTTTTATATCCATCGATAATGCCACACCCACCGCAAAAACCTCCAAGAGTATTAAGTAAAGGAGCCTAAAAGGTCTCATTCTTTCGATGTTTAAAATATAAACTGCTCCTTTGCCTTTACAAGCTTGGTTATCATCTCATTCACCGGAACTGACAGGTTTACTCCCTTTGCCAGGTTTACTATGGCACCGTTTAGACTGTCTATCTCTGTTTTGCCTTTCTTTATGTCTTCGAGCATGGATGGGTAGTGCTTGGCGGTAGGTGGGACAAGTCTTTCGTAAAAGAGCTCTTTGTAAGCCTGAGAACTTTTGTGAAAAGTTGGCACTTTATTTGCCAAAAACACCTCGAAAGCTTCATCTATTATTTTGTCTATAATTTCCTTTGTATAAGGATTTTTCACAAGATCACCGTATGAAACTTCAAAGAGTGCACCTAAGGGGTTCAAGGCGCAGTTGTATATTACTTTATCCATCAGATACTTGTAAACATCCTTGTCATGCCTTGTGGGAATGCCAGAAGAATTTATTTCCCAAGCTATCTTTTCCAAGGTTTGTTTGTCGATAGTTTGTGATGGGTCACCTATAACAACATCATCAGCGCTTACGGTAACCATTACGTTCCCTACTTCTAAAAGTTTAGCTCCAAATATGATTCGAGACAGTATAACTCTCTCTTTTCCAAATAAAGAAACAGCGGCTTCGTAGTTACCATAGCCATTTTGTGCAATTAAGAGGTAAGTATTTTCATCCATTATACGCTTTAGTTGTTGCAATGCGTCCCATGTATCGTAGCTTTTAACTGACAGGATTACTATATCAGGCTTTATAGGGCTATCACTTAGATTATCTATAGTTATAACCTTTTGGGTAAAACTTCCCCAAATTCCATCAATTTTTATAGTATCAATTTTTTTGTTAGGTTTTGTAAATCCTACGCATGGATACCCAGCTTTTGACAGAAAAGCCAGAAAGACGCTACCTACAGCTCCTACACCAAATATAAGGTATTTCATCTTTGAATATACCAAACTCTAACGCCTACAGATACGTGTGCGTTTCTCTCCCATAGGGTTTCTATGTTTATTACGTTTATGTTGTTTATCTTTATCCATTGGTTAACCTGCTGGTTGAGCAGGTCTTCTAGCGTTTCTTCTCTGAAGGGTGCCATCTTTCTATGAAAGTCTTTATACTTTATTTCCATCAGGTAACTTCTTCCTCAGGTATAGACACAACAACTTTTGCAGGTCTTAGGACTTTATCTCTTATATAGTATCCTTTTCTCACTATCTTTATGACAGTATTTGGTGGAACCTCTGGGTTTACCTCTCTGTCTACGGCTTCCGCTAAGTATGGGTCAAAAGGCTTGTCTTGTAGCTGTATCTCTACTATGCCGTGCTTTTCCAAAATCTTCAGTAAGTCCTTGTATATAAGTTCAAAACCTTTCAAGATGGCTTCTGAGCCTGGCAGAGCTACGCTAAAAGCTCTTTCGAAGTTATCTACTACCTCTAACAGATCTAAAGACAAAGATTCGTGTCCGTATTTTTTTAGCTCTTCTAAGTCTCTTCTGTATCTTTCCTTTTGGTATTCTAGTTCTCTCTGAAGGTCTACATAGCGCTGATTTACTGCCCTTGTTATGTTTTCTAGTTTTACTACCTTTTCTTCGAGTTCTTTGATTCTTTTTTCTTCTTCAGATAACTCTTGTTTAATTTCTTGTAACTCTTGTTTGACCTGATCTTTTTCTTCCATAGTTAATTATTATAAATTAGCAACTTTCGAAAATTATTCTTTAGGATAGGCTCAAAAAGTTTATAATTTAAATCATCACTTTTTACACAGGAGGTTTTGTATGGCAAAAGGGACAGTTGCTTACAAGATACTTCAAAACCACTTAGTCAGTGGAAAGTTGACACCTGGTGAAGAGATAGCCATAAAAATCGATCAAACACTAACCCAAGATGCTACAGGAACAATGGCATACATTCAGTTTGAAGCCATGGGTGTGGACAGAGTAAAAACGGAGCTATCTGTTAGTTACATAGATCACAACATGCTACAAACAGACTTTAGAAATCCAGATGACCATAAATATTTAATGAGCGTTGCAAAGCGCTACGGCATATGGCTTTCAAAACCGGGAAATGGCATATGCCACCAAGTTCACGTAGAAAGATTTGCCAAACCTGGGAAGACTCTCCTAGGATCTGACTCTCACACACCTACCTCAGGTGGTGTAGGTATGATCGCCATAGGTGCTGGTGGCTTGGATGTGGCAGCTGCCATGGCTGGAGAGCCCTTTTATCTAAAGATGCCAAAGATTGTAGGTGTAAAGCTTACCGGTAAACTTCCACCATGGGTAACCGCAAAGGATATAATTCTTGAACTTTTGAGAAGACTCACCGTAAAGGGCGGTGTAGGTAAAATCTTTGAGTACCTTGGAGAAGGTGTGAAGGAACTTTCCGTTCCGGAAAGAGCGACCATTACCAACATGGGAGCTGAACTGGGAGCCACTACATCTGTGTTTCCATCGGACGAGATAACCAAAGAGTTCCTAAAAGCTCAAGGAAGGGAGCAGGACTGGATAGAGCTCTTACCTGACCCTGATGCCGAGTACGATGAAATCATAGAAATAAACCTCTCTGAACTTGAGCCCCTTATAGCGTGTCCACACTCACCCGATAACGTGGTGCCGGTAAGAGAGGTAGAAGGCACAAAGGTAGATCAGGTGGTAATAGGTTCTTGCACCAACTCCTCTTTTGTGGACCTTACCAGAGCAGGCAAAATGCTGGAAGGTAAGCGTGTTCATCCAGATGTTATCTTTGCCGTCGCTCCAGGTTCCAAACAAGCGCTGGAGCTTATCACAGAAAACGGCATAATTTTAAACTTCCTAAAGGCAGGTGCTAGAATTTTGGAAAGCGCTTGTGGTCCCTGTATAGGCATGGGATACGCACCACCTAGCGCAGGTGTGTCGGTGAGAAGCTTCAACAGAAACTTCGAAGGTCGTTCAGGCACACCCGATGCAAAGGTTTATCTAGCTTCTCCAGAGGTGTGTGTAGCTGCGGCTATAGCTGGGGAAATTGTCGATCCGAGAAAGTTGGCGCAAAAAGAAAACATAGAGTGGATAAAGGTAGAGATGCCTAAGAAGTTCCCTTACGGGGATGAAGCTTTTATAGAACCTTTACCGGAGGAAGAAGCAAAGTCGGTAGAGATATACAGAGGACCCAACATAAAACCACTACCCAGCTTTGATGAGCTACCTGAAAGCCTTGGTGGCGAAGTCACACTTATAGTAGGGGACAACATAACCACGGACCATATTATGCCAGCGGGTGCAAAGGTTTTACCTTTGAGATCCAACATATACGCCATAAGTGAGTACGTTTACCACTACGTGGATCCTGACTTTGTCTCCAGAGCCAAAGCCGTAAGAGACCAAAAAGGGAAAGCGAGCGTCATAGTAGGTGGAGAAAACTACGGACAAGGGTCATCCAGAGAGCACGCCGCTTTGGCACCTAGGTTCTTGGGTGTAAGAGCGGTAATAGCCAAGTCCTTTGCACGTATACACCATGCCAACCTGGTAAACTTTGGCATCCTTCCCCTCGAGCTTGTGGATAAAGAAGACTACAGTAAATTTACTTTAGGTGACGAGCTTTACATACCTGACCTTTACCAGAGACTCAAAGAGGGCAAAGAAATACTCGT
>JBEPZX010000019.1:0-24113 GCA_041640635.1 Aquificaceae bacterium
GTTTAGTACTGGACAAGGTCAGCAAACTTGATTATCCTTACCTAAAAAAACTTTTGGCACTGGTTTCCTTTGATATATATGTAGAAGGCTTAAACTTTGTTTTTGGTCTTGCACAATTAGGCGGAAAATCTGCCGTAGTTAGCACTTACAGGCTTTACACAAGTAATGAGAAGCTATTTTTTGAGAGGGTGCACAAGGAAGTTATTCACGAGGTTGGTCACACCTTTGGACTGATGCATTGCTCTAATCCTGCATGTGTAATGAGTTTTTCTAACTCTGTCTTGGATGTAGATAAAAAAGGTATGGATTTTTGCTCAAGGTGTAGAGCTTTACTAAAGAAAAATGATTTCTCACCTTAAGGATACCAAGAAATGTGGTAAATATTCAAGTTTCATCCGATGGACGATTCCTCGCATTGGGGACGGAAAGGAGTGGAACTCTAATTTCGAAAAGTTATAATAATATGTGGTAATAATAAAAAATGGAGATAGCAACAATGGACAAATGCCCAGTGTGCGGTATAAGCATCCAGACCGGAGTTAGATGGTGTCCAGAATGCTATACCTATGTGTTAAATCCTGAGGTTGGGCGTTTAGCTTCCCCTTTTAGAAGGTTGGGAGCTTTTATACTGGATGTGATAATACTTGTTGTAGTCCCTGCACTTCTTGGTTGGGGAGCTTTTTTATTAAAAATTTTAGGGACTTTTTTATCAGGAGAAAAAACTCTTGGTATTGCTTTATTAGATATTTTAGAAGTTTTTTTATTAAAGGCAACTTTTGGTACTGTTTTATTTTTGCTATTTCTAATTTGGTATCTTTATGAGTTAGCTAATGGAAGGAGTATTGGTAAAAGGATACTAGGTATGCAAGTAATTTATAGGGATGGAAAACCAGCAAATTTTTTTGTAATGCTTATTAGAGAAATAATTGGCAAATTTATTATATCTCCCTCAGTTTTTAAATTAGGTTTTGCGTGGATACTTATTGACCGTGAGCATCAAGGTTGGCATGATAAGCTTGTGCGTACATATGTTAAAGTAAAATCCTAAAAACTTTTATGGAATTTCTAAACCTGATTGCTATAATTTAATACTTATGTTTGAGTTTACGGAAGAACAAATTAAACGCTACGCAAGGCATATTATACTACCAGAAGTTGGAGGAAAAGGGCAAAAGAAGCTCTTAGAATCCAAAGTTCTGGTTATAGGAGCAGGTGGTCTTGGTTCTCCTGCCATCCTTTACTTGGCAGCGGCTGGTGTGGGAACCATAGGTATTGTTGATTTTGATGTGGTAGATTACTCCAACCTTCAGCGCCAAGTCATTCACAACACGGAAAGGGTAGGAGTTTCAAAGGTAGAATCCGCCAAAAGAACCGTAGAAATGCTCAATCCTGATGTAAAAGTTATAACCTACAACACTATGATAAACAAGGACAACATAATGGACATAATAAAGGACTACGATGTGGTTTTGGATGGAACAGACAATTTCCCTACGCGCTTTTTAATAAACGATGCTTGCTACTTTGCAGGTAAACCTTTGGTTTCCGCAGCAATGCTTAGGTTTGAGGGGCAGATAAGCGTGTTTGACTACAGAAACAAGGAAACATCCCCATGCTATAGATGTCTCTTTCCAGAACCACCGCCACCTGGACTGGTCCCATCATGTCAAGAGGCTGGCATACTCGGTTCCATAGGTGGTATAATGGGATGCATCCAAGCCACAGAAGCCATAAAGCTTCTGCTTGGAATAGGTGAACCGCTGGTTTCTAAGCTTTTAGTGATGGACGCTCTATCTATGGATTTCAGAAAGGTCAAACTCCGTAAAGATCCATCCTGTCCTCTGTGTGGACCAAACGCCACCATAAAGGAACTCATCCAGTACGAGCAAACCTGCGATGTACACTTTTGAAGATGCGACTAGGTGTAAACATAGACCACAGCGCTACCATTAGGGAGGCAAGGAAAACCTTTGAACCGGATCCTGTCTTTGTTGCCCTTCTGTGTCAGCAGGCTGGAGCCCACCAGATAACTTTGCACCTAAGAGAAGACAGGAGACACATTCAGGACATGGACCTGTATCTGATAAAAAAGATGGTAACCATTCCCATCAATTTAGAAATGGCACCTGTGGAAGAGATGAAAAAGATAGCCTTGGATGTTTTACCCAACAGAGTGACACTCGTTCCTGAAAGAAGAGAAGAGATCACCACAGAAGGTGGGCTTAACGTGATAGCTATGAAGAGTTTCCTAAGAAATTACATAAAGGACTTTATACAAAAGGGAATAGAAGTTTCCCTGTTCATAGAACCAGACAAGGATCAAGTAGAAGCATCCAAAGAAGTGAACGCACAAGCTGTAGAGTTTCATACTGGAAGGTATGCAAACCTTTGGAATGAGCATAAATTTGAGCAGGTTAAAGAAGAACTAGCCAAGATAAAGGAAGCTGGCATTTACGCCAGATCTCTTGGACTTAGAGTATACGCTGGTCACGGGCTAACGTACCACAACGTAAGGGAACTGGTCAGAGAGCTAAAGGGTGTTATAGAGGAGCTAAATGTAGGGCACTCCATAATCTCAAACGCTCTGATTTTTGGAATAGAAAGAGCGGTTAAAGAGTTTATGCAAAGGATGAATGTATGATAAGGAAGGCACGCACAAGCGACGCGGTAGCTATATACACCCTAATAAACGATTATGCAAAAGAAGGTATTCTACTTCCAAAGAGTCTGAACACCATATACGAAAACATCAGGGATTTTTGGGTTTACGAAGATAATGGAGAAATTGTTGGATGCTGTGCCTTGCATGTAGTTTGGGAAGATTTGGCAGAGATCAAAAGTCTGGCTGTTAAAAAAGAACACACAAGAAGGGGTATTGGTTATAAGTTAGTAGAGCGATGTTTACAAGAAGCAATAGAACTTGGAATAAAAAGAGTATTCGCATTAACTTACGCAGTAAGTTTTTTTGAAAAATTTGGCTTCGCTGTTGTGGATAAAAATACTCTTCCACATAAAGTTTGGGGAGAATGTATAAACTGTGTAAAGTTTCCATCTTGCGATGAAGTTGCGGTAAGTTTAGATTTAGAAGTAGGTATTATAAAATTTAAGCATGATTAAGTACTCATATATAACTTCAGTAGGAGGGTTGTCTAGGGTTGCACAAGTTTTCAAAGACAATGCGTATATATTTCTAGACACAGAAACTGCTAACGACAGAATAAGACTCGTACAGCTTGGTGACAATGAACATATATATATACTTGATCTATTTGATCTAAGAGAAGCAGGAATACTTTTCCTAAAGAATTTGCTTTCCCAAAAGGGGATAGTAGGTCACAATTTAAAGTTCGATTTAAAGTATCTATTAAAGCATGGTATAGAGCCTTACGCAGTTTTTGATACTTTAATTGCCAGTCAACTTTTAGGCGAAACGGATAAACACTCTTTACAACATGCTGCTATGCATTATTTGGGAGAAGTTATAGATAAAAGTATGCAACTCTCCAATTGGGGAAGTCTTAACCTAACAGAGAAACAATTGGAATATGCTGCAATGGACGTAAAAATAGTTAGAAGTCTCTTCTACAAGTTTGTGGATAAGCTAAATGATACCGTGCATATAGAACCTATACTGCTAAAAACGAGAACCGCTCGTGTTTTTAATCTGAAAAATCCAGTAGCTATACTAGAAATGGCTTTTGTTGTTGAGGTAGCTAAGTTAGAACTTAGTGGCATACCCATAGATAAAGATGAACTGGAGAATAAAATAAAGGAACTGGAAAAAACCAGACAATCCTTGGTTATGGATTTTTACTCTAAGTATAAGGTAGATCCCATGTCTTCTAAACAGGTCGGAGATCTTTTTACAAGAAGGTTTAACCTAGACTTACCAAAAACTGATAAAGGGAATGTATCTACTGATGACAAATACCTTTCCGAGTATGTACATATACCTGCCGTAAAATCACTATTAGACATAAGGGGTATATCTAAACAACTAGAAAAATTAAGGGATATAAAACAGAGAATACTTAATGGAAGAGTTTATCCTGAGTTTAAACAAATTGGAACGATTACAGGTAGAATGTCTAGCCTGAAACCAAACGTGCAAAACATACCTAGAGACTTAAGAAGTATCTTCAAAGCGCAAGAAGGGAACGTTTTTGTTATAGCGGATTTTTCCCAAATAGAATTGAGATTAGCAGCAGAGTACGTAAACGAAGAAAAAATGATAAAAGCTTTTAAAGAAGGGAAAGATATGCACAGATACACAGCATCTTTGTTGCTAGGAAAACCAGAAAGTGAGATAACCCATGAAGAGAGACAGTTAGCAAAGGCTGTCAATTTTGGTTTAATTTACGGAATATCCGCAAAGGGACTTATGGAGTACGCCAAAACCTACGGTGTGGATATAGATATAGAAAAAGCTCAAGCACTAAGGGAAGGATTTTTTGAGTATTATACTGGCTTTAAACATTGGCATGAAAAGGTTAAAAGAGAGCTAAGAGAGCATCGTGAAGTAGTTGGTACAACTCTGCTTGGCAGAAAATACGTAGCCCATACGTTTCCAGATGCAGTTAATTACCCAATTCAAGGATCAGGTGCTGATCTTCTCAAACTCTCTGTATTGATGGTAAACGCTGCTCTCAGAGCAGAGAGTTTAAAGGCAAATGTAGTTAATTTAATCCATGATGAAATTGTATTAGAGTGTGATCAAAAGGAAGCACATAAAGTAGAAGAGATATTAAAAAAGGAAACACTAAAAGCAGGATCCATATTGCTTAAAAAAGTCCCTGTGGAAGTTGAAACATCTATAAACCAAAGATGGATAAAGTAAGAGCATAAGAAAAATATTTATTTTCCTAATTACACCCCTATAAAGATGGGAAAAGCAAGTGAGCTGTGAATTTGTCTTTTATCCTTATGCTTATTTTCCCGTTTTGTCTTTCAACAGCTCTTTTTAAAAGCCTTAGTCCTACTCCCGTACCAGCCCCTTTACCCATATCGTTCCTTATAACCAACAAAACTCTTTTATTTTTAACGCATATTTTTATATGAATAAAGCTCGCAGAATGTTTAAAAGCATTAGCTACCAAGTTATAAATTATACTTTCCATATCCAAAGCATCCGCATGTACATAAGCATCCTTTAGGCTTTTAATGAGGCGTTTATCTGAATAGTCCTCAATTAAATCTTCTATGGTATCTTCTATAAATGTTTTAAGGTTCAACCATTCCTTTTTTATTTCCTTTTCCTCGAGAATATTGGACATAAGATTTATGTCCCTTTGAAAACCAGATAAGCTCTTCTCCATCCTGTGTAAGATAGGAGAGCTTGTTAAATTTTGCTGTAGAAGTTTTAAATTAATTCTTTGAATAGATATAAAATTCCCCGCCTTGTGCATAATAGATAAACCTAAATCTTTTAACATGTTCCTCTGCTGCTCTAATTTTTTTGTGAAGCTTTCTATTACGCCAAGGTATAAGGTTGCAAATAAAAAGGTGATAAGGAATTCAAGAGATATTATACTTAAAAACAACTTATTTAGTATAGAATCCACATAATCTTCAGGTACACCTACATAAACCAAGAAAGGGAAATTAGAAGAACTAAAAGTATAAACCTTGTAACCTTGCATTTTCTCATTCCAAAACACAAAAATATCCGAGTACTCTTTACCATTTGTGAGAAAAAATGTAAAAGCTTTGACATAAACTAGCTCATTAACAATATTTTTTATCTTTAAATAGATTATAAAATTCAAGAGACTAAACGATATAACCAATAGGAAAATAAGATAAAGGATTAGACTTAGCCTACTTTTAAGCAATTCTATAACCTCTACCTTTTGCTGTTTCTATAATATCCCTTGAAAGAAGTTTCCGTAAATTTTTTATATGCGTCCTTACTACTTCGTCTCCTACAACCTCCCTACCCCATACATAGTTAAGTATCTCTTCGGTGGATACAAACCTACCCCTATTTTCCACCAAGAGTTTTAATAACAACCATTCTTTTTTTGCTAACTTTACCTCTTTGTTTCCAACATGTACACTTTCGGCATCCAAATTTATTTCTATGTCATTAATCTTCACTACTTTTTCTGGCATCTTTCTTCTATGTAAAGCGTTAAGCCTTAGAAGAAGTTCCTTTGGATCAAAGGGCTTTACCAAGTAATCGTCCGCACCTTCCAAAAAACATTTTTCTTTATCTTCTATTCTTGCCTTTGCTGTAAGTACGAGAATAGGGGTTTTTTTGTCATTTGCTCTTATTTGTTTCAAGAGTTCCTCACCGGATACATGGGGCATCATTAAATCTAAAACTATCACGTCATAAGAAGAAAATCTGAGTATGTCCAGCACTCCTCGAGGATCATAAACCCAATCTACATCCATATAATGGGACTCTAAAAACTCTTTTAAACTCTCCCCCAAAATTCTATCATCATCTACTATTAAAACCTTCACAAAAAAAATTATACGTAGATAAAGCTCTAAAGTACATTGATTATATTTATTTTTATTATGGCTTTTAGAGACCTAAGAGAGTTTATAAGTGCCTTGGAAAAGGAAAAGGAGCTTGTGCGTATAAAAGAAGAAGTTTCTCCAATACTCGAAATAACGGAAGTTACAGATAGAGTTTCCAAGATGGAAAAAGGTGGAAAGGCTTTGCTTTTTGAGAATGTTAAAGGTTATTCTATACCTGTTTTGACTAACATGCTAGGTTCAGAAAAGAGAATAAAGCTAGCTTTAGGATACGAAAATTTAGAGGATATTGGTTGGAAGCTCTATAGAATGCTGCGACCAGAAGTACCAAAAACCTTTCTAGAGAAGTTGAAAAAACTTCCTGAGCTAAAGAAAATGAACGATGCCATCCCAAAAGAAGTTAAGGATGGACCTATAAGGGAAGTTATAAAAAGGGATGAGGTAGATGTTTTAGAACTACCTATACCACAATTCTGGCCAGAAGACGGTGGAAGGTACATAACCTTTGGACAGGTAGTCACAAAAGATCCGGAAAGTGGTATTAGAAACGTGGGGTTATACAGAGTTCAAGTTTTATCAAGTACAGAACTTGCTTTGCATTGGCAGATACACAAAAACGGTAATCACCACTACTGGAAAGCAAAAAGATTGGGTGAAAAACTACCAGTGGCAATAGTTATAGGTGGTGATCCCGTTTTGTCTTATGTATCATCCGCACCTTTGCCACCTGAGGTTGACGAATATCTTTTTGCAGGCATAATAAGAGAAAAGCCTGTGGAGCTGATAAAAGGTATAACGGTTGATTTAGAGTATCCAGCGCATGCGGAGATTGTTATAGAGGGTTACGTAGATCCAAACGAGCCTTTAGTAGATGAGGGTCCCTTTGGTGACCATACGGGCTTTTACACACCAGTGGATAAGTATCCTAGAATGCACATTACCGCCATTTTACACAGAAAGAACCCTATATACTTGGCTACGGTAGTAGGAAGACCACCACAGGAAGACAAATACATAGGATATGCTACAGAGAGAATATTCTTACCTTTGATAAAGTTCAACCTTCCAGAGGTTGTAGATTACCACTTACCTGCCGAAGGTGTATTCCACAACTTTTGTTTTGTATCTATAGACAAAAGGTTTCCAGGGCACGCTTACAAGGTAGCTTACGCTTTACTTGGTTTGGGGCTTATGTCCTTGGAAAAGTTTATAGTAGTTTTTGATGATTGGATAGACGTTCACGATATCGGGCAAGTACTTTGGGCATGGGGAAATAATGTAGATCCGGCTAGAGATGTCGTGATTTTGAAAGGTCCAATAGACGTTTTGGATCACTCCACTAACGAGGTTGGTTTTGGTGGTAAGATGGTTATAGACGCAACTACAAAATGGAAAGAGGAAGGTTACACAAGGGAGTGGCCAAAGGTAATAGAAATGACAAAGGAAGTTAAGGAGAGAATTGACAAGATATGGAACAAATTGGGAATAGAGTAAAGCTTTTTTCTAAAGTAGAGTTTTTAGACAGTCAAATACATGCCAATTTGGGTTGGCAGTGTCTAAAGGACAAGTGTGACGTTAGTTGTTGCAAAATTCCAGATAGAACCTTTATAGTTCTTGATGAAATAGTTAGACTTTCCAAACACTTTCCTATCACCTTTACCGTAGAAGTGGATGAAAAGGGAAGAGAAGAAAAGCTTATATGCGCTCATTTGAGAGTAAAAGAGGATAAGAAAGGATGCGTATACTTGGTAGATGGTGTAGGTTGCTCAATTGAAGATCAAAAACCATACACCTGCAGACAGTATCCCTTCTTCATAAGAGATGAAAAAGTGTGTATAGACCTAACATGTCCCGGTTTTTCCCAGACTTTTGACAGCAAAGTGCTTACCAACGAAGGTATAAATCCTTACTTTGAGGAAAATTTTCTATGGTATTCCTTAAAGCTTGAAAAACAGAAGAAGGAAACTTCAGAATTCGTTCAAATGCTTTTTGATTTGAACTTAATAGTAGGTGCAAAATACCAGGAAGACAGCTGGGAAATTCACTTTAACATGGTGGATGAAGAAAGGCTCGTAAGCCTTGAAAAAGACATCTTAGAGTCCTTTACAAAACTTGGATACTTAAGATACATATATGCTCACTTAAATTCTATAGAGAATTGGAGTAAATTGATAAACAAGGTAAGACGTTAAATGCAACAATATTAGCGGGAGAGTGAGGGAATCGAACCCTCCAAGGACTGCCCTTGCAGCCCTTCGCTGGATTTGAAGTCCAGGGGCGGCACCAGCCTACCAAACTCTCCCTACATCTTTGGTAGACACTCTACCTTTTCTCTAATTATAAATTTTCTAACAGTCTCCACCACATCCGAAGCTTTCTTGAGTCTTTTTAAAGATACTTCATCGTTAGACTCTATCTTTACTAACCAAGAGGAGTATGGGGATATTATAACTGTATCTGGCTTTTCTTCTAATGCCTTGTTTATTTCCACAATTTTCCCACCCAAAGGTGAAGGAAAAGTAGAGACCTTTTTACCAGTTTCTATAACCGCAAGGTTGGAATCAAACTCCACTATAGTGCCCACAGGTTTTATTTTTATGCTGTATATAGGATAGAGCATGGAAGAGAGAACTTGCATAAATCCTACACTGTAAAGATTTTGCTTTTCCTTTTTCACCCACTGGAACAAAAACCTGTCTTCGTCCACTCTGTAGAGTCTGTCTGTCTTTATCTTGCACCCTAATACATCTATATCTTCCATCCTTTTAGCCATTGATGCAAAAGGCAGACTTAGCAGTATACTAAAAAACCATCTTCTTGTCATAAACCAAAGATATTCTTTTCGTATTTCTCATAAAGATGTTCCTTTGCCCACAGGTCCAGAGCTACGGATGCTATGTCTTCCAACAGAGGAACCGCCAAACCATCCATTCGCATGTCTACAATCTTTATGTAAGTTCCGCACGATTCACAAGCCTGAAGCTGTATGTAAGGGATCGATTGATCGAAAAAGTGGTGAATTCTGTCATCATCGTTGTTTCCACACTTTACGCACGTAGTTCTGTTGTAAAGCCATTCGGAGTTGCACACTTGACAAACCAAGAACCTGCCACCTTGAACCTCTTCCGTATCGGATATGTAAGACACCACAGCTCTAAAGCCACACACCGGGCACTTGCTTTTGTTCCAATCATCTCTATGGTTTATATCTTTTTCAGCTTTCTTTGAGAGGAAGGGATTCAAAAAGGATATAAAGAAAAACCTCTCTTCGTCCTTTGCCATTTTTTCTTTTAGAAAGTTGTTAATCATTCTTTGTATATTGGCTGGTGGCTCCTTTAGTAAGCTCTGAGCCACTTCTGAAAGCTTAGCACTGGGGCTATCTACGCAAAGCTCCAGAAGATCATAAAACTTTTTTATGTTTTCGTGCCAGTTTTCATTCTTGGAACTCACATAAAGTTGTAGCTGGAAACGAAGAATTTCTCTGTAAAACTCAAGGATCTGTTGGCTTTCAGGAAACTTTTTCAAAAGGAAGGGAACACGCTCTATAGCGTATTCCCTGTTTCTAAGACTAAAAACATTCATTTGTTAGATATTTCCTTGAACCATCTTGGATGATGGGACATAGCCCAAAGCGCGCTTACCTTTCCTGTAATAATTCCCGACAAAGACCCAGGCACACCTATGGTTCCCATGTAGACGTGTATTATAAAACCAGCACCTACAATTATAAAGGCTATATCATGCAAAAGAATGGAAAGTCTCACCAAAAATATGGGGAACTCTTCGGGAAACCACATGATTATACCCGATATCAAAAACACCAATCCGCCTATAAAAACCATCCATCCAAAGGTTTTTTGACCTGCGTTGTATTTTCCTGCTTCTGGTAATTTTTCCTCTTCACCTTTTAGGTAATATTTGACATTCTTGAGCCACTGCACGTCATCTTTGTCCAACACGAAATCCTTTACCCATTTGAGAAAAGCCAAGAAAGCTGCTACAGTAAAGACTATCCCCGCCCATTTGTGAAGCCAAGCAGCAAACTCTTTTCCACCTAAAAAGGGAAGCAGCCAGGCAAACTTAGGTGAAAACATACCAAGACCTGACAGAAAGAGATACACAAAGGGCACAGCCATAAACCAATGGATTAGTCTATCCACCTTTGAAAACCTTTCAACCTGTATTTCTTCCAAGTTTTTTACGTCCTCCATTTTAGCCCTCCTTTTTTTCCTTTTTGCCGACCTTTATAGGTCCAAAAAGAATTAGCTGTAGGAAAGCCCCTAGTAAAGTGCCCCAAAGAACAATACTTCCAATTAGCTTTACCGGACCTTTCCAAAGACTTACCAGTGGTGAAATGCTGGCTTCTTTTGGAAAACCATACATTTCTACTTTGTCTCCATGCGGTAAGACGTATATGTAACCAGTTCCACCTACACCTTGGGGATCGTATACTGTAGCATTTTCGAAACCTCTCTTTTTAAGGGACTCAACGATCTTGTTAGCTTTAAATAGCATCTCCTCTTTTGTTCCAAAGTGAAGGCAGTTAGTTGGGCATGTTTTTACACAAGCAGGTGACAAGCCAGAAGAAACTCTATCTATGCAGAAGTTACACTTCCAAGGTTTGTTGTTTGCATCGTATCTTGGAATGTCAAAGGGACAGCCAGAAAGGCAGAACTTACATCCTATGCACTTGGAATGGTCAAAGTCCACAACTCCGTTTTGATACTGTATTACGGCACCAGGAGAAGGACAAGCCTTTAGGCATCCAGGGTCAGCACAGTGCATGCATTGATGCTTCGTAATAAACCAAGAGAGCCCCTTTTCTGTTTCTACTTCATTGAACTTCATATACATGAAAATGTTTGGAGACAGATCTGGAGTAGACTGATATCCAACAAACTGTGTAAATATGGGTCGGTTTAGATCATGCCACTGAGTGCACGCAGCTTCACAAGCCTTGCATCCTATGCAGCTAGATACATCTACAAGTATAGCTAAAGTCTCGCCTTTTTTTATATCTTGGGCAGGAAGCTTAGAAGCCGAGACCCTTCTGAGCCCCAACCCTACGGTTCCCTCGCTTGTTACTACGCTCATCTTTCTTACCTCCTTACGCTTTTTCTACCTTACACAGGAATCCCTTAAATTCTGGTGTTTGGGAGTTGGGATCCCACACATAGGGAGTTATGAGATTTGCTATAGCCCCCTTAACTACACCTTCGTTTCCCCAGTGAATGGGTATGCCTATGGTGTGCACTGTCTTTCCGTTTATAGCTAAGGGTTTTATTCTCTTTGTTGGTAATACATAAGCTTCTATACTTCCTCTTGGTGTAGATATCTTTACTTTGTCACCTTCTTTAACCTTCAGTTCTTGAGCAAGTTCAGTTGAGATCTCTACAAACATGTGGGGCATGAGAGCTGATGGTCCGTATATGTGCTTGGTCCAAAAGTGGAAGTGCTCAACTACTCTATAAGTTGTTGCTACGTGAGGAAAATCTTGAGATGTTGCCAGCAAATCTAACTCTGACTTGAAAACCTTAACCACTGGGTTTCTACCGTCTCCCTTGGGATGAAGTATGTTTTTCATTGGAGATTCGTATGGTTCGTAATGTTCTGGGAACGGTCCATCTACGAGCTGAGCTGCAAAAAGCCTACCTCTTCCTTCAGGTAGCATTATAAATGGTCCATAGTCTGGCGTTAGATCTGGCTTTATATCTGGTACATCGTTTCCAACCCATTTTTGTTCTATATCGTTCCACCATAGAACCTTTCTCTTTGGGTCCCATGGCTTGCCAGAAGGATCCGAGGAAGCTCTATTGTATAGTATTCTTCTGTTAGCTGGCCAACTAAAACCGTAGTTATGATACATACCAAGACCTGAAGGATCAGAAGTATCTGTAGACTTTGCTCTGTTTCCACTTTGTGGAAATACACCAGAATACAGCCACATTCCGCAAGCTGTAGTTCCATCGTCTTTTAGGACTGCAAAACCTGGAACACGTTCACCTTTCTTGGCTACTACATTTCCTTTGTCATCGGTTAGATCCTCTAAAGCGTATCCGTTCATTTCGTGAAGGATTTCTTCCGCAGTTGGATGGTATGGGTTGCGGAAGTTCCATGTTAGTTTGAGTATTGGGTCTGGAAATGCACCGCCTTCTTTCTGGTAGAGCTCCCTGAGTTTCATAAAGAAGTTGGCAACTATCCAAAACTCATCTTTTGCATCTCCGGGCGGATCTAAAGCTTTCCAGTGCCATTTTATAACTCTTCCACTGTTTGTAAAGGATGAATCCTTTTCTGCAAATATAGCTGAAGGCAACAGAAGCACTTCTGTGTTTATATTTTTGGGATTGCTCTTCCAGAAACCCGCCATCTCCGTTTCAAAGGTGTCTATAAATACCATCCACTTGAGCTTGCTAAGTCCATTTATAGCTTTTTGGGCGTTTGCTGTATTGTTTACTATATTGACACCAAAGGACACAAATCCATCAAGCTTACCTCTATACATCCTGTCTACTATATCATCCCAAGATATCAGTTTTTCCATCTTTGGAAGGTAGTGATAAGCAAATTCGTTTTCCTGTGTTGCATGCGGACCAAACCAAGCCTTTAGAAGGCTGACATAAAACTTTCCGTAGTTTGACCAGTAGTTCATTGATGTGTCTATAGCTTTTGGAGTGCTTTGTTCTATGTGATCCTTTAAAGTTTGCTGATTGGCTCTAGGAGGTCTTAAGTAACCTGGCAAGAATCTGCTCTCACATGCCAAGTCTGTAGCTCCTTGAACGTTGGCGTGTCCTCTAAGAGCGTTTACTCCACCACCTGCTACTCCTATATTTCCAAGTAGTAGCTGAAGTATAGCCATAGAACCTATCAATTGTGTGCCAAAGGAGTGGTGAGTCCACCCTAAAGCGTAAAGGTGTGTCATAGCTTTGTTTGGTGCTCCCGTCTCCGCTATTATTTTTGCCACTTCCAAAAACTTATCCTTGGGAACACCGGTGATTTTTTCCACAACCTCTGGTGTGTATCTTTCGTAATGCTTCTTCATAAGTTGGAATACACATCTGGGATCCTCTAAAGTCATGTCCTTTTTCGCCATTCCCTTTTCATCAAGTTCGTAGTTCCATAAAGATTGGTCATACTTTCTCTTTTCTGGATCGTAACCAGAGAAAAGACCCGTTTCCGGATCAAAGCTGTAAGTGTCCTTTACTATGTATGCCGCGTTTGTGTAGTGTTTAACATACTCTTCGTTATACTTTTTGTTTTGTATTACGTAGTTTATTAGTCCGCCCATAAAGGCTAAGTCTGAACCTGGTCTTATTTGCAAGAATATATCCGATACAGCAGCAGTTCTGTTAAACCTGGGATCTACACAGATTATCTTTGCTCCCCTCTTTTCTCTGGCTTTTAGCGCCCATTTGAAACCACATGGATGGTTCTCCGCTGGGTTCCCTCCCATTATAAAGACTACGTCTGCATTTGCTATATCGTTCCATCCATTGGTCATTGCACCTCTGCCGTATCTTGGGGCCAAACTGGCCACCGTGGGTGCGTGTCATATTCGGGCTTGAGTCTCTCTGAGTATGGTTCCAAGAGCTACACCAACTTTTACAGATAGATACACCTCTTCGTTACCAAGAGGGCTTCCAATAAACCATGCAAACCCTTCCGTCCTGTTTACGACGTTTCCTTGTTCGTCTTTTTCTATGAAGGTCTTGTCCCTTGTATCCTTTACCCATCTTGCGAACTTCTCTATAGCTTCATCCCAACTTATCTCTTTCCAACTATCCGATCCCGCAGGTCTATAGAGGGGTTTTTTCAGCCTAAGGGGTGAGTTTATAAAGTCTTTTAGCGTAGCGCCTTTTGGACACAGTGTACCTTTGTTTACAGGATCATCAGGATTTCCTTCTACGTGAACTACCGCAGGTTTTACGTTCATGGAACCATCGGTCTGTGTGTATATGAGACATCCACAAGACACTGAACAGTAAGGGCATATACTTTTTGTAACTTTGGCGTTGGCGATCTTCATCTCCCTCACCCTAGCTTGGGCTTGAGAGATATCAAAACCCACGCCACCGATTATAGCTGTCCCTATACTTAACCCAGACAGCTTTAAAAATCCCCTTCGTGTAAGCTCCTGCATGCCTAAACCTCCTGTTTAGTATGTAAATAAATATATCTTTTTAATTAAAAAAGGCAATTTTTTTTCACAAAAACCAAAACATTTTATGTAAAATTCAATCATTTTTTATGAATATAAGAATATTTTTATTTGCTTATTCACCTAATTTTTGCTATATTTTTACTTATGCTTGAGCTTCTTAAGATGGTGAGGTCTTCGGGTTGAGCTGCAAAGATAGGTCCGGGAGACCTTGAAAACTTAATAAGTGGATTAAACTTATACACGGACGATAGAACTATCGTAGGAATAGGAGATGACGCTGGAGTCTACCTTTATGATGGACATCTCTATGTTCATACAGTGGATTTTATAACACCAGTTGTAAATGACCCTTACTTATGGGGAGCCATATCTGCAGCTAACTCTTTGAGTGACGTTTACGCTATGGGATGTGTACCAATGAATGCGCTTGCGATAGTGGGATTTAGTAGCTGCGACTTGGATATTGGGGTGTTGAAAGATGTCCTAAAAGGTTGCATTGATAAGCTGAGAGAAGCTAAAACCGTTCTATTGGGAGGGCATACTGTAGATGATAAAGAACCTAAATTCGGTCTTGCTGTAACAGGTGTCTGCAATAACGGAAAGTATATACTCCAAAGTGGAGCAAAGGTAGGCGATTTGCTTTATCTAACAAAACCCATAGGGACTGGTATCTTGATAAAGGCTTTGAAATCCGATTACATACAGCAAAGCGACATACAAGAAGCTATATCTTATATGCTCATGCTAAACGACAAAGCTGGGAGACTTGCACTAGAGTATGCCAATGCTTGCACAGATGTTACTGGTTTTGGTCTTTTAGGGCACTCTTTTATGATAGCCAGGAAGTCACATGTAAAGATCGCTATAAACTACAACCAAGTTCCCATATACACTATGGCGATAGATTTTGTAAAAAAGAAGGTTTATCCTAAAGGCGCAGTGGATAACTATAACTTTGTCAAAGAGTCCATAAGTTCCGAAAGCAACAGCTTAGATTGGTGGAAACTCCTAACACTTGCGGATCCTGTAACGTCAGGTGGATTGCTTATGAGTATTCCCAGAGAAAAATCAAAAGATTTTGAAGAAAAAGCCAACAGTGAACATCTCAACTTCTGGCGCATTGGTGAAGTCTTAGAAGGTGAAGGTTTAATGATTTATGAATGAGGTTATGCGAAAATCAGTGTGTCTCAAGTTTTTTTATGGAAAACCTAAGATAAGCAAAGTTCTAAAAAACTATGAAAGATCTAAATCACACGATAAAAACTGAATTATATCCGCTACATAATCTTTCAAGTCGTAATATTCTCCCGATGAGTTAAATACCACCTCAGCAGGTGTAGGTCTAACAAGCTAGCATCTTGTTCCTTTATTTGTGACACTTTTTAGTGTTTCAATGTTTTTTCTTAACTTAAATTTCTTAATTTCTAACTTAATTTGATTGTTCCTTGAAATATATATTAGATAATTGTTCAATTTTTTATTTTTCCTAAAGTTTTGATCTAATACAGCTCTTTCACTTATCGCAATGATCTATCCTAACCATAGATCATCGTAAAGCATCTCTTCAAGCAGTTTTTTGAAATACATAATGTCATGCTTATGTTTACCAGCAAATAAACTGTTAATAACTTCATTTCCATACGCAGTGATTATATTCACGTTAATGCCCTTTTTGGTGTTTTCTCTTCATAAACTTTATGTGGAACGTTCATTTCTCTAAGAGTTTTGACTATATTATCTCTACCTCGTAAGAGTCCATTGTAAACATATACCCCATTCTTCATCCTTTTGAGTAGTTGCAGATTCTCCCTGGATATCAAACAAAACCCCGCCTACGAGAGAAACATTCTTTACACCAGCTTTGTTAATACAATCCTTGATGGATTTATTTGTGATAATCAGTTTGGTAAACTTGTTAGTAAATTTTATCTTTCTATTATCAAAACCTCTCTATTCTTTAATACATCCTTAAATTCCGCAATAATTTTGTAACTGACACTTTCTTTTAAGTATCTCTTGTCTATCACCAAAAGACTATCCTCTGGAAGGGAGTCTACACTTTCTAAGGGTATGAATTTTTTCCTTGTGTAAAACACCAAAGAAGGATCGAAGTATTTGTGATAGTAAATTTCTTTTAACTTCACCTTTTGGGATTCTTCGTAGTTGAGTATGGCATCCGATATATGTTTTGGGGTAAAGAAAGCTTTTGATTTTGGAACTATGCTCGATGTGAGTATAAACAAAGTCAAGGCAAAAGCCGTAGCTAAACCAAATACGGTATCAACTTTTTTGAAAAAAGCAAGTATACCAACAATCAAAAGTGGCACACACGCTAAGGCTACACCTAAACTAACACTTTTTACAACCTGTATAACTGCTTCGGAGTAATTGGGGATACTTTTCTCTGAAAAGATTATGGAAAGGTAATGTAACAACGTTTGAACAGGCATGTTTGCTATGTTAATAGCCAAGAAAGCCAAAAGGAAAGCCACAGAAGCTATACCAACTAAAGAGAACTTTTGAAATCTGCCTTGCATATACCTTGCCGTGAGGATGGAAAGGGCTGGATACATAGGGACAAAGTAGTGGGGAAGCTTTGTCACACTCACCGAGTAAACAAAAAAGTAAACACCTACCCATACCAAAAGAAATAAGGTAAAGGAATCTTTAAAATTTTTAAGGGCTCTGAAGATAACCTGTGGTATGAAAAAGGACCATGGGAAAAGTCCAATCAAGAGATAAATAAAAACTACCACAAAAGGCGCTTTTGGTCCCGCTATGTGGGATGTAAATCTCTCCAAATTGTGATGGAAGAAAAAGCCTTTTATGAACTCACCGTGAGTCTCTATGTAGACAGCCACATACCAAGGCAGAGCTACAAGCAAAGAAATAAAAAATCCCAAAATGTGATGCTTAGAAACAAAAAGCTTTATATCCTGAGGTTTGTAAAAGAGAAGAAAAAGAAAAGCTATCGCAAGAGGAATGCCAAAACCCGCTGGACCTTTTGCCAAAAAGGAAACACCCAAAAAGATCCAAAAAACGTATACGTATTCAGGCTCTCTGTAAGAAAACCAGCAGTAGAAGGAAAACAGAGCTACACTATTGGTAAGCACCAAAAAGGGATCTGGAACAGACATTCTAAATAGAAGAAAAAAGTAAAGGCTCGTTGCCAATATAAATGCGCTCTTTACTGCTAAATTTCTGTCCAAAAAGTTTTTGGAAAATCTGTAAGTGATGAAAGCTAAGGCTGTGCCAAGTATAGGACTTGCAAACCTTGCGGAAAACTCACTCACACCAAAAAGCTCATAAAAGAGCATGAAAAACCAGTAATGAAGTGGAGGCTTGTCAGTTCTTAGTTGGTAATTGAAAGTTGGGACAATAAAGTCCTCTCTCTCTAACATTTCCCGTGCAGCTTCCGCATTTTTGGCTTCATCGATAACGTAAAAGGGAAACTCACCAAGTTTATAAAAAAGTAGAGCAAAAACCAACGTAAAAACAAAGAACTCTTTTTTATGATTTGATATAAACTCCCTATACTTTATAGCTACATATCCACAAACGATGCCTATGGTAGCACCTGCTAAAACGTCCAAAGGAAAGTGAACACCTATGTATATGCGGGAGTATCCTACCAAAAAAGCTACTAAAAAAAGTAAAAGTTTTATAAAAAAATGCTCTTTATAAGATAAAACGTAAAAGAGCGCCATAGCGGTTGCGGTGTGACCCGAAGGAAAAGAACCGTAATAGAGAGGCTCGCCTACTATATGGACATTTTCAAAAATAGCGGGAGGACGAGGTGTATGCCAAGTATTTTTTACAAACTGAACGATTAAACCTGAAAGAATATAAGAAACTACTATAGGCAAGACCTTATCACGCTTTACAAAGTAAAAGACAAAAGCTAAGAAAATCGCAAAGTATCCACTGCCAAGTTGAGTTACGAAGAGAAAAAAGTAATCGAAAAGCTCAGAGTTAAAACTGTTTATCAAAAAGAACAACTCTACATTCTTTTCCCAAAGCATAAGCAAAATTAATTTTAAAGCTATGTTTAATTTCATGCTCTGGTTAGATACCTTGCCATCTACACAAAGTTTTTTGAAAGAAAGCAACTTACCTATTGGAAGTGTGGTAGTTGCAAATACACAAACACAAGGTAGAGGCAGGCACGGAAGAGTTTGGCAATCGCAAGAAGGAGGTCTATACTTTTCCTTTCTCATAGATACGGACTTTAGAGACTTTTCAACTTTACCTTTGGTTCTTGGTTACAGCATTTCCGAGTTTATTGACTCTCAGGGCATACCTAGTGCCATAAAGTGGATAAACGATGTTTTCGTAAAGGGTAAAAAGGTCGCTGGGGTCTTGGTAGAAAAGACAAAGAAAGGCTTTGTATGTGGCATAGGTTTGAATGTAAACCAGGAGAGTTTTCCACAAGATCTACAAGCCATATCCATGTTTCTGGCGGATGGTAAAAAAAGAAACAGGGTAGATGTGCTTTTGGAACTTCTTTCATACATAGGCAGAACGCTCGAAGAGTTTAAGTTGGTAGGTTTTCCCAAATTTAGAGAAGCCATAAAGTCAAAACTTCTATTCTTGGAGCAAGAGGTCATAATCTACGGAGAAAAACCAATAGTTGGTATACTTCAGGACATAGGAGAAGACGGAAGTCTTGTGCTTTTGACATCAAAAGGGAACATGAAAATTGTAAGTGGTGACTTGACACTAAGAGGGCTTGGGATTTAGTTTTATCTGTTATGTACGTAGACTTTACGGACAAGGTTAAGCAAGACATCAGGAACTACTTTCTGGATAGAGATTACCTAACCATAGCCGTAGCAAAAGATGAACCCATAAGGATTTACTCCTTAGAAGCAACAAATACAGCAAAGGTAGCCCAAAGGATACATGACCTGAAAGGTGAAAAGGCACAAATTATGGGGGAAGCTCTGATTTCTGCTTTGCTTCTGACTTCTCTTGTAAAGCATGCCACGAATCAGAAGGTTTTGTTCAAGCTTGATCTTTCGGATGGTTTAGTTGTAGCGGAAGCGGATGGAAAGGGAAGATCAAGGGGATTTTTGCAAGGCGACTTAGACAAACCCTGGAGTGGTAGCGTCACTGTGGTAAAGGAGCTAAGACTTGGCACACCCTATACTAGCATAATCCCTATAGTGAGCGATAGCGTAATAGATAACCTCAGATACTACTTTCAACAGTCGGAACAGATACCTACCCATTTGGATATAGCTGTGATTCTGGACAAAGAAGGTAACATTACCTCCGCTGGTGGTTACATGGTACAAACTTTAGGCGGAGCATCGGAAGAGGTAAAGAACCTAATAAACGATAGATTTTCCAAATACTCTCCTATGGCGCAACTCCTAAGTGAGGGTAAAAAACCCGAAGATATAGCACTTTACCTACTAAAAGACTTACAACCAAGGCTAATAGGCCTAAAAGAAGTCGAATATTACTGTCCTTGCGATGAAGAGATAGCAAAGGCAAGTCTCTTGTTACTCAGCCAAGAAGAATTAGATGAGATTTTCGAAAGTGGTCCTGCGGAAGTGGTGTGTAAGTTCTGCAGTAGGGTTTACCGCTTCGATAGAGGACAGGTGGTAAGGGAGGAGTAAGTTTTAAGCTGCGTACTTTACTTGAAAATATTCTTTAATTGAAAATAAAGAAGAAGCTGAAGAACAATATGATTTTTTAATGTTTATTTAATAAGCAGGGGCAAAAGCCCCCAGGTGATTTTTACTTGCCGCCTTTTGATGGTGCAGGTGGAGTTGCGCCTTGCTCTTTGCCTTGTTCTTTCTTTTCTTCTTTCTTTTCTTTTGCAGATTTTTCCTTTTGTTGTTCTTGCCCTTGCTTCTGTTCCTTACTCATGTGGCTACCGCTTAATGCTATGGGAGAAATTCCTAGCAAACCTGCCAATGCTAATGCGAATAGTGCTCTCTCCATGGCACACCTCCTGTTATTAATTTTAAAATTATAGGATATTATAAATTAAAAATTAAAAGAGTCAATGTTTATTTTTAGAGTCTTGCTCAATAATCCAACCATCTAAGCATTATGCTAAAGGCTGAATCTTTGTCTCTCTGTTTCCACTCTATGGCGAACTCGTTTTCTGGATAGATTTTGCGCGCTTTTTCTAAGTAAATCTTTGACTCTTCCATCCTACCCAAAGAGTAAAGAATTACACCTATACTTGCGTAAACACGAGATGACCAAACATTGGAAGGTGCCAAGTCTATAGTTATTCTTAGTCTCTCTATGGCTTGTGTGTCATATCCGCACATACTTTCAGCTACAGCCAGCCAATACTGAGCTTCAAAGTTTCTGGGATCTTTGCGTACAGCTTTTTCAAACTCGTGTATAGCTTGCTTGCAATGTCTTTTCCTTAGCTGTTTTTTCCCATTTTCTACCGCTTTATCCGATGCTATAGAGAGTCCAGGAGGATGGTGTGGTGGTTTAGAGAATGAAACAAAACCAAAAACTAACAACAAAGAAAATAAAACCTTAACCATAAAATAAAATTATAATGCTTATAGTTATGAACAAAAAGAAGTTTTTAGATTTAGAACTCTCAAGTCTCGGTGTAGGCACTTACTTAGGAGAGCTTGACGAGAAAACAAGTCAAGGCTACAGGGAAGTTATAAAAGAAGCTACAGATTACGGCATAAATGTTGTAGATACAGCAATAGTCTACAGATATATGAAAAGTGAAAGGGACGTATCAGCTGTTCTAAAGGAGAAGGAAAGGCAAAACTATATCCTCTCCACAAAGGGTGGTTATGTACCTTACGACATAGACTCGCAAGCGGACCCAAAGGATTTTTTCTACGAAAACTTTGTAAACACTGGCATTATAAAGCTTCAAGAGATGACACCTCAAGGACACTACCTTGGCAGGGATTTTATAAACTGGTGCTTCAACAAAAGCTTACAAAACCTTCAAACTGACTACATAGACATATACTTTCTGCACAATCCAGAGGAACAACTAAATTTCTTCTCTAGAGAAACTTTCTACTCCAAACTCAGAGAGTGCTTTGAGCTATTGGAAGAAAAGGTGAGTCAGGGAAAACTAAAATACTATGGCTTGGCTACGTGGAGCGGCTTTAGAGTCTCGCCATCCTCCAAAATATACCTAGACCTTGAAAAAATCCTGAGTATAGCACAGGAAGTGGCAGGCAAAGACCATCACTTTAGGTTCATTCAGCTTCCTTATAACTTAGGGATGCCTGAAGCTTTCACTATGAAAAACCAAAAAGTTGGAAACGATATGGTTTCCACACTGGAAGCCTGTCAAGCTTACAACCTATACGTATACACAAGTGCCAGCATATACCAAAGAAACGTAATAGGCAGAGTGCCACAGAAACTAAAGGATCTATTCCAAACTGACAGCGATGTTTTGGCTGCTCTTTCCTTTGTCTTGCACACCCCCGGTGTAGGAACGGCTTTGGTAGGTATGAGTAAACTTGAGCACCTACAGGAAAACGTAAAAGTCTTTGAGCTTCCCAGATTGAACCAAGAGGAGTTTTTAAGGCTATTTTCCTAAAAACTTCCATTTTTCAGGCAGTTTAGAGCAACTTTAGAAGAACTTTAGTAAACATAAAAAAGTTTACTTTAAGTTCTCATGAAAAAGTTTTATGATTAACTCTTTCTTGGGGAAAAAAAATGAAATATAACAACAACTTTTTATTGCTTATTGAGAGTTTAGACAAATTCGCATTAGGTATATTTAAGCAGTTCAAAATTGAAGAAGACAGTGAGAAGGTAGTCCTGATAGCACCAAGCGAAGAGTACAGAAAGTGGGCTATAGAGTATACAAAAACCAAGTTAATAGGTTTTGGGAAGAGGCTGGAGGTAAGGTTAAACCAAGAGATTCAAAGCAAAGCCAAAAAAATCGGCGTATTAGAAAAGTTTACCTTCGATAACTATATAGTAGGTATGGCGAACACCATAGTTTACAAGGTATGTATGGAAGTTTCAGAAAAACCGGGTATTAGCTTTAACCCTCTCTTTATATACGGTCCCGTAGGGCATGGTAAAACGCACCTGCTCCATGCCATAGGAAACAGAGCTTACTCTTTGGGTTACAGCGTAATCTATACCTCCATAAATGACTTCTCCGACGAAATGGTAAAGGCTATCAAAAAAGGCAACGCTGAAGAGTTCAGGAAGAAATACTCTGAAGTGGACGTTCTTTTGATAGACGATGTGCAGTTTCTCTCGGGAAAGGAGAGGACACAGGTGGAGCTTTTTAGGATCTTTGAGTACATGCAAGCAAAAGAAAAGCAAATGGTTTTGGTGAGCGACAGACACCCAAAGCAACTAAAGGATGTCCCAGACAGGCTGGTGAGCAGGTTCGAAGGTGGTCTCATAGTAGAAGTAGGACTGGATGAGGAAACCAAGCTTTCCATAATAAAGCAAAAGCTCATACTCTATGGGTTACCTGTGGACAAGAGAACTATAGATTACGTGCACGAAAACACAGGATACAATGTGAGAGAAATAGAAGGTTTTATAAGGGGTGTGAAAGTAAAGGGCATCGAGGATATACCAAAGGTAAGCAATAGACAAATAAACACAAGTATCGAAAGCGTAATTAAGTTTGTAGCCAAGCACTTTAAACTCAAACAAGAGGAAATCCTAAAGGACACAAAAGAAAGAAAAATAACCAACGCCAAGCATATCGCAATGTATATGTGTAAGACGGTTTTGGGTAGTTCTTACTCGGAAATAGCCAGATACTTTAACAAAAAGGACCACACGAGCGTTCTCTACTCCGTCCGAAAGGTAGAAGAAAAGCTAAGAGAGGACAGAAAATACGCTTTGATGATAAGGTTTTTAGAAAAAAGTCTAAAGGAGTACCTCAAAGAGTTCAGTAACTAGGAGTTAGATAGGAGTTAAACCGTAATTAAGACTTATAATAAATTCTTTATGAAAGACATAGGCACATACAATCACAAAGACATAGAATCCAAACACTCTAAAAGATGGATAGAAAAGGCACTCTATCACGTAAAGGACCCAAAGGATAAGTTCTCTGTAGTCATACCACCTCCAAATGTTACGGGTTCCCTTCATATGGGACATGCGCTAAACGCTACGCTACAGGACATAGTATGCAGATGGCAGAGGATGAGAGGAAAGGATGTGGTTTGGGTTCCCGGATTTGACCACGCTGGAATAGCTACCCAGTATGTGGTAGATAAACAACTCCAGAAGGAAGGTATAGACAGAATAAGCATTGGAAGAGAAGAGTTTCTAAGGAAGGTTTGGGAGTGGGTTCCAAAGTCAAGGCAAGCCATAAGAACGCAGTTGGAAAGCTTAGGTGTGAGTGTAGACTGGAAGAGAGAACGCTTCACATTGGATGAGGGCTTTTCCAGAGCCGTAAGGCAAGCTTTCAAAAAGCTTTACGAAGATGGTTTAATTTACAGAGACAAATACATAATCAATTGGTGTCCCA
>JBEPZX010000020.1:0-23378 GCA_041640635.1 Aquificaceae bacterium
CCCTTACTCTGTCTGATGCCACTTGGTATTGAACTTCTCTCCAAAGCTTATTTTCTGGATCCACCTTTTCCAAGATATGAACCAGTTTATGAAGCATAGCCATCAAGAAAGCACCAGAACCACAAGCGGGGTCCAATACCTTCATGTCGGAAATAGCTTTTACAATCTTTTGTCTCTCTTCCTGAGACAACTCCACCTCTTCCTCTGAGTAGGAAAGGATTTTTTTCAGTTTCTCTTGATCTATGGTGTCCTTTAGATACTCGGTAATAGCAAGATCAACCATACACTCTACGATTTCTCTGGGTGTGTAGTAACTGCCTGTGGCTTTGCGTGCTGTCATAGCTGTTTCTGGAACATAGGCAGCCAAAAGATTTTCAAAGATTTTACCCAAAAGCTCAGGATCTAAAGCTATCTCTTGGTCTACAGGTGAACCTTCATCCACAGTAAAGTCATAGGACTCAAGAATTCTTATAAGTCCCATTACTTTTTCCTTTTCGAAAAGCCCGTATTTTTTGAGGTTTACCGTTTCCTCACCTCCAAAGAAAAGAAAGTCTGGGATGATAGCTCTCTTTTTTGGGTTTCTCGAAAAACCATCCACGTATACAACCTTTCCTTCTTCGTTTTCTCTGTCTAAGCAATCAAAGAGTCCACCATTGACAAAAGGAATATCCCTAAAAAGCCTCAAAACTTCTTCTTCATCGATTAAAAACATGTCCCTGTATCTGTAAAGAGTTTTTACTCCGTATTCCTTTTTGTTTTGAAGGAAATCTCCTTCCTCTGCAAAATTTCTATCTCCCTGTTTTTGGTTGAGAGTGGCAAAGAACAAGTTCTGGAGTATGGCGTTGTGATAGTTGGCGGTGTTTCTATCTCTGTAAAAGTCCTTTACTATACTTTTTAGCTCGTTATAATCAAAAAGCGTTGGGGGAACCAATTTCAGTTCCTTTAAAAACCAAACAAAAATAAGCCTGGTTAAAAGTCTTATAAGCCCCAAAGACTTGGTAATTTCTGTGTTTTTCTTTGGATCGTCCGAGTGTTTGTAATCTTCCGGAAAGGATACGTAATCCATAGCCCAGAAAAACCAGCTTTGGATTTGCTCATAAAACTCCTGGGTAACTTGTTCTTTGGAAAATACCTTTTTTATACTCTCTATGGTGGAAAAATCACCTTCCGAAAACTGCTTAAGAAAGGTTCTGTTGCTTAGGTTCTTACTTACAAAGAAGGTAAACCGCTTAAAGTTGCTATACTCTTTTTTGCCTTCTTGGTAATCTACATAAACCAAGCTAAAGCGAAAGTTCTCTTTAGATCTGTCATGGAAGATAAATATACCAGCATCGGCAAAATCTTGCTCCAAAAGCCTCTTTGCTATCTGAAACTGTTCCTTTTTGCTCGATCTTTGGTTCAGTTCCCCGGGAACTTCCACGGTGTAGACTAGCAAAACCCCGTCTTCTAAATCACCCTCGGCTACTTTTTGGCACACAAAGCCATTAACTTCCTTTTGCTGGTATAGAAATTCTAAGCTATCATTCACTGAGCGTAAAAACTTTTCGAGTTCGTTTCTCCTGAAGTTGTTTATTAGGCTTTTCAGGGAATTTTCTACTTCGTTCCTGCTCATGTTCTATTCTCTATACACAGTATTATTTCTTTTTGCAAGTTTTTTAGCTTCTGTTTTTGAACTTCCAAATAATCCTCACCTAAGCGTTGCAACAGATCTTCAAGCTCCCTAACTAAATCCTCAAGGTCCATCTTAGATAAATTCCTGAGGGTGTATGCAGAAAAGGTTCCATAATATTTTATATCTTCCCCCATAACTTCCGCAAACCTTTTGACTCGGTCAGGAAATCTTCCTTCTTTATCCCTTATGATTTCCTTTAGTTTATTTATCAGTGTTTCTGATGACCTTTCTAAGGAGTTTATATCTTTGTCCTTCCTTAGCTCTTCTCGAACTTTATAATACATCTTCCAAAAGTTTAGACTAAGATCTATAGGCTTTTCCTCTGGTGAGGCTTTTATTCTTTCGAATATATCTTCAAAGTATATGCGTTCCGCCTTTGGTTCGTTGGAATCCATATTAGCTCTGTATACGAAGAGTCCACCGCTTTTTATGATAACCAAAAGTTCATCCTGTGAGCTTTTTCTTGCAACTTTTACCATTTTTGGAAAGTTTTCCAATTCCCTTATCAAGTCCTTATGCTCTTTTTGTATTCTCTCAAACTCTATCAAAACTTTGGTGTAAAAGCTTTCCTCTTCCAACTCCTCTGGGTTTTTGTTAATCTTTAGGTAAAGCTTGGAAGGTTGAGGTTCTTCATCAGGTTCCAGTATTTTTGAGTCTTCACCTAAGACGTTGTGAATTAAAGAGATCTTTTGAGCTGCTATTTCCTTTTGCTTTGTAATATCTGCGCCCTTTTCTGTAGGGAAGAAGTTGTATAAGTAAAGCTCGCTAAAAAGCGTTTTACCTATCCTGCTTATACGTCCAAGTCTTTGGATTAATCTAACGGGATTCCATGGTATGTCGTAGTTTATTATGGTGTCCGCACGGTTCAGATTAAAGCCTTCTGAGATTCTGTCCGTCCCCAAAAGTATGCGATATTTGTCTTGTTGGTTGATCTCTTTTTGTGCGTTGGCGTTAAAGTATTGGTAAATCTCCCCCAAGAGACGTTCATCCAAGTTCTTATCTACAGCCAAAACATCACCTGGGAAGAAACATTCCAATTTTTCCTTTAGGTATTTGACCGTATCTAAGTATTCCGAAAAGATAATTACCTTTCTTTGAGGATCTTTTAACAACTCTCTCAGTTTTTCTACAAGTTTACCAAGTTTTGGGTCGTCCTGTGCAAGTCTTAAATCTTCCAGCCTTTCTATAAGGTTTGCAAAGAGTTTTACATCTTTTTCTATATCTTTGATAAAATCATCTTTCTTAAAGCTTTTGTCCAATACATACTTGTATACGTTTTTTGCTTTTTCTTTGTCATCAAGTAATTTTGAGAGCTCCTGTTCTATATCTTCTGGATCTTTTTCGTATAAGTCTTCCAGAATACTCCTGTTCATTATATACATGTTGTGCTTTTGTATAAAATCCCTAGTTTTTTCCATGAACTCCTTAAAGTTTTCCAAGCTTTGTCTAAAAGCGCCGAAGGAACTTTCAAACCTTTTCACCAAGAGCCTGCGCATAAAGTTAAAAAGGTTAGTTTGGCTTTCTGCTTCGAAGTTATCTCCTTCTTGACCTTTTCTGTAGTAGTAGGGTCTGTATACTGCACCTGTAAAACGTCCTCCTTCTTCCGGATCACGAAAACATTCAATAACGTAGTCGTAAAATCTGGATTGATCTTGGGTAAGTTCGAAAAATATAGCTTCTGGATCGTTAACTTTTGGTAGTTGCTTAATTTCTTCTTCGTAGTCTGGATTTTTCTTTAGATCTAGTCTATTCCTTCTTATGACTACGGGTTCTATTATTTCTCTTATTTCCTTGGCTATTCTTTTTATGCGCCTATCTACCTTTTCCAAATTTTCTTCGGAAAATTCTTCATTAAAGAGTCTCTTGTATCTCTTTTTTACCTCTTCTTCTTTTTGTGAATTTTTGTAATACTTTTTTATGTATGCCAGCTCGTTAAACTCACCGGCGAAATCTTTAAATTTTGCTTGTATGTTCTCTCCCATGAGTATGCTTGATTTTTTTGGAGTTGTAAAAAGTTTAAGCAAAGATAGGATATCGTTGGGATGGTTGTTAAATGGCGTAGCCGTTAGAAGAATAACTATTTTGTTTCTACAGATTTCTTTTAGGTATTCGTATCTTTTTGTATTCTCGTTTCTAAATCGGTGAGCCTCATCCACTATAACGACTTCTATATTTCTATCTTTTATCCTATTTAATAAACCCTCAAGTTTACCTATGGACTCTATTTCCCAACCATATAGCTCAAATTTCTCTAAATAGTATTTCCATCCCGAGTTTTCTATAGTAGGGTCACCCATTAATCCAGGCGGGCAAACTATCACTCCACGTTTTCCAAGAAGATTAGCTATAGCACAGGCTATAACCGTTTTCCCCAAACCTACTACATCCGCAAGAATTACGCCGTTGTGGTCTTCCAATATCTTGAGAGCTTGGCTTATGGCGTCCATTTGATATTTGTAAGGATAAAATCCCGCCCCTTTTAGAACTTTTTCTACTTTATCCTGGGCTTGTGCTTTATACGTATCCAAGTAAGACTTTAGAGCTAAAGCGTAAGCTTCAAAGGGTGTAATTCTTCTTATTGAAGTTTCTTTCTCCAAGGTCGTTAATAATTTTTCCTTGACTATGTGATCCTCCGTTATCTTTATTGCTTCTTCCCATAGTTTATCAAAGTATTTTTCCGCTTCATCAACTCCATAATCGCTAATTTCTACGTTAAATTCCTGCTGCTTAACCAAACCAGCTTTTGTAAGATTACTGCTACCTGTTATAAACAAGGCGGGTCTTGATATTTCCTTTAACTTAAAACAGTAGAGCTTAGCATGGTTAGACTCTCTTGTTTTCCTTATTTGTAGCTTTCCTTCTTTCGATAGTTTTATAAAGAATTTAGCTTGGTTGTAAAACTCTTCGGTGTCAAACTCCTCCGTATTTAGTGCTTTTTTTAGTGAATTTATAAACTCTTCCCTGATTTCTTTGTTTGATTTACTTTTGTCCTCTTGTGTTCCTACCTCTATTATACGACCATTGATAACATCGACTTTAAGTCCTACTAAGATTTTTATCTTTAAATCGGGGTATCTTTCTATTCTCTCTCTTATTGCTTCATAGAGTTCAGTCCAACCAGAAAAGTAAAAAAAACCTACTAAAAATTTTAGCTCTTCACTAGCACTTATAAGATTTTTTATTCTCTCTCCTAATGTAAGCTCCTTCTCCCTATTGTTTGTAATGAACATAAAAAGCCTCTTTTAATCTATGTGGCGAGGGGCGGAATCGAACCGCCGACCTGGGACTTATGAGATCCCCGCTCTGGCCAACTGAGCTACCTCGCCGCTCTACTATATTTTATTATAAGACACCTCAACCATTTTAAATATATTTTTGGCTGCTTCTTTTAGTGAACCGTTCTTACTTATAAGGATGTATCCGTTGAAAAACTCCAGTTGAGCATTTTTTGCCAGAGTTCCAAAATTAACAAACTCATCATCTATCTTAGCATTTCCAGAAGGATACAGGTATATCCTTCCTTTTTCATCTTTCGCAAAATGCGAACTCTTAAACTCTATACGTGTGTTTTTACCACACTCCACCCTGATAAAGTTACCTTTCTTAGCCATAAGAACCTCACACTGGTCCGTATGCATTTCGTTGTAGAGCTTATTGACAAACTCTTCCTCCACAGGTAAGAACTTAATGTATTCTTTAACGGTGTAGCACTCGTCAAATACAGCATAGGGACACTCCTGCCTACAGTAGTTGTGGTCTATCTTATCAAAAAGCACATCTACAGCTGCTCCTTTTGAAGGCAAGAAGTTCTCCTCGCCTATCATGTCTATGAGCTTAGCTTTGGCAAATATGTTTCGCACCACCCCCTTTAAGTTCACAAATACCACGTTTATCCCTTTGCTCTTTTTGTTTTTTATAAAGTCTTGCAGAGCTTCAACGGCAGTTATGTCCACAGAGTTTATTCCTTCTCCATCTATTACAAAATGCTTCAAAGCTGGTTTTTTGTTTATTAGATCTTCAAACTCTTCCACTATGTTTTCCACGTTGGCGTAATAGAAAGATGCTTCTGGTCTTACTATGGTTATTTGAGGACACTCTGGTAGGTTATTAGCTTGAGCGTTTACAAAAGTCTTGCTCTTTGGATCTCTCGTTAGCGCCACAATGCGTGGGTATAGACTGTTCCACAAAAACAGTGCCAAAGCCAAAAGCATGCCTATGAGTATGGCATAGTCGGGCTTGGTGATAAAGGCGAATGCAAATGTTGTTATGGAAGCTATAGCGTCTGGTCTGCTTGTGTGCCAAAGCTCTCCAAAGTATCCCAACTTCATGATGCCGATAACAGCCGTTATCACAAGTGCCGCCAGTGTAGCTTTGGGTAGGTAGTAAAGGAGAGGAGAGAAGGCAAAGATGGTAAGTATGACCAAAAGTGCGGAGATAACGTTTGCAAAGTTAGTTACAGCACCAGCTTGAAGGTTTATGGCAGATCTAGAGAAAGAACCACTGATGGGAAAACCCTTGAAAACTGAAGCTACCAAGTTACCTATACCTTGTGATATCAAATCTTGATTAGTGTCACTCTTTATACCCGTCTTTGTTGACATTATTTTGGAGATAGAGTAGGACTCCATAAATCCAATGATGGCTATTATAAAAGCGCCTGGTATTAGTTTAAAAAGTATCTCTGGCTCTAAGCTAAATACATTAGGAAATGAAGGCAAAGGCAAACCTGATGGGATATCTCCAACTACAGATATTCCATATGATTGGAAGTCAAAGGTGTACGACAGAAATGTGAATAAAATGACTGCAACCAGAGCTGATGGAAAGTTCTTGTGTATTTTTCTCAGTCCCACTATGACAAGCATGGACCCTATACCCACTGCTAAAGTGTATAGGTTGGTATTGATTAGGTTTTTGCCTATCTCGTAAAAATTCTGAAAAACATAGGACTTTTGCTCTACTTTTATTCCCAGCAAAGATGGAACTTGTGTAGAAGCGATTATTATAGCTGCTGCGTTAGAAAAACCTATAACGACAGCGTGGGAAACAAATCTCAGTAAAAATCCGAGCTTGAATACTCCCATAAACAAGCCAACAAGACCCACAAAAAAAGCCATTATTATGGCGTAGTCTATGAATAGTGGGTCACTCGGTTTAACAAAACCTATCAAGAAGCTATAAGTCAAAAAAGCCACTATGGCTACAGGCCCTATAGCTAGCTGAGGGGTAGACTGAAATAATGCAGCTACTACTACAGGAATGGAAGCAGCATACAACCCATAAACGGGTGGAAGTCCCGCCACCAGCGCATAAGCCATAGACTGAGGGATTAAAACTACAGCTACGGTAAAGCCTGCGATTAAGTCTTTTGTTAGGTATTCTTTTTTGTAAGCTCTCAGTTGGGAAAGTAGAGGTATCTTCAGAAAATCCAAGCCAGCCATGAAAGTATTATAGAATATTTCTAATTTCCTATGCAAAAGGTTATTTGATAGTATTAATTATAATAATTTAATACGTATAATCTTTAAAGTGTTTTCTATAGTCTCTTGCATAGAACCATCTTTACTGAGAAGTATATATCCATTAGAAAACTCTAAATTTGCATATTTTGCCAAAAGTCCAAAGCTTATGTATTCACCTTTCACCTTTGCACTTATCGATGGATACAGGTATATCCTTCCTTTTTCATCTTTCGCAAAATTGGAACTCTTGAACTCTATACGTGTGTTTTTATCACATTCCACCCTGATAAAGTTGCCTTTTTTTACTAAAGACACTTCACATTCATCAAGGTTTATTTGGTTATATAGTTTTTGGATAAAGTCCTCCTCCACAGGTAAGAGCTTAACGTATTCCTTTACGGTATAACACTCATCAAACACAGCGTAGGGACACTCTTGCTTACAGTAGTTATGATCTATCTTATCAAAAAGCACATCTATAGCTGAGCCTTTCGATGGTAAAATGTTTTCTTCTCCTATTACCTCTATGAGCCCAGCTTTGGCAAATAGGTTTTTAACTGTTCCCTTTAGGTTTACAAACACTACGTTTACGCTTTTACTTTTTGTGTTCTTTATAAAATCATAAAGTGTTTCCATAGCTGTTGTATCAACGGAGTTTATCCCTTCTCCGTCTATCACGAAGTGTTTTAGAGCTGGTTTTTGCTTTATCATTTGTTCAAAGTCTTCTATCACGTTTTCCACGTTAGCATAGTACAAAGATGCTTCTGGTCTTACTATGGTTATTTGAGGACACTCTGGTAGGTTGTTAGCTTGAGCGTTTACAAAAGTCTTGCTCTTTGGATCTCTTGTTAAAGATACGATACGTGGGTATAGGCTGTTCCAAAGAAATAAAGCCAGTGCCAGGAGCATGCCTATGAGTATGGCAAAGTCAGGTCTCGTTATGAACGCAAAAGCGAAGGTAAATACGGAGGCTATAGCATCAAATCTGTTTGTGTACCAAAGCTTCCTAAAGTATTGTATCCTTATAATGCCAATAACTGCCGATATCACAAGTGCCGCCAATGTGGCTTTTGGTAGGTAATAAAGAAGAGGTGCAAAGAGAAAAAGTGTAAATATAACAAACAAAGCAGATACTACACTTGATAAATTGGTTACAGCTCCAGCTTGAAGGTTCAGAGCGGATCTAGAGAAAGAACCACTAATAGGAAAACCTTTAAAAAACGAGCTTGCTATATTAGCCAAGCCCTGTGCTATCAAATCTTGATTTGTATCAACTTTTGTACCAGTTTTTAAAGCTATTATCTTCGACATAGAGTAAGACTCCATAAAGCCGATAATGGAAATTATCAGTGCGCCTGGAAGTAGATGTGCCACAGTCTCCATATCTAAGTTAGCAAAGTCCGGGAACGATGGCAAAGGCAAGCCCGATGGTATATCTCCAATTACTGCTATACCGTAAGACTGAAAATCAAAAGCATAAGACAAAAAGGTAAATAACACAACCGCTGCTAAAGCAGAAGGGAAGTTCTTGTGAATCTTTCTCAATCCAACTATTACCACAAAGGATCCTAAACCAACTATCAATGTGTATGGGTTAGTGTGTATTAGGTTTTTTGCTATCTCGTAGAAATTTTGGAAAACATAAGTTTTTTGTTCCACCTTTATTCCTAGGAATGATGGAACCTGTGTAGAGGCGATTATTATCGCTGCCGCACTAGAATACCCTACGACAACGGCGTTAGAAACAAACCTTAGCAAGAATCCAAGTTTGAAAAGTCCCATAATTAACCTTATTATTCCAACTAGAAAAGCCATTATTATGGCGTAATCTATGAATGCTGGATCGCTGGGTTTTACAAAGGTAATTAAAGCACCATAGGTTAAAAATGATGTAATGGCGACAGGACCTATGGCTATTTGAGGTGTAGCTTGAAAAATTGCCGCCACTATCAAAGGTATAGAAGCAGCATAGAGCCCATAAACAGGTGGGAGACCAGCCACCAAAGCGTAAGCCATAGCTTGAGGAACTAATACTACGGCTACCGTAAGACCTGCTATTAGATCTTTGGGTAAGTGCTCTTTTTTGTAGTTTCTTAGTTGTGAAAGCAAAGGCGCATAGCCAAGTTTCGAACTGTCCATATAATGGTATATTATTACAAAAAACTTAACTATGCGTAGCTTTCTAAGTAAAGCTTGGCAACCTCTTTTGCCAAATTGTTCATCCTTCTTATGTATCTTGCCCTTTCTTGGACGGATATGACGCCTCTGGCGTCTAAGAGATTAAAGGTATGCGAACACTTGAGCAGATAATCGTAAGAAGGCAAAACCAAACCTTCCTGAATTAACCTCTTACACTCCTCTTCGTAAAGCTGATAGAGTTTAAACAGAGTATCTGGATCGGATTTTTCGAAATTGTAGGTGCTCCACTCATACTCGGCTTTTTTGAAAACTTCTCCGTAAGTTAAATTTTCGTTCCACTTTATGTCAAATACACTATCCACATCCTGAAGATACATAGCTATCCTTTCAAGTCCATAGGTTATCTCAACAGAAATCTCGTCCAGATCTATCCCACCCGCTTGCTGAAAGTAGGTAAACTGCGTTATTTCCATACCATCGAGCCACACTTCCCAACCTAGTCCCCAAGCACCCAACGTGGGAGACTCCCAGTCGTCTTCCACAAAGCGTATATCGTGAAAAGAAGGATCTATTCCCAAAGCCTTTAAACTATCTAAGTATATCTCCTGTGGATTATCTGGAGCTGGTTTTAGGATCACTTGAAACTGAAAGTAGTGCTGCAATCTGTTTGGGTTTTCGCCGTATCGCCCATCCTTTGGTCTTCTTGATGGTTCAACGTATGCCACGTTCCAAGGTTTTTTACCAAGCACCTTCAAAAAGGTAGCGGGGTTCATGGTTCCAGCACCAGTCTCTATGTCATATGGCTGCCATACGGCGCAGCCTCTTTCTGCCCAGAATCCGTGTAAGGTCATTATTATGTCTTGGAAGTACATAACAAACATTATAAAAACTCTTATTGATCTAAATCGTCAAAATTACTGAACTAAGTTGTTATAAACTTTCTAAGTATAGACTTCTAATTAGGAGGTTTAGCTATGAAAGAGGGATCGAGTTCGTTACTTACGCTGGCTGGTCTTATGCTTGTAACAAGCTCTATTTGGGCTCAAGAGAGCGAAAAACCTATTGCATCTCTACCAAAGATTGACACAGGCGATACTGCATGGATAATAGTTGCAACAGCGCTTGTTATGCTTATGACTATTCCAGGTCTTGCCATATTTTATGGAGGACTTGCAAAGAAAAAGGATACTCTCAACACAATGGCAATGTCTTTTGTTGCATTTTCTTTAGTAAGCGTTTTATGGGTTATATATGGCTATACATTTGCGTTTGGAAAGGACATAGCAGGGATTATAGGTAACACAGAAAAACTATTACTTTCAGGTATATATCCTCAGAGTGTAACGGATTACGCAAAGACAATACCAGAATACATATTCATTGTATTCCAACTAACATTTGCAGCAATTACCGTTGCCCTTATAAGCGGTGCATATATTGAGAGATTAAAGTTCTCCGCATGGATTATATTTTCTATACTTTGGTTCACTTTTGTATACCTTCCTGTTGCCCATTGGGTATGGGGTGGTGGCTTTCTATCACAAATGGGTGCACTCGACTTTGCCGGAGGGACCGTAGTACATATCAACTCTGGTATAGCAGCACTTGTAGGTGCTATTTTGCTTGGTAGAAGAAGTGAGATGATTCTTAAACCACACAACCTAACGCTTGTTATAGTAGGTGCAGGGCTTTTATGGTTTGGGTGGTTTGGATTTAATGCTGGTTCTGCTCTTGGAGCAAACGGTATTGCGGCTGTAGCGTTTATAAATACAAATACGGCTACTGCAATGGCGGCGATCTCATGGATGTTTACTGAATGGATATTTTCAAAGAAGCCTACCGTTTTGGGTCTTGCATCAGGAGCAGTTGCGGGACTTGTTGCCATAACACCTGCGGCAGGTTTTGTCAATATCAAAGGAGCACTGATAATAGGTCTACTGGCAGGTGTAATATCCTACTTTTCAGTAACTAAACTTAAATCAGCTCTAAAGTATGATGATGCTCTGGATGTATTTGGAATACACGGGGTGAGTGGAATAATTGGTTCAATCCTCACAGGTGTATTTGCAGACCCGTCGATAAATGAATTGGGCAAAGGACTCCTCTATGGTAACGCAGGACAATTGTTTGTCCAGTTATTATCTGTTGGTGTTGTAATAATATATAACTTAGTGGTAACATCAATTATATTCTTTGTCGTTAAATTAATAAGCGGTCTAAGAGTTGACCATGATGATGAAATAAGAGGACTTGATGAAAGCCAGCATAGTGAAAAAGCGTACGACTATTAAATAACATGAAAATTGGGGCAGCTAATGCCCCTTCGTTTAGTGTTTTATTACCTTCAGGATTTTACTTTTACTTTTTTCACCTCTAACTATAGAGACGTTAGATTTAGGAACATTAAAGTAGCTTGCTACCAATTCAATAACCCTCTTGTTTGCTTTGCCTTCTTGTGGCGGTTCTTTTACAGCAATTTCCAACTCGTTGCTTGATAATTCCTTTATCTCTTCCCTTTTTGCGTTCGGTTTGACTTTTACTGTTACTGTGATTTCCCTAGTCATCGCCATGTTCCTAATTAATCTTTGGAGTTTATAATCAATATTATTATGGCTATTATAGTTTTTTTACTTGTGTTTTTTACCTTTTCCTTTTCGAAGATATACGTAGCTAAATGGGAAGATGCCATCACTCCTACAACGGAGAACTACATAAAGAGAGCCATAGAAAAAGCGGAAAAAGATAGAGCAAACTTGTTTATATTGGAACTCAACACCCCAGGTGGTTTAGAATCCTCCATGAGGACAATAATCCAAGCGTTCCAAAGGACAGCTTTGCCTGTCGTGGTATACGTTTACCCACCTGGAGGAAGGGCAGCTTCGGCTGGAGCCATTATTACGGCAGCAGCGGATGTAGCAGCTATGGCACCCGGAACCAATATAGGAGCTGCTCATCCAGTGCAAATGGGACAACAACAAGATAAAGTTATGACAGAAAAGGTTCTTCAGGATATGTTGGCTTTTGTTAGAAGTATAGCAAAAGAGAAGGGAAGAAACGAAAAAATCTTAGAAAGAATGGTGAAGGAAAGCATATCCCTTACACCGGAAGAGGCATTGGAAAACAATGTAATAGACTTGATAGCGGCAAATAGGGAAGATTTGCTCAAAAAGTTAAACGGGAAAGTAATCAAAAAGCACGGAACACAAATACAGATAAGCACACAAGGTGTAGAAGTGGTAGAAGTAGGAAGCAGTTTAAGAGAAGAATTTCTAAAGGTTGTGACCAATCCAACGGTTGCCTATATGCTACTCCTTATAGGCTTTTATGGCATATTCTTTGAGCTTTACAACCCTGGTGCCATAATTCCCGGCACTGTAGGAGTGATTTCTTTAATCTTGGGACTGTATGGACTTGGTGTCATAGGTATAAACTGGCTTGGTTTGTTGTTAGTAGCCGCAGGGGTGCTGTTGCTTGCTTTGGAGGTGATAACACCTACCTTTGGAGGATTAGCTATAGCTGGGACTATAGCTTTGGCGCTGGGCTCTTTTATTCTTGTGAGTCCTGACTCTCCATACGGACAGATTCCTATATCCGTTATACTTGCCATGGTGCTCGTTAGCCTTGGGTTTTTCTTATTCGCCGGAAGGCTTGGATTGCAAGCCCAAAGAAGAAAAAAGATGTTAGGTGTTGAAGAAATTTTAGAGAAAGAAGGTGAGGCTCTGGTAGATTTCGTTAATGGAAAAGGAAAAATTTTTATTCACGGTGAAATATGGCTTGCAAGTAGCAAAGACCAGATAAAGAAAGGAGACAAAGTAAAAGTAATCAAAGCCGAAGGCTTAGTCCTTGAAGTGGTCAAAGCCTGATGGAATGAGTTTTTCACTGTCTATATACACATCCTGTCCTTCTTTTACGTAACCTATTAGGCTCATATCCAAAAAGGGATTCATTCTTTCCACAGGATGAGTAAATAAAAGCTGGTAATCTTCTCCACCTTCTAAGGCGTAATCGTAGGGGTCTTTGCCATGTTTTTTACAAAACTGTATTAATTCGTTGGAAATAGGCAGGGCTTCCTTTTTAATCTCGATTTTTACGTTGCTTCTTTGGGAAAGCTTGTAGAGGTCAGACGACAAACCATCGCTTATGTCCATGCTAGCATTCGCATACTTTTTTATGTGCTTTAGGTAATCTATCCTTGCGGTAGGTCTTATATGCCTTTCTACGAGAGCTAACTCAAACTCTTCGTAGCTTTTCCTTTGCATAAGCAGAAGCTCCAAACCTGCCTTTGAGTCTCCCAGTGTTCCAGAAACAAAGACACCATCACCAACCTTTGCAGTGCTTCTTCCCACAAACCTCTCCGTTTGTCCTACCAAGAAAACATCTATACCTATTTTTTCAGCCTTGCTTACGTTGCCACCTACTACCTCACATCTGTAAAAATCACAAGCTGTTTTTATCCCTCTGTAGATGTCTTCTACGTAAGAAACCTTTATGTCTGGCAAAAGCAGAGATACAAGAGCCCACTTGGGTTCTCCACCGTTTGCCACGATATCGCTTACATTCACACTTATAGCCTTCCAACCTACAGCTTGCGGGGGGTAGAATCTCTTAAAATGCCTGTCTTCCAAGAGAATGTCCGTAGTGAGAAGCAAATCAGTAGAACCTAAATTTACGCAAGCTGTGTCATCTCCAATGTAGGCAGAGTTTAAAATACCTTTTAGTCTCTCTATTAAACCAAATTCACCTATTTGGGATATGTTCATTCCATAAACACTTGACCTTCTATGGGTTGAACTTCTACACCCTTTTCTTGCATAAAGGTAACGGCTCTCTCAACTTCCTCCATCTCTCCTTCCATTTCCACAGTCAAAATACCTGTATCTTTTGTAACCTTTGCCGTTCTTATGTTTACAACCACATCAAAGTTTTTGCAAACCATACACAGAATAGGTTCCTTTACCTTATCTTCAGGGTATATAAGTTGTAATCTCAAAACATTCATCATTAAAATTATAATAGTGCTATACAAAAGACGTGTGCAGTTTTACGAAACGGACTCTCAAGGCATCGTTCATCACTCCAACTATCCCAGATACTTCGAAGAAAGTAGAGGAGAGTTGCTAAGGTCTTTGGGCATGCCTTACTCTTATCTGAGGACCTTGGGATACGAAGTGGTTTTAGTTGAGCTCTACTGCCAATTTAAAAAGCCCTGTTTCTACGATGAAGTTTTGGACATTTACGTAAATCTGAGTGAGCTAAATAAGTACTTTTTTTCTTTTTCTTACCAGGTGATGGTAGAAAGTGAATCCAGAGTTTTTGGGAAGACAAAGCACGCCCTTTTGAAAGATGGAAAAATGATTAGTATCGGAGGGCAGATAAAGGATGTCTTGGAAAGAGCAGCAAGGTCTAGACCCTGAGGTGTTAAGAGAGGTTGCCTCTGTAGGTGGGTATTACGGAAAAAAGATAGAGTATTATGCCAGCAGAAAAAGAAGAGTAGAAAAAGCCCTAATTTACCTAAGAGGTAGGTTGTTTAAGTATAGCTGTCCAGTGTTTAGCATACGGCAAATTGTTAGATTAAGAAAGGAGCTAAAAGCCACGCAAAAGGAGTTAGAAAAATACGTTTACTACATGATAGTTTACAGAGAAGCCATAGGGCTTACCAATCACAAAAGTATGTATAAGGTTTACAATTTATCTAATGATTGAAACAAACGTACCTCTGAAGGAGTTCACTACTATAAAGGTTGGTGGGATAGCCAAGTATTTCGCAAGACCAAAGGATAAAAAAGACTTAGTAGAATACCTCAAGATAGCAAATGACAAAGGTATAAACGTATACATACTTGGGAAAGGTGCCAATACTATCTTTGGTGATTTTGATGGAGTAGTTTTGCACACCAAGCATTTAGGGGAGATCCAAATAAAGGAGCTTGAAAGGGGTCTTTATGTAAAAGCCCAGTGTGGGGTTTCTCTGGCAAACCTTATAAAGCTGGCTTTGTCTCAAAACTTAGAAGGTATATACAGATTAGTTGGGTTCCCCGCTACCGTTGGTGGTGCTGTGGCTATGAACGCTGGAGCCTTTGGTTACGAAATAAAGGACAACCTCTTGAGCGTGGAGTTTTTGGACTGGGAGGGAAACCTGCAGGTGGCAAACGCAAAAGATTTAGAGTTCCTTTATAGGAAATCACCTTTTCCAGATAATGGAATCCTTTTGTCCGCTGAGTTTTTCTTTTATTTTGCCCAAAAACCCATAAAGGAGGAGTACGAAAAAATAAAGGAAAAGAGAGTAAAGACCCAACCTATAAACATGCCTACATCCGGTTCTACATTCAAAAATCCTCAAGGGGATTACGCAGGCAGGCTTTTGGAACTTGTGGGAATGAAAGGTTACACGTTAGGTGATATAGGTTTTTCTAATCTTCATTCCAACTTCCTAGTAAACCTTGGGAACGCTACCTTCCAAGACGTAAAGAGAATTATAAAGGAAGCCAAAAGACGAGTATACGAAACCTTTGGAATAGAACTCCAAGAGGAGGTGAAGTTGGTTGAAAGTGGTTGTTTTGATGGGTGGAAGGTCGCATGAAAGAGAGATTTCTCTGCTCTCCGGCAGAGCCATTTTGGAAGCCATAAAAAGGCTTGGGCATGAGGCTATAGCCTTAGATTTGGATGAAAACATATGCCAAAACCTAAAGGATATAAAGCCTGACAAGGTTTTTATAGCTTTGCATGGAACGTATGGAGAAGACGGGCGCATTCAGGGGCTTTTGGACACTTTAGGTATACCTTACGTAGGCACAGGGGTTTTGGGAAGTGCACTCGCTATGGACAAAGATATAACCAAGAAAGTGCTCGCCTTTCATGGCATACCTACACCTAGATGGGTATGCGTAAAAGAAGACACTCAAGCTCTCTGGGATACTCTTCCAGCTATAGTAAAACCAGCTGACCAGGGCTCGAGCGTAGGTCTCTACGTTGCAAAGGACAAAGATCAGTTGAAAACCGCTATAGAAGATGTTCGAAAAATAAGCAAAAAGGTCCTAATAGAGGAGTTTATAGATGGGCAAGATGTAACCGTTGGAATACTAAAAGGTAAAGCTTTGCCACCACTCCAAATAATCCCCAAAAAAGGCATATACGATTACGAGAGTAAGTACACAAAAGGTATGAGTGAGTATGTATTTGTAGAAGATCAAGATCTAACAGAAACACTTCAAGATATAGCTCTGAAGATTTTTGAGATTCTGGAACTAAAGGATATAGCGCGCATTGATTTTAGAGTTTCCAAAGAAGGAAAACCTTACGTCTTGGAGGTAAACACAATTCCTGGAATGACGGAACTAAGTCTCTTTCCTATGGCTTGTAAAAAAATTGGACTTGATTTTGATCAAATAATTGATATTTTGTTAAAATAATAACATGGAGGGGAGAATAAAAAGGTGAAGAGGTTTGGCATACTGTCATATGCGATTATTACAGCATGGGTATTTTTAATTTCGTCCGCTAGCTTTTTTTTCCCGTATGTAATAGATAGTATTTCTCTTTTTAAAATAAAAAGTCTGAAAGTTGAAGGTTTGGAAATTATACCTGCATTTGTTATCTCCACTGCAATTAGTGAAGCGGTAAAAAATAACTTAGTTTTCCTTTATACACATAAGAGAAATTTGATAGAAAGGGTAAACAATTTAAGTGGGGATGCCATAGAAGATATACAAATGTCTCCAGTTTTTTCTTCGGATGGTGTGATTGTAAAAATAATAGCCAAAGAAAGGAAAGTATTTATAACTGTACTAGTAGAAGATAAAGTGTTCTTTTTTGATGAAAGTGGTTACAAGTTTAGCAGTGGGTATTACAAGGTGTCTAATCCCACAATCTATACTAGCGATCTTGCATTAGTGGAAGATTATTTTGATACAATAAGAAAATTAGTAAAAATGATGAGGAGTAGTGGTTACAAGTTAGCAAATATGTATGTAACGGATACTAATACCGTAATTTATACAGAGGATAAGTTAAGAATAACTATGCCTCCAATATTTGTAATTAATGATAGCATGATAAATAAGATTGGCAAACTTAACAACATAGATATGCAAGGAATAAAGTCAATAGATTTTATTTCTGGAGGTGTAGTTGTAGTAAAATGAGTAAAATGAAAGTTATATCCGCGTTAGATGTTGGAACTAGCAAAGTTATAGCCATTGTGGGGGAATTAGACACATACGGAGATATACACATAATAGGTATAGGAGAATCTCCATCGAGAGGTTTAGATAGAGGTAATATTACAAGGTTAGATTTGGCTGTCAATTCTATAGCAAATGCTGTAAAAGAAGCTCAAGAAATGGCTAGTGTAAAAATTGAAAGCGTAGTGCTCGGTATATCTGGCAGCGATATAAAAAGTCAAAATGAGAGGGATACCCTCAGCATATCACCTCAACCGGTAGACATAGACCAGTCCCATATAGATAGACTTATAGAAAGGGCTACTACCAGAGCGAGAGAGGAAGGTTATGAAGTAATTAGCTATACACCTCGCAATTTCACCTTAGACAATCAGGATGGAATAATAAATCCTATGGGACTGTTTGGTTCTAAACTTTCTGCAGAAGTACATGTGGTAAAGGTAGGCATAGGTCTGCTTAGGAATATAGAAAGAGCTGTGACACTAGCTGGGCTCAGAGTCATAAAAAGGTACATTAGCGGTATGGCATCCGCTGAAGCTGTTCTTACACCCGAAGAGAAAGAGGAAGGTGTACTGCTAATAGATATGGGGGCAGGTCTTACGGATTTTGTACTCTTTAGCGAAGGTTTCCCTTCTGTCACAGGATCTGTACCCAAAGGAAGCATGAACATCACAAAGGATATAGCTCACTTTATGAAAACTAGCTCAGATCAAGCTGAAAAGATCAAATTGGAAAGCGGTTATGCAGTCGCAGACTTAGTAAACGAAGCAGACAGAATAAAGATAAAGCCTAGAGGTGAAGAAAAAGAGGTAACCATAAGTAGGAAAGAAATTGCAGAGGTAATACAAATAAGATTAGAAGAAATATCCGAAGAAATAATACAAAATATAAGTTCTAAAGGCTATTCCTTGGACCAAATTAATGCTGGCATAGTGGTAACTGGAGGAGGTGCCAAGTTGGGAGGAATACGAGAGTTCTTTGAGAGATTTCTCGATATGCCTGTTAGAATCGGCTACCCTGAAGGTATAATAGGTCTAAAGGAAAGAGTACAGGATCCTGCTTATTCATGCAGTGTAGGATTACTAAAGCTGGCTGTAAGAGAATCCTTATCTCAGCCTTATATGAACTTAATTGAAAAAACAGGGAACAATAAAGATTCTTCATTTTTCTCTTTAATAAAGAAAATAAAATCCTTTTTTAGAGATGTAATATAGGAGGTTGCCATGGAAAATGTTAATCCAACTAGGATTAAGGTACTTGGTATTGGTGGTGGGGGATCTAACGCTGTTAATCGTATGAGCTTAGACGGAATAGAAGGTGTAGATCTATTTGCAATTAACACGGATATTCAACATCTTTCTTCTTTATCTGTCCCAAATAAGATACAGATAGGTGAAAAAGTTACAAGAGGGCTGGGAGCAGGAGCAAAACCAGAGATAGGAGAACAAGCGGCGCTTGAAGATGTAGACAAAATAAAGGAAATTCTTAGAAATACGGATATGCTTTTTTTGGCTGTAGGGCTTGGAGGTGGCACAGGTACAGGAGCAGCTCCTGTAATAGCTGAAATAGCAAAGGAAATGGGCATACTTACTGTTGCTGTTGTAACAAAACCTTTCAACTTTGAGGGTCCAAGAAGAATGCAAGCGGCAGAATTGGGATTAGATAAATTAAAAAACGTAGTAGATACTTACATAGTTGTAAACAATCAAAGATTGGTAGAAATCTCTGAACGTAACCTTGGTATAAAGGATGCTTTTAAGATGGTTGATAGTGTACTATCTAAAGCTGTAAGGGGTATAACTAGCATAGTGGTGACTCCCGCTCTAATTAATGTGGATTTTGCAGACGTGAAAACCGTTATGGAAAAAGGTGGGTTGGCTCTGATAGGTATGGGTGAAGGTAAAGGAGAAAGTAAAAAAGATTTTGCTGTAGAGAGTGCCATATCTAGTCCTCTATTGGAGGGCAATACTATAGAAGGTGCCAGAAGATTATTGGTAACTTTTTGGGTAAGTGAAGACATACCTTTTAAAGATATAGAAGATGCAATGAGCAAGATAAGATCTTCTGCGCATGATGATGCTCTAATTATATTTGGTTCCGTTTTAGAGGATGCTAAAGAGAATTTTATGCGCGTGGCAGTTGTAGCTACAGATTTTGAAAATGCTCAAAGTCAATTTAAAGTTGTAAAGAAGCCACAACCTATGGACTTAAAGAATGTAGTTCCCGAATCCACCATTGAGCCAATACAGCCCGATATAGACGATGTACCAGCATACTTAAGAAGAAAACGCAAGCTATGATAAAGATAGATACAAAAGGTAATAAAGCCCTTTCTTTTATTTTAGGTTTGGTTTACGGTTATAGGAATGCAGACATAGAACTAAAGATTTTGCCCATATCTAGTTTTTCACAGGAAAATCATGTTAAAGATAAGTGCTATTTTGTAAACAGAGAGACTGCCCAAGTTTACGAGAAATCCGAAGGATGCCAGTACACTCACGTATGTGCAATAAGAGAAGATACAAAAAACAAAAAGGTATATCTTTTTATTTATAGACAAATCTAAAAATGCTATATCTAACGGTATGTCCGCACGATACAGAAACTCAGAAAGGTATTAGGAAATACAAGAAATAGTAAAGGATTTAAATAACTTAAGTTAAGCATGCTTTTGAGGAATATGCTGGAATCATACTGTCCGAAGACGAAGAGATTTTCAAAAACAACCTTCTAACTTACGGTTACGAGTTTGATGACCAAGAAGATTGGGAAACTCTTTTTTACAGGGTTTATATAGAAATAGAGAGAAAATTAGGAATTAAAAAACCAACTTTTCTGGTAAAGTATCCAAAAAGACTCTCTGCGTATGCAAAAATAACAGAAAATTATGCTGAACGTTTTGAGCTATACATAAAAGGTATAGAAATAGCTAACGGATGGACAGAAGAAACATCAAAGGAGGAAATTTTAAAAAGAATGGAGGTTTATAGACAAAATAGAGACTTGCCAATAGATGAGGATTTAATAAATGCATACGAAAACATGCCACCGTGTGCAGGTTGTTCTATAGGTCTTGATAGGTTGTTTATGATTTTGAAAGGAATAGATGGATTTAAGGATTTGAGAAAGTATATATTTTGACTTTAAGCTGAATTTTATTTGATTTCTTACCGTCTTTACGTTTTCTATTTATTTTTAATGTATAATTAATTCACAACCATGTTATATTTAGCGGTATGTCCGCACGATACGGAAACAAAAAAAGGTATTAGGAGATGGCAAGAAATAGCGAAGGATATAAGTAAAATCATAAAAGAAGAGGTTGTATTTGAACCTTTCAAAGACTTCCAGGATGAAGCACAAAAATTAAAAACACACACCTATCACATCTACTACGCTAACTTAAACACTGCCAACGAGCTTTTCAGAAGAGGTTACAAAGTAGTAGGAAAATACACAGAAGAAAGGGATATAAACATTGTTTTAAAGAGAAAGGCACAAAAGTTAAAAAAGCACGTTAGGTTGGCATCTGTAAAAATACCAACAGTAGCCTTTTTGTTGGTAACATCTAACTTTAATATTGAGAATTTAGACATCTTACTCTTTAATAGTTTCAGAGAAGCTCTAAATGCATTGAAAGAAAACCTGGCTGACCTAGCGCTGGTTCACTATGAGCTTTACAAGCACATTCAAGAGGAAGATTGGCTTGAAGAATACTCCCGTTTATCTTTACCTCATATCCATTTTCTAATGGTTCATCCGGATGTTGAGGAAAAACTCACAAAAGCCCTCCTCTCATTGCCATACGTCGAAAAAGTCCAAGACTCTGAGTTTGAACGTGCTCTCGCCTTTAACAAATTAGCCAAGGTATTCTTAGAAACTACAGAAGGTATTCAAATCAAAAAAGCTATAGACAAATCTCCATACGTTATGCACATAATACACAAAGACACTATCGTATACGCTAACGATGCTTTTTGCAAAACCTTAGGTTACGAAAAAGAAGAAATTCTTAACACTGAACTAACAGACTACATAACAGATGAAAAATTAAAGAAAAGGATTAAAAAGACTATACAAAAATACATAAAAGGTGAGAAACTAAAGACTATTTCTCCAGGTGTTAAATTCTCAGCAAAAGATAAAAGTAATAGATACTTTAACATTTACTGTAGCAGTATCCTATACGATGGCTCTTTTGGTGCATACATTCTTGCCATAGACATGACAAGAGAGAAAAAACTTGAAACTCTCAAAAACCTTCTTCATAAGGTAAACAGTGTCGCCATTGGAACATTATCAGAACACGAACTCTACCAAAAGGTATGCAAAGCTTTGGTGGATGATGTTGGCTTAAGAATGGCATGGGTAGGAGCACCGGGAGAAGACAAGTGGTTTAAAGTTCTTTGCTCTTACGGCTTTCTTGATGGATACCTTGATGAAATAAAAATTTACAGCACTCCAGAACTTCCAGAAGGCAGAGGTCCAACAGGCACAGCATACTCCACTGGAAAGGTAACAATAGTAGATGATACAAGGACTAACCCAATGTTTTCACCTTGGAAAGAAAGAGCCCTAAAGAGAGGGTACTTATCTGTAGCTGGAATTCCTATAAAAAGAAAAGGTAAGGTTGTGGCTGTTCTAACTATGTATGCTGATGAACCCAACTTTTTTGATGAGGAGACAAGACAGGTCTTAGAACAGCTCAGCAGTGACCTTAGCTTCTTCCTTGATTTCATAGAGCAATTAAAGAGTTATTCGATAATAAACACAGCTTTAGAAAATTCAGACACATGGGTTTTGGTAACAGACACAGATGGAAAAATCCTGTATGTAAACGATGCTGTAACAAGAATAAGTGGATACTCCAAAGAAGAGCTGATAAATCAAAACCCAAGAATCTTTAAGTCAGGATACCATAGTCAAGCGTTTTATAAACAGCTCTGGGACACAATACTGTCTGACAAAGAGTTTGAATCAGTGTTCGTAAATAGATCTAAATATGGAGAAGTGTTCTATATTCAGGAAAGAGTTATCCCTGTAACTCTTCCAGATGGTACAAAGAGACTTGTGAGCGTAGGTAGAGATATAACAAAAGAACGCCGCATGTCAAGAGAAATACAAAGGTTAAACTATTACGATCCAGTGACTGATCTTTATAACTACAGAGGCTTTTATACCAAACTTGAAGACATATTGCCTAAAACAAAAAAAGCCTTCCTAATATTGCTGGATATTAACGGCATGTCCTTCGTAAATTACACATACGGAATTAAAAAAGGAGATATGTTTTTGAAAAGTGTAGCAGATAGATTAAAAGATGATCTAGAACTTAATGCAATCATAGGCAGGTTAGGCGGAGATGAATTTGGTATACTCATACCTACAGAAGATGTAAAAAGTCTAAGTCTAGCCCTAGATACTATTGACAGTATCTTTAAAAAACCTATACAGGTAGGAACGGAAAGCATAAGTGTAAGTTATAACGCTAGCATAACTGTGTATCCAGAACATGGTAAAAGCTTAGATGAACTCTACGAACATGCTACGGCGCTTTTAAGAGAAGCAAAGTCCAAAGGAGAAGGTATAGTTCTCTTCTATGAAAAAAGTATATTTGAACAAATACAATCTTATATGCAAACTAAAAGTTTAATAAAGAGAGCTTTGGAAGAAAATCTCTTTGTGTTTTATTACCAACCATACTATGACCTAAAGACTATGCAGATAGCAGGGTTGGAAGCTCTTGTAAGGATAAGACTACCAGATGGCAGTGTGCTTTCACCTGCAGTATTCATAAAAGAACTCGAGGAAGGTTCTTATGTAAACTTACTGTCTTTTGAGGAATGGGCAATAGATTACATTGCTAGGAAATCAATAGAGTTTGGTTTACCAGTGAGTATTAACTTATCGGCAAGGACGCTTTCT
>JBEPZX010000021.1:0-20282 GCA_041640635.1 Aquificaceae bacterium
AAACAAATAGAAAGTCTGGACATAACAAACCTGGTCAGAGAAGAAATAAATAAACTAATTTCCGGTGTAGACGCAGTAGAAATAATTAGAGAGGAAACAAGGAAAATACTAAAGGAAAAACTTGAGGAGTTAATAAAGTAAGAATGGCTAATAAGCTGGATATATCAGATATAACATTGTAGTATGCGCAAAGCCCGCAAATCACTGTAGCTTATTTAAAACTCATACTATACCTACTCTATAGCTCTCTTTTGCTGGATTTGATAGAGTTTTATTATCTCATCCACCGTTGTTGCATCTTCGGCATTTTTGTCAGATCTGATGAAACCTAGAGCTCTGGGAAATCTCAAGGCATACCCCGTATCTTCCATGTCTCTACCAGCCGTATGCAAAGGAGAACGGGTGATTTCATCGGCGGTTACGGTTATAACATACTTAGGTTCAACCCATACATCTGGCTCTATTAGAGAGTTTACCCTAGCATGTTTGTGTGTAAGCTTTATTTCATCTAGTATGTCTTTAAGATGTGTCCATTCATGTTCCGAAAAACCAGAGCCTACTTTACTAATAGTTTCAAAAGTATCATTGTTTGGATTGTATATTGCAACCAACAAAGATCCAATACCTAACTTGGCACGCAAGCCTTTACCATAGAAGTACCCAACTATTACCACATCTATTGTATCTGCTAAAGATCCCTTATAGCTCCTCTTTAGTTTTATCCAGTTGTAGTTTCTAGAACCAGCTACGTATGGTGCATCCAATCGCTTTGCCATTATACCCTCAAGACCTTGCGAAATAGCCTTTTCAAAAATTTTTTGAATATCTCTAGCCTCTTTGACTATGTTCATTTCCGATGGAATTATTAACCCGTTCGTCAATACCTTTTCCAGAATTTTTCTCCTCTCAATAAAGGGCTTTTGCGTTATATCCTCTCCATTAATGTAAAGCACATCAAAGGTAAATACTTTAAGTGGATATTCCTGCACGTATTTATGTATATCGTATTTTCTTTTCCTCTGTATGGTGATTTGGAAGGGATAGAACTCTCCCGTATCTTCATTATAAGTTATGGCTTCTCCTTCAAAAATTATGCTTTCCACTCTTAAGGTTTTTAAACACTCATCTATAACCTCTGGGAACATATGAGTTACATTCTCAAGGTTTCTTGAGTATATGTGTACTTGGGAGCCATTTTTATGAACCTGTATTCTCATACCGTCGTATTTTACTTCTATAGCACACTCACCAAGCCTTTTTATTATCTCTTCAGGAGAAGAAACACGCTCTGCGAGAGCCATCCTAACAGGGTATCCTACTTGTATACTGAAGTTTTTTATGGAATCTATACCTTCCAGTAGTAGTTTTTCAGCTACTAAACCTATATCGGAACAAAGATTATATGCTCTCTCTATTAATGTTTTATAAGATCTACTTCCTGCAATTAGCGCTAGAGCCTCTATAATGGTGGCATCACCTACCCCTAACCTAAGTTTACCGTCTACAATCCTAACCACATACTTTGCCTCATTTGGAGAAAGAGCGTTTATCAGACTTATAAATTTCATTAGTTTATCTAATGTACCTCTTGACTTTGCGATATCTAAAAGTTCCTTGTAAACTCCTAAAAGATCTAAATTTTTACCTTCTCTCTTAATAAGTTCCTTTGCCGTTTCTCCTAGATCGCCTGTTTTTTTATATATAGACGTTACTTCACTTACTTTTACCTTAGTACTCTTGGATAGGGCTTCTATTATAAGTTTTTCCGATATACCAAATTCTAAACCATAAAAGGATGGCAAAATTTCCCCTAATATCAAATAAACCGCAGCCTTGGCTTCGTCTGGTGAGAGATTCTTTAGAAGTTCGTAGAGAATTTCTGAGAGTTCTATTCTACTTGAAGTTTCCTCTAGTTTTCTTAAGTAAATTACAAATTCTAAAAATTTCATAAGGAATATTTTAAGGAAAGTGGGCTGGGCGGGAGTCGAACCCGCGACCCACGGATTAAGAGTCCGTTGCTCTGCCAGCTGAGCTACCAGCCCTTAAGGTAAATAATTATAACAAACCAAGCTTTTCTACTGTAAAAGTAGATACTCTATATACAAAACACTTCCATCTTCTGCTAACCCAAAGTTCCTTTCCATCCTGTCTTTTATTCCTTTCTTGTTTTCTATAAATTCTTTTAAAGTCTTGGGCTCACCATGGGCTTTGAGCATGTAATCGACTACTCTTCCATTATCGAAAGTAATTTTGACAGGAAGGCAGTAAAATTTGGAATCTTCTCCTACATTGCAACGACTTATCTCTCCTATTACATCTATCTTTACACTTCTTGCTACTATTTTTACCGTTTTTGCCATAAGTTTAAATTTTAAACCACTAGCACCTAATCTAAGAGCTCTAATTGTTCTATACCGTCAAATAATCTACAGTTTTGACCTTCGCAAACCATTATACCTTCTACGTCACCTTTTAAAGTGAACTTAAATGGTCTGTAAAGTCTCAAAAGCTCTTCATAATACTTACTACTTTCCGCTTTGTAAATACCCTTTGAAAAGGCGTATAAACTTACGAGGTATGAGTGCGATGCCATAGGAACATCCTGAATAAACCTAGAAAAAGCTTGCAGAGTTTTTTCTGAAAAGTCCATGTATTTGGATTCACCTGTTATGCTATACAGAAGAAACAAAGCATACGGAGCTGCACCATTCACGGATTGTGTAGGTGTGTCTTGAATGGGTCTATTTTTTATTGATAAGAGTCCTACGGACTCGTCCTTTGTATCCCAAAAGCCCCAGTTTTCTTTATCCCAAAATAGGTCTAAAGCTTCATCAAGTAGCCTCTTGCCGATTTCAAGAAACTTACCATCCTGAGTAATTTCATACAGATCCAACAGAGCCCTTGCAAAGAATACGTAATCTTCAGAAAAACCTTTTATACCATGCGTATGGTACAAATGGTTGTCCACATAAAGCTCTTGTAGAATTCTATTTGCTGTCTTTTTTGCAAATTCCAAAGCCCATTCATCGCCAAAGACCTTGTAATACTCACAGAAACCAGATATCATTAAACCGTTCCAGCTGGCGTATATGGTCTTATCTATAAAAGGCTTCTCTCTTTTCTCTCTGTATTGTTTGAGCTTATTCTTAATGGATATTAATGTTTGCCTCACAAAATCCATATCTTTTTTAAGCAAATCGGCTATTTCCGTATGATCCATGTTCAAATGGATGACATTTTTTCCATTGTGCATGTGACCGTTGGGAGTTATTCCAAAGTAAAGGGAAGCTATTTGTAATTCCTCTTCATTAAGGATTTGCCTTAGCTCATCGTAAGTAAAAGTGTAGTAGCCACCTTCGTTTAAGTTACCAATATCTGCATCCTGAGAAGCATAGAAACCACCTTTTTCGTCTGTAGCTTCTTCTTTATAGTAATCCACTATACCGTTTGCAATGTAGGAATACAAATCTTTAGAAAATATCTTGTAGGCTATACTGTAGATTTTAAGTAGCTCAGCATTGTCAAAAAGCATTTTTTCGAAATGCGGCACCAACCAATCCTCGTCAGTAGAGTATCTAAAAAAGCCACCCAAAAGATGGTCGTATATGCCTCCCTTTGCCATTCCGTCTAGCCATATTTGTATAGCCTCTTTGATAGTTGGTAATTTGGTAAAGTAGTAATGAATTATCAGAAGCTCCAAAGCACTTGCATGATGGAACTTAGGTGCTCCAGATATACCACCTTTTTGGTAGTCTAAAGAAGAAAGCAGATAAGATATACCTCTTGTGAGTAAATTCTCATTTACGTAATCTTTGTAGTTTGCAGAGTTGTAGTTCCTCAAAGTCTCAAATAAGTGTTCTGCAGATCTCTTTATCTTTTCTCTGTCCTCTTTCCATAGATTAACAATTCTTAAAAGTAAGTTCTTAAAACCCATTCTCCCCCATCTATCCTCTGGTGGAAAGTAGGTGCCTCCAAAAAAAGCTTTTGCATCTGGCATAAGGAAAACCGTAAGGGGCCACCCACCACTACCAGTCATAGCCATAACTACTTCTTGGTATCTTCTATCTATGTCTGGTCTTTCGTCCCTGTCTACCTTTATAGCTACAAAGTTTTCATTTATTATTTTTGTGATTTCTTCGTTTTCGAAGCTTTCGTGAGCCATAACGTGACACCAGTGACACCAAACACCACCTATGGAAAGGAGTATGGGTTTGTCTTCTTTCTTGGCTTTTTCGAAGGCTTCTTCGCACCACGGATACCAGTCAACTTTTTGGTTGCTAGATTTTAAAAGATACGGACTTCTTGAGTTTGCTAATCTGTTTGTCATAACCTTAAAATAACTCAGAACTCACTTATGCAAATGAGTTTTATCAATTAGGTCTTTTAAAATTCGACAAAAGCTACTTATTACTAAGGTAATTATCTTCCCATCTTACTATAGGATTTCTGTTAGCTTGCGCTTCCTTTATCCTTTTAACAGGAGTTTTAGTTGGTGCTTCTTTTAGTTCTTGCGCATTTTCCTTAGCTAAGTTTACAATATCTTTCAGAGCTTTTGCGAAGTCTTCTAGAGTTTTAGGGCTTTCTGTTTCTGTAGGTTCTATCATCAAAGCCTCTTTGAGTATTAATGGAAAGTAAACAGTGGGCGAATAAAATCCAAAATCTAATAGTTTCTTAGCTACGTCTAAGGCTGTTACTCCATATTTGTTCAAGTTAGAAGCTGATAAAACAAACTCGTGCATACATGGAACTTGCTCGTAAGGATCTATAAACAATTCTTTTAGGAGATGTCTCAGGTATCTTGCATTAAGGACAGCATACTTAGATACCATATCAATCTCTCTACCGTAGGAAAGTATGTAAGCCAAAGCCCTTACCATTACACCAAAATGTCCATAAAAGCTTAGGAGCTTCCCTATACTTTTGGGTTTATCCCAGTTAAGCAAAAGCTTCCCATCTTTTAGTTCAACTTGGGGCACAGGAAGATAATCAACAAGCTTTTCAGATACACCTACAGCTCCACCACCTGGACCACCACCGCCGTGAGGTGTAGAGAAGGTTTTATGCAAGTTAAAGTGCATTATATCTACTCCCCAATCCCCAGGTTTTGCTATCCCTACCAAAGCGTTAAAGTTTGCTCCATCCATATAAAGCAGAGCATCCAACTCGTGAAGAGCTTGAGCAATTTCTTTTATTTTTCTTTCAAAGATACCAAGCGTATTTGGATTTGTAATCATTAAACATGCTACATCATCAGATAGGTGTTTTTTGAAATCTTCCCAATCAAGTTCTCCATTTTGATCACTCTTTATTGTTACGACATCGAAGCCACATATGGCGGCAGAAGCTGGGTTTGTTCCGTGTGCAGAATCGGGAATCAAGACCTTCCTTTTGTTTTTATTTCCTTTGTCGGTATGATAAGCGTTAACTAACAGCAGTCCTAAAAACTCTCCATGTGCACCTGCAGCTGGTTGAAGACAGACTTCTGCAAAACTTCCTAACTTCTTTAGTCTCTCCTTTAGTTCATACATTACCCTTAGAGATCCCTGACAATAAGGCTCCGAAGTTAAAGGGTGCACACTCCAAAATTCACTTAGAGATGCCAACTCTTCATTTATTCTTGGGTTGTATTTCATGCTACACGAACCTAGAGGATAAAAGTTGGTATCTACAGAATAGTTGAGCTTAGAGAGATTGGTAAAGTGTCTTACCAACTCTAACTCTGAAAGACCTGGAACCTTAATATGCTCTCTTAGCAACTCACCTAGATACTCTTCTAAATTTATCGTATCAACATCTATGGTAGGAAATTTATATTGAGGTTTAATTCTCTCACCTAATTCAAACACATCACAACCTCATAGGCATAATTAAGGATAAGTAGGGATCCTTCTGGAAGTCTTCTGCATCTATAACCACCGCACTATCCGGATCAATCATTTTTATAAATACCCTGTCTGTCTCAAAACTATCCAAAGCTTCAAGAAGATACTTACCATTAAATCCTATCTCTATAGGTTCGTCGGAATACTCAATATCTATTTCATCCCTACCTTCACCATACTCAGGTTCAGAAATTTCAAGTATTAGAAGGTTTGAAGAGAAAGTCAATTTTACGGGAAATGCAGAAGATTCCGCTATTGCAGATAACCTTTTTATACTACCTATCAAATCGTTTTTGTCTACCAAAGATATATGGTTAAACTCCTTGGGAATTACAGAAATATAATCAGGATACTCACCCTCCAATAACCTAACTGAAAGTGTCCAGTCTTCACCTTTGAAATGTGCGAAAGATTCATCTTTACCTACTTCCACATCACCTAGGTAATCCTTCAAAAGAGCGTATAAAACTTTTAAGCTCTTTCTAGGGACCAATAAATCATATTCAAAAGGTGAACTAGCTTTATAGAGAGCTAATCTGTGCCCATCGGATCCAACAAAATGAGTTTCCCCATTATTACCATGAATATACATACCTTGGAGAGCATATCTAGAATCTTCTTTAGATATAGCATACTCAACCTTTTCTATGCTTTTTTTTAGGTCATAGGCTAGCAATGTGGCCTTTACGTCTACTTGTGGAAACTCAGGAAAATCTTCAGGTTCTACGTTAGTTAGTTTGAAAAGGCTCCTTCCTCCTTTTATATGTAATACCTCATCCTTTAGGCTGAGTTGTACTTCCACAGAACTGATATTTTTAATGATGTTTGTTAGCTTATCGGCATTTACTAGCGCTTTACCTTCCTGTTCTACTTGAGCTCTAATGGGAAATGTTAAGTAGTTTTCTAAGTCCGTAGCTTTTACTATCAGTTTGCTTTTTTCCGTAATTAAGAGGAAATTATTGAGCACTGGCAGGGCTGACTTTTTCTCCGTTGCAGATTTTGCTTTGTTTAAAACTTCCAAAAACTCTAGTCTGTCTATACTCAAATTCATAAGATAAAATTATAGCAAATGGGATTGTTAGATAAATTTTTAAAGAAAAAAGAACCAAAGGAAAACCTTTGGACTAAATGTCCAGAGTGCAAGACTATACTCTACATACCTGAGCTCTCTGAAAATTTAAAAGTTTGCCCCAACTGTGGTTATCACTTCCCCGTAAGTGCAAAGGAAAGGGTCTCTCAAATACTAAATGAGCAAAAGAACGTGCTTTTTGAGAACATACTTCCTTCAGATCCCCTTAACTTTAAAGACTCCAAGCCATACAAAGAGAGACTAAAAAAAACCCAAGAAGAAACTCAGCTATCGGAAGCCATTTTAGTGGTAGAAGGTAAAATAGAAGACCTAGAAATAATCTTAACTGTTATGGACTTTAACTTTATAGGTGGAAGTATGGGATCTGTAGTAGGAGAAAGATTCTACAGAGCTTGTAACGAATGCGTTAAAAAAAATGTGCCTTTGGTAGCAGTTATCACATCTGGCGGAGCTAGAATGCAAGAAGGACTCATATCGCTCATGCAGATGGCAAAAACCTCCATAGGTGTAGGTCTATTAAATGAAGCAGGAATACCTTATATATCAGTGCTCACAAATCCCACAATGGGGGGTGTATCAGCAAGCTTTGCTTTTTTGGGTGATATCATAATAGCAGAGCCCCAAGCTTTGATAGGTTTTGCTGGACCACGCGTTATAGAACAAACTATAAAGCAACAATTACCCGAAAACTTTCAAAAAGCTGAATTCCTTCTCGAAAAAGGTATGATAGATATGGTAGTCCATAGAAAGGATTTGAAGAAAACCATAATTCAGATCTTAAAGATGAGTACTTATTGGAGGAGAAATTTTGCTAATATCTGATCACGAGCATCCTTTTGCATTGGCCTATAAACTTGTAGAAGAGGGAAAGCTCAATCCATGGGATGTGGACATCGTAATGTTAGCAAATGCATATATTGAAGAGATTAAAAAAGCGGAACTTCTTGATCTTCGCATACCTGCAAAAGCTATATTGGCAGCATCCTTTCTGTTAAAAAAGAAGATTCAAGTTATATTTCCAGAACCTAAAAGGAAAATAGAAAGAAAAAAATACACACTTGAGGAGATAATACAACTCTTTGAACAGGAGCACTCTTACGATGAGAATTTGGATAGCCTAAAGCCCTTAAAGGAAAAGGAAGCAAAGCCGAGAAAATTAACAAAAAATCAAACTTCTAACAAAAAACCAAGAAGACTTATCCCTGTTCACATATCCAAATTTGAAGATGCAATGGAAGAGATAATGCAGCTTATTCAAAGAGGTGTAGTAAAGTTCACGTTAAAGGAAGTGGCAAACAAGGGAAGTATAGTACCATACCTTATGGCTCTTATGGTTCTTTATTACGACGGTAAAATTAGCCTTTATTCGAAGGATAACGATTTAGAGGTTTCTATAGCATGAGTGACAAGAAAAATGTCATATCGGATGTGTTTTCCACAATAAGTAAGAGGTATGATTTGTTTTTGGGAGGCGTAACATTTGGAAGAATAAATCAGTGGCAACTGGAACTTTTAGGTTATGTGGGAAATGTTGAAAAACTCCTAGATGTAGGGACGGGGACAGGTGAAGTTCTTTTAAAAGCAAAACAGGCAAAAACCAGAGTTGGTCTTGATATATCCCTTGGCATGCTTAAAGTTGCCAGGAAAAAATGTAGTCAGTGTTATTTCTTACTTGGCGATGCAGAAAATCTTCCCGTGAAGGAAAACACATTCGATGGAATAACTCTTTCTTTGGTCTATAGGCACCTTTTGGATAGAAGTCAATTTTTAAAAGAAGCTCATAGGATTTTGAAAAAGGGCGGTAAAGTTGCCATACTCGACATAAATAGATTCTTTCTAACTGACCTTTTGGCGCTAATGATGAAATCTATATTCAAACCCTTGGGCACTTTACTTTTTGGAAAAGATAAGTGGGACTTTTTTATACATTCTTTAGAAAATAGTTTATCTGTAGCCCAAGTAACACGCGAATTGGAAAGCTTTGGTTTTAGGAAGATACGAGAACGTAAACGCATGATGGGACTTGTGTATATACTTGTGTTTGAAAAGTAAATAAAAACCTCTTTACATCTTATAATTTATACTTTATGCAAAGTAATCAGCCCGTATGGGGATTTGAAAATATAGATGCAGCGAGAGAGTATTTCGCTAAGTATTTACTAAATTACATCCACATTGAACTTGAATCTCTACCTAAAGAAGAATGGGATAAAACACTAAAAACATGGGCTAAGATGTGTATGTTTGCTCAGTCCTTAGCAGAAAAGAGCGATGAAGAAAGAAACAAACTCTACCAAAAGTATAACTTTGATCAAGTTATGATAGGTGTGATAGAGGATTTAAGACACACAATAATAGGGGCAAAAAGTTTACAAATAATAACACCTAAGGACAAGGCATACAAGGTAATACAGAAAGCTATAGAGTTGGTTTTGGAAGAGGAAGATATACTAAAAAGTCTTCAACTCAAGAAAGAAATATTAGAGTACATACTAAACTTCTTTAAATTGAATCCAAAACTTTAAAATTGAAATCCAAACGCATTATTATGATCTTTATCGCATCTTTTTGTTATAATGTTAGTATGATACAGTTAGAAAATGTCTATAAATGGGAAGATGGAGTAAACATCCCTGCTGAGGGTGAGTTTATAAAGCTCAACGCCGATAAAAGCATAAGTGTTCCTGACAAGGTAATTATTCCATTCATAGAAGGCGATGGCATAGGTCCAGAAATAAGTCCAGCCATGTTACTTGTGGTGAATACTGCACTACAAAAAGCTTACAATAATTCTAAATCCATATACTGGGTAGAGCTGCTAGCTGGAGACAAAGCAGAAGAGAAAGTAGGTAAAAGAATGCCAGACGAAACCTTAGAAGTTTTAAAACAAGCCATAGTTGGTATAAAAGGTCCTTTGGGAACACCTGTGGGGAAAGGTGGAAAGTCTTTAAACGCTATACTTAGGCAATCTATGGACTTTTACTCCGCTATAAGACCTGTGTACTGGCTTGGACAGCCAACGCCCATACCAAATCCAGAAAGGGTTAACGTGGCAGTGTTTAGAGAAAACTCAGATGATGTCTACATGAGCATAGAGTATATGCCGGGAAGTGAAGGAGCAGCGAAAGTTAGGAAGTTTTTCATAGAGGAGATGGGCGTATCTGAATACAGCTTACCAGAGGATTGCGGTATCACTGTAAAGCCAATGAGTGAGTACAAAACCAAAAGGCACGTAAGGAAAGCTCTACGATGGGCTTTGGAAAACAATAAGAAAGTGGTAGCAGTAGTAGGAAAAGGTAATATAATGAAAGCCACAGAAGGAGCCTTTATGAACTGGGCTTTTGAAGTAGCAAAAGAGCCAGAGTTTGAAGGCAAAGTCATAACAGAAGGTGAACCTAAAGAAGGACAGATACTTTTGACTAAGGTCATCACAGATCAAATGCTCATGCAGCTCGTTTTAAAACCTGAAGCTTACGATGTAATAATTACTCAAAACTTAAATGGGGATTACATATCCGATTTGGCATCCGCTTTGGTAGGTGGACCAGGTTTTGTTCCAAGTGGCAATATAGGAGATGGATATGCTCTTTTTGAAAGCACACACGGAACGGCTTACGATATAGCAGGTAAAGGCATAGCAAACCCACTATCGTTAACGCTTTCTGGTGCCATGATGCTTGAGTATTTGGGATGGAAAGAGGCAGCCAATTTGATTTACTCAGCTGTAAAGAAAGCTATACAGGACAAACTTGGCACTGGTGATATAGCAAGCGGTTTCAAGAAGATGGGAATAGAAGCTAAGGCGTTATCCACTATAGAATTTGCAAAAGCCATTGCTGAAAGAATAGGGTAATAGATACTCTGTAGTCTAGGAGTATCCTTAATAACATAACGTCAGTTAAGCTTTAGGTTGACTCTTCAAATATTCTATACAGCACGGGCTATTTATACCTCTGCTTTTCTTGTATAGTATTGCACAACAAAAAAGGTGAAAATTGCTAAACTTATAGACATATCCGCTATATTAAAAGCGGGCCAAGAAAGTTTCCCGTATTGAAAATATATAAAGTCCCTTACGTATCCCAAAAAAAGTCTATCGTAAAGATTTCCAAAAGCACCGCCTGCTATAGCTCCCATAATAATGGAGAAACCTTTTTTATTTTCTTTAATTGAATACCAAAATGTTAAAACAACTGCGATAATTGGAACAAGTATGAGTGTTATAAACCTAATCAGCCCTTCCGTTTGTGCAAAAATACCGAAAGCTGCACCTTTGTTGTAAACCAAAACCAAGTGAAGAAAGGGAAGCAAAGTAATTTCCTTGTTAAACAAATAAAGCTCCGCTAAATTTTTGCTAAAAATATCTAAGGCAAGTACAATTAAAGCGGTTAGTGTGTATAAAACAGCGCTTTTTCTAATGCTCTTTTCCATACATTCTCCACTTGCTTTAGGTCTACCTTCAAAACTTCATCATCGTAGTTTCTGATTATCAAGGAGTAATCATCTCTTACATTTCCCAGTAGTAACCAATCCAAACCAGTATTTTCTACAGCTTCTTTAAAAGCCTGCACTTTATCACCGGATACGCTAACCACTACCTTTGTGGGATCTTCTGAAAATAAGAAAAAGTCAAATCTAGTATCTACGTATAGACTGATTTCTGCTCCCAATCCTGTACCTATTAATTTCTCTGCCAAAGCTATAGCTAATCCACCTAAGGAAATATCGTGAGCTGAAACAATTAAATCCTTTTGTATTAGCTCTATTAACAAAGAGCAAAGAACTTTTTCTTTTTCAAGGTCTATTGGTTTAAGCTTTCCAGCCACCTGGTTATGCACTACTTGTAAAAACTCGCTACCTGCCACAGAAGGTTCACCTTTTAGGTCTCCAATTAAAAATAACAGTTCTGATTTATCTTTAACGAGGTGATTAACGTAATTCCCTTCTATAGCACCTACTCCTACAAGTATAGGGGTTGGGTATACGTTTCTTGTTTCATCTACTTCTACTGTCTCGTTATATAGAGAAACATTACCACTTACTACTGGAACACCAAAAAATTCACACGTTGTAGCTATCCCTTCTACCACTTTTTCCAACTGCCACATTATGTGTGGTCTTTCTGGGTTACCAAAATTTAAACAATCTGTAATCCCTAAAGCCTTTGCTCCTACACATGCCAAGTTTCTTATAATTTCAGCTACCAAGTACTTTCCACCTTCTTCTGGGTCTAAATAGGTCATTCTGCCGTTGCCTTCGCAAGTTAGTGCTACAAGTTTGTCACTTTTTAATTCAGGTTTTACAGCCCACTTGACTCTTAAAACGGCAGCATCAGCACCCGGTTTAATAACTGTATTTGTACCAACTTGATAATCATACTGGGTGTATATCCATTCCTTAGATGCTATGTTGGGTGATTCTAAGAGTTTAAAGAAAGCTTCTTGTATATCCACATTTTCAAGATTAGATAAATTAATACTTTGTAATTCATCCACATAATCTGGTTTTTCGCTTGGTCTGTTATACTGGGGCGCTTCCTCTACAATCAAACTTACAGGAAGTTCAGCTACTGTTTGTTCCTTAAAGTAAGCTCTAAAGAATCCATCTTTTGTTGTGTAACCTATTTGTGCTGCTTCTAGATGGTGCCTTTTAGCTATAGACAATATTTCATCAACTTTTTCATCATCGGCAACAATCAACATTCTTTCCTGACTTTCCGAAAGCAATATCTCATATGGATTCATACCCTCTTCTCTTAATGGGACATTATCTAGTTGCAAAACAACTCCCATTTTTGATTTGCTTGCTAACTCCGAAGCTGACCCAGAAAGCCCTGCTGCACCTAAATCCTGCAGTCCTACAATCAAGTCCTTATCTATCATTTCTAAAATAGCTTCTATGAGTTTCTTACCAAAGTACGGATCACCTATTTGAACATTTGGTCTTTTGGATTCTGTATCTTCCCCGAACTCTCCAGATGCCATAACAGCTCCATGTATCCCATCTCTACCTGTTGCCGAACCTATCAAAATGAGCTTTTGCCCTTCTTTTGTAGCTCTCGCCCTTAACATCTTACCTGCTGGTATTATTCCAAGACAGAAGGCGTTTACTAGAGGGTTTGTTTTGTAACATTCATGAAAATATGTCTCTCCGCCTACATTTGGAATTCCTACACAATTTCCGTAATAGCTTATGCCGCTTACTACGCCTTTAAGTATGTATTTAGTTTTGCTATCTATGGGATAGCCAAAGCGTAAGGAGTTCATCAGAGCAATAGGTCTTGCTCCCATGGATAAGATATCTCTTATAATCCCACCTACACCCGTAGCAGCACCGTGAAAAGGTTCTATGTAAGAAGGATGGTTATGACTTTCTATTTTAAATGCAAGCCAAACATTCTCATCTAACTCTACAACTCCAGCATTTTCACCTGGTCCCTGTATTACCCTCTCTCCCTGTGTAGGAAATCTTCTTAAAACTCTCTTTGAAGATTTATAAGAACAGTGCTCTGACCATAGAGCACCTAGTATCCCCATTTCTACATGGTTTGGTTCTCTCCCCAAAGCAGCTACTACTTTCTCGTACTCCTCTTTACTCAGTCCGTGGAGCAAGTATATAGCCTTCATTCACCTTCACCTTGTTTACTTTTTTTGATTTCCTCTTCTTTCCCAAAAACTCCCATAATATGGTATCCATTATCTACATGTATGACTTCTCCGGTAACACCACGTGACAAGTCACTGCAAAGGTAAACCGCTGTGTCGCCAATCTCTTCGATAGTTATAGCTCTCCCAAAGGGATTTACTTTCATAGTATGCTCCATTAACAGATGGAATCCAGTTATACTGTATGCTGCGAGAGTTTTCACAGGACCAGCCGATATGGCATTTATTCTATGACCATACTTTGCTATATCGTAAGCCAAATATCTCACTGTACATTCCAAAGCGGCTTTGGCTATACCCATTACGTTATAATGTGGAACAACTTTTTCTGCACCGTAGTAGCTCAGTGTTATTATTTTACCTTCTTTACCTTCCATCAATGGGGATAACTCGCGTGTCAGAGATATGAGAGAATATACAGATATATCCATAGCTATCAAAAAGCCTTGCCTAGATGTATCTATAACACCCGTTTTAAACTCCTCTTTTGGTGCAAAAGCTATAGAGTGAACCAATACATCCAAAGAACCCCATTTTTCCTTTATAAATTCTCTCAATTCAGATATTTGTTCATCCTTTGATACATCACATTCGTGTATTAGTTCTGCACCTAGTTCTTGTGCAATTTCTTCTACTCTTTTTTTGAGTTTTTCATTGGCGTAAGTAAGCAAAAGCTTAGCACCTTCACGCTTAAAAGCTTTGGCTATTCCATATGCTATGCTTTTTTCATTGGCTATTCCAGTTACTAAAGCTTTTTTACCTTCCATCAATCCCATTATGTATCCTCCTCCAATATCTTTATAGCAAAATCTGCATCCTTCCCTTCGTGAACTATACTATACAAGGCTGTGACCATCTTTACTCTATTTTTCGCTTGGAAAATATTCCTTCCCACAGAAAGCCCGCTAGCTCCGGCTTTTATTGCACCATACACCATTTCCAAAACTTCCTTTTCCGTTTTCATTTTTGGACCACCTGCTATGACAACAGGAATAGGACATCCTTGTATAGCTTTTTGAAAGGTTTCAGAATCGCCTGTGTATGGAACTTTAACTATATCAGCCCCAAGTTCCGCTCCCAACCTTGCACAGTGAGCTACTATTTCTGGATCATATTGATTCATATCTTTACCTCTCCCATAAACCATAGCCAACAAGGGTATTCCCCAATCCTCACAAGCTTTAGATACAATGCCAAAATCCTTTAACATTTCTCTTTCCAAATCTGCTCCTATATTGACATGAATTGAGACTGCATCAGCGCCAAGTTTTATAGCTTCTTCCACACTACAGACCAGAACCTTATCATTTTTTGTAGGAGCCCAATCTGTCGATGCAGATAGATGAACTATTAAACCAATATCCTTTCCTCTTCCTCTGTAACCTGCCTTTACCATACCTTTGTGTAATACTACTGCATTGGCTCCCCCTTCTGCTACATCATCTACAGCTGATCTAATATCCACTATACCCTCCATAGGTCCGGAACTTACACCATGATCCATGGGAACTATGATAGTTTTTTTAGTATTCCTATTAATAATCCTTTCCAACCTTATTAGCTTCCCCATACTAGACATTTTTAACCTCCTCTTAACTTAAAAGTAAGTATACCTATTTGAACATCACCGTTTATAGGCTCAAACCTTATACCTTTTACAAAGTTTACAACTTGCCTATCAACAGCACTAGAACCACTTCTTTGTACTACTTCCACCTTAGATACGTTTCCAGAAGGTTCTACCCATATCCTTACTTTAATTGTTGATAAGGGTTCGTCAGAGACTATTTTAGGAATCTCTGGTGTATATAAAACCTTACGCGTTCCTGTAGTGGAAATGCTAATTCCACTTCCTGTATGTGACGCTATTATATTACCTATTTCTTTAACTATTTGCGTACCTTCCTGTTGATTTTTTCTTTGTTTGATGCTCTCTTCTAGCTGAGATAGTATGGAAGGTTCATCTTTAGTAGTTATAGGATAATCCCCTTGAGTCGGTGCCATTGAAACAGGTGCAGAACTTACACCTTTTTTTACCTTAGCTTTATTATTTAAAGTACCGCTTTGCAAAATTTCTTTTTTAGGTTGTGAAGTTTGCTCTTGAAGTATTAAATTAATTTGCTTAAACTCCAAATCTTGTTTCACATTTACCAAAAGTAACATAGACATAAATGTGAAGATCGCTAGGTTTATAATAGAGGAAATTAACCAGTACAAAAATTTTTCTAAATCATTGACTTTTAACATTTTGTTAAGATTATAACATGAACATGAAGTTTTCTGTCTTGGGTGGTGGGCGCTGGGGTGTAGCACTAGCTAAGCACATTGGGAGCTTGGGAAACCATGTTTTGATCTACGATAGAAATCCTCATATAGTACAGATCATAAAAAACTCAAAAAATCCTTACGTGTCAGATGATTACTTAACGAATGTGGACGCCACTTTAAGTGTGGAAGAGGTTCAAGATTTTTCCCATTACATGGTCGTAGCCTTGCCTGTCCAAGCTATTAGAGAAGTCCTTACGCCTATGAACTTGGAGGGTAAGGTTATCATTTCTGCATCCAAGGGTTTGGAAGTTTCTTCTCTAAAACGAGTGTCCCAGATAATTGAAGACATACAGAAGAACTGCCAAGTATTTTGTCTTTCAGGTCCATCTTTTGCATCGGAGGTTATGAATGGCTTACCTACCGCCGTAGTGCTAGCTGGAAGGGACGAAAAGGTTATGAAAGAACTAAGAAATGCTTTTAGTTCTCCCACCTTTAGAGTATATCTCTCAGACGATTTGATAGGTGTAGAGCTTGGTGGTGCTCTAAAAAACGTAATAGCTATCGCTTGTGGTATATCCGATGGTTTGGGATTTGGTAACAACGCAAGGGCTGCACTTCTGACCAGAGGACTTGCCGAGATGGTGAGAATTGGCACGGCTTTGGGTGCAAAAAGGGAAACCTTTTACGGTCTGTCTGGTATGGGTGATCTTTTCCTGACGGCGAGTTCTGAGCTTTCCAGAAACAGGACATTGGGTTACCTCATAGGTAAAGGTTTAAGTGTGGAACGAGCTTTACAGGAAATAGGTCAAACGGTGGAAGGTATAGAAACGGTAAAAGCCGTTGTGGAGCTTTCAAAGCATTACAACATCCATGCACCTATATGCAACGCTACTTACAAGGTGGTCGTGGATGGTTTGGATCCTTTGGATGTTGCGAAGGAGCTTCTTCTGAGCCCTCCTCAGAGTGATTTTGAAAATCTATGAGTTCACCTGGGAAGTAGTACTCTTTACACTTTTCACACAGAAAAATGCCACCACCGCAACACTCTATAATTTCTAAAAGGTTTCCGCATTTGGGACAGTAATCCATACTAATAAAAATACGCCAAACAAGCGGGCGACGGGACTCGAACCCGCGACCTTCTGCTTGGGAAGCAGACGCTCCACCTCTGAGCTACGCCCGCTAATTTATAATTTTAAATCTTTTACCCAGTTCCAGTTATCTTTGAACCACTTAACCATTCTTTCTAGTCCTTCTTCTAAACTAACCTTGGGATACCAATCTAAAAGCTCCTTAGCCTTGTCTATATCTGCCCATGTGCCTTGCATATCAACCTTTGGAAACTCCAAGTTCTTTATTATGGCTTTTTTACCTATGTATCTCTCCGCTATCTGTATGTATTCCAAAACGGTGTGAGGTTTGTTGTTACCTAAGTTTATTATCTGATAACCCAGAGGTTTCAGCGCGTTTACAGTTCCTTCCGCTATATCGTCTATATACGTAAAGTCCCTTGTTTGCATGCCATCGCCGTAAAGCTGTATAGGGCTTCCTTCCATAATCCACCGCACGAACCTAAACACTCCCATATCGGGTCTTCCCGCCGGTCCGTAAACGGTGAAGTATCTCACGATACTGACATCTATACCGTAAAGGTAATGATAAGTGTAACAAAGAACTTCAGAGGCTTTCTTTGATGCCGCGTAGGGGGATATAGGGGTGTTTACGGGAAGATCTTCCTTAAAGGGCATGGGTTGTCCTGCGTACAAAGAGGAAGTGGAAGCATGGACGATTTTGGAAACACCGAACTCTTTACAAAGCTCCAGTATGTTCAAAAGTCCATTTACGTTGGTGGTAAAGTAAACAAAAGGGTTTTCCACAGAATACCTTACACCAGCTCTCGCAGCTTCGTTTATCACAGCATCGATTTTGTGATTTTTAAAAACATCCCTTAAACCTTGTAAGTCCTCTATATCCACGTAGTAAAAGGTAAAGTTTTTGTTTTCCTTTAAGGTGCTTAGTCTATACTCCTTGATTCTCACATCGTTGTAGTCGTTTAGGTTGTCTACTCCTATTACCGTGTGCCCTTGCTCCAGTAACTTTTGGGAAACCTTCCAACCTATGAATCCTGCACAACCGGTTACCAGTATGTTCATTTAAATTATTTTAAATGAGAAAGGTTCACGTATCCGTTATTGGCTCTTCCCAAGCAACACCTGAAGAGTATCACTTTGCTTACCTTTTGGGTAAGGAGCTAGCCAAAAGATCCTTAATTGTGGTGTGCGGTGGCAAAGAAGGTGTTATGGAAGCAGTATGTAAAGGAGCGAAGGAAGAAGGGGGAATTACCGTAGGTATACTCCCATCTTACGATGGCAAAGACGCCAATCCTTACGTGGACATTCTGATAAGAACAGGTATGAATCACAACAGAAATCCCATAGTTGTGGCAAGTGGGGATATAGTGATTGCCATAGGTGGAAGCTACGGAACTCTGTCGGAAATAGCTTATGCCTTGATACTGCAAAAACCCGTCTTAGGTTACAAAACCCACAAGGTGGAAGGTGTGAAAGAATGCGCCAGTTTGGAAAGCCTCTTGGTTGAACTGGATAGGCTTTTGGAAAGCTTTAGAGGTTTTTATCTTTAGTAAAACTTCAGTAGTAAAATGATATAATCTTGCCAAAAGCCCAAAAGGGAGGTCTTGCATATGAAAACAAGATACCGTGTCATAGTAATGGCATTAGCAGTTATTCTTGTTTTTCTTCATACAACCGCTTTTGCTCAGATTTATGTCGAAAGGTGCGCCAACTATTATAATGCAGGAGACTATAAAAGAGCTATTGAGGAAGGTAAAAAAGCTGTAAAGCTTTATCCTAAAAATTTTTATGCCCATTTCTGTCTTGGCATGTCTTATTTGAAAGTAGGTGAACTCGATCTTGCTCTTTCAAATATGAAAAATGCTGAGAAATTGGCTATATCTAAAGAAGATTTACCTGCTGTTTACAACTTACTTGGTTTAATTTATAGTAACAAAGGTGACCTCGACAATGCGCTATTTTATTATAGCAAACACCTTTCCTTATCTCGTGAACTTGGTGATAAAAGAGGGGAAGCATCAGCCCTTAACAATATTGCCGGTGTATATCGTAGTAAGGGTGATCTTGACAAAGCACTCGACTATTTGGAGCAGTCATTAAGACTCAAAACAGATGAAAAAGATAAAGTTACAACACTGAATAATATAGCCACTATTTATACAGATAAAGGCAATTTTACAAAAGCAGTTGAGTATTTTAAAAAGTCTATAGAAATTAGTGAAAGAGTTGGAGACTACCATGGAGGCGGTCAAACAATGCTTAACCTTGGTGACACTTATAGACAAATGAAAGATTTTGAGAATGCATGGTATTATTTGAATGAAGGTCTAAAGAGAGTTACAAAGGTTGGAGATAAGTATTGGGAAACGTATGCATATCTCTATTTTGGTCACTACTACCGAGATACAGGGGATAAGAAAAAAGCCAAGGAGTATTATGAAAAGAGCTTGGAGCTTGCAAAAGCTATTGGTTCAGATAAACTTGCATCTCACACAATTGACGCATTGAACAAATTGGAATCTCAGAAAAAAACCAAGTGAATGCAAAGCTACAGGGGAGAGTGAGTTTTGCTCCCTCTTTTGCCTTTTCGTTTTTAACCTCTTTCAGTTATATGATGCAAAGAAAAATAGGTAATTTCATCTACTTAGTTAAACTGAACAAACTTTTAGAAACTCTTAAAAGCTTTCATCTTTAGCAGGACCTCTTGCCACTCTTTTTCTTCGTCTGAGTCCCAAACGATACCGCATCCTGAGTAGTAGGAAAGTGTGTTTTTTCTTTTTACAGCTGTTCTTATGAGCAAAGAAAGCGTGAAGTTCTCTCCATACACAAACCCAGCGCAACCGCAGTAGTAGGAGCGTGGATGTTTTTCCAATTGGTTTATTACCTCTATAGCCTTTAGTTTGGGAGCGCCAGTGACCGATGCTGGTGGAAAGGTGGCACGTAGTATTTGGATAAGATCTTTGTCAGTATTGGCGCACACGGTAGAGTGCATTTGACACAGTGTTTTGTAAATTTCTACTCTAAAAAGTTCTTTCACAAAAACACTTCCCGGTTTTGCCACCTTTCCAAGGTCGTTCCTTACCATATCCGTTATCATCAGGTTTTCCGCTCTCTCCTTTGGACTACTTAAAATCTCCTGTGGATTTGTTCCTGTTCCCTTTATTGGTTTGCTGGTGAGTAAGTTTCCCTTTTTCTCCAAAAAGAGCTCCATAGAACCGGAAATGATACAGAACTCCTTTAGCTCCAGATAGAAAGCGTAAGGCGTAGGCTGTCTGTGGAAAAAATC
>JBEPZX010000022.1:0-19019 GCA_041640635.1 Aquificaceae bacterium
ATCGGATATTTTTCCACCAAGTTTAAGTAATATCTACACATATCCTCAGCACTTAGTTTTTTACCTTCAAAATGATAGAAATCGTCTTCATAATAAAACTCGGAAGATGCACAATCCAAAGCCAAAAATACATCTTCGCCAGGCTTATAACCAGCTTTCTCTATAGAAAGCATCAAAATATCCAGTGCCTTGATTGTATTTTCCAACTGTGGAGCAAATCCACCCTCATCTCCTACATTTGTAGAGTATCCATTCTCTTTGAGCATGTTCTTGAGAGTATGAAAAACCTCTACTCCAATTCTCAGAGCTTCCCTGAAGGATCCACCACCTACAGGAACTATCATGAACTCTTGAATATCCAAAGGATTGTCCGCATGCACGCCGCCATTTATTACATTCATAAGTGGTACAGGAAGTTTATTGGCACATATACCACCTATGTATTTAAAAAGTGGAATGCCCAGTTCCTGAGCTGCCGCTCTAGCAACAGCCATGCTAACCCCAAGTATAGCGTTGGCACCAAGCTTGCTTTTGTTTGGTGTTCCATCTAGGTAACAAAGAACATTGTCAATATGCCTTTGATCAAATACACAAAGCCCAACTATTTCCTTTGCTATGACAGAGTTTACATTATCTACTGCTTTTAAAACACCTTTGCCAAGGTATCTAGAAGGCTCGTGGTCCCGGAGTTCTAAAGCTTCCCTTTCACCAGTGGATGCACCGCTTGGAACTATAGCCCTTCCCATTTTTCCAGATTCTAAGATTACATCTACCTCTACCGTGGGATTTCCTCTAGAATCTAGAACTTCCCTAGCCTTTACCTTAGCTATCTTTGACATAACTAGTATTATAAATAAAATCTTGACAAAAATATAAATGAGAATTATTATCAATTGGTATGGATAGAGTGTATATTTTTGATACAACTTTGAGAGATGGAGAACAAGCACCTGGTTTTTCCATGACTACAGAAGAAAAAATTCAAATGGCACACCAATTGGCAAAATTAGGTGTGGATGTTATAGAGGCAGGATTTGCTGCTGCTTCTAAAGGAGACTTTGAAGCTGTAAAGCTCATAGCTGAGGAGGTGAAAGGTCCCACAATTTGCTCTCTAGCAAGAGCCTTAGAAAAAGATATAGAGCTTGCAGCTCAGGCACTGGAAGACGCAGAAAGAAAAAGAATCCATACATTTATAGCTACTTCAGAGATACATATGAAGTACAAGCTCAAAATGAATCCTGAGGATGTTTTAGAGAGAGCAAAAAAAGCTGTAGCTTACGCTAGAAACTTTACGGATGATGTGGAGTTTTCGTGTGAAGACGCTACGCGTAGCCAAAGGGAATTTTTGTATAGAATAATAGAAGAAGCCATAAAAGCCGGAGCTACCGTTATAAACATACCCGATACTGTAGGTTATGCTATTCCTGAAGAGTTTGCAAGTCTTATAAAAGACATAAGGGAAAATGTGCCAAACATAGACAAAGCCATAATCAGCGTTCATTGCCACGATGACCTAGGACTCGCTGTTGCCAACTCTCTGATGGCTGTAAAGTATGGTGCTCGTCAAGTGGAGTGCACCATAAATGGTATAGGCGAGAGAGCAGGAAACGCAGCAATGGAAGAAATTGTTATGGCTTTAAGGGTAAGAAAAGATTTCTTCGGTGGACTATACACCAACATAAACACAAAAGAGATATACAAAACTAGCAGGTTACTCTGTAGAATAACTGGTTCTTTTGTGCCGCCAAACAAAGCCATCGTAGGTGATAACGCCTTTGCCCACGAGTCTGGTATACACCAACATGGTGTGTTGTCTAATCCTTTAACTTACGAAATTATAAATCCAGAGGATGTAGGTTTTCCTTCTACACGCATAATACTCGGTAAACACTCGGGAAGACATGCCTTAAAGAAGCGACTAACAGAACTCGGTTTTGAAATTACTGAGGAAGAAATGGAAAGAATCTTTGAAAAGTTCAAAGCCTTGGCTGACAAAAAGAAAGAGGTTTACGATGAAGATTTAGAAGCTTTAATATACGAAGAATTTGCAAAAAGTGAGCAAGAGGAACCTTTAAGTGTTTTACACTACCAAGTTCAAACGGGAGACAACATTTTGCCTACAGCTACTGTTAAAGTATTGTTCAAAGGTGAAGAAAAAACAGCATCCTCTACAGGAAACGGTCCTGTGGATGCGGTGGTAAGGTCCATCATGAAAGCCATAGATATAAAACCCAAACTTTCCGACTTCTCTATAAAAGCTCTCACACCTAACACAGACGCTCAAGCGGAATCGAGAATCGTCATAGAACTTGATGGTCTAAAAGCTTCCGGTAGAGGCGTAGATGTGGATATAATAAAAGCAAGTGTTAACGCCTTTGTGGATGCCATAAACAGAGTTCTGATGAGGAAGAACTACATACTTTCAAGACAAAAGGTAAGGGAAGACGGAACGGTATGAAAGTAGCTATAGACGGACCGGCGGGAAGTGGAAAAAGCACTGTAGCCAAAATGCTTTCCCAGATACTAAATATTCCCTATTTGGATACTGGAGCTGTCTATAGGGCTTTTGGTTACGTGGCAATGCTGAAAGAGATAGACGCAAATAATGAAGAAGAAGTCCTGAGACTCTTTGAAGAGGACATAAAAGTAGAACTAGACATAGGTAAAACTAAAGTTTACTACAACGGGAAGGTCCTAGAGGATGAGATAAGAAACGAGAATGTGGGAAGTTACACATCCAAAATAGCCGCCATTCCTGCTTTTAGAGAGAGGATGATTGATCTCTTTAGAAAATTGGTTGGTCCAAAACAGGTAGTTGCCGAAGGCAGAGACACTGGAAGCCATATATTCCCAGATGCAAAAAAGAAGTTTTTCTTAACAGCCTCTTTGGAAGAGAGAGCAAGACGCCGATACAACGAGCTTAAAGCTAAAGGTGTAGATGTAAGCTACGAGAGTATATTAGAGACTATAAAGCAAAGAGATGAAAGGGATAAAAATAGACCTCTATACCCCTTTGAACCCGCCAAAGATGCTACAGTAGTAGATACTACAGAAAAAAGTCTCCGAGAAGTTGTAGATAGCATTCTAAAGATGCTTTAGATAGACGCAGATATGCGCAACCGACCAGGTTGATATCAGATATGAAATTGGGCATATCGCGTGCCAATTTCTAAACAAGGACTGTAGCATCTACGTATTACCAAGCTCAAGGTACGAACGCCTACTTTGTGATACGAAGATCATTCAAACGCACGTCCTAACCAGCTAGCACCCTCATCCATCTTTACGTATGGTTAATATGTTATCCTATACGCTGTCCTACCGACGACCAAAAAGCCACCACAGCAACACCAAGAGGAAGGAATTATTATTATTATTCGATGTATTGCTAGATCCGCTTACACTACTTGCACTGCTGCTGCTTGTAGAACTACTGCTATTACTTGCAGTACTACTACTTGTTGAGTTACTACCACTCGTGACGTTACTATTTGTACTTCCGCTATTTGTATTACTTGCCGTAGCAACTAATGTGCTTTTAGTTTGTATTGAACACTCAAGAGTGCTAATATTAACTTGCTGTCCACTAGATTCCACAAGTTTTGGTGTACACACTATCTGGTATCTTGATGCACTTGATAATGTAACATCTATGTTTCTGTCGTAGTTTGGCGTTCCATATTGGTTACATTTGTCCGGTATTGCGGATGTAATTTTCACAAAACCCCTACCTGTTTCTATGCCGTCGGAGCTGGAAAGTCTGTTACAAACAGAAGTTTGACCTAGTGTTGCTGGAGTTACACCTGATGCATTGGGATTAGCTGCACAGTATTCTGAGAGTTCCATAAAACAGCTCCTCGCTAAAGGCAACGCATAAGAGCTTAGATATGCCTTCTCCATATATTTGGAGTACTCCCTAGCGGACAGTGCAGCTAGTATACCTATTACCGCCACACTTACTATAAGCTCAACCAGTGTAAAACCTCCGTTCTTTTTAGTCTTTAAAACCCCTCCAAAGAAATTTAAAATTTGTTTACGTGGTTTTACTTCCCACAGCTCCCTACTTGATGAGGTATATCATACTTCCTTAACAATTGCATTAGAGCGCGCAACTCTTTCTGTGTCAAGTTAGCTGTATCATTTCGATTATTCAATTGGTACAGGACTACACTCAGGTGTTCCTACGTTTCCATCGTCTTGCCTTTTCCCTACACACAGCAACCTGTACATACGATGTCTGTCTATTCTAATATCGATTAGACTGCCTACCCTGTAATCGGGTGAAGTTCCCACACATCTGTTGGGAAAATCTGAACGAGTATTGGCTACATAGCCTTTGGCAGTTTGAATACCTCTTCCACCAGTAAGTAATCTCTTACACGTGGAATTATCTGACCATGAAGTAACATCTATGATTCCATCTGGATTTTGCGCACAGTACTCTTGAACTTCCGTAAAACAGTCTTTTATTAGAGGAAGCGCGTAAGATGTTAGCTCAGCTCTTTCCATGTATTTGGAATACTCTCTAGCGGAGCGGAGAGCACCGCAAGTAGACTTATAATGACAATAACGATCAAAAGCTCAACAAGCGTAAAACCTCTGCTTTTGTTCACCTTAAGAGCTCCTCTAAAAAACTTAATGTTTCGCACAACGTTACTTCCCATTAATCTCTACAAAAATCATACATCTACAGAGCGTATTACCTAGGTTGTATCGAACATTCAGGGGCTTTGATTTGAGATGTGTTTTGCCCACTACCAATAGCTTCCACCAGTCTTGGCACACATACCAGCTTATATCTTGATGCACTTGACAACGTTACCACTATATCCCTCGAATAGTTTGGCGTTCCATATTGGTTACAACTATTTGGAAAACCAGACTCCATTTTTACAATGCCTTTAGCCGTCGATATGCCATCCGTAGAATTAAGTCTGTCACACGTAGAGTTTGTGCCTAAAAATGCTGGTAGTATAACCGCGTTTATGCTTGAGTTGCCAGGATTAGCTGCACAGTACTCAGCGAGCTCTATAAAGCAGTCCCTAGCTAACGGCAATGCGTAGGTGTTGAGATTAGATCTTTCTATGTATTTGGAGTACTCTCTGGTAGACAGAGCTGCCAGTATGCCTATGATGACAATGACGATCAAAAGCTCAACCAACGTAAAACCTCTGCTTTTGTTCACCTCAAGAGCTTTTGTAAAGTACCTCAGAACCTTTTGCATAGCTACCACCTCCTATTATTACTAATTTATAAAAGGCAAAGAACTAATTCAATTAACTATGTTAGGTAGATTCTACTACACATTCAGGGATTTTTATAATGGTTTGGTTTTGCCCACTACCAATAGCTTCCACCAGTCTTGGCATACATACCAGCCTATATCTTGATGCACTTGACAACGTTACCACTATATCCCTCGAATAGTTTGGCGTTCCATATTGGTTACAACTATTTGGAAAACCAGACTCCATTTTTACAGTGCCTTTAGCTGTCGATATGCCATCCGTAGAATTAAGTCTGTCACACGTAGAGTTTGTGCCTAAAGTTGCAGAACTTATGGTCTGGTTAAAAAGCCTGCTACAAACAGAATTTGGACCTAGTGTTGCTGGAGTTACACCTGACGCATTGGGATTACTTGCACAGTATTCTGAGAGTTCCATAAAACAGCTCCTCGCTAAAGGCAACGCATAAGAGCTTAGATATGCCTTCTCCATATATTTGGAGTACTCCCTAGCGGACAGTGCAGCTAGTATACCTATTACCGCCACACTTACTATAAGCTCAACCAGTGTAAAACCTCCGTTCTTTTTAGTCTTTAAAACCCCTCCAAAGAAATTTAAAATTTGTTTACGTGGTTTTACTTCCCACAGCTCCCTACTTGATGAGGTATATCATACTTCCTTAACAATTGCATTAGAGCGCGCAACTCTTTCTGTGTCAAGTTAGCTGTATCATTTCGATTATTCAATTGGTACAGGACTACACTCAGGTGTTCCTACGTTTCCATCGTCTTGCCTTTTCCCTACACACAGCAACCTGTACATACGATGTCTGTCTATTCTAATATCGATTATGCTAAATACCCTGTAAGATTATACTAAGTATGCTCAAATAGGCACAGGCTTGCATTCACCAGTAAGGGTGCTATCGGATCCGAGGTTAACCCTTTTGCACTCAAGTTTGTATTTACTGGCTGTATCCATAAGTACATATATAGTATCTACATCATCGCCAAAGTCGAAATAATTTCCCATACACCTAAAGTTTGGAGTATTTTCAAATTTCACCTTTCCTTTATCCGTTTGAATACCAGTTTTTAAACCTTTACATGTGGGATAGCTGTTGTTATCGTTGTTCAAATCTATTGTTCCATCAGGGTTGCTGGCGCAGTAAGATGCAAGCTCTGCAAAGCAATCCTTAATCAGAGGTAAAGCGTAACTTGCCAAGTTTGCTCTTTCCGTGTATTTTGAATACTCCCTTACAGCAAGTACACTCAGAACTCCTACTATAAGTATAACTATGAGTAACTCTATAAGGGTAAAGCCTTTGACCTTGTTTATCTGAAGGCTCCTAATATATGATTTAAACATCCCCTCATCCTTTGGAAAAAAAAACAAAAGAAAAAGGGGCAAGGATGCCCCGTAAGGGTTATATTATAAAGCTTTAGGTGAGCATTCAGGGGTCTTTGCATTTTCACCTATATTTTTGGGGACGCACTCGAGCTTGTATTTAGTCGCTGTGCTTAGCTTTACATCTATATTTGATGTATAGTTCGGAACCGTTCCGCTACAGGTTGTAGGAAGTCCACTTATTGTCACTTTACCTTTGTCTGTGTCTATACCACCCTGGTTATCTACTACTGTAAGTTTTTTACATGTAGAGTTTGTTCCTAAACTTATTGAAGTAGCACCAGGATTACTTGCACAATATTCAGCAAGTTCCAAAAAGCAATCTCTCGCCAATGGTAGTGCGTAAGAGCTTAAGTTTGCCCTTTCTATGTACTTGGAGTACTCTCTAGTAGCCAAGGCTGCCAAGATTCCTATGATGACGATGACAATTAGGAGCTCGATAAGGGTGAAACCTTTCTTTTTGTTCACCTTAATGGCTCTTTTGAATGATTCTAAAACTTTCTGCATGGCTTAACCTCCCATCAGTTTTTTCTTTCACAGTGGCGCCACATGTGAAAGTTAATTTTAATACTAACCCAAGTAAATTACCTTATCAAGTATCTTCACAAAAACTTCATCCTCATCCTTTGGAAAAAAACAAAAGAAAAAGGGGCAAGGATGCCCCGTAAGGGTTATATTATAAAGCTTTAGGTGAGCATTCAGGGGTCTTTGCATTTTCACCTATATTTTTGGGGACGCACTCGAGCTTGTATTTAGTCGCTGTGCTTAGCTTTACATCTATATTTGATGTATAGTTCGGAACCGTTCCGCTACAGGTTGTAGGAAGTCCACTTATTGTCACTTTACCTTTGTCTGTGTCTATACCACCCTGGTTATCTACTACTGTAAGTTTTTTACATGTAGAGTTTGTTCCTAAACTTATTGAAGTAGCACCAGGATTACTTGCACAATATTCAGCAAGTTCCAAAAAGCAATCTCTCGCCAATGGTAGTGCGTAAGAGTTTAAATTTGCTCTTTCTGCGTACTTGGAGTACTCTCTAGTAGCCAAGGCTGCCAAGATTCCTATGATGACGATGACGATTAGGAGCTCGATAAGGGTGAAACCTTTCTTTTTGTTCACCTTAATGGCTCTTTTGAATGATTCTAAAACTTTCTGCATGGCTTAACCTCCCATAAGTTTTTCTTTCACAGTGGCGCCACATGTGAAAGTTAATTTTAATACTAACCCAAGTAAATTACCTTGTCAAGTATCTTCACGATAACTTCACAAATTAGACCACTAGTTTTTCTAGTTCTCTCTTTTTAAGAATTTCTATATATCCCCTTTCTGTGTTTATGATACCTTGCTTTTTCCACTTGCTCATAACCCTTATGGTTGTTTCTACGGTAGTTCCTGTCATTTCAGCTATATCCAGTCTGGTTAGAGGCGCGTCTATTACAATTATGTCGTTGTAAGTTTTGCCTATCCTTTCGGCTATTTCTAGTAGAGCTTTGGCTACTCTTTCTTCTACTTTACCACCTGCTATACTCTTTAGCGTATCGTAAGTTTGAAGCAAACTGGCAGTTGCTTCGCATGTCATTTTTATGGCTATAGCTGGGTGCTTTATGGCAAGGGTTATAAAGTCCTTGTTGGATATATACAGAGTCCTAGACTCCAAAATGGTTTTTGCTGTGTAGGTGCTCTTGGGTGTTTTTTTGCCCCACTCAATCCAGCCGAATATGTCCCCAGGATAAACTAGTTTAACTATAACTATACGTGCGTCCTGTGTTTCCTTTAGGAGTTTTATAAAACCTTCCACCAGTATGTATATGCCAGGTTCCGCCTCTTCTTCAAAGAATACGTACTCGTTCCTTCTAAAGTCTTTAACTTGCATGTAATCTATGGCATCTTGTAATTCCTCTTTGCTTAAGTCTTCAAAAAGTGGAACTTTTTTTATAAGTTCTAACTTAAATTCTTTAGATTCCCTCTCTCTAAGAGTATCTTTTGCCATCCTTTACCTCCTACTGTAACGTAAGGTTCAAAAACTACGTAATCTGTATGAAAAGGTACTCTATTTGTACCACCAAAGCCTATATTATCACCTATAGCTATATGTATTGTACCAAGAATTTTTTCAGCTTCCAAGACATTATCCAGCTTTTTAGCTTTTGGGTTCGTACCAATTCCAAACTCTGCTATATATCTTGCCTTGGGATACTTACTAAAAATACTTTCCAAATAATCTTTGTAGTCCTCCTTACCTTCTATACTTTCAACTAATCCATCTTTAAATTTTAACCTTATAGGATTTTGTAATTTTCTATCTGGTCCGTAAGTTATACATAAAGTTCCATATGCTGAAGTCTCCATAGGAGCTATAAAAGCTTCACCCGCTGGTAAGTTTCCGTAATCTCCCGGATTGTGGAAAAGTCCAGTATCTGCTATACCTTTTCTACCTTCTATGGAAAACTCAACGTCCGTGCCTGATTTATCTTTTACATGCACCCAATTAGCTTCTGTGATTATATCTGCTATATCCAAACTCAATTTGGATACATAGTCCCAATCTACATCCATTGGACCTAAAAACATGTTGGGATCGAAGAGTGGCATAGAAGCGTATCTAGTTCCAAAGTACTTGGTTAAAACTTTTCTGTAAAAAGTGTGCGTTGTAGAAAAGTAAGCAAAGGCTACTACACATGTAGGCACGTTTTTTGCCTTCTCTTTAAGAAGACTTACTACTTCTTCTTCCTTGTATTCTTCTTTGTTTATTATTTTCCCAAGCAGTCCCATTTTGTTTAGTTCTTCTGTGGCTTCTTCTCCAAAGGTTAGAGTCCATATGTCTTGCGTAGGTTCTTTACCATGTCCTTTCAATGATTCATAAGCATAAGCTTTTACGTTTTTTGTTACTGTATATGCTGTATTTTCAAACTCTTCCAAAAGCTCCAATAAATAGTTTTTTTCTTTATCTGTCAGTATTAAAAGAGTGTCCTTTTCGTTGAGATTTAAGTTTACTCTATAAAGATTATGTATGTATTTCTCATACATATTTAAAAATTTAATCCTTCTATGGAAGAGGCAAACGCATAGTACCCAAAAGGTACTTTAGGTCGTTGTCTGTAAATAACAAACCTGCACCGATAAAAGGTCCACGTAGCTTGGCATTTAGTAAATCATCTCCACCTGCCCTTATATAGAGAGGACCTTTAAACTTATACTCGGCAGCTACTTGTAGGTTCGCTTTTAAGTCCTTGTAGACGTTTTTATAGTCCCTTCTCCCAAAGTCCCAAATGTCCGATGTAAAAGCCAATCTGTCGTTGTAAATAAAGTCAACACCAATTCCACCTGTAGATTCCTTTAATCCACCCCTTACAACTACTTTTTTTTCATCGGTAATTGGGAATATCCTTGCATACTGGAGTGTTAGCTCGGGTTTAAACTCCTTCTTTATTACCACATTGCCGTTGTATTCTTCTTTGGTGTACCTTCCTCTTGAGTCTCCCACTACTTCCAAAAGGTAGTACTTTTCGTTGTCAGGTTGAAGTTTCACCGTTAAAATACCCTTGGAATCGCCTTCTTTGTAGAGCTCTCCCCTAAAGCCTACATAAAGGTTTGATCTTTCAGCCACATCGCTAGCCTTAGATATACCTTTTGTAAGTTTTGTAACATTCTGATAAAGTTCATCATCCTTAATAAGCTTACCTAATGTTCCTTCCCCCCTTTCTATACTTGCAAGTATGTTGTTGAGTTTGTGAGAGCTTTCTTTTAGATTGTTAAAGGTTGCCTGTATGTTCTCTTGATTACCTGTTACAAAGCTGTTTATATTTTTTGACATCTCATTTAAGTTATAGCTTAGTTCAGGTAAAGTGATTTTTAAGTCCGAAGACACCTGCCTTAAGTTTTCTACAATTACCCTTATGTCTTCTTTGTTTTCCCCAGCTATTTCGTTTAGGTTATTTGCCAGTTTGTCTATAGATGCTATGGTTTGAGGAAGCGTTTTGTTAAGCATAGCGAGAAGCAGGTTTAGATTTCTTATAGAAGATTTTAGGTTTTCTCTGTTTTCAAGAACCATGAGGTTTAGGTTTTGTGTAAGAACAGCTAAGTTGTTAGTAATGAGCTTTACACTCTCTCTATTTTCTTCCAAAATGGCTTTTAAGTTCCGTGCGGTTTCTGTTACTTCCTTTATGAGTAAGTCTGTATCCGCATATCCTCTAACTTGGGTGATGTATGAGCCAGGTTTTAGCTCTTGAACACTAGGTGATCCGGGATGTACAGAGAGGTATTTATCTCCCATGAGTCCGAGAGTTCCTATTTCGGCGTATGCATCACTATATATTGGTATGTCCTTTTGTACTTCGAATATTACTTCTACTCTACCTTTTTCAATTTTTATGTCCCTTACCTTTCCTGCCTTTACTCCAGCTAATCTAACCTCTGCACCCTTGGAAAGTCCTGCGACATTATCAAATACAGCAATGTACTTTTTAGTAGCTTCCTTGAATATAGGTACCTCCCCAAAGGTTAATATCACGAAAGCAAACGCTAATGCTACTGCAACAACAAAAGCCCCCACTTTAGTTTCTGTAGTTAGTTTCATACTTTATAATTTTAAACATGATTTGGGAAAAATCATCTTACGAAATTTCCAATCTCGTAAAAAGTGGTGAAGTAAAAGCTAGTGAAGTTATAGAAAGCTTTTTTAGGCTCTTTGAAAAAACAGAAAACAAGATAAAAGCTTTCATAACTCCTTTATATGAGATAGCCTACAATCAAGCTAAACAAATGGAAAATAAAAAAGAAGGTAAGCTTTTAGGTGTCCCTATTGCTATAAAAGATAATATAAACATCAAAGGCATAAAAACTACATGTGCATCAAGGATACTCGAAAACTTTGTATCTCCGTATGATGCTACTGTTATAGAAAGGCTCAGAAAGGAAGGAGCTTTGTTTGTTGGTAAAACCAATATGGATGAGTTTGCAATGGGTTCCTCGACAGAATACTCTGCCTTCTTTCCTACAAGAAATCCATGGGATACACAGAGAGTTCCAGGTGGTTCATCAGGAGGGTCTGCTGCTAGCGTGGCTGCTTTGCAAGTTCCTGTTTCTTTAGGTTCAGATACAGGTGGTTCTATTCGTCAACCTGCATCCTTCTGCGGTGTTATCGGGCTAAAGCCCACCTATGGAAGGGTTTCTAGATACGGTCTTGTAGCCTTTGCATCTTCTCTTGATCAAATTGGACCTTTTGCCAGAAAGACAGAAGACATCGCTCTTTTGATGGAAGTTATATCAGGTTACGATCCAAAAGATTCCACATCAGCAAAAGTAGAAGTTCCAAACTACTTGGAGGAGATGAAGAAAGACGTAAGAGGCTTAAAAATCGGTATTCCAAAGGAGTTTTTCGATTATCCCATTCAAAAGGAAGTAAAGGAAGCTTTTGACAAGTTTTTAAAATTTTTTGAATCCATAGGTTGTTCTATAGTAGAAGTTTCTCTACCGTACATCAGATACTCCATACCTGTTTACTACATAGTGGCTCCTTCTGAAGCATCTTCCAACTTAGCAAGATACGATGGAATCAGATACGGCTATAGAACAAAGGATTACACAGATCTGTATTCCCTTTATGCAAAGACTAGGGATGAAGGTTTCGGGCAAGAGGTAAAGAGAAGGATTATGCTCGGGACTTTTGCGCTTTCTACTGGTTACTACGATGCTTACTACCTAAAAGCTATGAAAGTTAGGAATTTGATTAAGATGGACTTTGATAAAGCATTTGAAAGCGTGGATGTAATAGCAAGTCCTACCACTCCTACAGCGGCTTTTAAGTTTGGAGAAAAAACACAAGACCCCATACAGATGTATCTTTCGGATATTTTCACCGTTTCTGTAAACTTGGCAGGTCTTCCCGCCATATCCATACCCATAGGAATGGATGGCAACCTGCCTATAGGTGGGCAACTTATTGGAAAGCCTTTTGATGAAGATATACTTTTGAGGTTTTCCTACACGTGGGAAAGCGAATATAAACACTACGAACTTTTGCCTCCGTTATGAAAGTTTTTTCTTTGGATACTTCCTTTTCCACTGTTAATTTTTCCGTTATAGAGGATGGGAAGCTGGTGTTTTTGTATTACAAGGAACACACAGAAAAACTTTTGCAAATTCTACCCGATGTTTTTAAAAGTTACGGTGTGAATCTAGAGGATTTTGACGCATATGCCGTTTCTATAGGCATAGGTTATGCAACACCTTTGAGGATTGGTGTGACTTTTATGAAAACGATAGCGTATTTGCAACAAAAGCCTCTGATTCCCTTTGAGAATCTAAGTACGATGCTTTTGTTTTCTGGACGCAAGGACACAAACTGTGCCATGCTAAAGGTCAGCAATAAAGTTTTTTACAGAGAACTAAACGAAAACGGCTTTTCGGATATAAAACTTTTAAAGGAGCCTGTCAAAAACTGTGTGTGTTTGAAAAATCAATTGGAATGTGATAAAGCTCTGGACTTTTTTCCATTCTCTGTATACGGTGGTCTTTGGGCTTACAAAAAGCTTCTTCAGGGCGACAAAGGTGAGGAGCTCTTTAAGATAGAACCTATAGAGGTCAAGCAATGATTAGCTAACTTTTGCACCTTCTTTTATATCCTTTTCTGGGATTAGTAAAGACATACTTTCGCCGTCGGAAACCGCCAATACCATACCTTGAGATTCTATACCAAAGAGTTTACGCGGTTTTAGATTGGCAAGCATAATAATCTTTTTTCCTATAAGCTCATCTGGTGTGTAATGCTTGGCTATTCCTGCAACCAATGTTCTTTCTTCCTCACCGAGAGAGACCTTTAGCTTAATGAGCTTATCCGAGCCTTCTACTTTTTCAGCAGAGAGTATCTTGGCAAGCCTTAAGTCCAATTTAAGAAAGTCTTCTATACCTATAAGTTCCATATCAGCACTGGCATTCTCTTATTCCGAGTTTTCTATAGAAGGTTATAACCGGACACCATCCTGTGAAAGCTGATTGTATCTGATTTATAGACATAAAGGCTATAAAAACCTTCCAAAACCAATGTATATCTGAAGGGAGTATTGCTACCAAAAATACTAGAAGTAAGACACTTCCAGAAGTTAGTCTTAAGACTTTATCCATTGTCATCATAGTATATTATTATAGCATGATTCCGATAAAAGACATAAATCCAAGCAAAGGCTTTCCTATAGTAAATTTAATCATCATAGTCATTTGCTCCATTGTATGGCTTTACGAAATTTCTCTCAATGAATCTGAGATGAATCGTTTCTTTTACTTCTTTGGGCTAGTTCCAGCTAATGTTTTTTCTCAGCCTTATACGCTTCTTTCCCATATGTTTTTGCACGGGAGCTGGCTACATGTTATTGGGAATATGTGGTTTCTTTGGGTATTTGGTGATAACGTGGAAGATAGATTGGGGAAAATTAGATACTTAATGTTGTACCTTATTTCCGGATTAGGCGCAGCTATTATTCAGATGATAGTTAGTCTCATATTGGGTGGTGCGAATGTCCCTATGGTGGGAGCTAGCGGTGCAATAAGCGGTGTTCTGGGTGCATATCTTTGGCTTTTCCCGCATGCTAGGATACTAGCTTTAGTTCCTATATTCATATTTTTTACATTTATGGAGTTACCAGCTATGTTGTTTATAGGAATGTGGATTTTCTTTCAAGTGATAAATGGATTGCTTACGTTACCTTTTGCGCACATGGGTGGTGTTGCTTGGTTTGCACACATAGGTGGTTTCTTTGTTGGGTATGGTGTTGTAAAGAAACTTTATAGAAGATGGTGGCTATAATTGTATTTATTTCACTTCTTGCAATATTGACTTTCATCGAGGTTATTGTGCTTAAGTATTTATCTAGATACAAGTCATTAAGGTTTCTAATTAAGGCTGTAAAAATACCTTCTATCCTAATATTGCCAGTTATAGCCTTTTATTCGAGTATTCCCTTTATTTCGTTAGATGAGAAAGATATACACTTACTGAAAAAGATAACAGATTCCGTACTTATATTAGGCATAACCCTCTTAGTTGCAAATCTAGTTATAGTAATGCTAAGTAATTATGCGAGCAAAGCAAGCATCCCAGTTCCATCTACGGGTTTAATTTTCAACATAATAAGAGCGTCCATTTTGCTCTTAGGGATATTTACCATACTGAGTTATAACGGTGTGCCAATCTTACACCTTATTACTACGCTAGGTATCGGAGCTTTGGCTATCTCTTTGGCGCTTCAACCAACCTTGTCCAATTTTTTTGCGGGGCTAAACTTGCTTGTATCTGGTTACATAAAAGTTGGTGATTATATCATCTTGGAAAATGATTACGAAGGTTATGTAAAAGACATAACATGGATGAACACTGTTTTATTAACTAGAACAAACGCACTAATAATAGTGCCAAACTCGAGATTAACTGCTTCCATAGTAAGGAATCATACAAAACCAGATCCAAGTTTAAATGTAGTTGTTCCAGTAGGTGTGTCTTATGAGTCTGACTTGGAAAAGGTTGAAAGAGTAACCGTTGAAGTTGCAAAGAAGATTCAGAAATCTTTCGACGTAGCAGATCCTGAATTTGAACCTTTTATTAGATATACAGCCTTTTCTGACAGCTCCATAAACTTCAATGTGATACTTAGATCAAAACATCCTGATGGTCAGTTTTTGATAAGGCACGAGTTCATAAAGATGCTTAAAGAAGCTTACGAAAAAGAGGGTATACAAATTCCATATCCACAAAGGGTGGTTTATATAAAGAATAATTCCTAAATTCTAACCGCAGTTCCGGTATACATAACTTTTGATACTATACTCTTCTCGTCTCCGTAACTGCTAGTTGTCATTTTTAAGTCTATAATACAATTTACTCCAAGCTCAAGTGCCTTTGTCATAATATCAAGTAATGCCTCTTTTTCTGTTAATTCAAATTCAAGACTATTTGATGCTGCTATGTTTGAAATACCAACAACAGTTCCTTTTACTTCTTTGATTTCTTTAGGAAGAATGGAACCTGATGTAACGATTAATATCCGTCGCTTCAAGTTCTGGATTTCTTTGTCTAGTTCTTCCAGCCTTCTTGTGTTAATGATAGCATTGAATATATGTTTTAAAATTGCTGCTGCGAAAAATGAAAATATAGATAAAAATATAAATATTGGAAGTACCTTGCGTTGCATAATATCTATAGGAAATACCTTTTCTAGTATATCGATCTCCATTAATTCTAGGAGTTCGGACAACAACGTAATAAAAACCATTACTATAAAAGCTAAGATTAAGATAAATAGATATAGATCAATTATACGACTTATAAACATAATCCACCTCATCCTTCCAAACCCTCTACTCCTTTTAAAGACCCTCTTAGCAAATAGCTAACAACTAAAAACAATAATAGTATAAACACAAAAAGTTAAGTGTATGAATATATTTAACCTTATGCGTGTTGCTGTAGGAATGAGTGGAGGTGTGGACAGCAGTGTAGCTGCACTTCTTATGAAAGAAAAAGGGTATGAGGTAATAGGTGTTACTCTTCGTTTTCACAAACAAGAGTGCGAAAATGAAGAAAGAGTATGCTGTTCACCTCAGGATGTTCAAGATGCAGCGAAGGTTTCTCAAATCTTGGGAATACCACACATAACCTTAGATTGGGAAGAAATTTTTAAGAAACGTGTAATAGACAAGTTTGTGAAAGGTTATTCCCAAGGCATAACACCAAATCCCTGCGCCATATGCAACAGAGATGTAAAAACTGGCTTGCTTGCAAATTACTTAAAAAAGGTTGCAAACGTAGACAAACTGGTAACTGGGCATTATGCAAGGATATCCTATTACAAAGGATACAAACTTATAGCAAAAGGAAAAGACACAAGGAAAGACCAGTCTTATTTTCTGGCTCTAATAAGGGCTGAAGATATAGATTTACTTGAGTTTCCGTTAGGTGATCTAACAAAAGAAGAGGTGAGGAAAATAGCGCAGGAACATAAACTTCCTGTAGCTCAAAAACAAGAATCTCAGGACGTTTGCTTTTTAAGAGGTAAATCGATAAGTGAATTTTTGAAACAGTTTTTAGAAGAGAAAGAGGGCTTCTTCATATACAAAAATCAAGTGGTAGGTAAGCATAAAGGTGTATTTAACTACACTACTGGACAAAGAAAGGGATTAGGTGTGGCGTTGGGAAAGCCTGTTTACGTCATAGATATAGACCCAGTAAATAATGTAGTGTATTTGGGAGACGAGGGAGAGTTATTGAGTCATACTATAACTCTAAAGGATATAAATGCTCACCTTCCTATTGAGTATTGGGGTGAAGTCTACGTTCAGGTAAGATACAAAAGCAGACTGGTCAAAGTGAAAGACATTCTAAAGGAAAAGGGTAGCTATAAGGTAATTTTAGAAAGTCCAATTAGTAATATAACACCTGGGCAAGTTTGTGCCTTTTATGAAGGGGATTACCTTTTAGGAGGTGGCATAATAGAGAAATGATAGTGTATGGCAAAAACCCAGTAATAGAGGCTTTAAGGGCGCAAAAAGACATAGAAAAGATTTTGGTAGCGCACGACAGCCATCCACCTTATCAAGTAACAAAACTTTGTCAAAAAAGAGGTATAAAACTACAGAAAGTTCCCAGAAATAGGATAGAAGAGTTAGCGGGAACTAAAAAAACACAAGGTATACTGGCAATAATTAGTCCCGTTTCTTACGTGTCTGATGTAGAACTTTACAAGGAAGTAATTGAAAGAAAAAGCTTTTTCTTGATTTTAGACCACATAACGGACCCGCAAAACGTGGGAAACTTACTCAGAACATGCGAAGTTCTTGGAGGTATCGGTGCTATCTTGCCTAAGGATAGGTCTTCACCAATAAACGAAACAGTTGTAAAGGCTTCTGCAGGTGCCGTATTTCACTTACGGCTATCTAAGGTTCCTAGTATACCAAAGAGTATTGAAAACTTTAAAAAGATGGGAGGCTGGGTAGTGGTAGTAGAGAAGGGGGGAAAGGATATAAGAAATACTTCTATACCTACTCCGTGTGCGTTAGTTTTAGGTTCCGAAGGTGAAGGTGTATCAAAAAGCTTAATGGAAAGAGCCGACATTATAGTAAGCATACCCATGGAAGGCAAGATTACCTCTTTGAATGTCTCATCTGCAGGTGCTATAGCTATGTGGGAATTGTATAGGAGTATGAAATGAAATACTTACTTTACTTTTTAGCTTACATTTCTTTTGGTGTGGGACTTTTGGGAGTTTTTCTACCGTTAGTTCCAACTGTTCCTCTTTTTCTACTTGGAATTTACCTGATCTCTAAGGTATCCAAAAAGAATGTGGTGAAGATAAAGAAAATCCCATTTATTGGCAGAAGGGCATACTACATATTAAAAAAGTACAAAACTAGAAAACGTTCAAATGCATTTAAGATAGTGCATTAACAAGCTTTTTGTATTTTTCAAATTCCTCTGGAAATTTATCCATAGCCTGTTTTATGAGCCTTCCAGCAACGGCGCCTAGTCCGCAAATGGAAGTTGGCTGGATGTATTTATTTATAAATAAGAAACCCTCCCAGTCTTTTTCTGTTGCCTCACCGTTTATTATCCTTTTTAGCATGTTCTTTTGTTCGTATGTTCCTACTCTGCAAGGCGTGCATTGTCCACAGCTTTCATGAGAATAAAATTCTGCTACTTTAAAGCAAGCTTTAACTATATCATCTTCCTCCGTCAAAACTATAACGGTTCCTGTGCCACCAAAACCAAAAGGAGAGTAATCCATAGGTGTATCTAATTCCTCTGCAGAGAAGCAATCTAAAGCTCCAGAAAAAACAGCCTTGACTTTTTTGTTACCGATAGTTCCCCCAGCGTATTTGAATATTACTTCTCTTAAAGTAGTGTTCATAGGAAGCTCGTATACGCCTGGTTTTTTAACCTTCCCACTTATTGGAAAGAGTTTGGGACCCGGATAATCACTAGGACCTATATAAAGATAGTTTTCCCAGCCTAAGGAAATAATGAAAGGTATATTACATAAAGTTTCTACATTGTTGACAACTGTTGGCTTACCAAAGAGCCCAACTTGTACAGGGTAAGGTGGCTTTATTCTGGGCATTCCCCTTTTGCCTTCCAATGACTCAATTAAAGCACTTTCCTCTCCACATATGTAAGCACCTGCACCTCTAGCTACGTAAATTTCTAAATCAAAACCGCTACCTAATATGTTTTTACCTAAAAAGCCTTTGGCTTTGGCTTCTTCTATGGCATCTTTTAGCATATAATAGCCAGCAGGATACTCTCCCCTTATGTATATGAAGGCTTCGTTTGCACCTATTGCGTAAGCGGATATTATCATACCCTCTATTAGCAAATGTGGATCCCTCTCTATTAGGATCCT
>JBEPZX010000023.1:0-18172 GCA_041640635.1 Aquificaceae bacterium
TTATGAGAGAATTCGAAAAACCCATCCTGGTTTTAAGTGCTTGCCTTGATTTACAGCCCGTTAGGTATGATGGTGGCACTATAAAAGATGAGTTTGTTATCAAGCTTAGAAACTATTGTGAGATATTACCTGTTTGTCCGGAAGTTGGCATAGGTCTTGGTATACCTAGGGATAGAATAATTGTATACGTAAAGAATAATACCTACGGTGTTTTTCAACCTACCACGGGAAGGGACTTAACCCAAGAATTACTTGCATTTTCAAATAACTTTATAAAATCTTTGCAGGAAGTGGATGGTTTTTTGCTAAAGAGTAAATCTCCCTCTTGCGGAGTATCAAATACTACGGTATATAAGGACACAGAGGGGAAAGAATTTTACACAAAAGGCAAAGGGCTTTTTGCGATGGAGGTTTTAAAAACCTATACAGATATACCAGTAGAAGACGAAGGTAGACTTCGCAACCCACAGCTAAAGGATTTATTTTTAACGCGTATTTTTTCACTTACGCATTGGCGAGTTTTTAGTAAAGAATTAAAAACGATAACCGAGCTTATGAACTTTCACAGAACTTATAAATACATGCTCTTGTCATTCAGTCCTATGCTCTTAAAGAAAATGGGAAGACTCTTGGCTCAATACAAAAGCAAAGAAGATTTGGAAAGCATAAAATCTGAATACGGACTTCTTTTTAAAAAAGCTCTAAGTAAGAAGCCTCATGCTGGATCTCATATAAACACTTTTATGCATATTTTGGGACATTTATCCGACTTTTTAACAAGTAGGGAAAAGAAGCATTTTTTGGAGGTTTTGGAAAAATTTAAAAATGGGAAACTACCGATAAGCGTTCCAAGGGAAATTCTTAGAAGCTGGGCTTATAGATTTGGAGATAGCTATGTGCTTTCACAAGCTTATTTAGACCCTTATCCAGAAGAGCTAGGCTGAACAATTATAAATTCTTATAAAAGCAATATTACGTTAAAATCCACTGTTCTTGTGTTTACGTTTTTATAGGTGCGAATATCTTTTCTATATGTTAAGTTATTTAGCATTTATTAGCAAGATGGCTGCTAGAAATAGTGTGAGAGATATATAACAATAAACGGAAGCAATTGAATGAGGTACGTTAGTAAGAGCGCGGTTTAGTCATCAGAGCTAAATTTTAATAGATTTGAGTGAGTATAGCAAATAGTTGTGTGAATAGCATAGAAGTGTTTGTTATGAGTTTAACATTTATTCTTGTTATGAAAAATGTTTTGTTCCATAAAAAGTTTTTTCATTAGTCTAAAATGATATTTTGGTTTGATATCGAACGCCGATGTGTGAAGCAATTGAAATAGAGTGAACAGGTAGGTAAAGGTTTTGATTTTAAAGCGGATGTATAAATGTGTTTGTTTAACTTGACAAGCGGTGTTTTTGTTTTTTATATTTATACCAGGTTCATGTTGATTGACTTGACAAACACGTTTTTATTTTTTATATTTATATAAGAGGTTCATGTTGTTAATCTTACACATATCAATGTTTTATTCCAGCGAGCCTATTATGGGGTCGCAATGGCGGTAGCCTGTTTAAAGGTGTGGGAACAAGAATAAAATCATTGTAAATCATATTTTAAACACAACTTCATCATATTTGATTGTTGAGTTTGTGAATTTAGCTGAAAAAATTAAAACTCGTTTAGCTAAGATAGACATTATAGGTCCTGGCTATGTTAGGTTACCATTGGTGATCGAATTTTGTAAAGTTGGGTTTGAAGTTTTTAGATTTTGATATTGAAAATAAAATATTAAAGCGAGAGAGAAGTTATATTAAGCATATCAACAGAGGTGTAAATTTAAAAATCCTACCTGAACTGAGCACAGAGGTAGTTCCTCTTTTAGGGATTAGGATTTAAAAAGTTTACTTTTTGTCAATTTTGAGGAGGCAATATAATTTCGTGCAAATTATCTCGGAGTGATATACTTGAAAAATAAAGAATGAGGCCATAATGCAGAAAACCTCAGAACTAATCTTGAAAATTAAAGAAAGACATGCCAACATAGGTATCATTGGTCTTGGCTACGTGGGATTGCCTTTGGTAATCGAGTTTAGCAGGGCGGGCTTTAATGTAACAGGTTTTGACATTGATCAAGAAAAGGTAAATACTTTAAAAAGTGGCAAAAGCTACATAAGGCATATTCCTTCTGAAGTTATCAGAGACCTTAAAAACTTTACCCCAACCACTGACTTTTCCAAGCTAAGCGAGATGGACTGTATAATCATATGCGTCCCTACACCGCTCAACGAGTATAGAGAACCCGACATGTCTTACGTTTTCAATACAGCCAAAACGATCGCAAAGTATCTTCGCAAAGGTCAGTTGGTAGTCTTAGAGTCTACCACTTACCCTGGCACCACTGATGAAGACTTAAGAGCTATCCTCGAAGAATCAGGTCTCAAAGCCGGTGTTGACTTCTACCTTGCATACTCCCCCGAACGAGAGGATCCAGGAAACAAAGAGTTCACAACTAAAAAAATCCCAAAGGTTGTGGGAGGGTTTACACCAAAATGCCTGGAGTTAGCCAACACACTTTATAGCCAGATTGTGGAAAAAACTGTGCCTGTTTCTTCAACCAAAGTAGCAGAGGCTACAAAGCTTTTGGAGAACATATACAGAGCGGTGAATATAGCTTTGGTTAATGAACTAAAGATGCTCTTTGATAGAATGGGTATCGACATCTGGGAAGTTATAGAAGCTGCCAAGACCAAGCCTTTTGGTTTTCAGGCTTTTTATCCAGGACCTGGTTTGGGTGGACACTGTATACCTGTAGATCCTTTTTATCTCACTTGGAAGGCAAGGGAGTATGACTTTTCTACAAAGTTTATTGAACTTGCTGGAGAGATAAATACTTCAATGCCGTATTATGTGGTGCAGAAAGTAATCGAAGCCTTGAATCAAAGAGGAAAGCCTATAAAAGGTGCAAAAATTTTAATTTTAGGACTTGCTTATAAAAAAGATGTAGATGATGCAAGAGAATCGCCATCCCTGGTTTTGATTAAATTACTTAAAGAAAAGGGAGCAGAGGTAGATTACAACGATCCTTATATTCCAAAACCGCCCAAGATGCGAAAATATCGGCTTGATAAATGTTCGGTTGAGCTTACTGAAGAAAATCTTAAAAAATATGATTGTGTAGTAATTGCGACCGATCACAGTTATTATGATCCGGATTTTCTTTTGAAACATGCGAATTTAATCGTAGATACAAGAAACTTAATTAAAAATCACAAAGAATTTCCTGGAAAAGTAATAAAAGCATAGTTAAAAGGACTATAAAAATGAACAAATTAAGTATTGCAGTTATAGGGCTTGGTTATTGGGGTAAAAATATCTTAAGAAATCTCTATGAATTAGGTGTACTACGTGCCGCATGTGACAACGATAAAAGAATACTTGAAGAAAGGAGAACGCAATTTCCAAATGTAAACTTCACGAATTCATATGAAGAAATTTTAAGTGACAGAGAAATTCATGCAGTTGCAATAGCAACGCCTGCAGTTACACATTATCAATTAGTAAAACAAGCTCTACTTAACGGGAAAGATGTTTTTGTGGAAAAGCCACTTGCTACAACGCTTAAAGAAGGTGAGGAACTAGTTGAGATTGCTAAAAAGCATGGTAGAATTCTTATGGTTGGTCACATACTCCGGTACCACCCTGCGGTAATAAAGCTTAAGGAGTTAATAGATAGCGGAGAGCTTGGAAAAATACAATATATCTACTCAAACAGGTTAAACATAGGTAAACTTAGAACTGAAGAAAATATACTCTGGAGTTTTGCACCGCATGATATTTCTGTTATTCTTATGCTTGTAGGAGAGGAACCTACAAAAGTTAATGCTTTTGGTGGAGATTACTTAAACAAAGGTATTCACGATATAACAATAACTACATTAGAGTTTAAAAATAGTGTAAAAGCTCACGTTTTTGTCAGTTGGTTACATCCTTACAAAGAACAAAAGCTTGTAGTCGTGGGTAGCAAAGCAATGGCTGTTTTTGACGATGTGAGCAAGGAAAAGTTGTTTATTTATCCACACAAAATCGAATGGAAAGAAGGCAAAATTCCTGTTGCACAAAAGGCTGAATATTATGTGGTTCCTGTTGAAGATAGAGAACCATTAAAGGAAGAGTTAAAACACTTTTTAGAGTGTGTAGAGCAAAGGAAAGAGCCAAAAACTAGCGGTGAAGAAGGGTTAAGAGTTTTAAAAATATTGGAAGCTGCGGAAAACATTATAAAAAATGAAACCATTCAAAAAGACTTGGTAGATAAACCTTACTTTGTTCATAAAAGTTCATACATTGATGATAATGTAGAAATTGGAGAAGGAACTAGAATATGGCATTTTAGCCATATTCTAAGTAATACAAAAATTGGGAAAAACTGCATAATTGGTCAAAATGTTATGATAGGACCTGATGTAACTATAGGCGATAGGTGTAAAATTCAAAACAATGTTTCCGTTTACAAGGGAGTGACGCTGGAAGATGACGTTTTTGTAGGTCCTTCTGCGGTGTTTACCAATGTTTACAACCCACGCGCCTTTATAGAAAGGAAAAAAGAGTTTTTGCCAACAGTTGTTAAAAAAGGGGCAACCATCGGGGCAAATGCAACCATAGTATGCGGTGTAACTATTGGCAGGTACGCCATAGTAGGCGCTGGTGCTGTTGTTAAAAGAGATGTTCCCGACTACGCTATAGTTGCGGGTGTGCCTGCAAAACAGATTGGTTGGGCATGCAAGTGTGGTGTAACATTAAAATTTAACGATAATAAAGCCCTTTGTAGCTACTGTGGCAGTGAATATGTGCTGGAAGGTAGTAATATCAGACCTTTGGGGGAAACGTTATGAAACATATACCACTTCTTGATTTAAAACTTGAGTATGAGTATATGAAAGAAAATATCGACAATGCTATAAGAAAATGTCTCGAGCATCAAGAATGGATACTTGGTCCAGAAGTAAAAGAACTGGAGCAAAGAATAGCCGAGTATCTAGGAGTAAAACACTGCATAGGATGTTCCTCTGGAACGGAGGCGTTGGTGCTGTCTCTGAGAGCTCTGGCTATAAAAACAAAGGGCAAGGAGTATTTTGATAAGACAGATAAAATCATAACCACACCTTTTACCTTTACAGCCACAGGGGACGCTATACTTAGAGCCGGGGCAACACCCATTTTTGTAGACATAGACCCAAAGAGCTTTAACATAGATCCAGATAAGATACGAAAGTATCTATCCTTGAACTACAGATCCAACGGTTCCCGTGTGGTTGGCATAGTTCCCGTTCATCTTTACGGTCACCCGTGCCATATGGACCAGATAATGGAAATCGCCGAAGAGTACGATCTTTTTGTGGTTGAAGATGTGGCTCAGGCTTTCGGTGGTATGTGGAAGGGTCAAAAGCTTGGATCCATTGGTCACACAGGTGCCTTTAGTTTCTTCCCATCAAAGAACTTGGGTGGCTTTGGTGACGGGGGCATGGTTGCAACCAACGACGAAGAGATAGCGGAGCTTGTGAGAATGCTTATAAAGCACGGTGGTAAAGACAAATACAACGTAGAACACATAGGTTACAATGCGCGGCTTGACACCATCCAAGCAGCCATACTTCTGGCAAAGCTAAAGTATATAGACGAGTTCAACCATAGAAGAAGGAAGATAGCGGAAATCTACAACCAGAGGCTTAAAGATCTGAACCTTGGCTTGCCCATCGTTGACAACGACAACGTATACCACGTGTATCACCAATACACCATAAGAGTCCCAGCTGACAAAAGGGACAAACTCCAAGAATACCTAAAAGCAAACAACATAAGCACCATGGTTTATTACCCTGTGCCACTTCACAGAATGAAAGTGTTCCATGGTAGGTGCGAGGCTGTAGATATAAAGGAAGCAGAAGTTGCACCTAGGGAAGTTTTGAGTTTACCAATAGAGCCTTTACTCACGGAAGAGGAAATCGACTTTGTGTGTAAAACCATAAGGGAGTTTGAATGGTAAAGGTTGCAAGTGTTGTTGGAGCAAGACCGCAGTTTGTAAAATTAAAACCCGTTGCCGATGCGTTGGAAAGTGCCAAAATGGAGCACGTAATTATCCACACAGGTCAACATTACGATTACGAGATGTCAAAGGTTTTCTTTCAAGAACTGAGCCTTCCAAAGCCAAAGTATAATTTAGACGTAGGTTCTGCCACACATGGGAAGCAAACGGGAGAGATGCTTCAGAGGATAGAAAAAGTTCTACTGGAAGAAAAACCAAACATAGTTTTGGTTTACGGGGACACGAACTCTACTTTGGCAGGAGCTTTAGCAGCTGCCAAGATACATATACCTGTGGCTCATATCGAGGCAGGTCTCAGAAGCTACAACAAGCGCATGCCAGAGGAGATTAACAGTGTCCTCACAGATCATATTTCGGATATACTCTTTTGCCCCACACATAGAGCTGTGGAGAATCTAAAGAAAGAAGGCATAGAGAAAGGTGTGTATTTTGTGAGTGATGTTATGTACGATGCGGTGCTCCAATTTGGTGAAGTTGCCCAAAGAAAATCCCAGATACCCCTAAGATTGAACCTTGAGCCAAAAGCTTACGCCTTGGCTACTGTGCACCGTGCGGAAAACACCGACGATTTAGGACGTCTCGAAAGGATACTTCTGGGACTCTCAAGACTTGCCCAAGAAGGACTAAAGGTGGTTGTGCCTCTCCATCCAAGAACTCGAAAGGTGCTTTCATCTCTTAGTATATCTGACATTCTTCACCCAAACCTTTTAATCATTGAACCTGTTTCTTACTTGGATATGCTCATGCTTGAGAAAGAGGCACGGGTTATTTTGACGGACTCGGGTGGTGTCCAAAAGGAAGCGTACTTTTTCAGAGTTCCCTGTATGACCTTAAGGGAAGAAACCGAGTGGGTAGAGATTGTAGAAACTGGCTGGAATGTGCTAGTGGGAACAGATTCAGATAGAATTGTAAATGCAGCTCTGAAAGCAAAACCGGGTGTGGATTCTGTATTTCCATATGGAGATGGAAGGGCTGGGAAGAAGGTAGCGGGGTGGTTAAAAGAAAAGTTTGTTGAAGAGGTATAGAGGTAAATGATAATGCTTGAAAGCGTGGGTAGTCTTTGAGAAGAACCCACAAATGATTTCTATATGACTAGGTTTAAGTGCAGAGGAGGTATTTTTCTTCCTAGTGTCCTGAGTGACCCTCTAGGAGGAACAGGATGAGTGGAGATAGTGGAGGGGATGGAATGTGCTAGTGGGAAGGTTAATCAGCGGCGATTGACTGAGGTTGTGTTGTAAATAAGATGCAATCATATGTCCAGTGTACGGATATATTCAATGAATGGAATGATCAGTTAGCTAAGAAGATAGTTGCTTTACTAGTAAGAACACCAGCAATTATTTCCAAATAAGAGAAGTGCCCTGCGATGATCTTATCCCAGCTGCTTAAGCAGATAAATGGTTTACCCTATCGTTTTAGATTGAGCAAGGTTAGCAAAGATGTGGCATGGAGTAGTTTGGCCAGCATAATCGTAAAAATCCGGGGAATTATTCTGATATCAGTGATTGGTCACTTCATCGGAGTTAACTGGTATGGTGCATGGTCTCTGATCTTCACTTTTTCTTCGTATGCTACAATATTAGCAACACTTATGTTGTCTAACGCTATTGTTAGATTCTTTCCAGAAGAAGGTGATAATAAAAATAATTTTTTTACCTTCATTTTTTCAATAGTTCTTCTTCTCTCGTTGAGTATTTCCTTTGCAATATTACCTCTCGCTGACAGATTTGCTATAGTTTTCTTAAAAGATAAAGTGTTCAGCGGTCTTGTTTTTTGGGGTGCTTTTCTTGTTCCCTTAAATGCGTTGAAGCTAATGTTACAAGATTATTTCAGGGCTAAAGATGACTTAAAAACATTTTCAATCATAGAAAGCGGATTTACCATTTTAGAGATTCTGGTTTTATTGGTCATAATTAGCTTTACTAAAGATTTAGTGTTTGCACTTAAGACTTTTTTGATCATTGGATTTGCATTGGAAGTTATGATCATGCTAAGGATTCTGAAAGTCACAAACTTGAAAAACGTTTGGTCAAACTACAATCTAAATCGTTTGGTGGAATACTTGAAATATTCATTACCACTCGTACCAAACGGTTTTTTGACTCTTATCTCTGCTAATGGTGATCGATTCATCATTGGTTATTTCTTAGGCGCAGAAGCTGTGGGACTTTATAGTGCTGCTTACGCTCTTGCTAGTACAGTTATGCTTTTCAATCCACCGATTACAAATGCTCTATTTCCAAAGGTATCAAAATGTTATGTAGAAGGGAATCTCTTGTTAGTTAAGAAATATGTTAAAATTGGGATAAGAACCTTTCTTGTTATTGGATTTAGCATGTTAGTTTTGATTGTTTTTTACGGTAACACCTTGTTGCATGTGCTTGTGGGAGAAATTACCCCTATCCAACACTATAAAGGAATACAGGTAACTTTTGTAATTATTAGTGCCTTGGTTATATATGGAGTATCGCGCATTTATTCTTTACACTTGTTTGTGCTCAAAAAAACACAATCGTTATTTTTCATCTACTTTAGTGGTACAGTGGTAAATGTTGTCTTTAACTTGGCTTTGATAAAACTCTTCGGTCTCCTTGGAGCTGCTGTCTCCACATTGTTAAGCTACATTGTCATTTCCTTGGCTATTCTATATGCAGTCAAGGCTAATGAAAGTTATGAATCTATAAGTTAAATATCTTGAATCTAAACAGGAGGTATAAATGCAGAACCATGATAAGTTTGAAAAGTACAACGAGTTAGGAGCGTATCATTGGAGAAACACCTATTCTGGTATTTTTCGAGGTTCAAGTCCACGTAATCATGCCTTATATGATGTTCCTATCGACCTTGTCCGTCAAAAACTTGGTGTTAATCTAACTCAGGCTATAGGGGCCGATATTGGCTGTGGTGATGGTGTGTTAGTCTACAAAGTAATGCAAAAAGGTGGGCGAATTATTGGGGTTGACTTGAGCAAACAAGCTCTGAATCTTGCAATTCAAGAGATTGGCCAGCGATTAGGACAGGTTCCAATGCTAATCAATGCTTCCTGTTATAACTTGCCATTCGGTAACGAAGTGTTCGATTATGTGATAGCCACTGAGCTCATAGAACACTTGGAATTCGACAGAAAATTTATCAGTGAAGTAGTTCGTGTGCTGAAACCAGGTGGAGTATTTGTTTGCACAACTCCTCGTAAGCTACCGTATGGCCCAGAGGTTCAGGATCCATATCATGTAAAAGAGTACTCTGCTGATGAGCTGCGTAAGCTTCTCTCTGAGTTTCTTGAGGATGTCGAGATATTAGGCCTTTACCCGGCATGGCTCGATAAAATATATTTAAATAAATTCCCTCGACCAATCGCATTGTTGGTTCGTTTTAGTTTTAAATTGCTATCTCTCTGCTGGAATCCATATCGTCATATCATTTATCAGAACGCAAGTAATGACACTCCATGTGCTAATCTGATTGGCATTGGACGGAAATCTTGGAGTAACTAATGAAAATTGTTACACAAACAGGCTTAAAATTTCCTCGTCAAGAATCAGATTCTCTCTTTGTTCCTTTACGTTGGATTGATCGTGCCTTGATTATTGGCATAAGCTATGCTTTTTTGCTATTCATAGCGATAAAACAGCTCATCTATGGAACAACACCTGCTTTGTTTTGGCTATTCCTAGCGCTTAGTGTAAACTTGACACTTAAGTTGGTGCCGATTATATTTTATCGGTCCTCTTTTGGCTGGCTTCATCCGTTGGTGTTTGGTACTGTAAATTTTCTTTTTACCATCTTTTTGCGCCAGATTTCTCTTTATTTAAATGGTCTCTCGGAGCATGTTGCCTTACCCGGCTGGAGCCATGAGAATCTCACGATGCTTGTTACTTACTCAGTGGCGCTTGATGCGATTGGCACAGCTGCTTACTACTTTGGCTTCTTCTTTGGTCCAAAATTTGTCATTCCTCGCTTAACCTTTTCCAAACCCAAGTGGGTTGGTCTGAAGGCGCTATTAGTTGTCGCTTTTTCTGTGATTGTATTTGCATACTATACGAGTACATATGAAGGCATTAATGCTCTCTTCATCCTTTTAGCAAAAGGTCGAACTCTGGCAGTGGCGGAAGGGAGATTACTTGAGCACTGGGTTGTCTTTGTTAATTTCGGCGTATACGCCTGCTTGCTTTGGTTCGCGTTGGATCGAGAAGCGCATCGTCAAATTCTATTCTGGGTAGCTACTGCTCTCTCGCTTACCCTCAGTTTTTTAAGTTCAGCCTCTCGCTCCAGTATCATTGTATTTTTTATCTATATGTTGTTAATATGGATGCTTCGTGAGCAGAAATTTCCTCGTTTGCGAACACTAATCCTTCCTGTGCTGGGATTGCTGATTATTGGCATTTTAGGAGATTTAAGGATGAGTGCTTGGAAAGGGGAAGTAAATTGGATGAGGATAACCGAATCTTCATCAGTAGAGATGTTGCAAAATGCAATAGAGGAGTTAAGGAGTCGTAGTGAGGAAGAAAGCGCGGAATTCGCAATATTAGCTTTAGTACCTGACCAAGTTGGTTTTCTTTATGGTCGCTCTTACTTATCTTTGCTGGCAACACCAATCCCTAGAGCCTTATGGTCAAGTAAGCCTCAGGGGATAGATGCCCTCATAGGGGAGACTTTCTTCTCTACATACGCTGGTAAACCAGCTGGGGCTATCGGTGAAGCCTATTGGAATTTTCACATTCCAGGTGTGATTGTGGTTTTCTTTCTGTTTGGTTCTTTCCATAAATGGTTGGTAGCTGTGTTTCGCAAGTATGCTGGAGAGCCAGTTGTTATAGTTTTTTATGCGACTACACTGTTTTTATTCTCCCCCGCAGGTACCGCAATTACGTCATGGGTTCAAATGACCGCGACTTTGTTCATCTTGGCAATCATGTTTGGAACAATCTCAATTAAGAGGTTATGGAACTTCTGATGAAAAAGCCAAAAGTCCTTTTTTTTATGATGCGCACGAGCTCAGAGCAAGGGCAAATTACAGGTGGTACATGGAGTGAATTGCATATTATTGGTCATCTTAAGAAGTATGATCCTTTTGTAGTTATAAATCGGAAGGACCTGTTGACAAGTAAACTAGATGAACTGGGTATACCTTATAAAATTGTCGTTGGAGAGAATCCATACGAGGGTTTCGGTCGCAAGAATTTTGTGGCGAAGATAAAAACAATTGCGGGTTTGCTGTTTTATAATTTTAAGATATGGAAAATTATGAGGGAGGTTAATCCAGAAGTGGTTCATTGTAGCGAGTTGGGCTCTCTTATGGTGTTTTTGGGCACCAAGTTTGCCGGAAAGAAGCTGGTGATATATGTGAGAAATTCTTTTCGGGGTAACAGATTGAGATTAGTCTATAAAATTCCTATGCTGTTTTCAGACTCAATTGTTGCGATATCTAAAGAAATAGCTAGTTTCATCCAAGACAAAGGTGGGCGCGCACTTAGGTGTAAGGTATCTCAGATATACAATTCCGTTGACATACAAAGCATAGATGAATTTAAGAAACTGCATACAAAGATAGAATGTAGAACTAACTTAGGAATCCCTATAGATCATATCGCAGTGGGAGTGATTGCTGCTATTGAAGGTCGGAAAAGACAAAAGGATTTTCTCGAGAATGTTGTTAAGTATTTTGCTGAAGAGAGCAATTTAACTTTCTATTTCGTTGGAGGCGTTAAAGATTATGACTACTATGTCGAGTGCAAGCGAATTATTGATGAGTTGGGACTAATTAACGCGAAATTTGTGGGCTTTCAGCCAAATATCTATGAATGGTACCGGGCGCTTGATGTGGTTTGTCTTCCATCTGAGAGAGAAGGAGTGCCAAGAGCGATTATCGAGGCTTCTGCTTTCGAGTTACCTGTAATAGCTTTCAATATAGCAGGTTGTAGAGAAGCGGTTTTAAATAATGTAACTGGGTTCTTGGTTGACACATTTGAAGAGTTTGTTGTAAAGTTACAACAACTTGTTGGAAGCAAAGAACTTCGAGATAGATTGGGGAATAAAGGATACCAATATGTCCAATGGATGTTCAATGTAGAACGTAACACCAGTCGTCTCGAAGCGTTATACTCAAATCTGAAGAAGCAAAACAAATAAAAGGAGGTGTTCAGGATGAAACGAGTTTTGGTGACTGGTGGAGCGGGATTTATTGGTTCTAATCTTGTTAAGATGTTGGTGCTCGAGTATAATTGCTCGGTAACGGTTATAGATGACCTTTTCACAGGTGATATAAAAAATCTGGAAGGTCTTGATATTGAATTTATTCATGGAACCATTTTAGATAAAGATTTATTAAAAAAGCTTATGAAAGATAAGGATATAGTATACCACCTAGCTGCGAGAAATATAATAGTCTCCACGAAAAATCCGCGGGAAGATTTGGAGGTTAACATTGTTGGCACATTTAATGTGTTGGAAGCAGCTTTGCACTCTAATGTTGAGAAGGTAATTTATGCATCTACTTCATCAGTATATGGGAATCCGAAATACCTTCCAATAACTGAGGAGGAAACGCCAAAATTCTTAAATTTTTACTCCGTAAGCAAATATGCGGGGGAAAGTTACGCAAGAGTTTTTTATGAACTCTACCAACTGCCTGTTGTAGTGCTGCGGTATTCAAATGTCTACGGATATAACCAAACCACCAAGAATCCTTACTGTGGCGTGGTAGGAAAATTTATAGAATGGGCGTTAAGAAACGAGCCAATTTACATTCATGGAGATGGGGAGCAGACTAGGGATTTCACATTTGTAACAGATGCTTGTAGAGCAACTATTCTTGCTGCTTTGAACCCTAAATCTGCTGGTGAGGTTTACAACATAGGAACGGGTGTGGAAACATCAATTAACTCCTTGGCTGAGCTCATAATAATGCTTACAAACAGTCAATCGAAAATTGTGCATATAGACAAAAGGGATATAGATAACATAAGACGAAGAGTGTTGAATATAGAAAAAATAAGATATCACCTAAAATTCTATCCGGAATTTACACTTAAAGAAGGCCTTAAGAAAACAATTGAGTGGTTTAAGAAAAATGAGCAAAATTAATCTGTTTCACTATATCGGAACTCTTGATATCGGGGGGGAGCAAACTTATTTAGCTTCCCTGATAAACCACCTGGGTAAAGATTACAAGCATACGGTTGCTTATTCCTTTAGTGATAGATTAAAAAACCGAATTCAACAGCCAGTGAATTATATAAAACTTTCTGACAAGAAATTAAGAGCGTCTGATCCAGAAATTTACCTGTTGTTCTTCAGGTTTCTTGATATTTTTAAACACAATCGCCCTGATGCAGTGATTCTCTATAGCCCGGGGGTACCAAACTTTTTATGCAGTTTAGCTGCTAAGATCCTGAATATTCCGGTTATTTATATACCTCAAAGAGCCTATGGGAACCAAAGTAGGTGGGAAAGAATAGTTACCAAGTTCTATCCCCTAAGGTTGATTAGTTATGGATTAATCGATAGAGTTATTGCCTTAGGGTCTTATTATCAGGATGACTTTATAAAAAACTGGAAAATACCAAAAGAGAAGGTTGTTTTAAACTACATAGGAATAGATTTGAATGAATTTCGCCCAGATGAAATAAAGAGACGGATTTTTAGAGAACAACTATCTTTGACTGATGACTTGCTTGTCTTTGGATTTGTTGGTAGGTTGCACCCAGTGAAAGGATTTTATAAAGTTTTGAAATTTTTCCAAGTTTTACAGCAACAAATCAACGATACAAAACTAGTTCTGTTGGTTGTAGGTGATGGACCATTCCGAGAAACTTATCAGAGATTAGTGGATGAACTTTCACTTAAAAGTATTATCTTTGTAGGTTACAGACCTGATATAGATTTTGTGATGAACGGTATAGATGTTTATATACAAGCTACTGATAATCCACTTAACGGAATTTCCTCGATAGAGGCAATCGCTTGTGGAAAAACTATTATTACTATAGTAAGAAACCAGCAAGAAATTGCTATGGCTAGAGATACAACAGTGGAAGGATTGAATGGCTGGTTTGTTCGGTTAGATAGATTAGACCATGATGTTCCAAAAGTCTTAGATATCATTGACTGCAAAAAACGAGAAAAAATGGGGTTTGAATCGCGCAGAATTGCTGAACAAATATTTGATATAAATAACCATGTTCAAAACATCTCCAATATGTTGAATAGCCTCATAGGCAAATCTGGAGGTGTTAAATGAAAGTCCTTGTTTCTCTTGAGCATCGCTTCTTATCTACGCCTGACGGCAAGGTGTGGACTCATACAATGTTTCCATATACCTTCTGGCGGCGATATTTGGAAGTCTTTGAGGGTGTGCGCGTCTTAGCCCGAGTAAAGATGGTGAACCAACCGCCAACAGGTTGGGTGCGCGCCGACGGTGATGGCGTTACATTTGTGCCAGTGCCTTACTACCTTGGACCTATGCAATATCTTCTTAAAGCTAGATTGATGCAACACTCAATTAGAAAAGCTGTTAGGACAGATGAGGCTGTTATTATGCGTGTACCCTCATTAATCGCATTACATCTTGAAACAGTCTTGCGGCGTGTGGGGTTGCCCTACGGCTTAGAGGTAGTGGGCGACCCGTATGATGTGTTCTCGCCTGGTGCGTTCCGCCATCCATTGCGTTCCTTCTTTCGGTGGTGGTTCTCATACAAACTGCGACAGCAGTGCGCTCGCGCTAGTGCAGTTGCTTATGTGACCGAGTACGCACTTCAGCGTCGCTATCCACCTGCAGCAAATGCCTTTTCTACATCCTATTCAGACGTAGAGTTGCCAGATGCAGCTTTTATCGATGCACCGCGACAGTATAAGATGCAATCGCAACGCTATACACTCATTTTTGTAGGATCTTTGGGACATTTCTATAAGGGACCAGATATCCTTATCCAAGCGGTGGAGCGCTGTGTGCGGCGTGGTTTAGATCTGCGCTTGGTTATAGTGGGGGATGGTAAGTATCGCTCGCAATTGGAAGCTCAAGCAGTTGCTTTAGGGTTAGGCGAGCGTGTACGCTTTTTAGGTGAACTCCCTGCAGGTGAGGCAGTGCGTGCACAACTTGATCAAGCGGATCTGTTTATATTACCATCCAGACAAGAGGGCCTTCCGCGTGCGATGCTCGAAGCAATGGCGCGTGGACTGCCTTGCATTGGCTCGGCGGTAGGTGGTATCCCAGAGTTGCTTCCTCCAGAGGACATAGTCCCTCCAAACGATATTGAAGCACTGGCTTATAAAATTGTTAGTGTGCTAAGCTCACCTGAGCGTATGACACGCATGTCAGAGCGCAATCTTAAGAAGGCACGAGAATACCACGAGAGTAGGCTCCGTCTACGACGGGTTGCATTCTACAACTATGTCAAGGAATACACAAAGGCATGGCTGGAGAGTCGTTAAAAGTTCTAACTAAATATTTCACAGTATCTATGAGCTCGAGCTTCATTGCCAAAGCTATGAACTATAGGACTTTCCCAACCAAGCTTATGAATTGCTAGAAAAGTGTAAGGACCTATTTTGTTTAAACTTTAATTCACTTGTTTATTGATCACCTCCTTAATTTATCAATTTTTCTTTATGAACAGAATACGTGTGGCTCATATTACTACTGTTGATATGTCTCTGCGTTATCTGCTCCTCAACCAGTTGCGTAGCATCCAGCAAGCAGGCTACGAAGTTATCGGAATCTCGTCGCCGGGTCCAGAAGTTCCAATCATTGAAGCTGCTGGTATCCGTCATATCCCGGTGAGGATAACCCGCAACCCATTTACACCTCTCCAAGATATGAAGGCTCTTTGGCAGCTTTACCGAATTTTTCGACGGGAACGCTTTACCATTGTCCACACACACACACCTAAACCAGGCTTCCTGGGCCAGATTGCTGCTAAAATGGCTGGTGTTCCAATTATTGTCAACACTCTTCATGGATTCTACTTCCACGACCACATGCATCCGCTTTTGCGCCGTTTTTATATTACGCTGGAGAAAATTGCTGCTCTCTGTTCGGACGTCATTCTTTCCCAGAATCGTGAAGATATAGACACCGCTATCCGTGAGGGGATTTGTCCTAAGGAAAAGATCAAGTATCTAGGTAATGGTATTGATATTCATCGTTTCAATCCAGCCAATTTTTCGCCAAGTGTTATTGCTTATAAACGGCTTGAAGTGGGGTTACCCGATAAGGTCAAGGTGGTTGGCTTTGTTGGGCGGTTGGTGCGTGAGAAAGGGTTGCTAGAACTTTTTGCTGCCGCTCGCCTTGTGCGAGAACAGGTACCGAACGTGCGCTTCTTGGTCATCGGCCCAGTGGATACAGACAAACCTGATTTTGTTACGCCAGATATGGCTCAAAAGTACGGCGTTGCCGACATTTTCCACTTCCTAGGCATGCGTCAGGATATGCCCGAACTTTACACTCTTATGGATGTATTTGTTTTACCCTCGCATCGTGAAGGTTTCCCTCGTGCGCCTATGGAAGCCTCAGCTATGAAAGTGCCTTGCGTTGTCACAGATATTCGAGGTTGTCGTGAGGTCGTTGAGCACGGTCGAAATGGCTTACTGGTGCCTCTGGGCAATGTTCAAGCCTTAGCTGATGCTATCGTGGAAATTCTGACCAACCAGGAAAAGGCCTACCGTATGGGTGAAGAGGGTCGCCGCATGGCTCTGGAGCGCTTCGATGAACGATTGGTGTTTGAGAAGGTGAAGGCGGAATATGCCCGGCTCTTGCAAGAGAAGGGACTGCCAATGCCTGAACTATGTCTTATTAGGGAGACTCAATCATGAGCAAGACTATCCTTGTCACTGGCGTTGCTGGATTCATCGGTAGCCACGTAGCCCAAGCTCTCCTGGCTCGGGGCGATACTGTCGTTGGCCTGGATAACTTAAATGACTATTATGACCCAGCCCGTAAACAGGCTAACCTAGAGGAAGTACAACGTAATACGCACTATACATCACGCTTTATATTCATTAAAGGAGACATTCGTGATCGTAATTTGGTCTCTCAAGTGTTTGCCAAGTATCACTTTGATGCTATTATTCATCTAGCTGCTATGGCTGGCGTTCGCGCGTCTATTGAGGATCCTGCATTCTATTACGATGTTAACCTTAACGGTACCCTAGTGCTTCTTGACGCTGCTGTGGGCCGTCTCCATCCTAATCCGCAACATAGAACCAACAACCTACATCCGATTTTTGTCTTTGCCAGCACTTCTTCTGTTTATGGAGCTACTCAGCAAATTCCCTTTGTTGAAACTGATCCATGTAATCAACCCCTAGCTCCATATCCGGCTAGCAAGCGGGCTGCTGAGTTACTGGGCTACACGTACCATCACTTGTATGGCTTGAACTTTACTGCTTTGCGTTTTTTCACTGTCTATGGCCCCCGCGGCCGTCCCGATATGATGGCCTACAAGGTAGCCGACAATATTTACTTTGGCCGGGAGGTTCCCCTTTATAACAACGGCCAGATGTATCGGGATTGGACTTATATTGACGACATCGTCAAAGGTGTCTTGGCTGCTGTGGATCGCCCCCTGGGCTACGAAATCATTAATCTAGGACGAGGCCAGCCAATACTTTTAGCTGACTTTGTGCGCTTGATTGAGGAATTCACAGGACGCAAGGCACACCTAGTGCCAGCCCCTATGCCTGAGACGGATATTCCCTACACCTACGCTGACATTAGTAAAGCCCGCCGCTTACTAGGATATAACCCTACCATTTCGGTACAGGATGGGGTGGCGCGATTTTTGGAATGGTATGAACAAGCGGTGAGGAAGAAAGAAAGTCGAAAGAAAAGTTAAGTTGTATAAAATGCCTCCAGAAGAGCACGAAGCAATGGAAAAATGTGGTCGAGATGTTGAAAATATACTAAAAAGGTAGGTTTAACACTAGAAGTGGAATTTATGATGGATGCTCTGATAACATATGGTTGGAACAGAGTTGCTTACAATGTGTTGAGAAGCTTAGGGAAAAAGGGTCTGAAGGTATGTGTTGGTGATACTAGCAAGCTTTGCATGTCCTTTTGGTCCAGATACGCTGCTGAGA
>JBEPZX010000024.1:0-17180 GCA_041640635.1 Aquificaceae bacterium
GTGTAGTAAGGACATGGCTAGATTGGACTTTAGATCTTCCATGGAACAAAAGAACAAAAGATAGGTATGATCTGAAAAAAGCTAGAATGGTATTGGATAGAGATCACTACAATCTGGAGAAGGTAAAGGACAGAATCATTGAGTACCTAGCCGTAAAGAAACTTAGCAAGAACAAGGCATCGGCAGTACAAATCTTGTGTTTTGTAGGTCCACCTGGTGTAGGGAAAACTTCCTTAGGAAAATCTATAGCTGAATCCTTGGGAAGGAATTTTGTGAGAATAGCTCTGGGAGGCATAAGGGATGAAGCTGAAATAAGAGGGCATAGAAGAACCTACGTAGGTGCAATGCCAGGAAGGATCATACAGGCTATAAAGCAGGCAGGGACAAAGAACCCTCTTATAGTTTTAGATGAGATTGACAAAATATCCGTATCCTTTCAGGGAGATCCTGCTGCAGCGTTACTAGAAGTTCTTGATCCTGAGCAAAACAAAAGCTTTACAGATTTATACATAGGCTTACCCTTTGATTTATCTCAAGTATTTTTTATATGCACCGCCAATAGAGTCGACACCATACCCAAGCCTTTGCTTGACAGGATGGAAGTTATATACTTAAGTGGATACTCAGAAGAGGAAAAGGTTTACATTGCAAAAAACCATCTACTACCAAAACTCTTACCAATGCATAGCTTCAAAAACGGAGAGGTTTCTTTTTCCGACGAGGCTTTGCTAGAAATTATAAGAGGTTACACTAGAGAATCAGGCGTTAGAAATTTACAAAGGCAAATAGGAAGCGTATTGAGAAAGCTAGCTTTGAAAAAACTCCAAGGCGAGAAACCACCTTTCAATGTGCAAGCTCAGGATGTAAGAACCTTTTTGGGAACGCCTCGTAAATACATAGAAAAGGAAGATAAACCTAGCGTAGGTATAGCTGTTGGTTTGGCATGGACTGAAGTAGGTGGGGAAATTATGCTTATAGAAGCCACCAAATTTAAAGGAAAGGGGGGATTAATATTGACAGGCTCGCTTGGAGATGTAATGAAAGAATCCGCACAAGCAGCGCTTTCTTACATAAAATCCAAAGCTGAAGAGTACGGCATAGACCCAGAGACTTTTGCCAATATAGATATACACATACACGTTCCAGAAGGAGCTGTGCCAAAGGATGGACCGTCAGCTGGTATTACTATAGCTACAGCGATTCTTTCATTATTGACCAACTCGCCAGTGCGCACAGATATAGCCATGACAGGTGAGGTAACTCTTAGAGGAAGAGTTCTACCCGTAGGAGGATTAAAAGAAAAAATACTAGCTGCAAAGAGAGCAGGTATATACCAAGTTATTCTCCCAGAGAGAAATAAAGATGAGGTATTAGAAGATTTACCATCTTACGTAAGAGATAAAGTAAACCTTCATTTTGTAAAGGATCTTGATGAAGTTTTTAAGCTTGCAGTCATTAAGTAATTTTGTTAAAATACATTAGAGGAGGTGAACGGTATTGGCAATAGTTGTAGTTAATGAAAACGAGTCCTTCGAGAAAGTGCTCAAAAGGTTCAAAAGAATTGTTGAAAAGGAAGGTATACTAACAGAGGTGAAAAGGAGACAGTTTTACGAAAAACCTAGTGAAAAGAAGAAAAGGAAAGAAAGAAGTGCAAGGAAGAGAATACTTAAAGCTCTCAAAAAGCAGAAAAATCTTCTATAGGCTCACCAGTCTTATATTTCTTCAGAATTTCCTTTTGTTTTTCTAAAATAAATTTGTTTATATAGTCTTTTTCTTCTTCGGTTAATGTTTCAAATTTTAAACCTAAGCAGTACCTATTTGTTAGGGCTAATCTATTTCTAACGGTGCAAGCAGCTTCCAAGTGCCTTTTATCTACATCAAAAACTATCACCACTACTTGATCTTCAAAAACTTCTGGTATATACTTGGCACAAAATCTTACTCCACCCACACTTATATTTTCTATACGGCCCTCTATAGACTCCAGATCGCCTGTATCTAACATTAGTAAAGCAGCATTCGTATTTACTTTCTCTTTAAAAAGGTAAACCTTTGCTGGCAGGTTTACCTTCCAACGAATGCTCTCTCTTAGCTGTAATTTATTAAGCTTTTCCGCGTGATCTAGAACTATAACTGGTCTATAACCATCGTAATAAACCTCTTTTACCTTCCCACTGAAGGAGTATTTCCCTTCATCTTCTCTAGTAAAAGAGAATTTTACTGTATCACCTGGCTTTATATCTAGCTTTAAAGCATCAAGTAGAGCTATATGTATGCTTAACTCATCCTTTTCCCAAACTGCCGCATTGTATATTTCCTTTTGATGAGTCAAAAATCCTGTTTGATATAAATCCAACTCTCTAGTAGTTGTCATAGGAAGGAACCACGGAACATAATCAAAGTGCAACTTTTTACGGATTGTGTTTATCAAATCAATATTTGAAGATTCTTTTTTAACGAGAAGAGAAACGCATTTTTCGAAAACAGGTTTACTTGTTAAGAGCTTGTTTGGAGAATACGCCATCTCTTTTGTACATGACCAAAGAAGCTCTGTTTCTTCCTTAGTTAAGCCTAGAGAATAGGCATATTCTAAAAAATCCTTATATGCACTTTTCTGACGTGCACGCTTTGATATATAGTAAGGGAAAATAATTAACATACCTATTGCAAAGGACAAGACAAAAAGTATAGTTAGTATGTCAAATAAATCAGGAGTTTTAAACATATACTTGGTAGACTCTTTAAACGTTTCAAAACCACCTTGGTAGTTCATCTGGCTTTAATAATTTTCTTGTATATATTTCTCCGCTTCTATGGCTGCAATACACCCTTCCCCTACAGCCACTGCAACCTGACCTGTAGCACCACTCCTACAATCCCCAGCTGCAAATACTCCTTCCATACTAGTTCTCATTCTCTCATCTGTTACTATATAACCTTTATCGTCAAGTCTCAATGTTTCTTTAAGAAAGTGTGTATTTGGATCTAAGCCAATAAAGATAAATACTCCTTCAACCTGAAGCTGAGATGTTTCTCCATTTAGAGTATCTCTAAGCAGTATGCTTTCTACAGTATCTGCACCTTTTATTTCTTCCACTACTTTGTTAGGAATGAACTTTATTTTGGGATTTGAGAAAACCCTTTCTTGCAAATGCTTCTGAGCCCTGAGTTTATCTCTTCTGTGTACTAAGTAAACAACACTGCCAAAACGTGTTAAAAAAAGACTTTCTTGAGCAGCAGAATCACCACCACCAACTACAGCAATAGGCACGCCATCAAAGAGCGCACCATCGCATGTAGCACAATAAGAAACCCCTCTGTTTAAAAATTCCTCCTCACCTGGAACACCAAGACGTCTAGGATTAGATCCTACAGTCAGAATGACAGTTTTACTTCTTACGACTTCTCCTGTTCTAAGATGCAAAAATATTTCCTTATCTATACGTTCTATCTTTGTAACTTCCCCCCTAGCTATATTCAGACCAAATTTCTCCGCCTGCTTTTTAAAGAGCAAAGTAAGTTCTTTACCACTTATACCTTCTGGGAAACCAGGGTAGTTTTCTACTAAATCTGTGATAGCTATCTGGCCGCCAAGAGTACCTTTTTCAACGAGTAGAGTATTCATCTTAGCCCTTGCACAATATAATCCAGCTGTTAGACCAGCAGGACCTCCGCCTACTATTACAGAGTCATACAGAATATATTCAGATAATTGGTCACTCATATATGGCTCAATACCATTTGCTTTAAGGCTTCTTTAGGTTGTACACCTATCCTTGTGTCTACAATTTCCCCACCTTTGAATAGCATTATAGTTGGGATGGCTCTTATACCATACTGCATAGCTATATTGGGATTTTCATCGGTGTTGAGTTTTCCAAACTTTACACCATCTATTTCATTACTTAATTCCTCTATTATTGGAGCTATTATTCTACAAGGTCCACACCAAGGTGCCCAGAAGTCCACAACTACCGGCTTATCAGAATTTATAACCTCTGTTTGCCAGTTGCTTTCTGTCAAGGTTATCACTTTTCCTGCCATGAATCTACCTCCTTTATTAGCAATTCATAAAGCTTTATAACACTAGGATCTTTTATATAGTAACATACTATAGAACCATCCCTTTTACATCCCACTATACCTTTGCTTTTAAGTATATTAAGATGCTGTGATATATTTGGTTGAGAAGCTTCAAGCATTTCGCTCAGATTTTTCACACACTGTTTACTACTTATCAAAATAGAAACAATCTTCAACCTTGTTGGATGAGCTAAAGCTTTCAAAAGTTCAGAAATTTCCTCTAATCTCTCGTTTTCCAAAACCATACTCCTTCTCCTAATAAAATATTATATTCTAAATTCATGATTTTCATAATAATAATTACGTTAATAGTATTGGTAGTAATATCTTCTGCAAGAGAAAAAGTTTTCCACATAATGGGTACATATGCCATTATAGAACTTCCAGATAACAAGGAGTATAAGGCATATATGTATCTAAGAGCTATTGAAGAAAAACTCTCAGATTATATAGAAACATCTGATATTTCAAAAATAAACAAAAATGCAGGCAAAAGTTGGGTAAAGCCTTCACAAGAGGTATTAGAAGTAATAAAAAAATCAATAGATGTGTCTGAACTTTCAAAGGGAAAGTTTGATATAACGGTAGGCTCACTGAGCATAAGGGCTTGGCGGTTAAAAGAAATTTCTGAAGAAGAAGCCAAAAGGCTAATAAACTACAAGAATATCCTAATCCAAGATGGAAGAGTTAAACTTGCAAAAGAAAAAATGGCTATAGATATAGGAGGAATAGGTAAAGGCTTTGCTATACAAAAAGCTTTTGAGAAGCTGGGTACAACTTGGGGATTCATAGCAATAGCGGGCGATATGAAAATTTGGGGACACTCAAGGTTAATCGGCATTTATGATCCCGTAGACAAAAGTGTTGTATTTATTGGTCATAATGCTAAGGATCTTTGTATATCATCTTCTGGGAATTATTACAAAAAACACATACTTGAGGGTTCAAACAGTGTTATTGGAGTAACGGTAATTCACAAGGACTGCACATATGCAGATGCTCTTTCCACTGCATTATTTGCAATGAATGAAAGTGAAAGGCAAGAATTAATAAATAAGTTATCCTTACCTGTATTTATTCTATATGAAAATCAGGTTTACTATTTCAATAATGAATTTATTGGATTTTTCAAAGATTATCAGATTTCATCTTCTTGGAAACCAAAGAAGCAAGAATAGAAATAGCAATAGCGCTTACTATTAAAACTAAAGACACTCCTATGGGAATCTTATAAAATTCTGCAATCAACATCTTTAGACCTATGAAACCTAGTATAAAAGAGAGCCCATAGTGTAGATAATGGAAAAAAGGTAATATCCCAGCAGCGGCAAAGTAAAGAGATCTTAAACCCAAGATAGCAAAAATATTGGATGTATAGACAACAAAGGGATCTTTGGATATAGCCAAAATAGCAGGAACGGAATCTATGGCAAACATAACATCAGAGGCTTCAACAAAAACCAGTGTCAGAAGTAAAGGAGTTGCATACCTCTTAGCTCCTTCCTTTATGATAAACTTACCATCTGCATAATCCGACTTTAACGGTATTACCCTTTTAAAAGCCTTATAAATTATACTTTCTTCTGGATGAAACTCTTTTTCTTCTGTGGTAAGAAGTTTAACAGCAGAAACTATGAGAATTAGACCAAAAATATAAGTTACCCAATGGAAGAGATTTATAAGTCCTATTCCCAAGAATATAAAAATGCCACGCATAACAATAGCTCCAAGCACTCCCCAAAAGAGAACCTTGTGCTCGTACTCGCGAGGAACTTTGAAGTAAGAAAATATCAAAATAAATACGAATATATTGTCCAAACTCAGAGCTTTTTCTAAAAGATAGCCAGTTAGATACTCAAGAGTAGCGCCCGGACCTTTTATATAATACACGTATCCAGAAAAAGCCAAACCTAATACGATCCAAAAAGCCGAAAGGAGTAAAGACTCTCTTATTGAAATTTTGTGAGGTTTCCTATGGAAAACAAAAAGGTCTAAAAATAAAGCGCTAAGAACAACAAAACCAAAAATTACCCAAGATATACTAAATTCGCTCATGTTTTATATGACAGATCCTGCTTTATAGATTGAATAATATCTACAGGTATTGGATCATAACCGTAAGCTTGAGCCAGGTAGTAGCTAATCCAATCGCCCAAGTATATTAGATACATTATACGTTCTATGAGTGTTCCACCCTTACCGTTTATCGAAATAAGCGATATACCTAAATCCTTAAGAACCTTTTCTGTAATATTTACACGTTTTAATACCCTAGGGTGGTCATCACTGTCGTACAAAAGGAAAAAATAACAGAGATTTCTAATTGTAGGGTTGTTTAGTCCTACTACCTCATTGTGATGCATTTCTGGCAAAGTAGCATAGTAGCACTGAGTTTTTGAGTTTTCATTTATTTGGGTTTTCCACCTAAATGCTGCAGCTTCTGTTAAAGGCGTAGCATAAACTATGGGTAAATAGCCAAAGGTGAGTTTAGTATACTTTTCAGCTAAATTCATAATCTCTTGTAGGTTGTTAGAAAGATTTACCTGTATAGGTCTTGGATCGAAACCAAAAAGAGACATAATTGTAGAAAGCATATATCCCAAGGCATATCTCGGAGGATAACCCTGTGGTATATGGTAGTAATCTATATTTTTATCTTCTGCTAACTTTTTCAAGGTTCCTCCAGAACTTATACAAACTACAGAAGCATTTACGGATATAGCATTTTCAAATATGCTAACTGTTTCTTCAGTATCTCCGCTGTAGCTTGTGCACACAACTAACCAGTCTTTACTTACATAAGAAGGTAATGAGTAGCCTCTTAATGATATTACAGGAATAGGTGTGTTAGAAACTTCCAAAAGAAGCTTCGCTAGATCCCCTACTATTCCAGATCCCCCCATCCCACTAAAAACTACACCCCTATAATTTCTAGTATCAATTCCTTTTACCTGTTTTTTATCAAACTGTTTCGGAAAATCTAAAAGCATACTATATGCATCCATATTTACCCTCCCTCATATTTCAAAACTTATAGGTTTTCCCTCGACCATAGTTCTAGGCGTGCTATGTCTGAGCAAATTGATGGAAAACTCTAAATTATCGTATAACGTTATCGAATAGTTGTCCCAAAATACACACGTTCCTGCTAGACAAAAATAACCACCGCTAGTGGGAGCAATTTGTTCTGCTATGAGCAAAGTATACTTTCCCATATTTGATTTGGCAGTGTCTTCGGCTCTTACAACTACCTTTATATCAGGCATTATGGGAGTAATAGAAGCGCTACATGCAAGCATAATCTTTTCTACATTTACCTCATTTTTCGAGTTTTTGTTGTATCTTCTAATTTTAGAAGTCACAACAAAGTAAGGATCACTGTTGTGATTGCTTACCTCATCTGTAACCTCATCCGAGTTTAACTCCATTCCAAACTTTCTAGCTAATGTATTGCATGTATCTGCGATATGATCTTCATTTTTGTAGTAACCAAGAAGTATCACTTTTTTACCCTTTTCCCAGACCCATCTCTCTACATCTTGAACTTCTTTTTCAGTGAAGGGAATCTCTGGATAATTAAAAACTATAGTATCATATTGTTCCAAATCTTCCCATTTGCCAACCTCATCTATTACTAGACCTCTTTTGCCAGCTTCTTTTTGTAATATAGAGAAGTAGTAATAGTCTGTTATGGTAAATTCTTGATGAGTGATACTCCATGCAACCTTATTCATATTGTAAATTATACTACCTTTTGCTTCTGTACAATCTGACATTATTCACATGCTGATTGTAGCTTGAACTAAATACATGTCCTCCATCTCCCCTAGCTACAAAAAAGAGATAATCTACCTTTGCTGGTTTTAAAGCAGCCTCTAAAGAATCTAAACCAGGATTGCATATAGGTGATGGTGGAATACCTTTGTAAACATAGGTATTGTATGGGTCATCTATAAGCAAATCCTTCTTTGTTATTACCCCATTCCATTTGTTTTTAATTTTAAGTGCATAAATTACTGTTGGGTCTATATCTAGCTTCATTCCCTTTTTAATTCTGTTATGGATAACGGCAGATACAAGATGTTTTTCCTCTTTTAGTGCAGTTTCCTTTTCTATCATGGATGCTATGGTTACCCATGTTTCTAGAGTCATATTATTTTGTTTAACCTCTTCTCTAAGCTTCTGAGTTTTTTTTAGAAAGTTCTTATGCATAGTGTCTATGACTCTTATAGGATGTGTCTTTTTTGAAAAAAAGTAAGTATCCGGGAAAAGGAAACCTTCCATTGTATGTGTGTTTAGCCCATATCTTTTAGCAGTTTCTGCAGAAATAGCGTATTTCAAAAAATCTTCTTTAGAAGATATACCGTAATCTTGCAATACATTAGCTATGTCATACAGATCGTAGCCTTCAGGTATGGTTATTCTGTAAAGTTTTTTTTCACCACGAGATATCTTGAAATAGACGTCCCAAGGGAAGACTGTTCCATCAAATTCATACTCTCCGGCTTCTAACTTTTTTTTGAAGAGTAGGTGCAAGGTCAGAAAGGATACGGGATTTCTTATTATGCCTTCTTTGTAGAGTTTTGTAGCTATATTAAGGCTAGATAAGCCATAATCAATCTCTACATCTTTTTTCTTAATAAACGTCGGAGAAAAAGCGTAAATAATAAAAATGAAAAGTACCAATATAAGAAGGAAAAAAATATAAATTCGCCGTTTCATAAGGTTTCAAGATACTCACTAAGTATTATAAAGGCTGAAATGCTATCTTTGTAGTCCTTTTTCTTCCTCCAGCTGTATCCTTCAAGATATCTGTAAGCCTCTTCAGTTGTAAACCTTTCATCCCAAAAAACTATCTCTACACCTTCCGTTAGGAAAGATTTTAACTTATTCGCAAATTCCCTGACTTCCTTTGCTCTTTGTCCTTCATTCCCTCTCAGAGTTAGAGGTAGACCAATAACTATTTTGCTTACTCTATATTCCTTTAACAAATCTAAAATTTTAGAATATACACTACCATCATTAGGTATACTTTTGATAGGAATAACTAGCTTTAGGTTTTCGTCACCTAAAGCTAGCCCTATCTTTTTGCTACCGTAATCTACACCTAATATTTTCAACCAGTCTTAAAGTTTACCACTTTGTAAAGTGGGCAAAATCCTATAATAGATGTTATTATAAACACTATACCTATTATTCCAAGTATCCAAAAAGCACCACCCTTTGTTAAAGCAAGGTAAATGAATATTACACCAAGAATTATTCTTACTGCCCTATCCCATGTTGCCATATTTTTTTCCATGGCTCAACCTCCTTAAAATTAAGAGTCAAACTAATAATTTAAGTAAATTCTTCTTTTATACAAGATCTTATAAAATCCTTAAACAATGGATGAGGTTCAAAGGGCTTGCTTTTAAACTCAGGATGGAATTGACACCCTATGTACCAAGGGTGATCCCTCAACTCCATTATCTCTACTAATTTACCATCAGGCGAAAGACCAGAAAATACCATTCCCTTTTCTTCAAATGCCTTTCTATAAGCATTGTTAAACTCGTATCTATGTCTGTGCCTTTCGTATATTACCTGCTCATTGTAGATGTTTCTTGCTTTTGTCCCATCTAATAAAACACATGGATAAGAACCTAGCCTCATAGTGCCGCCTAGTTTAGTTTGATTTTTTTGACTTTCCATTATATCTATTACAGGATACAGAGTGTTAGGGTTAAATTCTGTAGAATTAGCTTCTTTTAGTCCCAGGACATTCCTTGCAAATTCAACGCTCATAAGTTGCATACCTAAACATATGCCAAAGGTGGGTTTTTTGTGTATACGCCCAAACTTTAAAGCTTCAATCTTTCCATCTATACCTCTTTCACCAAAACCACCAGGAACCAATATACCAGCTACGTCTTCAAGATCTTTTTCATTAAATTCTTCAGAATTTATCCATTTTATACTAACCTTTATGTTGTTAGCTATTGCTCCATGCAAAAGAGCTTCAGATATACTCTTATAAGCATCTTTTAAACCTACATACTTACCAACAACACCTATAGTCACTCTCTCTCTAGCATTCTTTAAAACATTACCAATTTTCGTCCATTTAGATTCATAATCTCTATAACCTAAGCCAAGCTTTTTGGCTATTATTTTGTCTAACCCTTGCTCTTTGAAAAGCAATGGGAGTTCGTATATATACTCTACATCAACAGCCGATATAACAGAGTTTTTGTCCACATTGGTAAAGAGTGCTATTTTCTCTTTTATACTTTCTGGTAACGGTTGTTCAGATCTACAAACTATAATATCCGGTTGAATTCCTATGGCTCTGAGTTCTTTTACCGAGTGCTGAGTGGGTTTTGTTTTTAGCTCTCCCGCTGTTTTAATATACGGTACGTAGGTTACATGTATAAATAGTACATTTTCCTTGCCTAATTCTATACCCAGCTGTCTCACTGCTTCCAAAAAGGGCAGACTCTCTATATCACCAACTGTCCCACCAATTTCCACAAATACTATATCATTATCCTTCTCTACACGTTTTATACTTGCTTTTATTTCATCTGTAACGTGGGGTATAACCTGGACAGTGATTCCCAAGTACTCCCCTCTCCTCTCTTTCTCTATGACACTGTAGTAAACTTTTCCAGAGGTTACATTGTTATCTTTTGTCATCTGTGCCAATGTAAAACGCTCGTAATGTCCCAAATCTAAATCTGTTTCTGCTCCATCCTCTGTAACATAAACCTCCCCGTGCTGATATGGATTCATGGTTCCAGGGTCTACGTTAAGGTATGGGTCCAGCTTTTGCAAAGTCACCTTGTAACCCATCTCCTCCATCAGACTAGCTATCGACGCAGATGTAACACCTTTTCCCAAAGAAGACAAAACTCCACCTGTTACAAATATGTATTTTGCCATGGAATTTATATTTTAAGCGAAAGCTATAAGAGAAGTTTTTTGGTAAGTTACTATAATATTAGCACTACTGGGAGGAAAGTAATACCAGTATTGCATGGTATATGGGGACTTATTCTTATACTTGCTGGATTAGGTGGTTTATTTTCCGAAGGTATAGCTAATAAAATAGGTGGTGCTGTTACTATTTTTCTCGGTTTAGTTAGTTTAGGAATTTCCACGGAAGTTTCTAAAACAGATAGATCCATCTCAAAGTTAATAGGAGGTTCTTTTCTTTATTGGCTTGGAACATTGCTCATGGGACCTGGAATTACTGTAGGAGGTATAGCTTCGATTATCCTTTTTATCGTTGGTCTTATTTTTGCAGGACTTGGATTAGATTTAATTGGAGTTGAAACACAAACAAAGCAAGAAATCGATAAGAGAGATGAAAATGTAGTTAAATCTTCTGCAAACGTAGAAGTAACTATTCGGCAAGAAACAAGCAAACAAAAAGAGAAGATGGAAGAAAATAAATATGAAAAATATTTACCAACTTGGGGTGAGAAAATTAGAGCTAAGGTACTTAGGATTATAGATAGTGACACAATAGAATGTGATATAGAAGAAATAGAGATCAAGAGAATAAGACTCATTGGAATAGACGCACCCGAAAGTGACGAAAACGATAAATTAAACACATACGCATCCAAATACAATAAAAGCGCTTTGGAAATAATACGTTTAGGGAATGAATCAAAGAAATTTGCAGAAAGATTGCTTCCAAAAGGTAGTAAAGTTTTTCTTGAATTTGATTCTCAAAAATTAGATATGTACGAAAGGTTATTAGCTTATGTGTGGTTAGAAAATGGAAAAATGCTAAATAAGATTACAGTAGAAGAAGGATATGCGGATGTTTTCATTATATCTCCAAATACCAAATATGCAACAGAACTTTTAGAAGCTCAAAAAATAGCAAAGCTAAGTAGGAAAGGTATGTGGCGATAGACAAGTTTATTTAAAATAAGCTACTATGAAAAGAAATAGATTGTTTTTACTCTTTATGGGATTAATTATTATAACTTTTTCGTGTACTTCAACAAAGGCAGAATATTCCAAACAAAGAGAATCCCAAAGAGGAGAACTTTGTATTGTAGAAAAAGTTATAGATGGAGATACTTTTGAATGTTACTTGGAAAACAGCGGGAGCGTTAAAGTTAGGCTTATTGGTGTGGATACACCAGAGAGTGGATACAACAAAAAACTGGAAAGGGATGTACAGAGAAGTGGTAAAGATGTAGAGGAAATAATAAGAATGGGTAAGAAAGCAAAGGAATTCACCCAAACCTTGATACCTAAAAATTCAAAAGTTTATCTTGAGTTTGATGTCCAGAAAGTAGACAGGTACGGTAGGCTTTTAGCTTATGTGTGGCTTGAGGATAGAAGAATGTTAAATAAAGTTTTGTTAGAAGAAGGGTATGCACAAGTTTACACTATACCTCCAAATGTTAAGTATGAAAAAGAATTTTTAGAAGCTCAAAGAAAAGCACGCCAAAGAATGAAAGGTTTGTGGGGAGAGTTTTAGGATATAATTTTTAAGGTGATTCCAAGGTATACAAGAAAGGAAATAGCTCAAGTTTGGTCAGATATTAATAAGTTTAGTTTATGGCTAAAGGTTGAAATTGCTGTATGTAAAGCATGGGCTAAGCTAGGCAAAATTCCCAGAGAAGCTGTTGAGCATATACAAAGAAAAGCTTTCGTGGATGAAGAAGTGGTAAGAAAAATAAACGAGTATGAAAAAGTCTATAAACACGATGTTTTAGCTTTTGTATCAGCTATAAATGAGCAAATAAAGCCATACTCCAATTACTTCCATATGGGTCTTACTTCATCGGATGTGGTAGATACAGCTTTAGCCTTACAGATAATGCAGGCTATAGAGGTGATACTTAAGGATGTAGATTTAGTTTTGGACACACTAAAAGAGCTTAGCTTCAAACATAAAAAGACGTTAATGATGGGAAGAACACATGGAGTACATGCTGAACCAACAACTTTGGGGCTAAAGTTTGCCGTTTGGTATGACGAAATGAAAAGAAATAAGGAAAGACTTGTTCAAGCTTACGAAAACATATCCCATGGGAAACTTTCCGGAGCTGTAGGGACTTTTTCTAACATAGATCCATTGGTTGAAGAGTATGCACTCAAAGAATTGGGACTAAAGGCAGAGCCTGCATCCACTCAAATAATTCATAGAGACAGACACGCACAGGTTATGTTTACTTTGGCACTTATAGCATCTTCTTTAGACAAATTTGCAACAGAGATAAGGCATCTTCAAAGGACAGAGGTTTTGGAACTTCAAGAACCTTTTACAGAAGGTCAAAGGGGTTCATCTGCTATGCCCCATAAGAAAAATCCTATACATTCTGAACGAATAAGTGGGCTTTCAAGAGTTATAAGAGGTAACCTTTTAACAGCTATGGAAAATATAACTCTGTGGCATGAAAGGGATATATCACACTCATCAGCCGAAAGGATTGTAATACCTGACTCTTTTATAGCTCTCGATTACATGCTTAATCTCTTTTTAGAAATATTGAGGGGCTTGGTGGTAAATGAGAAAAACATGCTAAGGAATATGGAACTATCTCATGGACTTTACGCCTCTTCCAAAGTGCTTGTAAGACTTATGGAAAAGGGTTTAGATAGAGATAGAGCTTACGACCTTACTCAAAAATCTGCTATGGAAAGTTGGAGTAAAGGTATACCATTTATTGAAGCTTTACAGCAAAGCGCAGAAGTTATGAAATATGTATCCAAAGAAGAGCTTGAAGAAATAATAAATCCCTGGAATTTTTTGAAGAATATAGATTATGTATATAAAAAAGTTTTTGGAGAAACCTAAATGGAAAAGATTAAGAATATAGCCTTAAAGTATGCCAAACCTAACTACGAAATTGAGATATACGCCGAAAGAATAAAGAAAACCACGATAGAAACTGCAGAAGAAGCTTTAGAAAATATATCTAAATCAGAAGAAGCAGGTGTAGGTATCAGGGTTCTAAAAGACAAAAAAATAGGCTTTGCCTATACTACAGATTTAAAGGAGGAATCTATAAAAGAGTGCTTAGAACAAGCTTATCAGGCTTGCGATTTGTTACCTCCAGATTCAGCTAATGCCTTTTACGACAAAGAACTAAAAGGTGACATAACCAATATATTTGACAAGCAAGGAATAAACAAACCCCTGGATGAAAAGATACACATAGTTTTGAGCCTTGAAAAGAGAGCCAAAGAGTTGGATGCTAGAATAAAAGGAGTTAGAAAAGCTACTTTAAAAGAAAGTATCGTGGAAGTCTATCATTTTAATACCTTAGGATTAGACTATTACTACACTACAAGCTTCTTTGTTTCTACCATAGCTACTTTGGCTCAAGAAGAGAGGGATTCCGCAATATCTTACGAATACAGAGGTTCTAGAACTTTAGATAATTTAGATTTTGATAGCATGGTAAAAGACGTAGTATTTAAGTCCACATCCCAGCTAAATCCACAATCCTTTCAGACATGTCAAATGCCAGTCATTTTGTATAGAGAAGCCAGTGCAATGCTTTTGGAAGCTTTTTCCTCCATGTTTTTGGGAGATTCACTTATTAAAAATAAAACGTTGTTAAAGGATAAAATAGGTGAGAGCGTAGCTTCGTATAGTTTAACCATTGTTGATGATGCAACACTTCCCAATTGCTTTATGACTTCAGAAGTAGATGCTGAAGGTGTGAAAACCAGCAAGAAGGTAGTTATAGAAAAGGGCATCTTTAAAAACTTTCTTCATAGCTTACATACAGCTAAAAAAACCAACGCTAGTTTTAGCGGTAATTCAATTAGAGGAAGCTTCAAAACTTTACCAATACCTGGCGTAACAAATTTATATATAGAAAGTGGGACTAAAAATTTTGAAGATTTAATATCGTACTACGATCAAGTATTTCTAGTTTTAGATTTAATGGGATTACATACTGTGGATCCTATCTCTGGAGACTTTTCTTTGGGTGCATCTGGTTTAGTTTATAATAAAGGTAAATTGGATAAAAAGGTCAGGGGGGTTGTAATAGGAGGCAATATAATAGATCTTTGGAATAATATAATAGAAGTGGGCAATGATTTTTGCTTTTACGGTAACATAGGATCTCCATCCTTGCTGATAAAGAGTTTAACAATTGGAGGGTGAGATGTCAAAGGGGCTATTGAGTACTATCTTAATAATTCTTGGTGTTTTCTTAGCTATATTTGGCTTTTATACAAGCTTTGAAATATACGTAAAAGACAAATTAGGAAAGAGCTCTGAAAATATTGGATACTTTCTGATAAAGGTTATGCAAGGAGAAACTCTTATAAATACACCTGATAAATTAAACACAATACTAACATTGAAAACACCTGAAGGGAAAGTCTATGCCACTCAGAATATAAATCTTCCAGTTGATAAAGAAACATACTACCATTTTCAAAAAATCGTAGATAATCACGGCTTTAATCTATATGTAAAAAGCACTAGCATATTTGAATACATAGAGTATATAGTGAACAACCCTATGGCTATAGGTATCTCTCTTTCAGGCATTTTTCTCATTTTGATAGGAATATATACAGCTATATCATCACAAACAACCAAGCATATTCCTCAAGAAAAGGAAACCATAACTACCGTTGAAAAAACACAGCCATATGAATATGAAGATGAACTAATAAAACGCCTAAAGGCACTTAGAATTACCTTGGCTACCAGTAAAATCATACCAGAGGAGAGTTTGGAAGAAGCAAAAAGTATTATAGATAGTATACTACATAATATATCGAGAGGAGGAAAGGTATGAAAGTCCTTGTTGTATCTTTTGATAGAACATTGGCAGATGATTTGAGAGAAGCATTGAAAGACTTTGAAGTCATAGTTGTAAAAAATGGTGAAGAAGCTATAAATACAGTCTTTCCTGATGTAGATATTGTCATATACGATGCTATATCAGGTGCTGTATCGGAGAGTGACATTAACAAAATGTATAAGCAGAAGTTTAAAGATGCTAAGTACATCATACTAGTTGACAGTTTATTTCCCATAGATATAAACAATATAGAAACTCCTAAAAAAATTCTTCTTGATAGAGAAGGAGGTATAGAAAATATAGTAAATGCCATAACTAAAGGAACCTTAGAACATGGCTATCAAGAAGAGACTCCTTTAATGCCAGAATATGACTTTGAGTTATATAAAGAGCCCATTGAAGAAACACCAAATGTAAGTCAATACCAAGCTATTCAAGAAGAAACGAATGTAGAAAAACCAAAAGTATTGGTAGTAACTTTTGATGGGGAGTTAATCAAAAAGCTGAGTTCCTCTTTAGGTGATGCTTTTGATATAATATCCGCTACCAATAAAAAGGAAATTTTAGATAAAGTTTCAGGTGCAGATCTTGTTGTTTTTGACGCTATTTACGGAAGTATGACTCAGAAAATCCTCGCTGATTTGTCCAAAGAGGAATACGTAAAATCAAAACCCTTCGTAATTTTAGTAGATGACTTGTTCCCTATAGATACAGATAACATACCTTTATCTCACAAGTACACATTTGCGAGAGAGTCTGAATACGAAAAAGCTGTAGAGCAAATTATGACTTTGTCTTCTGCCATAAAGGAAAGTAGTTTATCAGCTCAGACTCCAGAAATGGAAACACCATATCAAGAGGTAACACCTCAAGAATTAGAAGAAGATACAATATCTATAGAAGCCTTACTTGCAAAACTTATAGGAGAAGAAGAAAAAGTTGAAAGCATACCTGAAGTTAATATAACACCTGAAGCGGAAAGCCCTATAGAAGATCAAGAACTTATAGAGCATGTAGGCAAAGAGTTAGAGGAGGTTAATAAGGAGCCAATTACAGAAGAAGTATTATCAGAAACTCTTAAACAGATGGAGGAAAAATTAAGTGAAACTATTTCCATGGCTGTAACGAAGGCATTGGAAGGACTTGATATGAGTCTTATATCGGATATTTTGTCTTCTAGTATAAGTAAACAAATAGAAAGTCTGGACATAACAAACCTGGTCAGAGAAGAAATAAATAAACTAATTTCCGGTGTAGACGCAGTAGAAATAATTAGAGAGGAAACAAGGAAAATACTAAAGGAAAAACTTGAGG
>JBEPZX010000025.1:0-17166 GCA_041640635.1 Aquificaceae bacterium
GTTATAACTTCACAAGATTTACTTTTTTCTAAAACCTTTAGAATATCTGATAAGCTCACATTATTAATTATAAATTTAAAGGTGGTGAATAAATATTTGTTTCTGTAATAATAGCCGTTATGTTCTCCGCTGGCGTTACATCAAAAGCCAGGTGCAAAGCATCTGATTCTTTTGGTGCAAAAAGGCAATCTTTATAGCTTTTTACTTCTTGAGGTGGTCTTTCCTCTATTACTATCTGATTACCTTTTTCTATACTCAAATCAAATGTGGACATGGGAGCCACTACGTAAAAGGGGATACCGTGGGCTTTTGCGAGCACAGAGAGAGAGTAAGTACCTATTTTGTTTGCTACATCTCCTCTTTTGGTTATTCTATCTGCGCCTACAATCACACAATCCACTAAACCCTTACTCATCAAAAAACCTGCTGTAGAATCTGTAATTATCTTGTGCGGTATGTTCTCTTTCAGCAGTTCCCAAGCGGTAAGCCTTGAACCTTGAAGATACGGTCTTGTCTCATCTACCCATACAAATATATCCTTTTCCTGATAGTGACAGCTTCTTATGACACCAAGAGCCGTTCCCCAACCTGCTGTTGCCAAAGCTCCAGTGTTGCAATGTGTAAGTATTTTTGCTCCTTTAGGTACCAACTTAGCTCCCAGCTCTCCCATTTTTTTATTGGCTTGGTAGTCTTCTTGTTCTATTTTTTTTGCCTCTTCTTCTATGTTTTTCCCTTCTATCAGAGCTTTCATCATTCTATCTAAAGCCCAAAATAGATTGTAAGCTGTAGGGCGTGTATTTTTCAACGTTTGGTGAACAATTTCTGAATCTTCTCCTTGCATTATTCCCAAAACAAAGCCGTAGGCGGCTGTGCAGCCTATTGCAGGTGCTCCTCTAACTGCCATATCTTTTATAGATTTTGCTACTTCCTTGTAACTCTTTAGTTCGAGCCAAATTTCTTCCTGTGGAAGTGCTCTCTGATCCAGAAGTAATAACCTATCACCTTTCCATATAAAGGCTTTAACTTCCATAAAAGATTAGTATAAGCTAAGATATGAAACTCCAAGTTTTTTGTGTTTGTTTTTAACCAATTTTTAACAATTAATGAATAGACTTTTAGTAGCTATGGAAATAAATTGGAAAGTGGAAGAAAAGATTATCTTCGATGATAAGCAGTTTGTTTTGGATGTAGTAAATAACAACAAGCTTACAGTTCATTTTCAACCCATATTTTCATCGGATGGTAATGTATATGGTTACGAAGCCCTTTCAAGGTTGAAAAACTCAGATAATACTAACATTAGTATATGGGAACTTTTCAAAAAATCTATTGCTACACAAACGGTATCTTTATTGGATCTAAAATGTAGAGAGAATGCCTTCAAAGCTTCATCAGAGCTTGGTTTATTTAACCTTCCATTTAAGCCTCTACTTTTTATCAATATAAGCCCTTTCGTTCTTTTAGATCCAAATCATCATACAGGTTTGACGGAGAATCTCTTGTATAAGTACAAGATTCCTAAGGATCGTATTGTTATAGAAATAACTGAAGAAGCATCTAAAGAAAATCATGGTTTGCTTATAAGAACAATACAGCATTACAGAAATAGGGGATTCAAAATAGCCATCGATGATTTCGGATCTGGCTATAGTGGATTGAACCTTCTTTTACACGTAGAACCTGATTATGTAAAAATAGATCGGGAGATTCTATCTGGTGTACACAAAAGTGTTAAAAAGAGTATTTTACTAGATTCTATCCTAGAAACATGCAACAAGCTTGGAATAAAACCTGTGGCTGAAGGTATTGAAGAAGAGGAAGAGCTAAAGACTTTATTAAATATAGGTTTTGAGCTATTTCAAGGTTTCTACTTATGTAAACCTGGTCCCGAACTTTTCACAGGAAAATTAAATATATTAGGACATGGCAAACAGCTGGAAAATATAGAATTTATTGGAGATATCGTAGAAGAAGTGGAACCTGTATCGCCAGATGTCTCCGTAATAAGATTGTTTTATAGATTCTTAGAAAATGAAAATCTCAAAGGTATACCCGTCTTAGAAGATGGGAAAATAGTGGGATACGTATCCCGTAAAAAGTTTATAGAAAAGATAATATTAGGAAATTACGGCTATGGAATGCATTTAAACGCTTACAAACGTGTAAGCGACATAATGGAATCTAATCCGCTCATTGTTGAGCACGATATGACTATAGAAAACGTTGCTAGTAAATTCCGCAAGGTGAGTTTTAGTGAGCTAAACAATTATCTGTTAGTCACTAAAAATGGTAAGTATTATGGAGTTGTATATTTTGATGTGCTTTTCAATGCTATAGTTCAAAGAACCATATTGTTGGCTAAGGACGCTAATCCGTTAACTGGTTTTCCTGGTAACAAAGCTATTTATAGGGAAATAGAAAGGAGACTCTCTAAAGGTGTTCCTTTTGATATTTGTTATATAGATATCAATAATTTTAAGCCCTACAATGATTACTACGGATTCGAAAAAGGCGATTTTGTAATAAAGGTGCTTGCAGAGTGTATTAGAAAGGTTACCCAACCCTATCAAGATTTGTGCTTTACTGGTCACATAGGAGGTGATGATTTTATATTGATAACATTACCTGATATATCCATTAACATATGTGAAGGTATAATCAAAGAATTTGAAGAAAACTTGACCAAACTGCACTATCCAGAAGATATAGAGAGAGGCTATTACATCTCCAAGAACAGAAAGGGAGAAGTAGAAAAATTTAATCTTCTTTCCCTTTCCATAGGGATAGTAAGCACAGGCGAAAGGCAGATAAACTCATATGCTCATATTGCGTCTATAGCTTCCGAAGTTAAAGCTGCAGCAAAAGCTCTCCATGCATCTACAGGAAGATCGGTGATCTTTAAGGATAGAAGACGGGGAAATGAGTTATAATACAAAAACTTATGAAAATAGTCATAGTAGGAAATGGACCAGCAGCAGCCAGTGCGGTAGAAGCTATAAGATCTCTTTGTCAAGAAACTCAAATTGTGATGCTATCAGACGAGGAGTACCCAACTTACGCTCCTAATTGCATGGAAAACGTTATAAGAAACGATATAGACCAGCAAGCTCTCTTTTACAAAGGTGGATATGAGTTCTACGAAAAACACAAAGTGGATTTTAGACCTGGAAAGGAAGTAGTTAGTATAGATAACAAGCGTAAGGTGGTAATAGTAAAAGGTGGGGAAGAGATAAGTTACGATAAATGTCTTTTGGCAGCTGGTGCCAGCGCCTTTGTTCCTCCTATACCCGGCGTAAATCTAAAGGGTGTGACTACAGCAAAGAACCTAGATGATGCAAAGCGAATAAGAAACTGGATACTTTCTGGCAAGGTAAAATCAGCCGTTATCATAGGAGCTGGTCCAATAGGTATAGAAGATGCAGAAACACTGCACCATATGGGTATAGAAGTTAGCGTAGTTGAGGTTTTCGATAGAGTTCTTCCTAGAATGCTAGACAAATATATGGCAAATATTTATATGAAGTTCTTGGAAAAGGAGGGTGTAAAGTTCTACCTAAATCATCAAGTAATAGCCATACATGGAGAAGATGAATGGGTGGAAGCGGTTGAGATAAAGCAATACGGAAGCGATGTTAGCAAGTTTATAAAAGCAGATTTAGTTATTCTTTCAACTGGTGTAAGACCTAGGATAAACCTTGTTCAGGATACAGACATAAAAATACACATAGACGAGGTAAGAAACAGAGTAGTAGGTGGCATACTTGTGGATGAATACCAAAGAACATCAGACCCTGACGTATACGCAGCAGGAGATATATGTTCTGGAAAAGATGCTTGGGGAAATTTTAGATGGATAGCTTTATTTCCTCCCGCTCAGCAGGGTGGTTACTTAGCGGGACTAAACATGATGGGAATGTCAATAAGAAACCCTGGGCTTGTAGACTATAATGCTGTAAAGACAAGGGCAGTAACTGCAGGTAGCGGTGGAATATTTGAAGATGCTGAAGAGTCGCATCTTTTTGAGTATGAAAATTCTTTGGTAAAGATCTTTATTAGGGATTCTAAAGTATGTGGTTATCAATTTGTAGGCATTCCTTTGGAGAGATACCTAAATCCAAGCAATTTATTTCTTACAAACTTACACAAAAAGATAGAACATATGGTAAAGGATAAAGGTTTGGGTTTAGAAGCATCAGGTGTTTTATTTCATCACTTCCTAAAGTTAAACAGGGAGTTTAATGATAAGGTTTCAAAAGCCATAAAGAAGGGTATGCTTAGGTCTCTTGCAAATCCTCTTTTTGATGTTCCTTTGTTTTAGGTTTATAGATAACTACCTTGTTCTTGCCGGTAGATTTGGCTTCGTAAAGTGCCTCATCTGCCTCTCTTATTAGATCATCTATGTTTTCTGTCCCCTTTCTAAAGTGTGAAATACCAATGCTTACGGTTGTTTTTATCTCTTTGTTGTTGTAGATGACTATAGTGTTTTCAAATCCCTTTCTTATACGTTCGGATACTTTGTATGCACCATCTGTGTTGGTATTTGGAAGTAATACGGCGAACTCCTCACCTCCAAACCTGGCTGCCACATCCGAACTTCTAAGCTCAGATTTTAATATGTTTGCAAAAGCCCTAAGTAACATATCTCCAGCATCATGCCCAAAAGTATCGTTAACTTTCTTAAAGTTATCGATATCAATGATAATTACACTTAAGCTCGTATCATACCTTTTTGCATTTTCAATAAGTGTTTGTGCATTAATAAAAAAGTATCTCCTGTTAGGAAGGTTTGTCAGTGGGTCATAGTATGCTAACTCTTCTAGTTCTTTGTTTTTGAGCTCTAGCTCTTTAATTAGCTCTTTTATCTTATTTACGGCGTCATAAAAGGCTCTTTTTAGTATTCCTATTTCATCCTTTGAGTTACTTTTTTGCAGGAGTTCAACCACCTCAAAATTGCCCATTTCAATCTGTTCTGCTACCTTTGTAAGTTCGTTTATGTCCTTGGTTAAGTAAGATGCTATTCTATTTAGTAATATTGAAGACATTAAAGAAATAACTACGGCAAAGGACAAAAGCAATAGGAAGTTTTCATACTCCCTTCTATATACGTTTTTCAAATCCTTAAATAGGACTATTTTACCTCTAGCATTACCATCTTGAAACCACATAGGAAGTTCCATTAGAAGCACTTTATTCAAGAATTTACCGTGTATTTCCCAACCTTTTATATCTAATGGGTATGAAAGTAGCTCTTCTTTGCTTCTTTTTTCAACTATTATTCTACTGTCAAGTATTTGCTTATTTTTCATATACTCGTCTAGTTCCTGACCTTTTAAATCTAGCCATTCTCTGTATATCACAATTGCGTAATTTTCAGAATGCAGAAATTTTATCATTTTTAGTATTTCTTCGATAGATTCACCAACAAAGTAACAACCATTCTCAAATTTTCTCTGTATACCGTAAATCGTTCCTGATGGCAAAGTTAAAAAGTATCCTTTTATCGTTTCACATTCTCTGCCTATCCATAGTTTTATGTCAACCTTTTCCCTATTTTGCAGTTCTTTTATTTCATGTTCCAAAATTTGTATGTATGATTGATGTGCTTTGTTGTATACTTCTACTATGTAGTTCTCAAGGTGTTTGTTGAATAAATATGCTACTGCTAACAGCATAAATAAGGTTGTGAATAATGCATTACCTAATAAACTAAGTAGTATTTTCCCTTTGAGGGACATGATGTAAACTATTTTAATCATGCATCTTTTTTTTGGCGGAAGTTTCGATCCCATACATATTGGACACCTAATTGTGGGAAGAGATGTCTTAGAAAAACTGAGAGCAGATAAGCTGACCTTTATACCTACTTATCAAGCACCTTTAAAAGAAGCACATCAAGCAAGACCGTTAGACAGGTTGAGTATGATAAAACTAGCTATAAAAGATCAAAAAAACTTTCAAGTCAGCGATATTGAGATTAAAAGAGGTGGCATCTCTTATACCGTCGATACGGTGATGGAGCTTTTTAAACTCTATAGTGAAAAACCATACTTTGTTATGGGTGCAGATAGTCTTCTCAGCTTACATTTGTGGAAAGAGCCCCAAAAAGTTACCTCTCTTGCTTGCTTGGTTGTAGTAGATAGGTTCAATAAGGCAAAGGAGATTCTTAAGTATATGAAATATAAATTCCCACATCTTAAAGAGGATCAAGACTATATACTCTTAGAGGTAAGAAGGGTTGATGTATCTTCTACAGAAATAAGAGAAAGAGTTAGGACTGGGAAATCTATCAGGTGGCTTGTCCCTCAAGAAGTGGAAGACTATATAATAAGAAAGGGGCTCTACAAGTGAGACTTAAATTATGTGGTGCTGCCAAGTTGGTTACTGGTAGTTGTATATATATACAAGTTCACGATAAAAATATTCTGATAGACTGTGGAATGTTTCAAGGTACACAAGAGGAAGAAAATAGAAAACCTTTTCCTTTTGATCCTAAAAATATAGATTACTTAATTTTGACTCACGCGCACATAGATCATTGCGGTCGTATTCTTCTCTTGGTAAGACAAGGGTTCAAAGGTAAAATCGTTTGTACGGACCCTACCGCAAAGATAGCAAATATTATGCTTTTAGACGCTGCAAAGGTTATGTACGAAAACTACAAAACTATGCTCAGAAAACTTGAAAGGACAGGTAAGGTTCCGCCTGAACCTCTTTACGATGAATACGATGTTTTGGAGAGCTTACCTCTTTTTAGTCTAAGACTTCCATACTACAAAGAGTACAGGATATCAAACAATATTAGTGTGACACTCAAAAATTCCGGACATATTTTGGGTTCTGCTTTTGTTGAGCTTAAAGTTTATGAAGATAAGAAGGAGAAAAAAATTATTTTCTCTGGGGATCTTGGGAATAAGAACAAACCCATAGTAGATGATCCGGATCATCCAAGTAAAGCCGATTACGTATTTATAGAAGGTACATATGGGGATCGTAACCATAGAGATTTTCGAGCTTCAAAGGAAGAACTTTTGGATGCGATAAAGTATGCTTTTTCTAGAAACGGAAACGTCTTGATTCCATCTTACGCTTTAGAGCGAGCTCAGGAGGTTCTTTTTGTATTAAGGGAGTTTTATGATGAAGGAAAGCTTCCAAAGTGTAAGATATTTTTGGATAGTCCACTGGCTATAAGTATAACAAAGATATTTCTTTCCAATCCAGATTTTTACGATAGAGAAACTTACAAAATTTTTCTAGAGAAAAATCCTTTTGATTTACCAAATTTATACTTGACAAAAGATGTTGAAGAATCAAAATCCATAAATACTGTAACCTCGGGCGCTATAATCATAGCAGGATCCGGAATGTTAACGGGTGGCAGGATACTACACCATCTTAAGTATAACCTTTGGAGAGAAGAGTGTGCTTTGGTGTTTATAGGCTACCAACCCGAAGGAACACTTGGACGGAAAATAATAGATGGTGCAGATGTAGTTAAGATATTCGGTGAAGATATAAGTGTCAAAGCAAAAATCTACACTATAAATGGCTTTTCTTCCCATGCGGATCAAGCTGGCCTTTTAGAGTGGCTTTCATACACACAAAATCCTAAAAAGGTTTTCTTAGTTCACGGCGAAGAGCAAAAATTAGGCATTTTTAAGGATGCGATACATAGAAACCTAGGTTTAGACGCCTATATCCCAAGTATGGATCAAGAATTAGAGCTTTAATTCACTACTTCATGCTATTTGTGGTGTTTTCTTTGTATGAATGTAAATATAATAGGAATTATATTAACAACACTCTCTTTAATCTTATTGCTGTTTAGTGATATCAAATTTTATATTTGACGGCAAAAATATAAATATGTCAAAGCGTTATAAATAAACATGTCAATAAGTATAAGAGGGCTGGTATTTGTTACAAATTTAAAACATATTACTAAGCTTACTTTTCAACTTATTAATTGCCTGTAACTTTATCTGAGAGACACGGGCTACCGATACATTAAGAATTTCTGCAATAGCCTGCAAGGGTAGCTCTTCATAAAACACTAACTGAAGCACTAGTTGTTCTTTATAATCTAGTTCCTTGACAGCTTGTAGAAGTTTTTCTCGTATATCCTTTTTCAGTACAGCTTCCTCAGGATCATCTTCATTAGATGGAAAGAACTCTTCGTAACTTCTCCCTTCACTGAAGAGCTCATCTAAACTTAAAAAATTGGAAAAGGCGATTTTTTCTAAATCTTTCTGAAGGTCTTGTATGGATACGTTTAAATATCTCGCAATTTCTTCATCTGTGGGTTCTTTCCCAGTCATGCTAGTTAGTTCTTCTATTGCTCTTTTTATTTTTTTCTCTTTCTCTCTTAGGCTTTTGCCTAAATTGTCAAGACTTCTTAAATAATCGTAAATAGCACCCTTTATTCTTAACTTAATATAAGCAATTCCACCCTTTGATATATCCAACTTATTCACAGCTTCTACGAGCCCCAAGATGCCATATCCAACTAGATCATTTATATCTACAGAGTTAGGTAGACGTTTGTATATTTTGTATGCTACTGACTTTACTAGTGGCAGGTATTTAAGAATAAGTTCCTCCTTTTCTTTTCCCGTAAGCATAGGATTTTAAAAGTATTATATCTGTTCTTTTGCATAGAATAGTTCGAAAGAGTCTTAATATTTACTTACATAGATGCCTTAACTTTGGCTTGCTCTCAATTTTTCGATCTCTACTTCTTTTTGAAAGAGCTCTTTTTCCTTTTCCAAAAGTGCTTTTTGAATTTCTAAGTCCTTTTGTGCTATTTGGAATTCCTTTTCTTTAAGTTTTGCTTCTAACTCTTTGTTTTCTTGCTCTAAACGCTTTATCTCTTCTTTTAATTTTTCTAATTCTCTTTCCATTTGGCTGATCTTAGTCGCATTCGCTTCTTTCTCTTGTCTTAGAAATTCTATCTCCTTTTCCTTAACTGCCAACAAGGTGTATAAACTCGAAAGTTCATATAGTAGTTCCTCCTTTTGCATATCTTTAGCTATTTGGAGTTCTATATATGTAGCAATAAGGCTTCCTTCTAATGAAGATTTCAATTTATCTATTGTTTCTTTCAATTGTGTCTGAATCTCTTCTTTTTGCTTCTTAGTTCCTGCCAAATGATCGTATTCTTCCTGGGAAATATAAACATACCATATTCCATCTTCCTCTTTAGATCCACTTAAAATACCTGCCCTTATCCTGTTTTTTACCGTGTTTAAAGATACTCCAGAGAGATTTGCATACTCACTTGCTTTTATCTTTAGAAGTTCCATGAAAAATATAATAATACTTTTTTAAATTTTTATTGATTACTCATTAAAAGCTTATTTAAAGTTTAAAACCTAAAAAAATTTTAGATTTACACTAGAGCTTTATACTACACATCATTGGAAATCCAACAGCTATGCCAGTTAAGTAAAAACTACCTGTTTTTAAAGAAGGTAATAAACCAAGGTAATCTTGCTCATAAGGACCAAAAAAGGGAGATATTGCATCTATATCGTTCTTTGTAACCAATCTAAATATAGCCTGTGTGTTCATTTGTGAAAGTACATACTTACTCAAGTTTGCAGGCCTTTGTGTTATTGCTACAAGACCTAAAGAAAATTTTCTGCCTTCTAAGGCTATTTGCCTACTTACTTGAAAGGATATTTTATCCGTGCTAATATGATCCACTCCCCTTTCAGGTGAGAAATGATGTGCTTCTTCCAAAACTATAAGCCTTTTTTGATGAAAGTGCCTTGAAACATTGAAGATTTCTTTAAGTATCAAACCGACAAGGTTTATTCTAGAATCTAAGATTACTATATCTTTCAAATCGAATAAAACTACTTGCTTCTCTGAATTTATACCTTTGTTTATGAGGTTACATACGTGGGTTTGGTTTTTAATTGCTTCGTTTCCATTGTAGTGGGACAATAGATCTAAAAAATCACTAATTGTATCTTTAATATCTCCACAAGAATATAATTTCAATATGTCTTCAAAGGATTTAGAGTTGTAAGCTATGAACTTAATGTCAGGTTTAGGTATTTACGTATTAGAGAAAAACTCTCTCATGAGTTGATTTTTCTTGAATATTTATACCTTCATTTTTAAATAATTCCTTTAAATCTTCAGCGTTTATTGGGAAAACAGTATTGGGAAAAACTATATGTTCTATATCTTTTGACGAAATTTTTTCTTTGTATTCTCCATATACATCAAAAATAAAAACCTTAACTTCTTGATTTTGTAGATTTTCAATCAATTTACTTACAAAAGTTGTTTTCCCAGAACCGGTAGAGCCAAGCACGGCCATGTGCATACCACATACCTTATTAATGTCAATAAATGCTTTGGATCTAGATGTTGCTATATTTCCACACTCAACTGGAATACTCATAGGGTATCCAGCCATATTTATCTTGAAGATCTGGTCATCCTCTAAAGGAAATGCTTGTGCTGGAAGCTCTAAGGGATATATGGGTGGCCTAGTTTTACTTTCTCTTTCTTCAACTTCATGAAGATATTCTATAAGAGGTTTTATTAACACATGAGTGATTTTTCCTAATTCTTCATTTTTTGCGTAGAAAAAGGAAGCAAGCAATAGCTTATTTTTACAAAACTCCGGTTGTACTTGTATATCTTGCGTATATTGGCTAATTATCCTGCATAAAACGTAGCCTCTGTTTGTGGGGATTTTTACGAAGGATTCTAATGGCATATTTTCAAGTAAAACACCCTTCAAAAATCCATTCTCGAGCTTCTGATATATAACTATGCTAGCAGAGTCCTCAAGTTTGATGGATTGGCTCATTATTTCCTGATAGGTCTTTATTACCTCTTTTATATCTGGTGCGTAAGTTAGAAATTCTAAGTTTTCTTCCATTCCTCCATAGGTAACGTTTGCCGAACCTACCAAAGCTTTTTCATCATCCACCATGATTATCTTGGCATGAAGCTTAGAACTTATATATAGCTTTGCATTGAAAGCTTGAACTACTCTAAAAGTTCTTAGATCAGTTATTTTTATATCTTGCAAGTTTGATACTCTTATTACTACTTCAATAGACACATCATCTTTTATGTTTGCTAGCATCCTTTCCAGGAGATCCCCTCTTATCCATGGAGAAATTATGCTAACTTTTCTCTTAGCTTGTGATACTAAGTTTATTATGTCGTTAATGTGTGGACTTTCCATCATTTATATCCCTCGTCATCCTTATCCAGTAATTGAACTTATCTTTTTCCTCAAATCCAAGTTTCTTATAAAAATTTATTGCTTCTCGATTTTCATCTCCAACCCATAGTTCCGCAACATCAATCCCTCTTTCTTTAAAGTATTCAAACGCCTTATTTATCAATTCTTTGCCTATTCCCAACTTTCTGTAAGTAGGTAAAACAACGAGTTCATGAATAGCTCCGACTACCTTTCCTTCCCTCTTGCTGTACCAATTTCCGTCACTAGCAACAAAGCCCACTATTTCTCCATTGATTTTGGCTATAAAAATTCCAGCAATATCCCTTCTAAAGAGCCATTGAAGATATGCCATTACATCATCTTCATGGGTGTAAGCATACTCTTGTAGATTTTTATAACCTACCATGTAAACTTCAACGAGCTTATATATATCATCAATCTTCGCTCTTTCTATTGTGAAATTCACTACCTTTTCACTCATTGCTTTATAATTTTCGTACCCTTTGGAGTTTCCGTGCTGAATAGATTTTGTGAAGGAGTAAAATTTTTACTTACACTTACAATTTCAAAAGCTACAACAGTACCATCTTTATTCTCTATTTTTATGCTACTTATGTTTAAGTTATCATCTACATCTACATAAACTTTGTTGAAATGTTCATCTTTAAGCTTTGGTTTAAGAACAAGTGTCTTTACACCGTTTTTTTGTAACTCACCTACCTTTTCAAATACGCTACTAAGTGGTTTTGAAACTAAGAACAATGCTTCTATTACTGGTGATTTATTATTTTGTATGTTGTCTTTTATCGCTACTTTTTCTTCTGGGGAGTAAATAAGTATCTCTCTTGAATCACTAACTATTATCAACTTTTCGGGCTGTTCATACTCTATCCTAAATTTTCCACCTGGTTGTGCATAAAAAAAGCCTTTTGAAATTTCAGCTTTTGTTGTCCATGGGTAGTTAACTTTTTGTAAAAACACCACCTTTACAGATCTTATACTTGTAAATGCTTTTTCTAGTTCATTAAGATCACTGGATAGAACCAGAAAAGGGAAAAGTAAAAGTAAGATTAACACTTTCATAATCTATGAATCCTCCTTAGAAAGGATAAAATAACATCAAACCACATTCTGACAATATCCAAGTTTACAGCATCTAGTACATCATAGAAAGTGTGTCTTAAACCAAAAGGATATGAGCTCAAAAATAATGCTTGTACTCCTTGCTTTTTAAATGGTATGTGGTCACTTGATGCATTTTTGGATTCTTTAAAATCTATGTCTACTTTTAGATCCTTTATATGTTTATAAAACATATTCATTATTCTTTCTCCATTTTCACCTTCTGAATCGCTGTATATTACTGCAGGATTGGACCAACCTATGGCATCAAGGTTTATGCAGTAAAAAACGTGTTTTAATCCTTTGTTGACATGAAACCATGAACCTTCCAAACCAACCTCTTCCGCATCTGTTATCATAAACCTAAATCTGTAGGGAACGTTGAAGTTTTTCCTTAATTCTTCGTAAAGAAATGGAAGAATTAAAAATCCTATACCATTATCTATGGCTCCAAAAATCTCGTGTTTGGTATCCATATGTGCCGTTATGTAAACTACAGGACCTTTTCCTATTTCAAATAATATGTTGCTACATTTTATTCTTTTTTTGGTACTTTCTACTTTTAGGTAAGCTTCTGCGTCTTCTATTACACTTAGACTATCTTGTTTTACATTCACTACTGGGATAGGTGCTCCCTTAGAGTATCCATAATAGTGTACATTAAGGTTTTCTGTGTATGTTACAATAGCTTTATAATGCTCATCCAAAGCTCTTTTAAGCATCTGCCTTTCTTGTCTATAGCTGCAAAGTCCTATGTCACCCCCTAACGGATTTTTTTTCACAAAACCCTTAATTTCTGCAGAAGGGCTATCTAGATAAGCTACACACGGTATATCTTCATTACCAACTGATAATTTACATTCTTTGGGGATGAATTTTTCCACTACAAAATCTTCCGTATGAAAAGGTATATTTTTGGCTTCAAGAAGAGAAATAATTGCCTCTTTGGTCCTTTTGTGCCCTTCTGTACCTATTAATCTATTTTCTTTTAATACGTTTTGCGCTAAATCATATAGTTCTTCAAAAGTTTCATTTTTCATATGTTGGTGTTAGCCAAACTTTGTACCTTTCTATTTTCCCTCTAACAGCTTTAAAATAGAAGTCTTGAAGTTCCTTAGTAATCGGGCCAACTGTGCCGTCACTTACCTTCCTATTGTCTATCTCTATTACGGGTGTTATTTCTGCCGCTGTGCCTGTCATAAAAACTTCATCTGCAACGTAAAGCTCACTCCTAGCTATAGCTCTCTCTTCTACTTCTATAGCAAATTCTTTTCTCAATAGCATAATAACTGCACGTCTGGTTATACCTTCTAGTATATGTTCAGAGTATGAAGGAGTGATGGCTTTACCGTTTCTAATTATGAATAGATTCTCTCCAGAGCCTTCTGCTATAAAACCATGTTGGTTTAACATTAGGGCTTCGTCGTAGCCAGCCAAAAGAGCTTCTGTTTTTGCTAAAGCACTATTTACGTAAGCACCTGCTACTTTCCATCTAGATGGTATGGAATTATCATCATTTCTGCGCCAGGAGGATACTTTTACTTTTATTCCCTTTGATGTGTCTAAATAACGACCAAAGTTGTAAGTATATATGGCAATATCTGGAGTAAAACCTATGAGTTTTGGTGTAAGTGCCAAATCTTTAAAGTACGCTATTGGTCTTATATAAACATCTTGCCTTATTTGGCTCTTTCTTAGAATTTCTTTGGTTATTTCTACTAGATCTTGTGCTGTATAGGGAAGCTCCATAAACATAGCTTTAGCATTTTTTAAGAGCCTTTCGTAATGCTCCTTAGCAAATAATATATAAAGTTGCTGTTCTTCTTCATTCCAATAAGCTCTTATTCCTTCAAAAACAGCGGTTCCATAATGGAAGGAGTTAGTCTTTATATTGATATTCGCCTCATCTACAGTAACTATTTTCCCTTCAAAAAATGCATACTCCATGAAGGAATATTATAATAGTAGACATAAAAAGTTATGTTGCAAAATGCGAACATAAAGGTTTTTCTCTTAATTAACGGTTTTAGATCTAAGTTTCTAGATTTTTTCTTTTTCAATATTACACATTTGGGAAGTGGCTATATAGTTATACCTTTGACGGTAATTCTATACTTTATAGAAAAGGGAAAAATATGGCCTGTTGTGGTAGCTTATGTTCTATCTGGAGTTACTGTTCAAATTATAAAATCTTTTTTTCATGTTCAAAGACCTGCAGCGCTTTTAGAAAGGGTATACATAATTGGCGACACTCATCATCATAGGTCCTTCCCTTCTGGTCATACTGCTACAGCTATGGCGCTTTTTTACGTACTTTCATATGACCAAATTTTGCTAGTAAAGTTTGCCTTGTTTCTCATAGCTTTTCTTGTAGGTTACTCTCGCATATACATAGGTGTTCATTTTCCATTAGATGTTTTTGTAGGTGCCCTTTTGGGAATAACTTGGGGGTATTTGGCTACACAGTACAATTTTTCCATTTTTTTAGTAACTTTTATAGCCATTCTTGGCATTGCAATTAGATACAGAAATGATTTATTTCATTACTTGCGCTACTTTATAGCATGGATATTCTTCTATATCAAAAATGTAGCAAGATAGTAGTATAGAGGGAGCCCAATGGCAATGTTAAAGGGAAAAGTTAAAGCCAGTGCCATAGGAACATATATACTTGGGTTTGCTTCTGGAACAGATATACGCATAGCTGCAGGAACTGCTATATAAGATGCGCTGGCAGAAAGCACGGCAAAGAGGAATGCATCTCCTTCTGACAGACCAAAGAGCTTAGCAAGCAACAAAGCCACAAAGGCATTAAAAACGGGAAGCGTGATTGCAAAAATTATGAGGAAAACTCCCACTTTCTTGAGATCTTCCAATCTACGCGCAGCTATTATACCCATATCCAGAAGAAAAAAAGCAAGCATACCTTTAAATAAATCACCAAATAGCGGTTCCATAGTTTTCCATCCCTTTTCTCCTGTAGAAAAACCTATAGCTAATGAACCAAGAAGTAAGAACACTGAAGGATTCAAAAATGCTTCTTTCAATATTTGATTCCAGGATCTTTCTTCATTAGTATTTTGTGGATTAAATATGGAAAGAAGTATAAAACCTACTATAATAGCTGGCGATTCCATAAGTGCTAAAGCTGCCACCATATAACCACCGTATTCTATTTGCAAACTGTTTAAAAAACTTGTAGCTGTTATAAATGTTACTGCACTAACAGAACCATAACATGCTGACACTGCAACTGAATTGTATATATCTAGTTTTAGCCTAAGTATGAAAAAGGCATAAATGGGAACAGCGAATGCCATAAATATTGCCAGTGCTAAAGCTTTCAGTGCATCTACAGAAAGTCCACTCTGGTGAAGCTTATACCCACCGTTAAGACCTATAGAAATTATTAAGTAAAGAGAAAAAAGCTTTGAAAGAGGCTGAGGTATATCTAAATCTGACTTTAAAAGTATAGCTAGCATTCCTAAAAAGAAGAAAAGTATAAAAGGATTTATCACATTTTGTATTATTAAATCCATCCACATAACAAAATAACCTCCTAGAAGTTTTTGAAAGAGTCGCGGTATTTTGATGGTTAATTTTAATAATAAATCCTTTATGTAAGAATGATAAAAGACATAGAGATAGATTAAGGTGTTAATAAACTAATAAAAAACTGCTATACCTCAAATGCATTTTTAGATTTTAGTTCTCCTTTCATAAAGGATCATAATTCCTCAAATCGATAGTGAAGTTGTTTGTGTAAGATGAAAAGCAAAAATTTATTTATTTATTTTTATGAAATGAAAAATTAATTTCAATGAAAGGAACTCTCCTATTTTATTAAATTTTATAAGTAGTATAGTTATAAAACGTGATTGCTTAGATTCAATAAAAATCCAAGAGTGTAAAATAAAAAGGGACTACGAGAAATACCACAGTAAGAGTAAGAATTATTTATCTTTCTTTTGTAAAACTTTGCTGTTTAGCTCAATCCAGTTTACATTATGACTAAAGTAATTTTATTAATGAATAAATCTTTTCCGCATCTGTAAAAGCTGTAGATATATCCGATTCTGGATGCCCATACAACCCACACAACGTAATTATCTTCGTATGCGTATACTTTTTAAGCATTCTTATGACAAAGTCTGTTCTGTAACAGTGCACCCCAACGAGTATGGTCAGATCGTTGTCGGTCTCTAGAATGGCATGGTGCGGATTTGGTGGATTTACCTCAATTTTTGGGTCATAGTTTTTTGCCTTTGGTTTGTAATCTGGCAGAACTTTTACATTTAAGTTGTCAATCTTTTCTATAAGCTCCTTGAGCGCTTCAGCTTTTTGTTTGAGTTTTGGATCATGCCAATCCCAAAAAAGTAAAGGTCCAATTACGACAGTTGGTTTTTTGGATTGTTTAATAGCTTGGACTATGGCTTTGACAGCTTGGGCAAAGTTGGTCTCCTTCCCGTCGATGGTTGCTTCCCCTTTGAAAACTTCCTCCATTAGGGCTACCCTAGTGGTATCCTCTTCTGGAGATGGTGCGGCTTTTGGTTTTTTGTAATAGGGTGGCTTAAAGTCTAAAAAGTAAGGAGAGAAATCAAAAGTTTTTGTTTCTTTTTGGTAGGTTTTTGTTTGTGACTTTACACTGAGAACCTTTTCCATATCTTCCTTTATTAGGTCTAACTCTACACTAAATTCTCCGTGATAAGCTTTTTCTTCTTCTTCTACACCCAAGCTGTAACATGTAGTTCCTATAATGTCCAAAAGCACGCCATTTGCTCCCTCTTTAGCAGCTTTGCTAAAAATCTCGTATCTTTTTTCGTAAAACTCGTAAC
>JBEPZX010000026.1:0-2404 GCA_041640635.1 Aquificaceae bacterium
GAGAAAGATTTGCGTTTATATCTGGCATACCATTGAGCTCTCCAATTTTTTCACCAATTTTACCCATATGAACCATGCTTTCTATGGCAAGATCTAACATTATGTCCTTGTAATCACAATTTTTAGAATGGAAGAACTGATAAAGGTACTTTATGATGATCTCATATTCTTCTTTTAGAAATTTGTTTAAAACTTCAATAACCTTTGGGTCCACCGTGTTGTCCTGATCCTTTTCAACGAAAATGGCTTCTTTAGCTTTTTCAACAAGCTCACTAAATTCTAGTTTGTGATATTTTTCATCATTTATGACCCTTTCGAGAAGTTTTTTAACAGAATCATCTTTTACTATTTCCAATTGCTTAGAGTATACATCTATAGCCATTTGCTCTGCGTCCACATCCTTTAATAGCATGTCTTCCCAAGTTGGACCTCCTATCTGTATGGCTTCTTCTATTCTGTTCAAAGCCACTTGCCCGCCTAGCTGTACTACCTTTTGAGCAAACCATTTAAGATGCCTCATCTCTTGGCGAGCTATCTCTTCTATTTCAGATGTAATTTCAGCATCTTTGATTAAGAATATGTGATATAGATACTGAACTATTGCTGAATGCTCTAAGGCTACATCATAAAGTAATATGCTAATTAACTCTTTCTTTTCCATAACAAATCACCTCAAGCCCATTTTGTATACTTTACTAATATAATCGCTAACCATTCTATACGTGTTGAAATATGTACCTATTGTAGCTATACTTGCTTTCATCATCCTCACCCATTCATCCTTATTCTTATAGTAAAGGGGTAAAATTATATACTCTAGCTTTCCGTATATATCTTTTACATCTTCTTCATCGTTAGATTCAGAGAGATCAATCCAGTGTGTTTTAGGTCCTATACCCCAACCGTTGACTCCTTCTATACCACCTTCCAACCACCAACCATCCCAAACACTAAAGTTTAGAACCCCGTTTATACCAGCTTTCATACCACTTGTCCCACAGGCTTCATAAGGCCTTTTGGGGTTGTTAAGCCATACATCGCAACCCGATACCAAAAGATATGCCAAATCTAGGTCATAGTTTTCTAAAAACACAGCTTTTACCTTTTTAGTTCTTTCCTTTATTTGCTTTATTTTATTGATAATATCCATAATCATAGATTTACCTGGACCATCTTTGGGATGCGCTTTGCCCGCAAAAACTATTTGAATATCACCCATATGTTCTGCGATTTCTATTAATCTATCCAAATCTTTTAATATAAGGTTATTTCTTTTATAAGGCGTAACTCTTCTGGCTATACCTATAGTAAGCGTATCATCGGCAAAATTGGCATCGCTGTTTTTATTGATGTAGTTTATTAATTCTTCCTTTATTCTGTTATGCCTTTTTAGAAGCAGTTCCGAAGGTAGTTCATAAGCACCATACAGAAGTATAGGGTTCTCGTCCCAACCAGTTATGTAATCATTGAAAACCTCCGCTAACTCCCTATGTACCCACCTTTTATGGTATATTCCATTTGTAACATATTCTATACCGTAACTACCATTTTCAACTTTGGTGAATATACCTTTGGATACAAACAGATGTTTGAAGGACACAGCGTTCGTAGTACTTGAATACTTAAACGCCAAATGCGATAAGTTTAAAAATCCATCATAAGCTTCCTGCTCCCAGTTTACAATATCACTAAAATTTTTCAGTTCTTCTTTTACCATATCTATAGGAAATTTGTCATGACCTGCAGGAACAGGAGTATGAGTTGTGAAAGCACACTTGGCAGCAACTTTTTCTTTGTCCTTTAGCTCTCTCAAGAGCTCAAGAACTAGTAAAGCTGAATGGCTTTCGTTCATATGATAGACGCTAATATTGTAGTTTAGAGCTTTAAGAGCTCTATACCCACCTATTCCCAATAGTATCTCCTGTCTTAATCTATATATGCCATCATCATAATAAAGCTTGTAAGTTAGCTTCCTTATATCATCATCGTTTCCTTGTATATCTGTGTCTAAAAATAGTACTTTAATATCCTCCTTTCCTTTAATGGTATGTTCCCAAACCTTTACCTTCTGTCGCCTATCACCAAACTCTAAATCCACTACTACATCAGTAGGCGTTAAAATCTTCTTATAGTCCCATAGAGTATCAAAATCTAATTGTGCCCCATGGGATGTAAGCTTTTGCAAAGTATAGCCTTTTTTGTATAAAAGAGTTACACAAACGGCAGGTATTCCTAGATCGGCAAAAGCATAGAGGGTATCACCGGCAAGCGTTCCAAGACCACCACTGTAAGTAGGTATTCTACCTTCTAGACCAAGCTCCATAACAAAGTAAGCTATCATAATATCTTTCCTCCAAATACATAAATAGGCTTTATATTACCTTTTAAGAATTTTAACAAAGTC
>JBEPZX010000026.1:2504-10919 GCA_041640635.1 Aquificaceae bacterium
TTAAATAATGGTTTCGAGATCTTTATCTACTTGTGCTCCTGTGTACTTTCCACTAATTCCTTTAAACTTACGAGAAACATCATAGCTTGAATGGGTGTCATGTTATTCAAATCTAAGTTTTTTAACTTCTCCAAAATTTCTTCCGTAAGATCTAATCTTTCCTCATTAACACCTTTACTATTTTGATAAACTTTTTCCAAATAAGGTATAGTTTGATCATGTTTACCACATAAGTTCACAAGTATTTGATATGATCTATTTATGACCTCCTGTGGTAAACCTGCCATTTTTGCCACGTTTATTCCAAAAGAACTTTCAGCCCTACCTTTAGTTAATGTGTATAGGAAACTTATAACACCTTCAGATTTCCTAACTTGCATATGGTAATTCTTTACTTGTGGGTATTCTTTCTCTAAATCCGTAATTTCTAAAAAGTGAGTTGCCAATAATGTTCGTGCTTTTATATTTTCCAAAATATATTCACAAACAGCCCAAGTTATGGATATACCATCGTATGTAGAAGTCCCCCTTCCTATCTCATCAAGTATTATTAAGCTTTTTTCATCAGCATTGTTAAGGATGTTTGCCACATCCAGCATTTCATTCATAAAAGTGGATATTCCTAAAGCCAAAATATCACCTGAGCCTATACGCGAAAATATGGATGATATAATCCCAATTTTTGCTTCCTTTGCTGGAACAAAAGAGCCCATATGAGCCAAAATGCAAATTAATGCTACCTGTCTAATATAGCTGGATTTTCCTGCCATGTTGGGACCTGTAAGGATCAGAAGCAGGTTATCATCATCCATATAGACAGAATTAGGAACGTAATCTTTGACAAATTCAGAAATAACTGGATGTATTCCGTCTTTTATATATAACAATTTCTCTTTTACTATATGGGGTTTTATCCATCCTTTTTCTAGGGCTATTTTAGCCAAGCTACAAAGGTAATCCAATTCCCCTATATTTTGCGAAACCTTGGCTACCAGGTTTAACCCTCTTAAGACGTAATTTCTAAGCTCTACAAAAATTTCGTATTCTATGTCTTTTATACGGGCATAGGCAGAGAGAATTTTTTCTTCCAGATTTTGAAGTTCACTGGTGGTAAATCTTTCTGCATTGCTCAAGGTTTGTCTTCTTCTAAAGTAAGAAGGGACATACCTAAGATTTGGTCTTGTAACTTCTATATAGTATCCTATAACTTTGTTATACCCAATCTTCAAGCTTTGCACTCCTGTCTCTTTTCTCAATTTTTCTTCGTATTCTCTTAGAATTGACTCTCCATTATCCTTTATGTGTCTTAATTTGTCTAGTTCTTCGTTAACACCATCCTTTATTAGACCCCCTTCTTTTACATGTATAGGAGGATCCTCTACCAACACCCTATCAATCTCTACAGCTATATCTAATGGATTTTCAAAGTTCCTGTAAAGCCTTCTCAAGTATTCAGATTCCACGGATTGGGAAGATATAAACTTTAAGAGTTCCTCTACTTTAAATAGTGCTATCTTCAGTTGCACATAATCCCTCGGTGTAGAGAGTCCAGAACTTATACGGGCCACAAGTTTTTCTAAATCTGGCATACCTTCCAATATGGTTCTTATACCCTTTAGCAGTTGGGTATTTTGGTAAAGCTCTTCCACAGCCAACTGAACATTTTGTATGGTCTTGATATCATTGTAAGGGTGAAGAATTCTAAACTTTAAAAGGCGTCTTCCCATAGGTGTTAGCGTTCTGTCTATTACACCAAATAGAGATAGATTCTCTTTGCCTTCTATGTTTTCTAGAAGTTCTAAACCTCTGCGAGCTTTGTAATCTATTCTCACATAACCTTGTTGAGTGTAGAGTTTAGGTCTTTTTATGAAAGGGAGAAAGGACTTTTGAGTAACTTTCACATAGTAATAAGCACCAGCACACGGCAAGAGCACCTTTTCATCGTCAAAGCCTATAGATCTGGCACTTGGTATATTAAAGTCTTCTTTTAGGTGTTTGAGTCCTTCATTAAAAAACTCATCTTCCAATAAGGTTTTGTGAGCTTGTATGGGAATGTCTAAACTTGTTTGTAAAAGTATCTCGCTCGGTTGAAACTTAAGCAAAAACTCCTTAAACTCATCGTATTTAAACTTTCCAAAAAGAAAATCTCCAATAGAAAGATTTATATAACTACAGTAGAAGTAGCCACCTAGCCTTATGACACACGAAAGACCGGCAAAATTTCTTTCACTTTCAAAGTATGTACCAGGTGTTATTATCCTTATCACATCCCTCTTAACAACACCCTTTCCTTTGACAGCATCCGCTGGTTCCAGCTGTTCACATATGGCTATTTTGTAACCTCTGTTTACAAGCTTCTGTATGTAAGAGTGTGCTGAATGGTAGGGGACACCGCACATGGGTATCCTATCCTTATCTTTACTTGTAGGTCTAGATGTTAGAACTATTCCTAGTTCTCTTGAGCCAACTACAGCATCTTCATAAAATAGCTCGTAAAAATCTCCTAGTCTGAAGAAAAGTAAACAATCGGGGTGTTTTTTCTTTATTGTGTGATACTGAGATAGCATTGGAGTAAGATCTTCATTTTGCATACTCAACGTGTCTTACCTCCCTTATTACAACCACTTTGATTTGACCTGGAAACTCCATTTCTTCCTCTATCCTTTTAGCTATGTTTTTGGAAAGCATATAAGCTTCTTCATCTGACATTTCTTCAGGATTAACAATGACTCTAACCTCTCTACCTGCCTGGACAGCGTAAGCATTAGCCACACCTGAAAAGGATTTTACAATACTTTCGAGCTTTTCAAGTCTCTTGAGGTATGCTTCTAAGGTTTCTCTTCTTGCACCTGGTCTAGCTGCAGAAAGGGCATCGGCTGCGCAAACCAAAGCTACTTCTGGATATTTTACAGGTTCTTCGTCATGATGGGCTTTTATAGCGTTTAGGACTGGATCTGGTTCACCATACTTTTTACATAGCTCAATACCTATATCTGTATGAGATCCTCCAAGCTCATGGGATATGGATTTACCTATATCATGTAGCAATCCTGCCCTTCTTGCCATTTTTGCATCAAGTCCGAGCTCTTCAGCTATAAGTCCCGATATGTAAGCTACTTCTTTTGAGTGAAGCAATACATTTTGTGAGTAACTCGTTCTATAATAAAGCTTTCCAATAAAGTAATACAAACCTGGGTTTACATCGTAAAGGCCAAGTTCCAAACATGTATCTTCGCCCATTTTCTTTATTTTTTCATCTATTTCTTTTTTGACTTGGTTGACTACCTCTTCTATACGTGCTGGGTGTATTCTGCCATCTTCTATAAGTATAAGCAAAGCCTCTTTTGCTATTTCACGCCTCAAAGGATCAAAGGATGATATGGTAACCACATCTGGTGTGTCGTCTATAATTAGGTCCACACCAGTAAGAAGCTCAAAAGTTCTTATATTCCTTCCTTCTCTACCAATGATCCTACCCTTGAATTCATTACTTGGAAGCTCAATGGTCGAAGTTGTGTAGTTAATAGCGATTTCCGGAGATAGGCGTTGTACAGCGGTTGTTATTATTTTCTTTGCTTCAAACTCAGCCTTTTTCTTGGCTTCTTCTTCTATCTTTTTCATAATCTTTATACTCTCCATACGTGCTTCATCTTCTGCTAACCTAAGGACCTCTTTCCTTGCTTCTTCTAAGGTCATGCTCGCAATCCTCTGAAGTTCTAAAAGTTCCCTTTCCTTGAGAGCCTTTATTTCTTCTTCTTTCTCTTTAAGTTTTGTCATTCTCACGTTAAGTTCTTTCTGCAAGGATTCTATATTTCTTTCCCATTCTCTTAATTCCTTTTCCCTCTTTAGTATTTCTTCATCTCTCTTTTCTAGCATTTCTATACGCCTATTTAACTGTGATTCTTTGTTTTGAAGAGTTTGTTCAAGTTTTTGAAGTTCTTCCTTTTTCTCCTTTATAGATTGTTCTAGCTGTGTTTTTATAGATTGGGCTTCAGATTGAGCCTTCTCTAGTATGGCTTTGGCCTCTTCTTTGGCACTATCTCTAGTCCTTTGTGCTTCCTCTTTGGCAAAACTCAATATTCTTTCTGCCTCTTCTTTAGCACTCTTTCTTATTCTCTCGGCTTCCTCGATACTTGTCCGCTTTAGTTCCTCTGCTTCTCTAACTATAGCATTTAGATCTACTTCTACCCTTTGGAGTTGTACAGGTTCTTTTTTCATTCTAAATACAAAGAAAACGATAAAAACTAGAGCCAGAATAAGTAAAGCTGCCAATAGTATAAATTCCAAACTCATATCTTTCTACCTCCTTCTATTACAAAATCTTCTGTTACTACCAAATCCATTGGCACATCCCATGGATCAATTGGTAAAGTCTTTAAGACTTGGAAAGAGTAGCAAACACCTACCTTAAAGGCTTCCGTCTTGGGAAGAAGTCTATCGTAGTAACCTTTCCCAAAACCAAGACGATAGCCTTTCTTATCAAAAGCTACACCAGGTACTAAAATAAAGTCAACATCTTTTGGATCGATTTGCTCACCATTAGTAGGCTCCATTATACAAAAGCTACCAACCTCTAAATCATTTATTTCTTGTATGCTGTAAAGAACTAAAGAATCGCCTTTTACCTTTGGCAGTATTAGGGATCCTGTTTTATTCATTACGTAAGAAAACAAAGGTGTTATATCTGGTTCGTTATCAAATGGACAAAAAAGTACGGGCTTTTTTGCTTGCAAAAGAGATTGAAGCCCCTTTAATTTTTCTACTATCCTTTTGGATAGGCAAGCATGGTCTTCCGGGGTTAAACTTCTTCTTTTATTTAATAAAAGAGCTCTTATTTGAGCCTTATCAATAACTTTCATCTTCCACCTCCTTTTTAGGAGGGGAAGGCAAGAAATACCCACCCTTGACGTGGCTAGAGAAGACCTCTGGTGGGCCCCAAAAATAATAGGTGGGTGCTCTCCCGAAAAGCCCTCAATGGGACCGTTTCGGAGTCCGAGCTCCCTATTGGCTCACCTTGTGGACCCCAATTATAGTCTTCCTACCACGAACAGGGCAGGTACTATCGTAACTTAGCTCCAACCTTTTCCCCAAGGTAGATTAATAAATCCTCTACCAATTGGTTTACCTCTTCATCAGACAAACTTTTGTTTTTACTCCTAAAAACTAATCTTAAGCTTACACTCTTCTTGCCTTCCCCAAGCCTTTCTGGGTCTGTGTATATACTAAAAACCTTCATATCTTCTAAAACCTCATTAATTCTGTTATTTATATAGTAAATTAATTTATCCAAAGGTAAGTTTTTTTCCACTACTAGACTTAGATCCCTTATGACAGGTGGATACTTAGAAATAATCTTGTAAATACTGTGGGTAGTTAACTCTCGATCTTGGATATCAATTTCAGCTACATAAACCTTACCCAACTTTAACTCCTTTGATATTTCTGGGTGAAGCTGCCCAGCGTATCCGCCATCGAAGGAAACACCTACATAGGGATGGATAAAATTGGGCAAGATTGAAGTAGTTTTAAACGATTTCCCCAAAATACATAGAATCCCTTGAACGTAAGATAGCAAATCATAGGCATCGTAAGTTTTCTCTGGGTACAATTTTTTGTAACCAGTAAGAAGAATGCCTACCTTCTGCTTTTCTCCTTCCTGTGTGTAGACCTTTCCTATTTCAAATATAGCCGTGCTCTTTATGCCTTGATTTATGTTGTATATGCATGTTCTGATCAAAGAAGGTATGAGCGAACTTCTCATAAGCGACTGAGACTTCGAAAGAGGATTTAGAAGGTAAAGCATAGGAAGTTGTAACTTCAAAGTTTTGTAAAGTTCTTCATCTTCAAAAGAAAAGCTTATAGTTTCTATAAGTCCATTACTCACCAAGTAATTTCTAACTTTTTCTTCAAGCTTCCTAAAATTAATGTATCTTGCTTTTACCTCTAGTGCTTCTTCCTCCAGTGTATTGTAATCCTCGAGTCTTAAAACTTCCTCTATCAGGTCCACATCCAAAGACATATCGAAAGCTCTATGGGAAGGGATGGTTGCTAAGATACCTTCTTGATTGATTTGAGAAGGAATCTCAAGATGCTTAAGTGAGTCCATTATTTTGTCTGTCTCTATACTTTTACCAGCATATTTTCCCAGCTTCTCAAAACTTAAAAAAACTTCCTTAGGAGTGTAAGGTTTAGCATATACATCTTTTACAGCCTTTAATGTGCCTGAGCAAAGTTCCAATATTAACTTTGCTGCATTGGATTGATACTTCTTTAAGTTTTCTATATCTATGTTTCTCTCAAATCTGTATGAGCTTTCTGTGGATATACTCACCAGCTTTGAAGATTTCCTAATTCTGTAAGGATCAAAGTATGCCGCTTCTAGAAGTAAGTTCTTCGTGTTAAAGGTAACAGATGAGTCTAAGCCTCCTATAACACCTGCTATAGCCAATGGCTTTTCGTCATCAGCTATTAAAAGGTTTTCTGGTGATAGTTCAATCTCCGTTCCCATAAGTGTTACTATTTTTTCACCCGTCTCTGCCTTTCTTACCCTTATACCGCCTGCTATTTTGTCTAAATCAAAGGCATGAAGAGGCTGTCCATCTCTAAAAAGTATATAGTTAGTTATATCTACTACGTTGTTAATAGGTTTAGCACCTACCTGCCAGAGTTTTTTCCTCAACCAAAGTGGGCTTTCTTTTATTTTTACATTCTCTATTAAACACCCACTGTACCTATAACAATCTTTATCAAAAATCTTTATATCCAAATATCCAAAATCTTCAAAAGATTCCTCCTTTAAATCTTTCTTCCTAAGCTTAAACAAAGCAGCTATTTCCCTTGCAAGTCCTCTAACGCTAAGTAAATCTCCCCTGTTTGGTGTAACTTCTACCTCTATTATAGGCTCCCCAAATCCTAACAAAGTATAAACATCTGCACCTATTGGTATATCTTCTTCTATCTTGATTACACCTTCTGACTGATTTTCCAAATTAAGCTCTTTGGCTGAAAGCAACATACCCTCAGACACGCAATCTTCAAAGCTTCTTTTTGTAATGCACATACCGTTAACTTTGGCGTTAGGAAGAGCTACAAAGACTCCATTACCTTCTTTTACAGTTTTGTCTGCAGTGTATACACTAATAAATGTATGTTCCCCAACCTGAACTCTACAACATAAACCTTTTTCTAATTTTTTTACTTGTACAACTTTTCCAAAAACTACTCCATCAATATTCGCATCAAATTTACTAAGTGTTGCTTCCACAGAACATATGCTCAATCGATCCACTATTGCTTCTGGACCTATCCCATCTATTTCTATAAACTCTGATAACCAGGAGTAAGGAACTTTCATAATCTAAATAGTATAACTTAAGTGTTTTTTTAACAAACACTAAAAATATTTGGACTATCAAAAAATTAGATTAATCATAAATTTGCAAATTAAATAAGCTTATAAATGATTATACCTGGTTATTAAATTCATGAATAACCAAAAGGAATCGCAATAGAATTTTGTAAAGCCATTTTTTCTTGTCAAGAAAATACTCATTTAGCTTTAATCTGATTAAATTGATTGCAATAATTACTTTATTTATACACCTTTCTCTTGAAAATATCCTTAGGTGACACAACTCTTTCTATAAAAACAATACCGTCTAAGTGGTCCATTTCATGCTGCAAGGCTACAGCCTCAAAACCGTAAGTTTCCAATTTTATGGTTTTCCCTTTCACATCCTGAGCTTCAATACATATCCAATAGTGACGCTTCACATTTCCCGTGTAATCTGGTACACTTAAACAACCCTCTCTAACGATTATCTCACCTTCGTAAGCTACAATACGTGGATTTATCAATACAATAAGTCCATGACTTACCTTATTTTCCTTATGTTTAGAATTTGATGTATCTACGACTATTATTCTTTTATGGACGTTCACTTGAGGAGCAGCAATACCTACACAACCAGGCTGATTTTTCATGAACTTTATTAAATTCTCTACAAAATCCTGCAAAGGACTATGGAAATCAACAACCTCTTGGGATTTTATTTTTAACCTTTCATCCGGATACTTTATTACTTCCAAATTCAAAGCTGGATAACCTCTTGAGGCTCAAAGTTTATATCCACTTTAAGCTGCTCTTTTAAGTTATCAAGACCTTCTTTTAGCTCCTTGTAGACATCCTTTTCAGACTCACATTCTATAAACATAACGTAAAGCTCTCCGCTTTTTTGAGTTCTCAAATCGTATATATTTACGCCATAGTTAGCTAAAAGACTGGATATGTGATACACTATACCTGGCTTGTCATACCCAAAGACTATTATTCTATAAAAAAAGGGTTTTCGAGATCCTACATAAGCCTCTTCATTTGGAATAGACTTACAAGCTGTAGAGAGCATATACTCCCTT
>JBEPZX010000027.1:0-10606 GCA_041640635.1 Aquificaceae bacterium
AAACTGAGAAAACTAAAGAACTTGGAAGTAAGAATCATAAGAGATATGTCCCAATGTGGTGGGGGCTCTCTCCCTAATCTGTATCTACCTACCTACTGCGTGGCTGTAAAGCACAAGCACTTAAGCGTTAATAAACTGCACGAGCTTCTGAGAAGTGCAGAAATACCAGTTATATGTAGGATAAAGGACGACTACTTGTTGATAGATACACGTACAGTTTTAGCTGATGATTATAAACACATATTCACAGTTTTTGATACTATAGTGCAATGAGCTTTAGCCTGAACCAGGGATTCCTTCTTCTTCAAACTCTATCTGAAGCTTTTCGGATGGAACTATTGTAGTTATTGAATGCTTATAAACTAATGTTTGCTGTCTTTTGTCTTCTAGTAGCATGGTGTATATATCGAAAGATTTTATCTTTCCCTGTAATCTAACGCCATTTATCAGGTACACAGTTACGTTAACTCTCTGTTTCCTTGCCGCATTCAAAAAAGCTTCTTGGAGTCTGTAGGCCATCTTTTCCTCCTTGATGTTGTCGAGTAGTTTTGTTAGAAAAATATGATAAACTAAAATCTAAAAAGAGTCAACGAAATGTAGTATATAATATAGTTTGTATATCAAATTGCGATGTTATTAAACCAAAATAATATATTAGGAACTTACAAATTCTTCATATAGATTTCTTATAACTTCCTTATAATTCACAGTTCCTTCCTCAATTTTATCTAGTTGTTCTTCCATATACCTTGTTAAATCATAATCTATAACCCTTTGAAATTTCTCTTTTAAAACATCTATGACTTGGAAAGAAAGTTCACTGGGTTTTAAGTATTTTTTTTCTAGGATTATGTAACCTCTCTGCTTAAGAGTCTTAACAATTGTAGCGTAAGTGGATGGTCTTCCTATACCTAAAGACTCGAGTTTTTTCACTAGCTCTCCTTCCGTGTACCTACTTGGTGGTGATGTATCCACACGGTGTAAGTATACTCGCTTAGGCTTTAGAATGTCACCTTCTTTTAGAAGCGGAGCTTTATTTTGCTCTATATCCATCGGATATATCCTTGTCCATCCATCAAAAGATACTTCTTGGAATTTACCAACAAATACTACGTTTCCTATTTCTATAGGAGTCATTTCCAGAGTGGTTTTTTCTAACTTCATTGGACTACTCAAACTTGCAAGAGTTCTCTTGGTTATCAGTTCAAAGACATCTTTGTATTTTCCATATAGATTAACCTTTTTCAAAGATGTTGGTCTAATACACTCATGAGCGGAGAAACTTGTGGGTTTTTCTTTAAAAAATCTCAATTTGCCTACGTAAGGTTTACCATATACCTTTTTTATATATTCCATAAAAGCTTTAGCTTTGTTTTCATTCATTCTGTAAGAATCTGTTCGAGGGTAAGTTATGTAACCGTATTCATACAGCTCCTGAGCAATTCTTTGAACCTGATCTACACTGAGATTTAGCAGCTTACTCACTTCAGACTGTAGACTTGCAGTAATGAAAGGTTTAGGTGGCTGAACGTCTTCCAAATTTTTCTTTGTGGATTTAACTTCAAAGAGGGCATCCTTTAATTTTTTGAAAAAAGGCTGAGCATTTTCTGGCTTTTCGAATCTATAATCCCATTGTAGAGAAAACTCTATCCCCTCACTTTCAAAGTCAGCTCTTATATAGTAATAAGTTTTTTTTCTGAAATTTATTATTTGTTCTTCTCTTTCTACTATCAACCTTAATGCAGGTGATTGCACTCTTCCTACAGATAGACCTCTTACTTTTAGAAGATTGGAAACTTTGGGAGAAAGGGTGTAACCTATGAGCCTATCTAAGATTCTTCGTGCAAATTGAGCTCTCACTAAGTTTATATTCACACTCTCTTTATTTTTTAGAGCTTCTTCTATAGCTTCCTTTGTGATTTCATAAAACCTGACCCTGTGAATGTTTTCTGAGTATTTTTTTAGTTCCTCTTCTACAAAAAATGCTATAGCTTCTCCCTCTCTATCTGGGTCTGTGGCTATATAAACAGCTATTGCTTTTGTAGCTAGCCTTTTAATATCGTCCATTAATGCTTTTTTCCCTCTTACCCATACGTATTTAGCCTTAAAATTCTCAAGATCTACGCCAAGCTGATCAGGTGGTAAATCCTTTATGTGCCCCTTTGTAGCTTTTACTTTAAACTCCTTTCCTAAGTACTTGGCAATTGTTCTTGCCTTTGTGGGTGATTCAACAATAAATAAATACATTTCTAAAAGTCTAGGTCAAAATCCTCTATATCTGTTTCTTCATCCTCTTCTACATAGCTTTCTACAACTTGTATATTTGGGTTATCTAGAGTTTTGAAAGCTGTGGTTTCCCTTATAAAAGCTACCTTAACTATTTCTGTAGGTCCCTGTCTTTGTTTAGCTACAATTATTTCCGCTATACCTCTTTCTTCAGGTGATGGGTTCCTTTTATAGTACTCTGGTCTATGTAAAAAGATTACTACGTCCGCATCTTGCTCTATTTGTCCACTTTCTCTCAAGTCTGCCAGTTGTGGTCTTTTGTCGCTTCTGTGTTCTACTTGTCTAGACAGCTGTGCCAAAGCTACCACTGGTACTTCTAGTTCTTTAGCTAAAGCTTTCAAACTCCTTGAGACCTCAGCTACCTCTTCTTGTCGTGAGCTTCTTTTGTAATGTGACCTTACCAGCTGCAAGTAGTCTACAAAAAGAATGCCTATATTTCTTTCTTTCTTCAATTTCCTTGCTTTTACTCTTAAATCCATAATAGAAAGGCTAGGAGTGTCATCTACGAATATGTTACTTTTTGCAATTTCTATACCAGCATCCACTAATCTTTTCCATTCATCCTTATCAATAAATCCCTTCCTTATGTGCTGTAATGGTACACCAGAAAGTATAGATAACGCCCTCATTACTAGCTGTTGTCTTGACATTTCCAAAGAAAATATCGCACATGGTATGCCTTTTCTTGCTGCATTGATAGCCATGGATAGCATGAAAGAAGATTTTCCCATCCCCGGTCTAGCGGCGATAACTATAAAGTCTGAGGGGTGAAAACCAGTGGTTATATTATCCAAATCTAAGAAACCCGTAGGCACTCCTGTTATAACCTTTTCTTCTTGACTGTGTCTTTGTATTATCTCAAGTACCTCGTCCACAATATCCTTAACATGGTAATAATGTGTTATGGTCTGTTTCTGTGAAAGTTCAATAATCTTGTAAGTAAGTGAATCTAGTATGGCATTAAAATCACGTACTTCTTTCACTTCCTTTAATACATCTAATGACAAATCCAGGAGTTTTCTCAATCCTGACGCTTCTTTGACAACCCTTATAGCATCCTCTAGTAGATCTGGATGCACAGCCTCTTCGACCAACGCATAAATAAAACTCATAGGTACTTCTTTATCTAAGCCATACTTTATCAAATACTCTCTTAAAATAATGTCATCCCAGTTTTCCCCTTTATCATCTCTAAGTTTACAAAGCAAGGAAAAAAGCTTTCTATGAGTTTCAAAATAAAAGTCGTCTTCTTTTAGATACTCGAGAACTGTAGATATATTCTCTGGACTTTCTATCATTGCACCAAGAATGGCTCTTTCGGCCGATTCATCATATGGGGGTTCAAAGTCTAGCATGGTTATATTACTGCTGTAACTTCTATTTCTACTAAAGCGTTAAGTGGTAATGAAGAAACACACACTGTCGTGCGCACTGGCTTAATATCCACCTCTCTAAAAAAGTTTTCATACACACTATTAAACTTTGAAAAATTGGATAAATCTGTAAGATACACAACTACCCTAACTATATTGCTTTTCTGAGCACCAGCTGCCAAGATTATATTGTTTACATTTTCTAGCGCTTGTGCTGCTTGCTTTTCTAATCCTTCTTCTAAATTACCAGTTTGTGGATTTATACCTATTTGCCCAGCCAAAAACAACAGATTACCTACCTTAATGGCTTGAGAGTAAGGTCCAACCGGTCTTGGTGATTTTTCCGTAAATATCTGTTCTTTCATCATAAATTTTTCAAAATTTCCTCAGGTATATCAAAGTTAGAAATTACACTTTGTACATCATCAAGCTCATCTAAAGCATCCAGAAGCTTGAGTATTTTTTTTGCTGTTTCTGCATCTTCAATCTTAACTGTGCTTACAGGCTTATACGTAATTTCTGTTTTTTCTATGTTCATACTGTTTTTTTCTAAGCATTCCTTTACAAAATATAGATCTTCAGGAGAGGTATAAATAAGCACGGTGGATTCACCTAATTCTATGTCCTGAGCTCCACAATCTATAGCTCTTTCATAAATTTCCTCTTCACTCATACTTTCCATATGGACTTCTATTAGTCCTACCCTATCAAAGAGATAAGAAACACAACCAGATGATCCTAAATTTCCACCATGTTTAGAAAAGATATGTCTTACTTCAGAAGTTGTTCTATTTTTATTATCCGATGCTGCTATAACCATTACAGCTACACCATTAGGTCCGTATCCTTCATAAATTACTTCTTCATAATTTTCACCACCAAGCTCACCTGTACCCTTTTTTATAGCCCTTTCCACAGTTTCCATGGGCATATTAGCCTTCTTGGCATTTTCTATAGCAGTTCTCAATCGAGGATTTGTTTCTGGATTGGGTCCTCCGCTTCTAACGGCTACAGTAATTTCTCTGATTAGTTTGGCAAAAAGTTTTCCTCTTTGAGCATCTATCTTAGCTTTTTTATGTTTTATCTGAGCCCAGTGACTATGACCTGCCATAAATAAAAATTATATTCCTAAAGTCCAATATACGAGTGTGTCTTAAACTATTAATATTACGCTGACTTTATAGAAAAATTAATCTAAACTTAATTAGTATCGAATATATAACTACGATAAAAATTCAACAATGAGTTTAAAATTATATTAAAAATCATCTCACCACATAGAAATTACTTATCCTAATGACTTTTATACAAATCATGAAGAAATATTTTAGATTTTCGCTCCTCCCAGCCTATTAAATTGAATAATTTGTTAATTAATTGTAACATTGGTTTTTAAAAACTTCCTTCTTCTATATTACAACGTTTAATATAGGACAAACAAAAAAAGTTTTTAGAATTGATTTAAAAATTGGATAATAAAAGATCCAGAATGTGTTACATAGGTTTTAGACTTTAGGTATATAAGTGACATAAGTGTATATGGTGGGATTTTTAAAATATAGTAAAATCAAAGCTTTTATAAAATAATACGAAATTTGAGTGACTTTTAAAAAGATATGAATTATGTTTACTCCATTAATAATATTTGTCACTTTTAAATGCACGACTTTACGTATATACTTAATAAGCTCGGAGGAAATAAAAATGTATGTGACAAAACGTCTCGGAAAAAAAGAAAAAATGGACATATCAAAAATCCGTATTGTAATTGACTTTGCTTGCAATGGATTGCGTGTAGATCCTCTAGAACTTGAAGCGGATGCCCATATACAGTTTAGGGAGGGCATAACTACTAAAGAGATACAAAGTCTGCTCATAAGAACAGCGGCAGAAAAAGTGAGTCCGGAAAATCCTGATTGGACTTATGTTGCAGCTAGGCTTCTTCTTTATGATTTGTACAAAGATGTTGGACACATAAGAGGCTATAAGGTAAAAGACAAAATAAACGGTAAATACAAACCATACAACCCAGAAAGCTTTTACAATCTTATCAAGACATACACAGAACGTGGCATATACGGTGCTTATTTATTGGAAAACTACACAAAAGAAGAAGTGGAAGAATTGGCACATTACATAGATCCAGATAGGGACCTTCTTTTTAATTACACAGGTATAAAAGTTCTGTATGACAGATACTTAGTGAGGGATGAAGATGGTAATCCTATAGAGCTACCTCAAGAAATGTATATGCTTATAGCTATGACTTTGGCAACGGTAGAAAAGGAGAAGGTAAAATGGGCTAAGAGATTCTATGATGTTTTATCTGAACACTTGGTATCATTAGCAACACCGACACTTATGAATGCACGTAGACCCCATACTCAACTTTCCTCCTGCTTTGTTCTAACTGTAGAGGATGATCTTTACGATATATTTGACAACGTAACAAAGGCTGGAATGATTTCCAAGTTTGCAGGTGGGCTAGGAATATACTTGGGTAAAATTAGAGCAAGCGGTGCACCCATAAGAAAGTTTAAAGGGGCTTCTTCTGGAGTTTTACCTGTGGTAAAGATAATAAACGATGTTATGGTGTATGTGGATCAGCTTGGAATGAGAAAAGGATCCGCATCTATAACGCTGGATATATGGCACAAGGATGTTTTAGACTTCTTAGAGATAAAAACCAATGTTGGTGATGAAAGAAAGAAAGCCCATGATATACATCCCGCAATTGCAATCCCGGACATTTTCATGGAAAGATTAAAACAAGGGAAAGATTGGACATTATTTGATCCCTATTACACGAAGAATGTTAGAAATGAGAAGAATTTAGAAGATTTGTACGGGGAAGATTTCAAGAAAGAATACGAAAGACTTGAAAAGGAACTACCAAGTTATGCAAAGAGAACCATAAATGCTTTCGAACTTTGGAAGAGGCTTTTATCTGTGGTTTTCGAGACAGGAGAACCTTATATATTCTATAGGGATACAGCAAATTCTCTCAATCCAAACAAACACTGTGGTATGGTTTACTCTTCTAATTTGTGCCATGAAATTGTTCAAAATATGTCTACTACTGTTCACCTTGAGCAGGAACTGTCCGATGATGGAATCATAACATATAGAAAAAAATCTGGTGATGTTGTGGTTTGCAACCTAGGATCCATAAATCTTGGCAAGGTATACACAAAAGAAGACCTAGAAAAGGTTATACCAGTGTTAGTAAGAATGTTAGACAATGTTATATCCATTAACTACTATGCCATACCTGAGGCTAAATATACTAATAGGCGATACAGAGCCATCGGTATAGGAGTTTCCAATTATCATTACTGCTTGGTAAAAAATGGCATACCTTGGGAATCACAAGAGCATGTGAAGTTTGCAGATAGCTTATTTGAAAGGATAGCTTATTACACCATAAAAGCCTCATCCAATCTTGCTGCAGAAAGAGGGAAGTATGAACTTTTTGATGGTTCTGATTGGTCTAAAGGTGTATTCTTTGGAAAGTCAGCTGAGGTTTGCCAAGAAGAGAGCATCAAAAATGGAAATAATTTAGATTGGCTATCTTTAGCAAAGGAAGTCAAAGAAAAGGGTTTAAGGAATGCTTACCTATTAGCCATAATGCCAACGGGTTCCACTTCATTGATTATTGGAGCAACTCAAGCAACCGATCCAATATTTGCCAAGTTTTACAAAGAAGAAAATATGTCTGGTATACTTCCTCAAGTTCCTCCTGAAGTAGATAAATACTTCTGGCATTACAAGTCGGCGTATAACATAGATCACGAATGGACCATAAAAGCTGCCGCAGCAAGGCAAAAATGGATAGATCAGGCGCAATCTCTGAATCTATTCATAGATCCAGAAAATATAGATGGACCTAAACTCTCTCACTTATACAAACTTACATGGGAACTTGGACTTAAAACTGTTTACTACACCAGGTCTAAATCACTAACAGAAATAGAAGAATGCGAAAGCTGTTCCGCTTAAAGGAGGTAGAAAATGGAAAGAAATATCATATTTAATCCCTCTGGTGATAGAGAAGCAAGCAAAAGGAAACTAACCTTTGGAAATCCAACAAACATAATGGAACTAAACAACCTAAAGTACCAATGGGCTTACGACCTATACAGAACGATGGGATTTACCAATTTCTGGATACCTGAAGAAATACCTATGCAGGAGGATAAAAAGCAATACGAGAAGGATCTATCTCCACATGAGCGCCGTGCTTATGAATTGGTTCTATCTTTTTTGATAGTACTTGATAGTTACCAAGTTAATATGCTAAAAGAATTTGCCAGGTATCTAACAGCACCAGAGCTTGTAATGGCTATAACATCACAAGAATTCCAAGAAGCGCTACATTCTTACTCCTACCAATTCATCTTAGAAAGCGTAGTAGACCCTACAAAAGCGGACCAGATATACAACTTTTGGAGAGAAGATAATGTACTAATGGAAAGAAATAAAGTCATAGCCGAGCTTTACAACGAGTTCATAAGGAAACCTAATGAGGAAAATTTTATTAAAGCGGTTTTTGGTAACTATGTACTGGAAAGTCTATACTTTTACTCTGGCTTTGCCTTTTTCTATACTCTAGGAAGGCAAGGAAAAATGTTAAATACAGTGCAACAAATAAGGTATATAAACAGAGATGAACTTACTCACGTAAGCTTGTTTAGAAACATAATAAACACTTTAAGGGATGAACAGCCAGAACTCTTTACTCCGGAAATAAACAAATGGGTTTACGAATTTTTCAAGTTTGCCACATCCAAAGAGATAGAATGGGGCAAATACGTTACCCAAAACCAGATCCTTGGTATAAATGACATTCTCATAGATAGGTATATAAGGTATCTTTGTAATCTCAGGCTATCTCAGATAGGCTACGATGTTTTGTATCCTGAAGTTTCAGACAACCCTATGAAGTGGATCGATCAATTTAGATCTATAAACAATACAAAGACAGACTTCTTCCAAGCTAAACCACAAACATACGCAAAAAGGAGTGAGCTTAAGTGGTAAAGGTAGGTATAACCATAGGAGATCCAGCTGGCATAGGACCTGAGATAATAGTTAAGCTATTTAAGCACTTGGATAGAAACAAAGCTTACGTAATATATGGGGAAAAGAAAATAATAAACAGGTCGGCGTATGAACTAGGTATACAAATAGACTACACTGATATATTTGACATTTCAGAGGTCAACAAACCTGGGGTTTACATAGCAGACCTGAATATATCTGAAACAGACAGACCCCTTCCATCCTTTAGTTCCGGAAAAGTTGCGGTTGCTTATTTAGCTAGAGCTACAGTAGATGCCATTTTAGGCAATATTTCTGGTCTTGTAACTATGCCAATTAGCAAATTTTGGGCAAGATCGGCAGGATTTTCTTATGAGGGGCAGACAGAATACTTAGCACATGCTAGTCAATCCAGAGAGTATGCTATGATGATGTATTCTCCTAAGGTTAAAGTTGCTCTCGTGTCTACACATGTGCCATTAGTTGAAGCAATAAAAATGTTAAATACAGAAGCGATAATTAAAAAAGTTGAGTTGATAGTAAGGGAGTACAAAAAGCTATTTAAAGAAGAACCTTCTGTTGGTGTTTTGGGTTTAAACCCGCACGCAGGAGAGTTTGGAGAAATAGGGAGAGAAGATGTAGAAATAATTCTCCCAGCGGTGAACCTTCTGAAAGATAGGGGCTACAAGGTTGATGGTCCACTTTCACCAGATGCGGCTTTTCTTAAATTAAACTATGATATATTCTTGTGTATGTATCACGACCAAGGACTGATACCCTTTAAGTTGTTATCCTTCAAAGATGGAGTAAACTTAACACTTGGTCTACCTTTTCCAAGAACATCGCCAGCTCATGGCACTGCTTACGATATAGCGTGGAAAGGTATAGCTGATGAATCTCCATCCTTACAAGCTCTAAAGCTTTGTGAAGATATATGTGAGAGGTTAAATAGGTGAAGTTTATCGCTTTATTTATATTTTTCTTTTTGGTAGCCGGGTTTCTTGGTACCTTGATATTTTTGAACATGCAGCCTGTAAAACTTATACTTACACCAGTTATAAATGGAATCTATTATCATCTTCCAACTATGCCTCTAGGGTTACTAGTAGTTTTTAGTATTGTATTAGGATTTCTTTTAGGATATATTTTTAATCTGATACAAAAATTTAAATAGGGAATAGATATGGCTATAGATTACCAGAGTATTTATATACTCTCAAGTGGAATGCTTCTTCAACAGAGATCTCTAGATAATATTACCAATAACCTTGCTAATGTTAATACAAATGGATTTAAAAGAGACCTACTCTTAGCTTCTTCATGGATCACACCTTACAACCAAGGTAGAACGGAGAATCCAGAGGATCCAGCTAACAACTTTATCTACCCTATAGTAGAAAGAGTTTACACCGATCTTTCGCAAGGACCCATAAAACAAACGGGAAATCCCCTAGATATTGCAATAGAAGGCGAAGGATTTTTTAGTGTTACCGATGGCACAAATACCTTTTACACCAGAGATGGAAACTTCCGCATAGACAGTGAAGGTTATTTGGTAAATGCCGCAGGTATGAGAGTTCTAACAGAAGATAATCAACCAATTAGAGTAAATGGTGAACTGAAAGTTTCTCCAGATGGTACCCTATTTGTTGATGGTGAGCAAATAGGAAAGTTAGGTGTATTCAATTTAAATAACCCTGAAAAACTCGGAAATAATCTCTTTAGCGGGATACCCGTAGAAGCTCGAAGCTATCGTACTTTACAAGGTGCATTAGAGAGTTCAAACGTTAATGCAATAATTGAGATGGTTAAGCTTATACAAGCCCACAGAGCTCACGAAGTTTACTCAAATCTTGTAAGAACATTGGATGATATACAGGGAAAGGCAAACAATATAGGGAGATAAG
>JBEPZX010000028.1:0-10530 GCA_041640635.1 Aquificaceae bacterium
AATCTGGTAATTCATGATGAATCCGACCACACTGATTACAGCACAACCGGCGAATATTATATACTTTTGTTTCTCCAGATCTTTCTTTTGACTTTCTATTTCTAGTACCAATAATTCTCATACTTTTCCCACAACAAGGAGAAGGAATCCTCCCTGCACCTCTAACCAAAAACTCCATTGTTTTCAATTAGCCTGAAATCTGATACAATAATCATATGGTTTTTTTATTGGGGACGCTTCCCGTATATCTGTTGGCGCAGATATACATGATGGGAGGCGTCTTTTCCTTTCTCCAGAGTTGCAAGTGTCGAAATGTTCCGAATTATGTATATGAACATTATACTCGTCAAATTCTGGACAGGCAATACCGTCAACTTTCAGTCATTATGGGATGGCAATAACACTAAAGATTTAATAGCTTAATATTCTTTTCACTATCTTTAGCAATATTATTTATTATTTTTATTAATAATGGACGAAGTAAATTTACTATCCAAAAACCTATAATTGTTCCAAGTGTATTTAAAATAATATCATCTACTACAAAACTACGATAAGTAACCCCAATAATCCCAGATATTAAAAATTGTAAAGATTCAATTCCTAAAGATGTTAAAAAACCTAAGAGTATAATTAACTTAATTTTCCTAAATCTATGCCACATTAAAGGAGCATAAAAACCTAATGGCATTAATAAAAGTACATTACCACCAATTTGTTTTACTAATATTCCGATAGAATTAAAATCAAATGATGTGTAAATGCTAGAAAACGGAATGAAATTATTTTTAGTAATAGTACTAGTTTCAATCATAGATTGTATTAATCTTTTATCTATTGGAATAGGAAAAAGTGTAACTGAGATGACTAAAATTGCATAAATAAAAAATGACAAATTAAGTAGTTGTTTAATTAAAGTAGTTTCTTTTTTTCGATAAAATAGAAAAGATACTATACAGTAGATCCCTAATAAAATAATAAAATGATTTTTCACAAAGAATATCACTCCACATTTCTACCTCCCTTCTTCCTGTTTGCCATAAGTAAATTCTTCACATATTTGGAATTTCCTTCCCTTTTCGAGAAAAAAAACAAATTTTTCGTGCTATTTTTAAAATAGAAACACTTCCTTACAGACAATTGGTTGCCTTAATGGCAACCTTTAAGCCTTCAAGGCAAATACGTAAAATAAACAAAATACAGAGTTGCAAAATCTAGGACGAATTGCTATTAAACAATAGTGATAATAGAGAGAGTTTATTAAAAGTGGTTTAAAGGGTTGATATGACTAGGTTTGTTAGACTTTTCAGGGTGTGACGTTTTCGTCACAAAAATGATTAAAAGTGTGACGTTTTCGTTACACCTAAAAAATTCCAAATAATAAAAAAGACCGTATCAAATTGATACGATCTAAAAAAATCTAGCAGGCAAATTTACCTTTTTTCCATTTTGATCTTTAAGGTTCTTTAAGGAATGTTGAAACAATCTCATAGTTAATTTATCTAACTGAACATTATTTTTTCTAGGTGCACAAATCATAATATAAGGATTTACAATCCATGTTCTAGGGCTTACAGTCCGCCCATTTTCAGTTATTTGTCCTGCCCCTTCGGGATTTAATAGGATCTCTTTTTTCTTCAAAGAGTTCATGATTAAGGAGGTTTTTTCTCTTGATTTTCCAATCATTTCGGCAATATCTGAAACCGTTGCAGACTTTGGAAGTTCAAAATCCTCTTCAACATTTTTTCGCTTTTTTTTAAATTTATCTTCCCTACAAATAATCACATTACTTTTAAATTCTAAATAGGCTTGAATCCTAAACAAAAAACTTTCTTCTGCTTGAGTTAAATAACCAATTTGATTTAACAAATCTAAATTTCTATGCATGGTTTGATTGAATGGCTCCCCTGCAAATGGATCTTTACTGCTTCCAATAAAATGTTCTTCACCAGTAAGTTCTTTTAATTGAACTAATAGTGATTTTTTTAATTCTTCAGCTTTGGATCTAACTTCTGAATCTTTTTCGAAATCTCTTTTTCTAGCATTTTTTTCGGCTTGGTCAAAATCAACAACATTATTTTTTTTCAATCCTAATTCCTCTCCCTATCTAGCAGGAATTAGACCCTTTATGTTAGAATATAAATATCTAAATGAATAAAGGGACACTAATTTCCTGTCCTCTATGTATTGAGAAACCCTCCGAGTCCGCGAAAACTTGAGGGTTTTTCTATTTCTATATTTCGACAATATCAATAAGTTCCCTCTTTTTCTAGCATTTTTTCAATTCTTATAAGATGTTCTTGATTTTCTTTTTTAAACTTATTGAAATCACTTCTAAATTCCTTTAAAACTATTAAAATCATATTTAATTTATCACCCATTACTTTTCTCACCCTCTATTTTAGCTTTAAGGCTTAATAAAAGCTTATCATCAACTCTTTTAGGCTTATACCCCATCCTATCCATCAAAACACCCTCTAAAACCCTCATACGAGCTGTATAACGACTATACTCCTGTTCAGCAAAAGCAAGAGTATCAGAATCTATTACAACCCCTTCTGGAGCCTTCTGAACGGTTCTCATAAGGTTATAACACTTTGTCCTTTCCTCTCTTACCAAACGAAGTAAAATCAATAGATCATACGTATGAAAAAGCTCCAGCTGTCCAAAGGGTAATTCCGCTTGTTCCAAATAAATAAAATCTTTTAATTGTGGACGCTGCCTTTTCAATGGAGCGTCACAAAAACTACAATTATCAGCGAATTTTTCATTTATTGAACCGCAATATTTACAGTTCAAGATTGAAAATCCTTGCTATTTAAGAAGTTGAGTACCAATGCCCATAACTCGTCTGATACTTCCAATTCATATTCGCTGATAACTTGCTGATAAGATTGCAACCCTTCAAAAAAACCTTGTTCACTTATAAAATATCGTTTAGAAGCATAATTGAATTCATTTACCCTCTCAATCACAAATTCATCATTTTCCTTATAAATTAATAATTTTTTCATAGCTACCTACACCCTATCCTTATAACGTTCTAACGCTAATTCACGAAAGAAAGCCGACATAGATTTTAAATCACGAACAGAAATTTCCTCACCGATCTTATCCCAAATATCTTTTGGGAGAGTAATAGAAACCTTTTTAGTTTCTCCTAAAGAAGGGCGACCAGTTCTTTCTTTTTTTGCTGAATTTGAATGTTTCAAATGCTCTGGTAATAAATCATACTTGTATGGTGGAATATAAAGTTGTTCAAGCATTTCATTAATTCTTTTATAGCCAATGTCCTCTTTTAAAGCTAATTGCATGAATTCATCTTCTAATTTCTTCATACTCACTTCTAGATCACTTACACCATTCCAACGAACATCATACATTTTTTTGTGGAAATCTAATAATTCTAACATGTTTATCCCCTTCTCTTTTAAAGTTACCTTTATCATAATGATTTAAGTAACTTTTAGTCAAGGAGTAAACAGGTTTAAAGAAAATACTTTGAAATTTCATAACTTGAACATATCCAACAACACTATAATTTTTAGGGTTTTCTTTGAGGTGTACCAATTCATCTAAGAAAAAATGTTCAGCTTTTCGATCCTTAAATATTGGCTTATCTGTACCTAAAATTTCATATGCTTTTAGCATAAAAACTTCCACCTCTTTAATTCAATGTGATATACTCTGATTAGCGATAATCAACATTCCGAACGCAATCATTAAACTGATAGCTTCGGATGTTTTTTTTTGTTCTAAAAGTTTGAAAAGTTACATTATCATTAGGATATACCTATTTTTTTAATGCTCCTACATTCAATTAGAGGTAAAAATGAAACCGTTAACTTTTCTAATAAGTTTTTTCTAATTTGAAAAATCATTTGTTCACTGTAATTCATATCAATTGCAATTTTAATGATACTCCAATTTTCAAAATATCTAAGTTCAATAAACTTTCTTTCATTTGCATTCAAAATTTTCATCGTTTGTTCAACTATATCAATTATCATTTTATATATTTCAGATTTCTCTTCAACTTCTCTACTAGAAGGGATTTTTAAACTATTATAACTATTAATAAATACTAGCATGTATGGATAGAGCCTTAACATATTCTCAATTTCCTTTTTAGTACTATCAGCCTTCTTCATGTAACCTCCTTAGAAATTAATTCACTTTACTTTAATTCATTTATCAAATTTAAAATTGCCTGTTCTAAATGTTTAAAACTTTTTTCTAATCTATGAAGAAGATAGAAAGAAATTGTAATTGGAAATCCTAAATTAGCAATTAAATTAATATAGTCCAATTGTTGTTCCATATGTTACCCACCTTCATAAAGGGAACGTATGTTCTCTTATTTTAATTTTACCTTTAAAGTATAATATAATCAAATAATTTGGAAATTTTTACGAGGTGCTAAATGACAATACTTACATTGGTTATTATCCTAAGTGTTATAAACTTAATAAGAGTAGGATTATCTCGATTTGCTAATAAAAATATAAATATCGAAGTATATGTTTCAATATTATATTTCTTAAATATTATTGTTCTCACTACATATATAATTTTGGAAAGAAACACCTTCATATATATCGATGGTACTTCAGCTCTACTCTATGTTTCATTTTTAGTCTTGTATGTGATCTGTATCTATTACATATATAAAAATATAAAAAGTTGGTTAAAAAAAGGCACTCAAAGATAAGTGCCTTTTTTTATTACATATTTTTATTAATATTTTAAATAATACATAGTTGTATTTCTCGAATGAACAGGAGAATTAAGATCATTCAAAGTCGTATACGTTGCTCTTACTCCTCCTGATACAGGTTCAAGAGTAGTACGGAATTTCCAACCTGCTTTTGGTGCTGGTGCAGCTTCAAGATTAGTATCATGCCTCCAAACAGTGCTTACACTTGATAATAAACTTACAGCAGTTGCTGTTACAGCAATAGCAGCTCTTGATGTTAAACCAAGTGCAGAAAATAACGCTATTACAGTTAATTGACCTTGTTTATAACTTGTAACATCATTTGTTGTATATGTGTAAGTATTTGAATAAGTAGATGATAAATGAACCTCTCTCTTTAAAGCATCCCAAGAATATCCATTAGCAGTAGAGATTTTAACTCGATACTCACCAAAGTAAGGTACTTCTACAACTTCCCTTCCACTTGTAACCGAAGCACTATACGTTTTTGTAAAAATCATTTGCCCGTCACCAGGTCTAAAAATTTGAAGTGTTTTTTGTAAAGTAGTATTACTATAACCCCAATGAATTAACAAACTTTTCACATCTGTTTTTGAAACAAGTAGATTAAAATCAGTATTCCCTTCATGAATTGCCATTTTTTGAATTCCTCCTTTTTTTGTTATGTTTTTATCATAAAATAGTTTGAATTCTATAAACTAAAGGAAAACTATACTAATACTCTATTATTGATGATTATTATGTTAATAAAATTAAAGAGACTATTCTATTATTGATCTGTTCTCTTTTGCCTTAAAGGCTTTGAAAGGTTGCCGTTAAGGCAACCTCCTATTTATAAGGAATTCTGCTTTGAAATTTTTACGCTATATCCTATCTAAAAGCTGAAAACTTAAATAATTGCTAGATTAAATAATAAGCAAGATGGTATACTTCCCTTAGAATTAAAAATGATAAGGGCGCACTTATACACCGGTTGGTGTGTGCGGTTGCTTCGCAACGAAAAAACCTTCCTTCCGAATTCTCCGGAAGGTCAAAACCAATCGCCTATGGAGAGCCAAAACAAAAAGCAACCAAATCTTCGATTCGTTTCTTTTCGTTTCGGTCAAAAAAATGTTCACGTAGTGTCTAAAGAAAGGAGTTCCGAATCATGGCTATTTATCATTTTTCAGCACAAGTTATTTCAAGAGGAAAAGGGCAATCAGCAGTTGCTTCTGCTTCTTATCGTAGTGGGGAAAAATTAGTAGATGAACGTACTGGTGAGTCAAAGTTTTATAAAAGAGATGTTCAACCTGATTCTATAATTCTAGCTCCTTCTCATGCGCCTGAATGGGTACATGATAGACAGCGTTTATGGAATGAAGTTGAAGCAGTTGAAAAGAATTGGAATAGCCAATTGGCACGAGAAATAAATGTTGCTTTGCCAAAAGAACTTTCTATGGATCAACAGAAGGAATTGATTCGTGACTTTGCTCAAGAAGAGTTCGTAAAGAAGGGCATGGTAGCTGATATTTCTATACATAGAGACGATGAAAATAATCCTCATGCACACATCATGCTTACCATGAGGGCATTCAATGAAGATGGAACTTGGGCGAATAAGAAAAAAAGAGATTATGTCTTTAATGAAAATGGAGAACATGTTCTTGATAAAAACGGAAATAAGAAATTTATTACTGTTCCCTTAACTGATTGGGATAGAATTGAAACCCTTGAAAAATGGCGGGAAGAATGGGCGAACCATACAAACCTATCTTTAGAAAAAGCAGGTTTCCAAGAAAGGATCTCCCACCTTTCTCATGAAGCAAGAGGACTTGAGGAAATACCAAGTGTCCACCTTGGTTACGTAGCTCATGCAATGGAGAAAAGAGGGGAAAAAAGCGAGATTGGTAACATCCAAAGAGAAATTGATGGAATCAATAAAGAAATAAGGGAACAAAAGATTAAACTTGCAGAGATAGACGCAGAAATTAAAGAAGTTACTGGACAAATTATTAAAATCAAAGAAAAGAATTCTAAAAGTGAAAGCAGATATTCTCCTGAAGAACAAAAAGTGTTAGATAAAGCAACAGAGAGCTTAAAAGGTAAAGATTTAACTTACAGTAATATCGTTAATCGCCTGGAACAAGTAGAACGATTCCAGGAACAAATTTCAACTAAAGAAAAAGAGATATATGATAAAGGGTTTGAAACTAAAACTAATAAAGATCGTGAAGACTTAGAAAAGTATAAAAACCAAAGAAAACGAGCTAATACCGAGCAAGATATTCTTTCTAAGGCAAAGGTAATCTTAGAAAAAGATTTTGTTCAGCGCCTTGCTTCAAAATATCCTGATAATCCTGAAATAAAGTTCATGAAGTTTGAACAAGCTCTTAAACTCCACAAACTAAATAAAGGAATGGATAGAGTTATTCCAATTAGTGAAATCAAACAACAGTACGATAATGGAAAAGAACTCTTAGAAAAACATGAAAAATCATTAAAGAATAATCAAACTCCATTATTTGATGAAAGTAAATTAGAAAGATTGAATAAATCAACTGAACTGCTAGGTGGCATTTTTGAAGCAGTCCAACAAGCTAATAAAGATATAGACAAATCAAATCGTAAAGAGGAAAAACCACGATATAGAGGTCAAAAGAAAAAAGAATTAGAGATCGAAAGATAACTAAAAAGAGTGTGGCCAATCTCATTCTTCGATTAGCAGCACTCCTTTTATAAGTCTTGAATAATTGTAGGTTAATCACTAACACGTGTGATTAATAACCGTAATCCTAAACGTATGTGATTATTAGTTTTATCAAATGCCTGGTAAAACTGATTTTCTAGCAATCTATAATCACACATGGTAAACTTTAGATAACCAAGTTAACCGTTGATATAATAACCTTTATAAGTTAACAATGAAAGAGGGTAATGAAATGGCTGATGTGACATTCGGTGTCAAAGTTAGTGAGGAATTGCGCGATAAAGTTAAGGGAATGATTGACAATAGTGGAATTACCTCTAAGGAATGGTTTGAAAAGGCTATAGCATTGGCAGAAATTCAAGATCTAAAGGAGGGTGCCAGTGACTATAAACAAGATCTATCTGAACTAGAAGTACATACAACTAGAATCTATGAGTTAACGGCTAACATGATTAAACGTGCTAATTATTTAAAAGATGATGCCGTAAAACATATTGAGGAAAAGCTAACAGAACGTGAAGTACAGATAAAAGAATTAAGGGAAATGCTATTCAGTCAAAAAGAAGAACTTATGTCTTTGGCTGAAAGGTTTAATACTGTCACTAAAGAAAATGAAGAAATGCATAAACAAGTTGAAGAAATGCGATCAACTAATGAAAACAGTTTACTGCTAGTTAGTGAGTACAAAGAAAAGATTGATACTTTAAGTGGATTAGTGTCTAAATATCAATCATTCCAACTGGAAAATGATGAGCTGCAACAGCAATTAAATAAACAGCAACAGCAATATCAATCACAAGTTAACGAGTTAACCACTGATATTAAAGATAAAGACGAGTTAACCAAAGAGTTAAAACGTGATATTGAAACTCTAAAACAGAATCATGTTACTGAGTTAGAACGGTTAATAGAAAAGAAGGACTATGAACGTGAGAAGGCACTACTAGAAGTTGAAAGGGAACATCAAAACAAACTATCTCAAATTAGCTTAGAGCATAGCCAACAAATTAAAGAACTGTATCAGAACATGGATAAAATCAGAAATGAATATGAACAGAAAATAGAGAAATTACAACGACAACCACAACAGACACCAACACCTAAGAAGGGTAAATAAGAGGTTGCGAAACACTCAGAACGGCTCGCATTGAGTTTTTAATACTAGAATAATAGTAAGATAGCCCAAAGAGAGAAAACAACTATACAAGAGTGTTAGAGGTCTTAAATTAAGTCCGGTTTTTGTCCATTCTTTTAAAAAGGAAAACGTTCTAGTAATGGCGAAACTATCATAAAGACGGATTTATACGAACGAACGGACAATGGATGGATGATAAAGGATGGTGAAAACGATGGAACTTTTAAGGAAAAAGGACTTACACCCTGAGGTAGGTGTCCCTAAGAGTACCGTTGCTGATTGGATAGAGGATTTTAATGTCTACATACCTAAGGTTAAACAAGGTAATGTGACCTACTATAGACCTGAAAGTATAGATGTTTTAAAGTTCATAAAACAGTGTAGGGATCAGAATTTACAAAAACCTCAGATAATGGAATTGTTAGCTAAAAAGGGATTCCCTATCACGGTTGAGGACGCTATAGAGGATGTAAAGAAGGCATTGGAAGTAGATAGTAGTCCTAGAGATACCCTTTTAACTGTAATGCAAACAATGGGACAAGCGGTAAGTAAAATTGCTGAACAGGATGAACGGTTAAGCAAACAAGACGAACGATTGACTTATATAGAAAAACGGACTGATGAAATAGAGTACTTAAAGAGTGAGTTTGAGAAGTTGAAAAAGGAGTTGGCTGCCACTAAAGAGGAACTGGCTACAGCTCAAGAACAGGAAAAGAAGAAAGGCTTTTTCTCTAGGTTGTTCAGTCGATAAAGATTAAATGTGGATGGAAGTTAATTCCACTCTTGTGGAAAACCTTGCAGTCAATTTGGTTAATAAGTTAACCAAATTTATTCGAGATAATAAAAATTAATTATTTTTATGTGAATTTTGCATACTTGTTTTTTAATCTAATATAACTCTAATAAAATCAAAAGGAGAGATATTAGATATGTCTGAATCTAAATTCAATAAAAGGAAATATTTTAAAATTAGTTTATTTATATACCTCTTTTTTCTAGGGATATTTTATTTTTTAGAATTAGGTCCTACTTTAACTTTTAGATTGGGCAAATACTACAATGAAGTTTCTCATAACTTTATTCTTTTTTCGACTATTACAACTTACGTTTTAAATTTCGAACACTATAATTTAAGTACATTATTTTATAATATTTTCGGAAACGTATTAATATTTGTACCATTAGGAATTCTAGTACCATCTATTTATCCTAATATAAACCGTTATCTACAAATTATTTATATTTCCTTTCTGATAAGTGTAACTTTAGAAGGATTACAATATATAACTTCATTAGGTGTATTTGATATAGATGACATTATTCTTAACGTAATAGGTGGTATTTTAGGATTCTATATTTATAGATTGTTTTGGAGAAATTAGATAACTATAACATCTCAGTTAAAAAGAAAGGTAAACAACTTTAATTTTTGTTGTTTACCTTTCTTTTTAATAATCCCAAATAGAACCGTGACCTCGAACATATTGTCCATCATCACCTTTTCTCATGGTAAATCCGTATTTTCCACCTTTTCCATCGGATATTGTCCATTCCCTTTTAGTTGTTCCGTTTCTATAAAATTGTCTTGTCGAAATAAACTCCCCAACTCCCCAACCATTATCTCTATACAAGTCTACATAATAGAATGCACTAGTACCGGCATTTCCATAAGTAGAACTTGTATTTTCCATAGTTAATAAGTAATTAGGAGATTTCGGATAAAGAGAGAATAATTGAGAATTTAATTTATATTTAAAATCAAAGTTATATGCATAAGCAGAAGCTAAAGCCGCTGTTGGAGAAATCACTAAAACAAAGAGAGTTAAACTTAAAATTATTTTTTTAAATTTCATAAATTTTACCTCCTAAAGATTTAATAGCTTAATATTCTTTTCACTATCTTTAGCAATATTATTTATTATTTTTATTAATAATGGACGAAGTAAATTTACTATCCAAAAACCTATAATTGTTCCAAGTGTATTTAAAATA
>JBEPZX010000029.1:0-9175 GCA_041640635.1 Aquificaceae bacterium
GTAGACTGGAAGAGAGAACGCTTCACATTGGATGAGGGCTTTTCCAGAGCCGTAAGGCAAGCTTTCAAAAAGCTTTACGAAGATGGTTTAATTTACAGAGACAAATACATAATCAATTGGTGTCCCAACGACTTGACCGCTCTATCCGATCTGGAAGTGGAGCATGAGGAAGAAGAAGGCTACCTTTGGTATATAAAGTACCCCTTGGTAGATGGTTCGGGATACATAACCGTTGCCACCACAAGACCGGAGACTATGTTGGGTGACACCGCTGTAGCCGTAAACCCAAGCGATGAAAGATACAAGCACCTTATAAACAAAAAGGTAAAACTTCCTTTGGTGGATTACATCAGAAAGAGCTTGGATGGACAGGAAGTTGGTTGGGAAATACCTATAATCGCCGATGAACGTGTAAAGCCCGAGTTTGGAACGGGTGCGGTAAAGGTAACACCAGCTCACGACTTTAACGACTTCGAGATAGGAAAAGGTCACAATCTACCAAGCGTTTGCGTAATGGATGAACAGGCACGTATGAACGAAAACGCTGGCAAGCTTGAAGGTTTGGATAGGTACGAAGCGAGAAAGCTTATAGTGGAAGAACTGCAACACTTGGGACTTTTGGAAAAGGTAGAAAAGCACACGCACGCTGTAGGCAAGTGCTACAGATGCAAAACAGTCTTGGAACCTATGGTAATGACCCAGTGGTTCGTAAAAGTATCCGACGACAGAATAAAGAAAAAAGCCTATCAAGTAGTCCAAAACAATCAAATAGAGTTTGTTCCTGAGAGTTGGAAAAAGATATACCTTCAGTGGATAGAAAACCTCAAAGACTGGTGTATATCCAGACAAATTTGGTGGGGGCACAGGATACCTGTCTGGTACTGCCAGGACTGTGGACATATAAATGTGTTTACCGATGAGGACTTTGATAGAGTTTACGATAAACTGATTTTCAACCTGTTGGCTGATGGGAAGATCGCTCAGGAGTTCACACCCGAAGAAGTAGCACATATTCTAAATTCTCCTTCTTTTGTTCATCCTGAGATGACCGTTCTTGAGTTTTACAAAAAGTTTGCCTTCCACAGGTATGACTCTACAGAGGTTGATGCCCATTCCCTAAGGCTGTTTTTCACGCAAGACCTAAACCCAATGGCTATACTCACACAAAAGAGCTCAAGATACAGATACAACAAAGAAACGAAGAAGTACACCTTTGTGTTAAGATGCAAAAAGTGTTCATCGGAAAACCTAAAACAGGAAAGTGACGTATTGGATACGTGGTTCTCTTCAGCCCTTTGGCCCTTTGGTGTGTTTGGGTGGCCAGAGAATACAAAGGACCTAAAAAGTCTTTATCCCACGGACCTACTGGTGACAGGCTTTGACATCATCTTCTTCTGGGTTGCTAGGATGGTTATGATGGGAACTTACTTTATGGAAGAGATTCCTTTCAAAGATGTTTACATACACGCTCTGATAAGGGACGAAAAAGGTCAAAAGATGTCAAAGACTAAGGGGAACGTGATAGATCCACTGAACATAATAGAAAAGTACGGAGCCGATGCTTTAAGGTTTACCCTTGCTATACTTACACAGCAAGGAAGGGACATAAAACTCTCCGAAAGACGTTTTGAAGGTTACAAACACTTTGCCAACAAACTCTGGAACGCAGCAAGGTTCATACTCCTAAACTTGGATGACGATCTCCTTTCCAACTTACCCTATGTTGCACCACCTAGACCCGAAGATTTGTGGATCCTAACCCTTTTAAATGAAACAATAAAGGAAGTAAACCAAGCCTTGCAAGAGTACAACTACTCCAAAGCATGTCAAGCTCTTTATGACTTTATATGGAGTGAGTTTTGCGATTGGTATATAGAGATGGCAAAGCACAGACTGTACGCAAAGGTGGATCCTTCCCTACCGGAAGAGGAACAAAGGAGACAGGAACAAGAAATAAAAAAGGAAAGAATATGCGTCCAGTCCAACCTTCTGTATGTGTTTGAAAGAACCCTGAGACTCTTGCATCCCTTTATGCCTTACATAACGGAAGAGCTCTGGCTTTCGCTTCCAACGGCGCACGGCGAAAGTGTGTCTCTGATGGAATACCCTCAACACAACCCCGGCGAAGTCTTCTCAGAACAAAAGCAAAAGGTAGAGAAACTAAAAGCCATAATCACAGCCATAAGGGCTCTAAGGAGCGATCTAAAGATAGAACCCTCAAAGAAAATAAAACTCTTCTACAGAGGAGAAAAAGACCTAGTAAATGAGATGTCCCATCACATCATGCTTTTGGCTAAGGTTTCCTCCTTAGAAGAAGTGGAAGAAAAACCTCAAGGCACCGTTGCAGGCTTTAGCGGAGATTTTGAGTTTTATATACCAGTAAGCGAAGGCATAAACGTAGAGGAACTTATAAACTCCTATCAGAAAAGGTTAAAGGATGTTTTGGCGGATCTGGAAAAGTTTGAAAGGAAACTCTCCAGTGAAGGATTCCTCAAAAAGGCTCCACCTGAGGAAGTTCAAAAGACGCAGGAAATCTACAATGAGCTTTTGACAGAAAAGGAAAAAATACAAAACATAATCAATATACTTACTCAAGCGAGGTGAAAAGATGGAAGAGGTGAGACAAGAAAAACTAAACCAACTCAGAAAGATAACAAACCCTTACCCTTACAGATTTCCAACCACCCACAGAATAGGCGACATAAGGAACATGCTGGAAAAAGACCCTCAAGGAAAGGAGTGTAACATAAAAGGAAAGGTAAAGAGAGTCTCCAAGTTAGAGGATTCTTTCTTCGTAAGACTTGCAGATGAAGAAAACACGGAAATAGTAGTTATCACAAAAGAGGAGTTAAAGCAAGGACAAGAGGTAACTTTGAGTGGAAAACTTGGACGCTACGAAGGAAAACTATCCCTTTTGGATGCCAGGGTTACAGAGCAAGAACAAACCTTGAGCATAAAGGATGTAAAAAGAGATTATGACTTGGATCCACAAGAGCTACAGATCAGCTTGGCAGGAAGACTGGTAACTCAGAGGTCCATGGGAAAAGCTATATTTGGACACATTCAAGACTACACAGGAAAGATACAAATATACCTAAGGAAGGACGTATTGGGAGACGAAAAGTTCTCCTTTTTTGAGGACTACGTGGATATTGGTGATGTTTTAGGTGTAAAAGGCAAGCTCTTTAGAACCCACACAGGTGAGCTCACCGTAGAGGTAGAGGACTTGGAAATCTTAGCCAAGTGTTTACACCCTCTGCCCGAGAAGTGGCATGGCTTGAGTGATGTGGAAGTGCGCTACAGGCAAAGATACCTGGATCTAATATCCAACGAAAAGGCTCGAAACATCTTTGTCTTACGAAGCAAGTTAATTTCTCTGTTGAGAAGGTTCTTTGACGAAAGGGGATTTTTGGAAGTGGAAACACCTACGCTTCAACCCATAGCCAGCGGTGCCAACGCCAAACCCTTTATTACCTACCACAATTACTTAGAACAGAACTTATACCTAAGGATAGCACCGGAACTTTATCTAAAAAGGCTCATAGTAGGTGGTTTTGACAGAGTTTACGAAATAGGCAAGAACTTCAGAAACGAAGGTGTAGACACCACCCACAACCCAGAATTTACCATGGTAGAGTTTTACGTAGCCACGTGGGACTACAAGGACCTAATAAAGTTTACCGAAGAACTTCTTGTTTACCTGTTGGAAAACCTTTTAGGAAAATTAAAGATAACCTACAACGAAAGGGAGCTTGACTTTACGCCCCCTATAAAGGTGGTAAGATACTTCGATCTTTTGGAACAAAAAACAGGTAAAGGTAAAGATTTCTTTTTGAGAGATTTGGAAGGACTGCGCAAAATGGCTATAGATCTTGGCATCCCGAAAGCGGAGAAGTTAACCCATGCCAAGTTAATAGATAAGGTATTCGATTATCTGGTGGAGGATGATCTTTGGGGACCTGTTTTTGTTGTGGACTTTCCTAAGCTACTCTCTCCTTTGGCAAAAGAACACAGGGAAGACCCGGACCTTGTGGAAAGGTTTGAGCTCTTTGTGGCTGGTAAGGAAATAGCCAACGCTTACTCGGAGTTAAACGATCCAGAGGAGCAAAGAAAGAGGTTTTTGGAGCAACTCAAAGAAAAGGAGATGGGAGACGAAGAAGCCATGCAAATGGACGAGGACTTTGTTAGAGCTTTGGAGTATGGCATGCCACCCACCGCTGGTGAAGGTATAGGAATAGATAGACTCGTTATGATACTTTCTGACGTGGACTCTATAAGAGAGGTTATACTCTTTCCTGCTTTGAGGTATAAGGTTTAGGGGTTTTGTATAATATATGAGAGGGTTATGGCAATAATTAAAACAAGACTATGGGACTGGAGGTATAAAGTCATGTCATTAATGATCAAATTATTAAGCACTCTTTTGCTGTTTGTAGTGCCGTATCTTTCTTTTGCAGCGGATAAAGATAAACCTAAAGTGTTTGCGCAAAAGGGGCGTAGTTTTGAGGTTTTATCCGTAGCTTTTTCGCCTGATGGTAAAATGATTGCAGTTGTAAGTAGAGACTATACTATAAGACTTTGGGATGTTGTTACTGGTAGACAAATAAGGGCATTTAGAGGGCATAATATTGTAGCCAAATCTGTAGTCTTTTCACCTGATAGTAAAATGATTGCGTTTTGCAACTCAGACGGAACAATAAACTTTTTGGATATCGCTACTGGTATGGAGATAGGGAAAGTTAGAGGGCATGAAAAAACTTGTTATCTAGCTTTTTCACCTGATGGCAAGATGCTTGTATCTGGTGGTGGGGACAAAATGCTAAAACTTTGGGATGTTACTACTGGTACAGAAATAAAGGCATTTGGAAAGTTTAGTAGTGAACTCAGTTGTATCTCTTTTTCCCCTGATGGTAAAATGATTGTATTTGGAAATGCGGACGGAACAATAAAGCTCTTCGACGTCTTTACTGGCACAGAAATAAGGAAATTTGAAGGTATTCATTTTAGATCTTATTCCAATCCAAGGCCTGGAGTTATATTTCAGGTTATATATGGGGTTACGTCTGTAGTTTTTTCACCTGATGGTAGAATGATAGCATCTATAGGGGAAGGTCTAGACATAAAACTCCAGGATGTTACCAATGGTAAAGTAATAAGGAAATATGAGGGACATAAGGATGATATTAAATCAGTGGCCTTTTCACCAGATGGTACAACTATTGCATCTGGAAGCAAAGACCATACCATAAAACTCTGGAGTGTTGCTACTGGTAGAGAAATAGTAACACTTAGTGTACATAGTGATGCTGTTACATCTGTATCCTTTTCACCAAACGGTAAGTGGATTGTATCAGGTAGTTGGGATGGTACTGTTCGTCTTTGGGAAGTTTCTACTGGTAAAGAGATTGCACAGTTTGTAAGTTTTGAAGATGGTGAGTGGGTTGTTGTCACATCAGAAGGTTACTTCAACGCATCACCAAATGGAGCTAAGTATTTGAATGTACGTGTTGGGAATGATGTCTATCCTATAGATGAATACTATAAGGAATTATTCAAACCTGACTATGTTGCCTCTATTCTTCAAGGAAAGAAAGTTGGGAAATAAGCATTAAGTTAAAGCTTTATGAAAAATTTATAAAGCACTACAAGGGAGGGGAGGTTTGCTTATGGGAAGTATTTTTAAGCTTTACGGAGCAAAGTATTTAAATGTGTGGGTTGGAAACAGTATATATCCCATAGACAACTATTACAAGGAGTTTTTCAATCCCGATTATGTGGCTTTTGTTCTCCAAGGTAAAAATAGAAAATAACCAAGAGGTAAAACGAGTAAAGTGTGTGAGGTAAAAGGGTAAAGATATTGTTAAATGTTTGCTTAAGAGTCTTTTAATTGTTGTTTGGCGTATTTGCTCTAAGGATTAACTTCAAAAAATTTACAATAGAATTGGTTTGCTCGTCCAACATATTCTGTACGGATTTCATCATACTCTCTCAATACGTCTTGGGAAGAGGGATCATCCTTGAACCATTCAGTAAGCAACTCCTTGTTAACCTCTATATGAAATTGCAGTGCATAAATACTTTCACCTATTCGGAACGCTTGGTTTTCGTAAAGATTAGAGCTCGCCAGTCTTACAGCATCTTTTGGAAGATCAAAGGTATCTCCATGCCAGTGGAACACCTTAAATCTTTTCCATACATCGCCGGTTTGTGGATGCTTCGCAAGGGCACGCATACATGGGTCAAGCAAACCTTCATTTGTAAGCTCTATATCGTACCATCCTATCTCTTTCTTATCACCAGGATAAACCCTTGCACCAAAACAGTGCGCAATCATCTGGGCACCAAGGCATATTCCAAGTATTCTTTTTTTACTGGTTATTGCCCAATTAATTATACTCTCTGCCTTTTTTAGAAAGGGATACATATCCATTTCATAAATAGCCATTGGACCTCCCATCATAATAACAGTGTCGTAATCCTCAAGATGCATAGGATACTCACCATCCCCGAGTTCAACTACTTTATATGGGATTTTCTTGTCAATTAAGAAATCAAGTATAGTTCCTGGACCTTCAAATTTTACATTTTTCAGTATCAATACCATTTAACTACCTCCTGCATTGCAAGGTGTTTTCGTATATTAAATCACTAGCGACATCATGTCAATTTACCGCTATTGCTGGCTATTTTAGCTTATGCCAAGCTTTTTTAAAAGAAAGCCTTCCTCAAAAACTTGACAAAAAGAAATTATTCGTTTACAATACTAAAATTGAAATTTAATTTCATTATAGGAGGTACACCATGAGCAACCTAAAACGTCTTTTTCTAGGCATTTTTGCCATGCTTCTTTTTGTGGGTGTTTTCCCTGCTCTGTCTCAGGAGCTCGTTATATACTCTGGTAGAAGCGAAAGGCTAATAAAGCCTGTTCTGGATGAGTTTTCCAAGAGAACGGGCGTAAAAATCACCATCCACTCCGGTGGTAGTGTGGAACTTCTAAACAAAATACTGGCGGAAGGAGACAGAACACCCGCCGATTTGTTTATGACTGTAGACGCTGGAACCTTGGAGAGAGCAAGAGTAGCTGGATTGCTTGAAGCCATAAAGTCTCAAGTCATAGAAAACAACATTCCCAAAGAACTAAGGGCACCGGACAACAGTTGGGTAGGACTATCTCTGAGACTCAGAGTTATAGCCTACAATCCCCAGAGGGTAAAGCCTAATGAGATAAAAACTTACGATGATCTAACCAATCCCAAATGGAAAGGAAGAATAGGAGTAAGAACAGGATCGAATGTGTATGTACAGTCTCAAGTAGCTATGATGATTGCCGAAAGGGGAGAAGCAAAGACGGAAAAGTTTTTGAGAGCTCTTCTTGTAAATGTCGGTGACAAAATATACCCATCCGATACCAGATTGGTAGAAGCTGTGGCAAAGGGTGAAATAGATGTGGCGCTTGTAAACCACTACTACGTCTACTTACACCTAAATAAAAATCCAGAAGACAAAAAGAACTTAGCCTTTGTAGTTCCACCAAAGGCACACTATAACGTCTCCGGCATAGGTATACTAAAGACAAGCAAAAATAAGGAGCTGGCGAAACAGCTTGTGGAGTTCTTGGTATCCGATGAAGCACAAAAGATGTTTGCGGAAGCCAACTTTGAATACCCGGCAAATCCAAAAGTTCCAACAGCAAAGGAAGTCTTACCGAGAGATAAGTTTACTTTAAGTCCTATACCTCTTTCCGTCATGGGAAGGTACATGGTACCAGCCATAGATTTGATCGATAAGGTAGGATACAGATGAGACTTTTGCCACTGCTTGCTTTGGTGGCTGCGCTCCTTGTAGCCACCCCTATTTTCTTTATACTAAAAAGTGTCCTATCCGTAGATCCAGAAATTTGGGTTAGGCTTTACGAAACAAGGCTAAAGGTTATACTTCCAAATACTCTAAAGCTTTTGGTTTCCGTGGGCTTTCTCACTCTAATAATAGGCGTGACATGTGCGTGGATTGTGTCCAGATATGATTTTTGGGGTAAAGGTTTTTGGGAGTGGGTTTTGGTTCTGCCTTTAGCGCTTCCTGGATACATTATGGCTTATGCGTATGCTAGCTTTATGGCTCCCGGTGGACCTTTCCAAAGCTTTTGGGAATTTGTATTTGGAGATGCTTCAAAGATGCCTTCCCTTTACTCCTTCTGGGGTGTTTCTTTGGTTTTGGCTTTTGCCAACTATCCTTACGTTTACCTGTTGGCCCGCTCCAGTTTCTTAAACCAAAATATTAGATACGAAGAAGTAGCTAAGGTAATGGGAGTTCCAAGATACAAGAGATTCATTAGCATAAATATGCGTTTGGCTTATCCCGGCATTGTGGCGGGTGTAGCTCTTGCGCTGATGGAAGTTATGGCGGACTTTGGAACGGTTTCTCTTTTGAGATACCCAACCTTTACGGAAGCCATATACAGACAGATGACATCAAGGTTTGACCCTTCAGGTGCATCGGCTTTGTCTTTTCTACTGCTGTTTATTACCTTCTTGCTCATGAATACGGAGAGATACTTTAGAGGTAAAAAGTCCTTTGAACAGACAAAGAGTTCTTACAGAACAAGAGTCCCAAAAAGGCTTGGTTTACTTTCTACATTAGGTGTTAACTTGGTTTTGCTTTCTATTTTCTCTCTTTCCTTTCTTATCCCTCTTTTGATTTTGGTAGGTATGGTAAAGTTTGCACTTTCCAAGTATGGTTTTGATGCTAACTTTGTTAGGTATGCTCTAAATACTTTGATGGTTGCCTCGCTTGGAGCTACCATTGCAACTTTTATGGCTATGCCTGTAGCGTATTTACACGCTAGACACCCTAACCTACTAAATAGAGTTCTTTACTATGTTTCCTCTTTGGGATACAGCTTGCCAGGTCCCGTCGTGGCGGTGAGTGTATTGTTTACAGCTTCTCAGTTTGGCTTCATTTATGGAAGCTTAGTTTTGCTTGTCTTGGCTTATGTGATACGCTTTATGCCTGTGTCCGTCCATGCTCAAGAATCCTCTATATCAGCTCTTTCCAAATCTGTAGAGGACGCAGCAAGGACTTTAGGTGCGAATACTTGGACAGTTTTTAGGCGTGTTGTTTTCCCTCTTACCAAAGGTGGCTTTCTTGCGGGGTGGGCTATAGTTTTTGTAGACTCAGT
>JBEPZX010000030.1:0-8243 GCA_041640635.1 Aquificaceae bacterium
TGGCTTCAGATATATCAGAAGTCACCTCTTGTATGACTACACCTAACCAACCTCTCGTAACTTTACCTTTTTCTATTAATTGATCGGCTATCCATTTAGCTAAGTTTATAGGTATAGTAAAGCCAAGCCCTTGCCCCTCTGCAAGTATGGCGGTGTTTATTCCTATCACCTCGCCTTTTATATTGACCAATGGCCCACCAGAGTTTCCAGGATTTATAGGAGCGTCTGTCTGTATAAAACTCTCATACTGAGTTATTCCTATGCTACGCTTGAGTGCAGAAATAACACCTACTGTTACTGTACGTTCTAGTCCATAGGGGTTTCCTATAGCAATAACTATTTGTCCGACTTTTAATTTATCAGAATCACCAAGTTTTGCCACTCTCTTTTCCGGATTCTCTATGTCTTTGGCATCTACCTCAATAACTGCTACATCAGTTCTAGGATCAACTCCTACTATCTTTGCTTTTTTTTCCGTGTATTCATCAAACTTAACCTTAATATCCCTACCATCTTTAACCACATGGCTATTGGTAAGTATGTAAAACTTATCCTTTTTGTAGTACATAATCACACCTGAACCTAATGAAGGTCTTTCTTGAGGAGGAAAGGGGATAGGGAATGGGAAGTCCATAATAGGTGAGCTTACTCTTTGAGTAGCGAATATGGTTACAACTGAAGGAGATACGGTTTCTACTATGGACGTTAATTCGTTTTCTATTTGAGAAAGAGATATGGATTGAAGCAAAGAAGTGTTTGTTGTCGCGCTAGCCTTCTGAGTTACTTCAGCTTTGCAACTTGCAAAAATTAAGGTGAAACTTAAAAACAGCGATACGAAAGTAAACATTTTTAACCTCCTCATTCTCTTACCTCGCATGAAAAGAATAAAACATCAAAATAAGGCTCATTAATAGATGATAAAATTTTTTCCATCTTGCTTTTTGAAATTATAACATTTCCAAAACTTGGATTATATGATGTACCTGTGTAATGAAAAAATCTAATAAGATCCCACCCTGAAAAGGGAATTTCAACTCTTTTCTTTTTAACCTTTTTTAGTTTTCCTCTCAAGCTTTCTACGATATTTATTACATCTTCATCACTTGGAAAAGGGAAACTTAATTCTTGTAAGCTGCCTTTCACAGGAATGCTACATAAAAAATTCCCATAGCACACTCTAAATATTTCTCTAATGGACAAATTCAAATCAGTCCAATGCAGTGCAAAGTTACTAATTACAGTCTTAAAGCTTTTGTCTTTAAATGGTAAGTTATGAGCATCACCTAATACACCCTTATTCCCCTTCGATACATACTCTTTTAGCATCTTTATGGAAATATCTACACCTATAGAGCCCTTCGCATAAATACTAGCAAAACCCGTCCCACAACCCACATCCAGCAAGGGAGTGCTTAGATTTTCCAGAGATAGCAATATATCTGCACAGTATTTTTGAGGAATCGCCCAGCTTTCGTAAGTTTTACTAGCTCTTGAGAATCTCAAGGACAGTTCTTTCATATCCTACTGGTAAATGACCTCCGACGAGAGATATAAATTTACTTCCTTTTATATATTGATGCAATAATTTACCACAACTAAATGGGACAATTTTATCTTTAGTCCCATGTATTATGTAGACTTCTTTATTTATGGTGTGAAGCTTAGGTCGCAAATCCAAATGAATGAAATCTTCAAGTAATTTTGCAGCTTTCTTTGTATCTAAAGGAATATCTATATGTTTGTATGCTATGGTTCTAAATTCTTTTACGAAAGAGTAACCTTCTCTTTTTAGCTTCATCAAAAAAGCCCTTATGTTTTTTGTTTCCCAGCACGAATAAAAGTTTGCAGTCGCGCCTATCAGTATAAGTTTGTTTACTTTATTAGGATTCAATAAGCTCATCAAAAGAGCTATAGAAGCACCGAGAGACCAACCTACTATATCCGTCTTTTCTGGTATTTTTTTCAGGAGTTTTATTGCTATATCTTGCAGTGTTGAGTAACTATCTCCAATAGATTTACCATGACCGGGAAGATCTACTTTTATCCCTTTTATACAATTAAAAATTTGTGAGCTAAACCCCCATCCATGTATTAAAAGCGGGCCCGGAGGGACTCGAACCCCCGACCTAGGGATTAGAAATCCCTTGCTCTGTCCAGCTGAGCTACGGGCCCTCGGGGCGACAGGACTTGAACCTGCGACCCCCGGCTCCCAAAGCCGGTGCTCTACCACCTGAGCTACACCCCGTTAGAAATAATATAGATTAACAAAAAACTTTCAGGATTTCAATAGGGGCTCACGTTTAGCAATGTAAGCCATAAGATCTGCCAATCTACACGAATAGCCCCATTCGTTATCGTACCAAGCTACTACATGGACCAAATTACCTATAACCTGGGTTAAACCTGAATCAAAAATGGACGAATGAGCATTGCCTACAATGTCTTGGGACACTATTGGATCTTCGCAATACTGTAAAATCCCCTTCAATTGCCCATAGGCGTATTCCTTAAATGCTTCGTTTACTTCCTCAATTGAAGATGGCGGCCTTTCTACAACAACAGTCAGATCTATTAATGAGCCATCAGCTACGGGAACTCTTCTGGCAGAACCATCGAGCTTACCTTTGAGCTCAGGTATAACCTCACCAATGGCTTTTGCAGCACCTGTTGTTGTAGGAATGATATTTACTGCAGCAGCTCTTGCTCTTCTTAGATCTTTATGTGGTAAATCTAATACTCTTTGGTCGTTTGTATATGCATGCACCGTTACCATATATCCTGCCTTGATACTAAATCGTTCCTGAAGAACTTTCAAAACAGGAGCCAAGCAATTAGTTGTGCAGCTTGCGTTTGATATTACGTGATGTTTTTCCGGGTCGTAGAGCTCTTCGTTTACCCCCATAACTATAGTTACATCAGGGTTTTTAGCAGGAGCTGAAATGATAACTTTATTTACAGTACCCCTTATATGAAGTTGTGCTTTATCTTTGCTAGTAAAGGCTCCGGTGGATTCCAAAACTATCTGAACACCTTCATCTTCCCATGGAATTAAGGCTGGGTCTTTTTCTGAAAAAACTCTAATCTTTCTACCGTCAACTATTAGGTATCCATCTTCATATTGTACATCAGCTCTGAAAACACCGTGTACTGAATCATACTTAAGAAGATGAGCTAAGGTTCTGGTATCTGTTAGATCATTTACAGCTACTACCTGTATGTCCTCCCTTCCATAACAAGCTCTAAAGAAAGATCTTCCAATTCTTCCAAATCCATTTATTCCGACTCTTATGCCCATAATAGCTATATTATAACACTTCCAGTTTTGCTTTCAATGCTCCAGCTTGTTTAATAGCTTGTAATATAGATATAATCTCCCTTGGAGTTGCCCCTATTTTATTAAGTGAGTTGACGAGTTCCGCAACAGTTGCACCTCTTAGTTCTACAAGACGGGATTCTTTTTCTTTAACCTGTACTTCTGTTCTTGGAGTTACAACCGTTTGACCTGATGATAGAGGTGGAGGTTGTGAAACTTCTGGTCTTTCTAGAATAGTGACTGTTAATGTTCCTATTGCTACAGAAACTGGATTTATTCTAACGTCCCCACCAAGTAATATGAGCCCAGATCTCCCGTCTATTACTACCCTTGCAACGGAAGGTACATCTATATCTATATCTTCCACCTTTGCCAAAAATTCTACAGGTGACATATTTTCGGGTATGGTTAGCTTTATGGTGCTACTATCTATTGCTTGAGCCACTTTTGTACCAAACTCTGCATTTATCCTATCTTGTATTTGCTTTGCTAAAGAAAAACTGTTTGTTTCTAGATATAGGTTGACCTCTCTAAAGTCGGCTCTGAAAGGTAGCTCTCTTTCTATAATTGCACCATTTGGTATTCTTCCTACTGTAGGAATATTTTGAGCTTGCGCGGCAGCTCTACCTCGAGCTTCATACCCACTTACAATGACTTGACCTTGTGCTAATGCGTAAACTTGACCATCTGGACCTTTCAAGGGTGTAAGTAGTAAAGTGCCACCTTCTAAGCTCTTCGCATCACCTATGGCGGATACTTCTACATCCATTGGCATACCAGGTTTGGCGTAAGGTGGTATTTTTGCTGTCACCACTACAGCTGCTACGTTTTTTACGGTTATCCTTTTTTCATCTACGTTTATTCCCATACTTCTCAACATGTTAGCTATGCTTCTTGTTGTGAATAAGGTGCTTTTGCCATCTCCCGTCCCTTTAAGTCCGGTGACCAAACCGTATCCAACTAGATAGTTACTTCTGTTACCTTCTATGTTTACTATATCTTTTATCTTTGTCGCAAAGCTTGTGCTAAAAAAAAGCATTAAAAAGGCAAGAGCTTTGCTAATATACGAGTTAACCATCCTGGACTTCCTCCATCAGCCAAAAATCCTTTTCCATCTATAAATACTTCTAAGTTTGCAATTTTATCACTCGTTACGGTGTTAGACGTATCTAGGTCCTCTGGTCTAACTATACCTCTAAGCACAATCTCTCTTTGGCTGTTGTTCATGTAAAAATTCTTTTTGGCTTCTATTAGCATACTTTTATTAGGGTATACTTTCATTACTCTTCCAGCAAGTTTGGTTGTAAGTATACCTGATTGCTGGACTCTTCCACCAGCTTGGTTTTGCATTTGTCCACTGGCTCCTGCGCTTAATCTATCTAAAATTGTTTTATCCAAACCAAACAGAGAAGATATTCCTTCTTTTATTTGAGCAGATCTCTGAGTTTGTGTAGCTACATTTTCAACTGCGTTCATGCTTTCTATCACCTGGATAAATACTACATCCCCTACCTTATTAGCTTTTGTATCCGTGAAAAGATTTACGTTACCATCCCTGGGCATCAAGCTTCCCTTCGATGCATACTCTATCGTTTCTTCTTTTCCCGGGTAAGGATTCTTCTTTTCGTACTCTTCTAGAGTGGTTACAGTAGGACCACAGGAGTATAAAACTATAAAAACACTCAAGAGAATGCCTATCCCCCTCATAAGTAATATGATACTTTAAAAGGTTAAAATGTATTAAATTTTTATTATGTGCGGAATATTTGGAATTTATAATGCAGAAAATGCAGAAGTAATGGCTTTTTACGGAATATACGCTCTGCAGCATAGAGGGCAAGAAAGTGTAGGCATAGCGGCAAGTAACCTAGAGGATATAAAGGTTATCAGAAAGCCAGGTATGGTCCTTGAGGCTATAAAGAAAGAGGATTTAAAAGATTTAAGGGGAAGAATGGCTATAGCTCACGTAAGATACTCAACAGCTGGAGATGATGGAATTTTAAACGCGCAACCAATAGTTAAGCAAACTCCTTTAGGTAAAGTTGCCATTGTACATAACGGTAATTTAACCAACTATCAAATTTTAAGGAAAGAAGTGATAAAAGCCGGTTTTGAACCAGAATATACATCAGATACAGAGGTTATTCCACTCTTGATGAGTATTGATACTTACCTACCAGAGAATGTGAGTATACATCCAGAGGATAGAGATATACTGCCAAGGATTATTTATGCTATTTCTAAAGTAAAAGGGGCATACAGCATAATAATTATGATAAAGGACAAAATGATTGTTGCAAGGGATATATATGGTTTCAGGCCATTGCTTATGGGGAGATTGAAAGATAGTATACTTTTTGCTTCTGAAAGCTGTGCCTTTGACATACTTGGAGCACAAACTTGGAGGGAGATAAAGCCAGGCGAGATTCTAATCGTTGATGAAAAAGGTATGAGAAGTTATATGCCTTTTCAGCAAAAAAAGTTAGCTATGTGCATTTTTGAATTTGTTTATTTCTCCAAACCTGAGAGTTTTATATTTGGCGATTGGGTATACCCTATCAGAAAAGCCATGGGACAGCAGTTAGCAAAAGAAGATAACATAGAAGCAGATGTAGTTGTTCCAGTTCCAGACTCTGGATTAGTTCCCGCTATAGGATACTCCCAAGAAAAAGGAATCCCATTAGAGTTAGGTATAATAAGAAACCATTACGTAGGCAGAAGTTTTATAGAACCTACTCAAGAACTAAGGGATATTAAAGTTTTGATGAAGTTAAATCCAAATCGTTCAGTCCTGGAAAATAAGAGAGTTGTAGTCATAGACGATTCTTTGGTTAGGGGAACAACTTCGAAAAGAATAGTAAGTATGTTGAGAAATGCAGGTGCTAAAGAAGTACACTTAAGGATTGCTTCTCCTCCAGTGATAGGTCCGTGTTATTATGGTATAGATACACCCACAAGGGAAGAGCTCATAGCAAATCGATTCAGTATAGAGGAAATTAGAAACTTTATCAATGCCGATTCCCTTATGTATCTAAGTCTTGAGGGATTAAAAAAGTGTGTCAAAGATGCCAATCAGTTTTGTGATGCATGTTTTAGTAACAACTACCCTTTGGAATACGAAGACAGAATTATATATAAGCTCTAAACTTCTGCTCCCTCTAACGCTTTGCCGCAATTACACGTTCTTTCCGTTGGTAATCTCTTTACAAACTCCACGATTATGGTTTTAATCTCTTCCTCTTTTCCTTTCATTAGGTTTATCACTTCATCACTTGTTAACTTATTTTTGGATATACCTGCTGCTGGGTTAGAAACTACACAAAGGGATGCATAACACATTTCTAATTCTCTCGCAAGGACTACCTCTGGATATCCAGTCATACCTACAACATCCCCACCTAAAGCTTGCATATACCTTATTTCAGATGGTGTTTCAAACCTCGGTCCTTCTGTACATACGTATGTGCCTCCAATGTGATAGGAATACTTAAGATTATCCAAAATGTGTGTTAATTCTACCCGCATCTGTTGACAGTAAGGATCGGACATATCTATGTGAACCACTTTACCTTCTCTAATTAATCTAGATGGCTTATCATCTCCACAAACCCATTTTGAGAATTTACCTTCGTAAAAGGTCGTTTCTCTGTTTTTTGTAAACTCCATGAAATCTTCTATGATCACAAAATCCCCAGGATTATATCTAACATTGATACCACCAACAGCTGAAATTGCCAAAACCCTCTTTACACCCAGCTCCTTAAGAGCCCACAAATTTGCCCTATAAGGTATGAGATGCGGAGGGTAAATATGCCCTATACCATGCCTAGAGATAAAGGCTACATTATTATCCCCTATTTTACCCAAAATTATGGAAGACGATGGTTCACCAAATGGTGTTTTTAATCTTACTTCTTCCAAAATCTCTATGCCTTCTACCTTGTAAAGTCCACTACCACCTATTATGCCTATCATTCTAAAATTAGCAGACTATCCGTTCCTCCGAATGGGTTTGGTACATAACCGTCAGCTTTATCATCATTTATCCAGTTTGTCTCATTTACAATGTATTTAAACTTGTATCTACCTTTCTTTAGTCTCTTTGTTATCCAAAAAGCTCCTTCCCTGTTCCTTTTCATAGCTTCCCTTTCCCACCCGTTCCACTCTCCAGCTATGTGAACGCTTTGAGCTCCTTCTAGATTAATCCTAAAAGTAACCCAACATACATCTTGTTTACATTTTTTTACGAGCATAAAAAAGATTATAATTTAATGTAAGGAGGTTTCAATGAAAAATACCTATATCGATACACAAATCCTTGAAGAACTATCAAATTTAGAATTCTTTATAGTTAAGAATCAAGTTGGAACATCAGAGTTTTGGAAAGAATGGCAAGAAAAGTTTTCTAGGGCTTACATGGGTAAAGTTGCCATAAAGAAGCTCTTAAAGACGAAAAAGTTTTCTTATGAAGACGTATCTAGATACAAAACACAGCTTAGAGTGTACGATGATGTTCTTGTCTATCTAGAAACACTAAAAAACATAGCTATGAGTTTAAAGGGCATTACAAGTTTTGGTAGTAGTCCAGAATTTGATGATGAAGATATAGATCTGGATTTTTAAGAGGATAAATTATGGCACTTGGGAAAAAAACCCTAAAAGACGTAGATGTAGCAGGTAAAAGGGTTCTGGTTAGGGTAGATTTTAACGTGCCTATAGATGAGCAAGGAAACATAGAAGATGATACACGTATAAAATCCAGTTTACCTACAATAGAGTATTTGTTAGATAATAAAGCTAAAGTAATACTAGTATCTCATTTAGGGAGACCAAAGGGTGTAAAAAGTCCAGAATACAGCCTTTTACCTGTGGCTAAAAGATTGTCTAGATTAATAAACAGGGAAATCAAGTTTGTAAAAGATTGTATAGG
>JBEPZX010000031.1:0-7968 GCA_041640635.1 Aquificaceae bacterium
ACCCCTATTACTATTCCTTTACGTGCTATGACTTCTTCTATGTTTGATAGCATTTTTTCGTAAACTCTATCCTTCGGTGCAATACAAATTACTGGCATATTGCCGTCTATAAGAGCTATAGGACCGTGTTTCATTTCACCAGCTGGGTATCCCTCAGCATGTATGTAGGATATTTCTTTGAGCTTTAATGCTCCTTCTAAGGCAATGGGATAATTTAAGTATCTACCTAAATATAGCATACTTTTATACTTGGCATAACTTAAGGCTACATCTTTTATATCTTCAGTTTGCGAAAGTATATCTTCCATAACCACTGGCACATGGCTAAGTTTAGAAAGTAAATGTTCCTTATCCTTTGAGTGACTAACTGCCAAACTATATAGCACAGCAAGTTGAGACGTAAAGGTTTTCGTTGCCGCTACACCTATTTCTGGACCTGCATGTGTATAAAGTGTGTAATCAGATTCCCTATCTAGTGCACTACCTAAAACATTTACAATAGATAGCAAAGTAGCCCCTTTTTCTTTAGCAGACAAGGCTGCAAAACGTGTATCTGCTGTTTCTCCCGACTGGGAAATAGCAATTATGAGATCCTTATCATCTATAGGACTCAACGAATATCTGAGCTCTGAAGCAAAAACAACTTCCGCAGGTATATTTGCATACTTTTCTATCCAGTACTTTCCAACCAATCCTGCATGGTAAGAAGTACCACAAGCAACTATCAAAACCCTTCTAAAATCTGTGAGTGAAAAAGGCAATGAATAATCTCTAGATATAAAACCTTTTACAGTGTCAGCAATGGTTCTAGGTTGTTCAAATATTTCCTTTAGCATGTAGTGTTTAAACCCGGCTTTTTCTGCAGATATTATGTCCCATGGAATGTACATAATGTCCTTTACAATGCTATTTTTATTAAAGTCATATATATCTATTCCTTCTCTCCTTACATCTGCTATTTCCCCATCCGAAAGTGGTATTACTTTGCGAGTAAAGGGCAGAAGAGCAGGTATGTCTGAAGCTAAAAAGTTTTCCCCTTCACCAACACCCAAAACTAAGGGGCTCCCATACCTAACAGCTACTACTCTATCTGGTTCTAAGCTAGAAATTACGGCAAAAGCATAAGCTCCCTTTAGAAGATTTACTACTTCAAAAACGGCTTCCAATAGATCCCCTCTGTAGAACATGGATATCAGGTGTGCTATTACTTCTGTATCTGTCTGAGACTTGAATTCAACGCCTTGAGAAATGATCTTTTCCTTTAATTCGAGGTAATTTTCTATTATTCCGTTGTGTACTACGGCTATCTGGTTTTTCATATCAGTGTGAGGGTGTGCATTGATATCACAAGGTTCTCCATGAGTAGCCCAACGTGTATGTCCTATACCTATGGTAGACTTTAGGGGCCTACCCCATAAACTCTTTATCAATTCCCTTACTTTACCTAATTTTTTTTCTACAAAAATAGAAGAGTTTTCAATAGTAGCTATGCCTGCGGAATCGTAACCTCTATACTCTAATCTTTCCAAACCCTCTAGTAATATAAAGATGGCTGGGTTTTTTCCTATGTAACCAATTATTCCACACATATGGAAATTATAATCTTTATTAGCTTAAAATTAGTATGGCGAATATGTTAAGCGTATAATTATATACTTAAAAGGAGGTCGATAAAAATGCTACTAGGTCTAGACGTAAGGTCACAATTGAGTGACATATTTTCAAAGGAGCTCGTAAATCCCGTAAACATTAAACTTTTCTCTCAGACTATAGGGTGTGAAACTTGTCAAGTTACAGAAGAGCTACTTAAGGAAGTTTCGCAGATAAATGAAAAAATAAATTTAGAAATTTATTCACCAGTTATAGACAGGGAAATTTCGCAAAAGTATAACATATCAAGAGTACCAACTATTGTATTAGAAGGAGAAAAAGACTATGGTATAAGGTATATAGGTCTTCCTTCCGGGTTGGAATTTTCCACGTTAGTAAAGGGTATAACCTTGGTATCAAAGAGACAACCTGAACTTTCAGCCAAAACCTTGGAGTTTATATCAACATTAGATACACCTTTAGAAATAACAGTATTTGTTACAACATCATGCGGATACTGCCCCGCTGCCGCTATAATGGCGATGAATTTTGCGCTGTCTAATGACAATATAAATGCTGTTATCGTAGATGCTGCTGAAAATCCAGATTTAGCGCAGCTATACCAAGTAGTGGGTGTACCCAAGATAGTTATTAATCAAGGACTTGTAGAGTTCGTAGGTGCGCAACCGGAAAATGCCTTTTTAGGTTACATAATGGCAGCTCATGAGAAGCTCAAGAATCAAACAGGCAATTAATACATGTTTTCTTTATTCTTTTTCATAATTCTCTTTCCCTTATTTTCCTTTTCTAAAGATTTAACCGCTTGTTACAAAACGCACTACCTATTCTTACCCGTTGCAAAAACGTGCATAACTTACACCATAGAAAACAAAAACATTTACGCCAAAAGTTGGGTAAAGACGATAAATGTAGGAAAGCTTGTCAAGAGAGTTTATAACAAAGGTGAGTCTTACATGACTGTAGAAGAAAACTTGATGCCTAAACTCTTTAGATACCAGCAAGAGGAAGGTCCTTTCAAAAGGGATCAAGAGTATAAGTTTGAAAAGGGAAAAATTTACGTCATGGAGATTAAGTACGTTGATTTGAGTAATGAGATAGAAAAAAAGACAGAAAGTGTATATATTTATCAAAATTCACCGGACCCATATATGGCAAGTTTAGTACTGTTTAAAGAATCCCTAAACAAAGATTCCGGCTTTGTGTCTATGTTTTACGATGAAAAGTATTACAAAATTCCTTTTAAGGTTATTAAGAAGGAGGAAATTCTGCAAACAGATATAGGAACTTTTAAAACAAGACTTGTAGAAGTTCAACCTAATATTCATACGAAAGGTTTACTGAGACCTACGGGAAACTGGCGACTGTGGATTGATAATGATACTAACCTTTTGGTCAAAATGCAGCTTTCTTTTGTTATAGGTAACGTAACAGCTAAACTAGAAGAAATAAAGGGAGATAAAACATCCCTAAACCAAATAATAAACTTCATTCAGTGAAGCTATTTTAGAATGGTCTACCTGGTACCTTTTCCCAGTCTTTGAGAAAGAGCTCCAATCCTTTATCCGTAAGTGGGTGTTGGAAAAGCTTTTTGTAAACCTCAAAGGGCATTGTGCATATATCAGCCCCTATTAAAGCAGCCTCTACTACATGCATAGGATGTCTTACGCTTGCAACTATTATCTGTGTATCTATATCGTAATTATCAAATATCTGTTTTATTTCCCTTATTATTTTCATACCTTCATTTGAAGCATCATCGAGCCTTCCAATAAACGGTGAAACGTAACTACTACCTGCTTTTGCAGCTAAAAGAGCTTGAGACGGAGAAAATACTAGTGTAACATTCGTTGGAATACCTTCATCTTCTAGAACCTTTACTGCTTTCATACCCTCAGGTGTCATAGGTATCTTTGCTACCACATTATCACCAAGATCCGCAAGCATTTTTGCTTCTTTAACCATCCCTTCAGCGTTTAATGATACTGTTTCTAAACTCACTGGTCCATCTACCAAGCTAACAATTTCCTTGGCTACTTCCATGAAAGGTCTACCAGTCTTGGCAATTAAAGTTGGATTTGTTGTCACACCATCCAATATACCTATATCCAAAGCTTGTTTTATTTCTTCCACATTGCCTGTATCTAAAAATATAAGCATGGCTTACTCCTGTAAAGAATTACTAAAGTAATTATAACACATGTAAACTTTTGCGAGTTGCAAGCTAAGATCATTCAAACTAGGAAAATGGCTTAGCAGTTCCTAATTGGAAGCTTTCTATATGTCAATTAATACTTAGTTTACATAAATGTGCAAAAAAATACTTACCCATTGTTTCTATCTATCTTATTTCTATTTTCTCTGGCTTCCTCTAAATAGAGAGTTAGTTCCTTTTCCAAACCATCTTGTATTAAAATTTTGAGCTTGCTCAGAGAGTTAATATATGCATCTATACATTTGACTACATTCTCTTTGTTCTCTAAAAAAATATCCCTCCACATTATTGGGTCAGACGCTGCTATACGTGTAAAATCCTTAAAACCTGCTCCTGGATACTTAAATAGGTCTACACCATCACTTAAACGAATGAGAGCATCTATCAAAGCAAAGGCTACCGCGTGTGGTAGGTGGGATACTGCACCAAATATGTAATCATGGAGGTGAGGATCCATTTCCTCTACAAAAGAGCCTATTTCTTCCCAAAGGGACTTTAGTAGACTTTTGGCATCTTTGTCGGTAAACGTGGTAGGCGTTATTATAAACCTTTTACCTTTAAAAAGGTCATTTCTGCTGTATTGTACTCCAGACTTTTCCGTTCCCGCTATAGGATGCCCACCTACAAAGCGTGGACCTAATATGTTTTCCAGTTCATACACCAAATGCCCTTTCACACTTCCTAAATCCGTTACTATACATTCTTTGTCTATTAATTCCCTTAAGCTTTGCGCTATCTCTATAAATGTTCTTACTGGAGATGCCAAAACTACCAATTGAGGATTAAAGTCCTTTAGCTCAGAAATATCCGTAGATCCCTGGTCTATAACCTTTAGCTCTTTCCCTATTTCTATTGCTTGCTCATTTATGTCTATGCCAAAGGTTCGCATGCTTGGATATACGTTTTTAAGAGCTAAACAAAAAGAGCCACCCATAAAGCCCACACCTATTATGGCTACCCTTTCAATCCTCATACACTATCCTACCTTCTATCAGAGTAAACTTTATCTTTCCCTTTAGTTTTTTATTCCACAAGGGAGTATTTCTGGACTTAGATTTATTAGTTTCTTCATTTAAAATCCATTCCTCCTTTGGATCGAAAAGTGTCAAGGTTGCTAGGCTACCTTCCTTTATGCTAGGATAGGGTATATTCAAAATTTTTGATGGGTTATAGGACATTAGCTCTACCATTCTTTTTAATGAAATTATTCCCCTCTCTACAAGGCTTAACATTATAGGTAAGGCTGTTTGAAGTCCTATCATACCAGGCATGGCTTTTTCTATGGAGCTCTTTTCCCAAGGTGCATGAGGTGCATGGTCTGTAGCTACACAGTCTATTGTGCCATCCGCAAGCGCTGACAGAAGGTAAGAAGTGTCTTCTCTTAAAGGCGGGTTAACTTTTGCGTTGGCATAGGATATCAAGAGTTCTTTCTCCGTAAATACAAGGTGGTATGGATTTACTTCACAAGTTACCTTTGCTCCCTTTTCCTTGAAGTACTTTATTATATCCACACTAAGAGAAGAGGATAGATGCTGTATATGTATGGGACTGCCGATATGGTAAGAAAGAATACAATCCCTTGACACCAGTATGTCTTCAGCTGAAGCTGGTCTTGCAGACAATCCTAAAAGACTACTAACAAATCCTTCGTTTATGTGACCATAGGCTATTTTGTCATCTTCGCAGTGATTCATTACCAAAAGTCCAAGATCCCTAGATAGCTCTAAAGCCCTCTGCATAAGCAAAGAATCCATCAAAGGTGCACCATCGTCCGTTAACGCAACACATCCTGCTTTTTTCAAAGCGTAAAAGTCTGTGAGCTCTTTCCCTTTCCTTCCTTTGGTTATAGCTCCGGATGGCAAAATATTACACAAACCTATGTTTTTTGACTTATCCACAACGTACTGTGCTATAGTAGGATCATCAATAGGAGGCGATGTATTGGGCATACAAACAACAAAACTGTAACCACCAGCTACGGCACACTTGCTACCGCTTTCCAAGTCTTCCTTGTAAGTTTGCCCCGGATCTCTAAGGTGCACGTGAATATCCACAAAGGCAGGACAAGCAACTAAACCTTTAGCATCTATAATCTTTGCTTCTCTATCCTCTATATGCGCATCTACCTTTTCAATTTTGCCATCCTTTATAAGTATGTCTACAACTTTGTCAAGATTCTGGGATGGGTCTATGGTTCTTGCACTCTTTATAAGAATCTTTGACATCCGTTAAATTATAAGCTATTTCAGATAATACCTTATAAGGGTTTGTTTCTTGTGTTTCCCAAACAAACACACCTTCTTTGCTTAAAATCGCCTTTGCTTGCGTACTCTCCGGATGGCATCCAGACACTATAATGTTTACGCCTTTATTTACAAGCGCTTGTGAAACTTCTTCTTCTTTAGAGTTTGACAGAGAGTTTGACAGATCCAACATCTTTACCTCTTCACCTTGCTGAAATATGGCTACCTTTTTGGCACTTAAAAAACTGCTGGCTACGCGACTTTCTTCGTCCAAAAGTATGGCTACCTTAGTAGACGTGTCGAAAGGTTCGTAATGTATAAAGATTGCTTCGAAGTTTGGGAATCTTCTTCTTAGCTCTTCTTCTATTGTGTCTACCAACTTATGAGCTTCTACAAAGTCCCGTGCCTGTATAGACAGAGTTACATCCGCAAAAAGTTTACCACCTGGAGACCTAACGTATAGGCTCTTTATTTCCTGAACTTGCCTAAAGCTAAGTATTAAGTTTCTTATATCTTCCAATGTCTTTGTCTCTACGGAAATGTCCAAAAGTATGGAAATTTCTCGCTTTAGTATATCAAAAGCGGTGTAAGCTATAAAGAAACATATAGCCAAAGCAAAATACCTATCCAGCTGGTAACCAAAGTATACAGAAACAAGGCTCACCAAGACCAGAGATGAAGCAAAAACATCCGTTAAAGTGTGGTAAGAGTCCGCTACGAGAGCTGGTGAGTTTAACTTTTTACCAGCATTTCTCTCCAAAAGAGAGAGGACCAAAGAAGAAATCATAGAAAAAATCACAACACCTATACCTATGTTTAAGTATTCTTTATTTACAATTACCTCGGTTGTAAAAGCCCTTTTGGCTACCTCATAAGCAACCAAAAGCAGAAATATGCCAATAACTATAGCTCCTATGTTTTCAAGTTTGTAAAGTCCATATGGGAAACGGGTACTCTTTCTCTCCGACAGCGCTATAGTAAAAAGAGCCACAAAAGACACAAAGGAATCGGAAAAGGAGTGAAAAGCCTCACCGGTAAGGGACAAACTACCAGTAAGAATGCCAGCCACAAGTTTAAGCAGAGATTGAGCCAAATTTACAGCTAAAGCTATCAGTGCCCAGTGATGTTTTCTCATCTGTTAAAAGGTTGCTTACACCCCTGGTATGAACCTCTTCTGAGGAGTTCCTCTTCTATAGCTTTTATAACTTCCTGTTTCTTGGCATAAGTACAATAATCAGGTGCTATGAGTCTCTCTGGCTCTACTTCACCCGTTAATCTGTGAATCACCACATTGGAAGGCAAAACCTCTATAAAATCCACTGCCCTTTTTGCATATTCCTCTAAGGTCAATACGTCAAACTCTCCAGCCAAATATTGTTTTGCCATCACCGTATTCTTTATTATATGCAACGGATGTATTTTAACGCCATCTATGGGTAAACTGGCTATGAGCTTTGCCGTTTCTATGTTATCCTCTCTATCCTCAAAAGGAAGTCCCAGTATCACATGAGCACAAACTTTAAGGTTTCTTTTCTTAGTTCTTAAAACGGCATCCACAAAATCGGAAACACCGTGAGCTCTGTTTATAAACCTCAATGTCTTAAAGTTGGCACTCTGCAAACCATACTCCACCCATACTTCTAAGCCTTTTTGCGTGTAGCTTTCTAAAAGATCCAAAACCCACTCTGGCGCGCAGTCAGGTCTAGTTCCTACGTCTATGCCTACAACTTCATCAAACTCTAAAGCTGTGTCATAAATTTCTTTCAGATATTCCCTCTCTCCGTAAGTGTTGGAATAAGATTGGTAATATATGAAAAAATGGAGCTTCTCACCGTAGCGGTTCTTTGCTTTTTTTATGCCGTCTGCGATTTGTTTTTTTAGAGGGATATCAATATCGAGGTG
>JBEPZX010000032.1:0-7563 GCA_041640635.1 Aquificaceae bacterium
CTCTGTGTGGATACGTAATCGGCTATAGCCTTTGCAACCTCTAAGGTTTTCTCTTTTGTAGTACCTTCGGGCATGTCTATTACGATCTGAAGTTCGCTCTTGTTATCGTAAGGCAGCATCTTAACAACAACTACCTTGGTAATCAAAAGAAACACAGATAGTCCCATAAGTGCTAAGGTGAAGACATAAAAAGTGGTTCTTTTGGTGGCACTTGTAAGGAGAGGCACCATTATTTTGGAGTAGAGTTTCCAGAAGGTGGTTTCCTTTATGTCAAAGTGTTCTTTGTCGTGTCCTTGGCGGTTTTCATGCTTTAGGAACTTATAGCTTGCCCAAGGTGTGATAATAAAAGCGACCAGTAGGGAAAAGAACATTGCAACGGATGCGTTAATCGGTATGGGTCTCATGTAAGGTCCCATTAGACCCGTAACGAAAGCCATGGGCATAAGCGCAGCTATAACGGTAAAGGTAGCCAGTATGGTTGGGTTTCCTACCTCATCGGTAGCTCTAACGATGGCTTCGCGTGGAGTTTTGGCAAGTTTTAGCTCAAACCATCTGTGTATATTTTCCACTACTACGATAGCGTCATCCACTAAAATACCTATGGCAAATATAAGTGCAAAGAGCGTAACCCTGTTTAGAGTGAACCCAAACATTTCGCTCAAGAATAGAGCTATTGCCAACGTGACAGGCACAGCTATTCCTACAACAATGGACTCTTTGAATCCCAAAACCACAGCCATAAGGAGGATAACAGAGAAAGTAGCCACAAAAAGTTTCTTTAGGAGCTCATCGGCTTTTTCCTTTGCCGTTTCGCCGTAATTTCTCGTAACGGTTATTTCCAAATCCTTTGGTAGGTACTGCTTCTTTACATGTTTTACCACGCTCAAGGTTTCATTAGCCACATCTATAGCGTTGGTTCCCTTTCTTTTTGCAACAGCTATGGTGACAGCCGGGTATGTTTGTCCTATCTCTGCATCCTTTATTCCTTTTGTTGAAGCTTTGGGACCAAACCCCATGAATACGTAATTGTCTATATCTGATGCACCATCGGAGACTGTTGCCACATCTCTAAGGTAAACAGGTCTCCCATTGAACATACCTACAACCAGGTTTTCTACGTCCTCTTTTGATGCTAGGAACTGCCCTATTCTTACCGTGTAAGTTGTATTGTTTTGGTTTAGGTTCCCGCTCACACCTTGAGCGTTAGCAGATTTGAGGATTTGAGCTATATGCAGTGGTGATACTCTGTAAGCTTGGATTCTATCCGGATCTAGCTCAACCTTTATCTGCCTTGGTGTACCTCCTACTATAAATACATCAGCTACGTTGTTTATCTTTTTTATCTCACTCTCTAAGGTGGATGCAAACCTTCTCAGATCATACCAATGGTAGTTTTTACCCCAGAGGGTGAGAGTGAGTATGGGAACATCATCTATAGATTTAGGCTTTACAAGCGGTGGAAGTATTACACCTGGCGGAGCTATATCCAAAGCGGACATCATCTTTGTGTTTAGATCTACTAAAGCCTTTACAGGATCAGTCCCTACATAAAAGCGCGCTGTAACTATGGCTTGTCCTTCAGAAGCCGCTGAGTATATGTATTCGATGTCTTTAAGCTCCCAAAGTTTTTTCTCCAAGGGAGCTACCACTCTCTTTTCTACTTCCTCAGGTGTAGCGCCTGGGTAAGCTATCATTATGTCTATCATGGGAACCACTATCTGTGGTTCTTCCTCTTTGGGTGTGGTTATTATGGCAAAAGCACCTAAAGCCAGAGACACGAGTATGAGAATAGGAGTTAGTTTTGAATCTATAAAGTAGTTAGCCAGCCTTCCCGCAAGTCCGTACATTTACTTTCCTCCTATCTTACAACCGTCACAAGCCTGCTCTATACCCTTTATGATTATCTTTTCGTTACCGTTAAGACCAGAAAGGACTCTCACTTTGCCATCCTTTTCTTCTCCAAGTTTTACACCTCTGAGTTCTAATGTTCCATCTTCTTTTATTACGTATACACCCGTAAAATCAAAACGTTTCAATACTGCTGTAGTTGGCACGTATATGGATTTTTCTTTTTCTGGAATTAAGATTTTGCCATACATCCCACTTCTTACAGAGGAGTCATCGAGATTTAACTTAACTCTAAAGGTTCTGGTGAGAGCATCCAAAGAAGGAGAAACTTCAACTACTCTCCCTTTTATAGTCTTTCCTAAGCTTTCTATATTAACTTCGTAAACTTCCCCCAACTTTACCTTGCCTAAATACTTTTCTGGAAGGTAAACCTCAAACTGATAAGGAAGAGCTTCCAATACTACGACAGGCTTACCAGGGAGAGCAAAGTCACCAGCATCCGCCAACTTCTGGGCTATGTAGCCACTAAAAGGTGCAGAAACGGTTGCATACTTTAGGTTACTTGCCACCGCTTCCTTTTGATAGCGTGCCATATCTATGCCCGCCTGTGCTTGTTTAAGCTGTGCCAAAGCTGCTTCGTATTGAGCTTTTATTTGGTCAAACTCTTGTTCCGTAATAGCTTTTTCTCTTAAAAGCTGTTCGTATCTCTTATAAGTTTTCTCTACAGCTTCAAGATGTGCTTTTGCTGCATTGTATGCCTGTTGTGCTTGAAGAATACCCTGTTCTGTAGCTCTTACCTGAGCTTGTATATCGGATGCATCCACCGAAAAGAGGGTTTTTCCAGCACTCACAAAATCACCCTCTTTTACATTGATATTCGTAATTTTGCCCATAATTTTCGTCGATACTTCTGCTGTCTTAGAAGCTACTATGTTCCCTGTGAATTTATGGAATGTAATATCTGAAACCTCTACCTGCGCCACTTCCACACCACTTACGGTTTTAACCTGCTTTTGTACTTGATAGGTTTCTTCTTTATGGCTAAAGACACCTGCAAACCAAGCTATGACCAAAGCCATAACAACTATAAAACCTATATACTTTATGTAGCTCTTCATTTGAGCACCTCCAATGTATTACCTGCACTGTAAAGCAAGTTAATGTAAGCTTTGTGACACTCTGACAAAGCTTGTACGTACTCAAGTCTGGCTTTATCCAATTCTGTCTGAGCATCCAAAATATCCACCATACGAGCTAGTCCTACCTTATAGCGTTCCTTCATCACCCTTAAAACCTCTTTGCTCTGTTCTATTCTAGATTTGGCTGATTCTATGGCTTGCATAGCATTCTCGTAATCAGCATATGCCTTTCTTAACTCTAAATCGACAGAATTAATAAGTAAACTTAACCTTTCTTCCATAGCCTTTACTTTTTCTTTTTGAGCTAGGTACCTGTTGTAGGTAGAAAGCCCAGTGTCAAAGGACCAAGACAAACCAATTCCCACTGTATAACCCTTGCCATCTGCACCCAACGGAGAAGACTTAGAATGCATACTGTAAGACCCAAAAGCGTATATTTGGGGAAGGTTATCAGCTATGACAACCTTTGAAGCTTCTTTCATAGATGATATCTTCAGAGCCAAAGATCTAACGTCTTCTCTATTCTGAACAGCTCGAGATCTTAATTGACTAAAATCCACGCTTGGACATGCTTCAAAAGGCTTTACATCAAAGTCGCCGTAGTTTGTATTCGTTACTAGCTCCAAAGCTTTCTTTGCTACTTTGTAGTTATTCTCTGATTGAGTGAGCATTTCTTGAGCTTTTGAAAGGTAAACTTTGGCTCTCAATACATCAGAAAGCAGAGCAACACCAGCTTTCTGCATACTTTCAGCTAAACTTACATGCTCTCTTGCATCTTCCAACGCTTGTTTACTAACGTTAATGGCTTCCTTTGCCAGTACCGTATTGGCATAGGCTTGATAAGTTTGTTGTACAATTTCTTCTTTTTTTCTGTTGAACTCGGCTTTAACGCTTTCTAAGTTTTCCTTACTTGCTCTTTCGTAGGCTTGAAGCTTACCACCGAGCCAAATAGGAATCTCTGCGCTCAGTTTAGTTTCAAAATTATTTATAGCTGAGGGGTTATTAAGTTTTGATGGATTGAAGTCTGAAGACGTAATCCTTTCTTGATTTAGCTTACTCATAAAAGCATACGCAGGCAAATCAGTACGTGTGTAGATTTCCTCAATCTTAAGTCTTGGAAAATAAGCATATTTGGCAGCCTTAAATTCTAGCTCTGCAGATCTAAGGTCCCTACTTGATGCTCTAATTTCAAGATTGTTTTTTAAAGCATCTTCGAGGACCTTTCTTAAATCTATTTCTTCCGCGCTAACAAAAGCAAGATTCATTAATGTGAACGTTAATATTAGCTTCTTCATACCTCCTCCTTAAGAATATTAGAATATTCTAATATACTAAATTTCTTCTGTCAACTTCTCTATAATCTCCTCCATCCTCATACCTCTTGATCCTTTTACCAAAATTACGGGATTTTTTTCTTCAGATATGATTTCTTTTAATTTAGTGATTACATCTTCCTTTTTATTAAAGAAGAAGACTTTTTTTTTGGTTTTTTTTAGTGTATCGTAAGCGTACTTTATATGATCACCGTAGAATACAAAAAACTCGATAGGGAGTTCTTTAGCTAGCTCTCCAATTTGCCTATGATAAATTTCCGAATCTTTTCCTAATTCTAGCATATCACCCAAAAGGGCTATTTTAGTACCTGCAAAGTGAGAAAGACTTTCTAGAGCTTTTTTCATAGAAATAGGGTTTGCATTATAGGTATCGTCTATTACGGTAACGCCATTTAGGTAACTAACCTTGAAACGCCCATCTACAGGTTTAAAATCTTCTAAGTAATGTGCCAAATCTTTCCAATCAATACCCAACGCCTTAAGTATAGCGAAGCTACACAGTGCATTTTCTACTACAGCAAGACTAGGAATAGGTATATAAATATCGGTACTATCAACTTTGAAACTTAAACCTTCACTATTAACAGAAATGTCTTTAGCGTACAAAGAGGATCCTTCACCAAAAGTAATAGAGTTTTTGTACCTATAGCAGTGGGACACATAATTAGGATATACAGCCACATCATCTTCTTTCATATTTGAAAATATTTCACCATTACCTAAGATAACATCATCTAGGCATCCGAAAGTTTCTAAGTGCTCTTCGCCTATAGCTGTTATAGCTCTCACATTAGGTTTTGCAAGATCAGTCAAATTTCTTACATCACCTTTTTGGCTTGCACCAAACTCCATCACCCAAAAATCACAATCCAGTGAAAAATTACAGATAGAAAGGGGGACAGTTATTTGAGAATTAAAGTTTCTTGGAGTCTTTGCTACCTTGGCAACTTTTGAGAGTAAGAAAGCTACCATTTCTTTTGTTGTGGTTTTGCCGGCAGACCCAGCTATGGCTATAACCTTACCTGTAAAGCTTTCCCGCTTCCACTTTGCCAACTTCTTCAGCGCTTCGATACTATCTTTCACCTTTATGGCAAAAGTCCCCTTTGGTATGCTTACATCCTTTTCAACTATACACCCTACTGCTCCTCTTTGGAAGGCTTCGTATGTAAAATAATGACCATCGTGTTTTTTACCCTTTATAGCAACAAAAACCTGTCCTTCATCAATAGCTTTCGAATTTATACAGAAACCTTTTATTTCTCTTGGTTCCCCAATAAGCTCCCCTTCTATCACTTTACAAATGTCAAAAGCTTTCATATATGGAAATTTTAACTTAGGTTTCTGAAAATTTAACCACTTGACAAAGTATTTAATATATGCTATAGTATTGGCATTAAGCCACTTATTTTTAAAGGAGGATGGAAAAATGAAGAAGTTACTCGCATTAGGTATAGCAGGGCTAGCTATTTTGGCTTCTTGCCAGCAAAAACCTGCTGAACAACAGCAGCAACCAGCTGGAGAGCAACAACAGCAACAACAACCTGCTGAACAACAACAGCAACAACCAGCTGGAGAGCAACAACAGCAACAACAACCTGCTGAACAACAACAGCAACAAAAGCAGCAATAACATATTGGGGGCTTTCCCCTTTTTCAATTTCTTATAAACTGGAGGATTTGTAGTGTATGCTGTAATATCTACTGGTGGGAAGCAATACAAAGTTTCCGTAGGTGACAGGTTAAGGATAGAGAAACTTCCCTTAGAAAAAGGGCAAACCATTGAACTGGAGCCTGTAGCTATAAAAAAAGCTGATGGTACCATGCAATTTTATAAAGGTAAGGTAGTTGCAGAAGTATTATCTCAAGGAAAGCATAAAAAGGTTATAGTGTTCAAGTTTAGAGCAAAGAAAAACTACAAACGTTGGAAAGGTCATAGACAACCTTACACAGAGATATTAGTTAAAGAAATTAAGGAGGCTTAATATGGCATCAAAGGCAAGTGGTGGCTCAACTCGCAATGGAAGAGATAGTCATTCTAAAAGGCTAGGTGTCAAAAGATTTGCAGGGCAAATGGTAAAAGCAGGCAACATACTAGTAAGACAAAGAGGAACGAGAGTCTACCCCGGACAAAATGTAGGAATGGGTTCTGATTTCACATTGTTTGCGTTAATAGACGGGGTAGTCAAATTTGAAAATAGAAAGAATAAAAAATTTGTGAGTGTTTTACCTTTAAGTTAGTAGATTTTTTCCCATTAAAAGCATTTAATATTTAGCTCTTTTAGGTCATTAGTCTATATAATCTCAGGAAATTGGAAGGTAAAAGTCAAGTGTTGATTATGAATTTTATTTCTCCTTGTACAACTTTTAAACTTTTAAGCCTTATCCATTCTAAACAGATAGCAAGATCCACTTTACAAACTGAAAGGCAGATCTTCCGGAAAATCCCTTCTCGCTTGCCCACTCAATAGCTTTAGAAAGTATCACTTCCTCATCCATCTTTATTGAGTACTTGTTAATGTAGTTTTTAACCATATCCAAAAACTCTTCTTTTCTAAAGCCAAAAAAACCTACTTTTAATCCAAATCTATCAACTAATGAGTATATTTCCTGCATATAATCTTCGGGAAATTTCTCATTAATCAAACTCTGTGGAACCAGATTTCTTCTATTGGACGTAGCGTATATGACTACATTTGAAGGTCTTTCTTCTATATCTCCATCCATGAAAGATTTTAAGAGCCTAAAGCTTTCTTCATCTGCCCTAAAAGAAAGGTCATCAAAAAAGAGGATAAAACTTTTGTCCTCCTCTCTCAAAAGAGAATAAAGTTCAGAAAGATGTAGAATATCCATCTTATATATCTGTATAATTCTTAACCCCCTATCGTAAAATACACCAAGCATGGCTTTTACCAAAGAAGATTTTCCCGTTCCTCTTTCTCCCCAAAGAAGCACATCGTTTGCAAACTTCCTTACTATCAAAAGTTCCGTATTTTTCAAAAGAATTTGTTTTTGACTTTCAATATGTAGAAGATCTTCAAGCTTAGGAATGTGTGGATTTTCTATGGGTTGTAAGTGTCCTTCTTTAAATCTAAAAGTTAGGTATTTATCAAATACATTCATCCCCATTTTAGCTTCTCCTTGAGTATACTAAAGAAACTTTTGTTGGGATCTGGATACATGTAACAATAATACTGAGATTTCTTAATTAAAATCTTGTCACCTTTTTTTAAAGCAAAAACCTC
>JBEPZX010000033.1:0-6874 GCA_041640635.1 Aquificaceae bacterium
GGTCAGGCTTTCGCCCATTGCCCACGATTCCCCACTGCTGCCCCCCGTAGGGGTGTGGGCCGTGTCTCAGTCCCACTGTGGCCGACCACCCTCTCAGGCCGGCTACCCGTCATAGGCTTGGTAGGCCATTACCCCACCAACTACCTGATAGGCCGCGAGCCCCTGCTTGGGCGGGAGCTTGCAAGCATAGGCCCCCTTTCACACTAACTCTCAGTGAGCTAGTGCAATATAAGGTATTAGCCTTCCTTTCGGAAGGTTATCCCTTTCCCAAGCGTAGGTTACTCACGTGTTACTCACCCGTTTGCCGCTCAGAGCCATAAGACTCTGCGCACGACTTGCATGTGTTAGGCGCGCCGCCAGCGTTCGCGCTGAGCCAGGATCAAACTCTTCAGAAAAACCCCAATTTAATGAGTCCTTCCTCCTTATTCAATTGCCAATTTGACAAGGGATTCTTACCCTAATCACTCAAGACTTTTTATTATAAGTCCCTTTTCCTGTTTTGTCAAGTTTTTTTCACGGGTCTACTTTATAGTGACCCATTCCACAATTTTATTGATTTTAATAAAAAGCTCTTATTTTGTCAAGACTTAATTCCACGGAGCTTTTATTGCTCCAACTTTTGTTAACGAGCTTTAACAAAATTAATTATAACCAGTAAATCTAATCTTGTCAAGTAAGTCTATATATTCTTGCCTTAGATTATACAAGATAGGCTACTGCTAAAGCTTTTACATATCATAGGAAAACTTTATACTATGACCTTATATTTATATATGTCTATATGCAATGAATTTGAAGATCTTATTAGTTTTGATACTTTTGGGTATAGCAAATGCTCAAGAGAATTGTAGTGTTGAGAATACATTAATTAAACTCAAAGAGTTAATAGATAAGCATTACTTATGGAGAAGTAAGCTAACAGATTTTAATCCAACTAACGTAGAAGATGCCATAGGACAACTAAGAAAGATTGGAGATCCTTGGACAACAATAACTAAAGAATCGGATGATAGGTTGTGGTATAACCAATCTAAATTGATAGGTATAGGTATAAGATGGAACGATGAAGGAGTAATAACTAAAGTTTTTAATAACTCGCCTGCACAAATAGCAGGTCTGAAAAGGTACGATAAAATACTCAGCATTCAGGGAGAGAGGAATATTGATAAATGGGTGGAAAGTATAAGAAGAACAAGTCTTGAAGAGCCTGTAGAAGTTGTTATATTGAGAGATGGTAAGTTATTAAAGTTTTCTATATACAAAGATACATTTGAAATACCATCCGTTGATGAAGTGTACGCTTTTGAACTTAACGGTAAGAAGTATGGTTATATTCAACTAAATAATTTCACAAATCCTTCTGTTGAGTTATTTTTTAGAGAGATAGAAAAACTAAAAAAGGAAAATATAGACGTATTAGTAATTGATCTAAGGTATAACAGTGGGGGTTTAATTTCTGTAGTGAGAAAAATTGCGGGAATGTTTGTGAGTGATGAACATCCAATATTTTACCTAGAACACACGAAAGGTAGTTTAACTATATATAACTCAGAATATGGTAAAACCATTTACGATAAAGAAATAATTCTCTTAGTTAGTAAAGCTACAGCATCCGCATCGGAAATCTTAGCCTCTTTACTTAGGTACTATAAAAAAGCAAAAATTATAGGTAGCTTATCGGCAGGAAAATACGTAGGCAGTAATATGTATAGACTCAATAACTGTGGTGATATTCTACGTTTAATTTCCTTTGAAGTTAAACTTATGGATGGCTATCCGGTAGTAAGTCAAATTGGCATAGTACCAGACTGCTTTGTGAGACAACCTACCAATTACTTTCCTGAAGAACTAATACAGCTGTGTGAATCTGTAGAGTCTGATTCTATTGTGCTTAAATAGCCAAAAATGACTTTATTTTAGAGCTTAGAATAATAAACAAAGAATAATATTTCTAGATATTTGATTGTTAAATGACTTGTGACCAGAGTTTAATTCTTAGATAATAAGTCCAAAATTTTCTCAAGCCTCTCTTTTAGTTCCTGTCTATCTACATCCGTATCTATAGGGATAGCATAGTTAGGTAAACTAAAAGTTTCCTTTTGCTTTAGATAAATACTAAAATCTGCATCTGAAACATCAACCCTTTTTGAAAGCCTCCTCTTAATTTCTTCTTCACTTGCAACAGCACAAAGAAAGATGGCGTCGGGGAAAGATTTTTTTACCATTTGTCTTTGCTCCTCCTTCAAAAAGGTAGCATCCAAAACCACATTTTTACCTTCTTGTGTGAGCTTTTTAGCTCTGTTTACCAATTCTTGGTAGACCCTCTTGGTTACCTCTTGGGAGTATATGCCTTCGCCAAAGTTTGCCTTTGCACTCTGTTTGATATCTATTCCCATAAGCTCCTTTCTTATGACGTCACTCCTTAACCACTCAAAGCCAAAGTCTTGGTGAAGTATGCTCGATACAAAGGACTTTCCAGATCCAGACAGTCCCATAACTACTATTAACATACTCAGTTTATACCTAGCTCTTTTAAAAGCAGGGGTGAGTTTCCTTCTATGATTTTGTATTTTTTGGGTATTATGTTATACGGAACAGCTCTGACGTTCAGGTTTTCCGCCACTTTTAGGTGTTCGTAAACTAACGGACAGTCGGAAATTGGAGGCGTTTTCTGGTCATACTTTCCCGTTAAAACCTCATCCAAAACCTTGTACTTTTCTTTACTGCAAGCTATATAGCTAGCCTTAGCCCAGTTGGATGGGTTTTTGGGGTTGGCTACAAGGAAAAAGTGAACCTTGATTTTGTTTAAATGAGCTTTCAGCTTTGACCATTCATCTCTACAGTGTGGACAGTCTGGGTTTATAAAAGCGATAAGCGTATTTTTGCCTTTCCCAACGGTTACAGCTTTGTTCAAAGGTATGCTACTTATCTGTTCTTTTAAGAGTTCCGTATATAGGTCTTGAGCAAAGGGTAAAACATATAGCATAAACAAAAGAACTAAGCCTTTTGCAAGCATAGTTCTTTTATTTTACTACGAACTTTCTCTATTATCCAATCGGGCGTAGACGCACCTGCAGTAATCCCTATCCTTTGGGCGTTTTCAAACCAGTCCTTTTGTAACTCTTCCTCTGTTTCCACATGGTAGGATTTAGGGTTTAAACTCTTGGATATTTCGTATAGCCTCCTAGTGTTTCCACTATTTTTTCCGCCTACCACTATCATTACATCTACCTTAGGTGCAAGCTCGTAAACATCTTCTTGTCTTTCGGATGTAGCGTTACATATAGTGTTTATAACTTTAAGCTCCTTAGACCACAGCGCAAGTTCTCCCACTACTTCTTTGAAAAATTGCTCATTCTGTGTTGTTTGAGCTACTATTCCTAGCTTGTCTATACCAAGAACTTTTTTTAGGTCTTCTTTTGTTTCTATGACTGTGCCTTTACCACCAGCTTCCTGTATGTAACCCATCGTGCCTATGACTTCCGGATGGTCTTTCTCTCCCAACACCACTACAAAGTAACCTTCCTTTACGAGCTTAGTAACGGCCTCATGAACTGCCTTTACATACGGACAGGTGGCATCTACTACATTTAGTCCCATTTCATGAAGTGTTTTTTCTTTGACTGGAGGTATACCATGAGATCTAATAATCACGGTATCTCCCTCTTCGAGTTTATCCTCTGAGTCTGTAGTATATATACCTAGTTGTTCTAATCTATGCACTTCCTGAGGATTATGAATTAAAGGTCCAAGAGTGTATACCTTTTTATTAGCTGATTTAGAAGACTTTTCGGTTAAATTTATAGCTCTTTTTACACCAAAACAGAAACCAGCATGTGGAGCTATGATAATTTCAATCATATAGAAGTAAAGTATGCATCTTTAATACCTTTTCAACTTGAGAAAGGTCATTTTAAATTGATATGAGGTTTGATAGAAGTAAATAAAAATTCAGTAAATTATTAGGCTTTCAAATAGCATAAGATGAAATGTTATAAATTAAAAACTTGAGTTTATTTACTCAAAAGCTTTTAGTATTTTATCCGAACTAACGACACCTACGAAACTTTTGAAGACTTTGCCATTTTTCACCAGGAGTGTAGTAGGTGTAGCCAATATTCCAAGGTTTTTGGCTATCTTCGATCCTTCTTGCGAGAATACGTCTACCGTTACAACTTTTAATTTATCCTTAACCTTGTCTATATTGGGTAACATAACTTTACATGCTCCACATCTTTCGGAATAAAAGTAAACAACACCTGTGTCAATTAACTTAATATCCGTCCCTTTCATTTTGTTTAACCTATAGTATACATAAAGTCTGAAAGCTATAACAAATAAGAGGAACAAAATAAGAAATAGAAATATAAGTTTCAACAAAGCTTCCATACTTATTACACCTCCGTTTGTAATAATCTATAAGGTTTTAGAAAACCATCTGTTAATTTGCCTACGCCTACAAACGTTTGGTTTACGTATAATCTAATGAGTATTTCTTGATTTATACCATCCTTTGTTTTAATAGCTAATCCTTTTTTGAGCTTTTCCCACCAACTTACAGGAATACTTACTTCATTCAGGAAATCAAGAGCTTCGTCTATAGGTATGAGTAATCCATTAATGTCAGATTGTTCCAGAATTTTTTCATAAGGAACTGCCATATTAACATCAAATTTGCCAATCTTTACTCTTCTGAGTTCTGTAAGGTGAGCACCACAACCAAGTTTAATACCAATATCGTGTATTAAAGATCTTATGTATGTTCCAGACGATACCTCAAACTTTGCACAAAAGTATGGTAATTTGCAATCTATTAATGAAGATTCATGTATGTAAACTCTCACACTTTTCAACTCAACTTCTTGTCCTTCTCTCGCGAGTTGGTAAGCTCTCTTACCTTTTACTTTCTTTGCAGAGAATATGGGAGGCTTCTGGAGAGTTTCCCCTTTGAAATTCTCAATTGTCTCTTTTACATCTTCACAAGAAACATTGACTGGTAGCACTTTCAATACTTTACCTTGAGCATCGTATGTATTTGTTACTTCTCCGAGCTTAGCTGATGCTACATAAACCTTTGGAAGGTTTGTAAGTAAGCTTGCGTACCTTGTAGCACCTCCTATCACCAAAATTAGCAAGCCGGTAGCTATAGGATCTAAGGTTCCTGTGTGCCCAACTTTTGCGTTAAATCTTTTCCTGACTGTTTCTACTACCTGAGAGGATGTTAGATTTTTTGGTTTGTCAATTAATAAAACAGATGCAATCATTAAGTAAGAAAGTCTTTAAGGTGCCTTTTCATAGCCATGTTTCTGAGTTTCCTAAGAGCTCGGGTTTCTAACTGCCTAACTCTTTCCCTAGATATATTGAGAATTTCGCCTATTTCTCTCAACGTCCTTGGTTCTTCTCCTCTCAAACCAAATCTCAACTCTATTACTCTTCTCTCTTTTTCAGGTAATCTATCAAGCAAATCGCTAACCTCTTTTTCTAGAACTTCATCTATAACTCTCTCTTCAACTTCTGCAGTTCCATGCATGCTAAGGAAATCTATAAAAAATGTATCTTCGTTTTCACCTACTGGGGTATCCAAAGACAAGGGAGCTTTTATCATTTGCAAGGCTTTTTCTACACTCTCTGGATCTATTTTGTAGCCTTCTTTTTTTATTCTTTGCCTAACTTCATCATCTGTAGGCTCTCTACCTAACTCATTCTCCAGTTCTTTCATCACATACTCTCTTGTGTATTCGTATGCAACTTCTTCTGACGTTGGTTCCCTTTCCAGTTCCTTAAATAACCTACTGTATATGCTTCCAACCTTATTTATTATGTGTGTCTGTTTTAGTGGTATGCGTACGGCACTTGTTTGTTGAGACAAGGCTTGCATTATAGCCTGCCTTATCCACCAAACTGCATAAGATATAAACTTTACGCCTCTATCTGGGTCAAACCTTTTCGCAGCTTCTATAAGGCCATGATTTCCAGCAGCTATGAGTTCTGATAGTGGAAGTCCATAACCTAAGTATTGCTTTGCTATGCTTATTACGAATCTGAGGTTAGATTCTACAAGCTTTTTGAAGGCATCTGTATCGCCTTCCTTTGCTTTTTTTGCTACCTCTTTTTCTTCTTCTGGAGATAGCAATGGTATGTTTGCTATTTTCTTCATATATCTGTTTATAATTTCCTGCTCTGTATCTGGTATCATGTTTATCTACCTCAGTCTAAGTGCTATGTATAGATTTTCTTGATTTCTTCTAACCAAAAAGAGAGCTCTTTCCCTTTCAGATTTAATAAGGGAATCTAACATAGATCTTACCTGATCTACACTTGATACAGGCACATTGTTTACCATAAGGATAACATCACCGGGTCTAAGACCGCTAATATGTGCCAAACTTCCTGGCATAATGCCAGTTATCAGTACTCCTTTTGTACCTAATCTGCTCTCTTCTTGTGGTGTTAGGTTTCTTAATGATAAACCTAGATTCTGTGTATCTTCTTGTGCTCTACTGGGTTGACGCTCTTCTGGCATTTCTCCAACTTTTACATTTATTTGAATCTCTTTGCCATCTCTTAAAACCACGAGTTTAAGCTCGTTACCAGGTGGTGTCTTCATTATCTTAAATTGCAAGTCTCTGACGGATTTTACCTTTTCCCCATCTACGGATAACACTATGTCTCCAATTTTTAAACCAGCCTTTTCTGCGGGACTATCTGGCATTATTTGGGCTATTATGACTCCTTCTCTTATACCTATGGCTTCAGATATATCAGAAGTCACCTCTTGTATGACTACACCTAACCAACCTCTCGTAACTTTACCTTTTTCTATTAATTGATCGGCTATCCATTTAGCTAAGTTTATAGGTATAGTAAAGCCAAG
>JBEPZX010000034.1:0-6242 GCA_041640635.1 Aquificaceae bacterium
TAGGGTGCTTTATGTGATTTACTATCCAATAGATCTGTCTCCTGAAGAGGCACAGTACTGGGACTGGTCTAGAAAGTTGGATCTTAGCTACTACTCCAAACCACCCATGGTTGCTTACTTAAACTTTTTTAGTACTCAAATACTTGGGAATACGGAACTTGCGGTAAGAGTAACACCAATTTTGTTATCCTTTATCCTTTCACTTCTTACTTACCTCTTCGTAAAAAAGGTATTTAACCAAAAAGCAGCTTTAATTGCGGCTACACTTCCACAAATTAGCGTAGGCTTTTCTATCAATTCTATACTCATGACCACTGATGCACCTCTTATATTCTTTTGGTCTGTTGCTCTAATGGTGCTTTACTTTGCTATACAAACAAACAAGAAGTCTTTATGGTTATTGGCAGGCACTTTTGCGGGGCTTGCTTTTCTTTCTAAGTACCCGGCTGTTTTTCTTTTACCCCTTACACTTTTTTATATCCTCATTTACAAAAGGGAAATTCTAAAAACCTTAAACCCTTACCTTTCGCTCATTCCTTCCATACTTCTTTCCTTACCTGTGTTATATTGGAACTTCAAACACGATTTTGTCTCTTTTAAACACGTATCTAGTCTAGCATCCAAGAGTAATGAACTCTTTAATTTATCCTATGCTTTGGAATTTTTAGCAGGGCAGGTGCTTCTTTTATCCTTTCTTCCTTTTTTTGTGCTTTTTTATGCCTATTGGAAAAGCTATAGAGATAAGAAACTCGTGTTTTTTACCTTTTACTCTTTGCCTATCTTTGTCTTCTTCTTTGTTTTATCCTTGAAAAAAGAGGTTTATGCCAACTGGGCAGGTTTTGCCTACTTTAGTGGCTTTGTACTTGTAGCATACTTTCTCTCCAAAAGCAAGGTATTGAATTTCTTATCTTACGCTCTCTCTTTGGTGTTGTTTGCGCTGTTGCACTTTACCGTAATTCTTGATTTGGTAGGTCTTACTCATCTTTTGCCACCCAAAAGAGATCCAGCCAAATGGTTGGTAGGTTGGAGTCAGCTTGGGCAAGAAGTTAGTCAAATCTATACAGGCAGAGAGCTTATAGTGTCGCCACGTTACCAGATAGCAGCGGAGCTCGCCTTTTATGTAAAAGGAAATCCAGAAACAGATTGTATAAACCTTGGAAGAAGGATGAATCAGTACGATTTGTGGAAACACAGAGTAAGGCATCTTATAGGTAGAGATGCCATATATGTTGATTTAAATCCTTTGCCACCTTCTGTATTGGAGGCTTCAGAGGGTATAATTGATCTTAAGGAAGTAAAAATAAACTGGAGGAACGAAACAATAAGGACTTTTTACGTGTACAAGCTCAAAAACTACAAAGGTATGGAGGAAGAGTTACCGATGGGTTATTAGTTGGACTTTAACATTTTATATATACGGTTTTATTCTATTTCATCTATTTCCCATTACCTATGTACCAGTCATAAATTACTCCATTGGTAAACCTTCACCCGTTCCTTATGAGAGGATGTGTCAGGTCGCTTTAGGTGTAAGAACAGTAAACAACTGGTATTTAGGAAATCCCAATAAACTCCTAAGCATTTCTAAAGAACTAAATATGGATAGCGTCTTTGAAAATAGAGTCGAAGGTATAGGTTACAGAGATATAGGAATACTAAGAACTATACTTTATGCAATGTTTGATTATATTCCTAAAGGCTTATTGTATGAAGAACCTAATGATCTATATGGCGTTTATTTAGGCAAGTGCCTTCCCGTATTATCCGATATGCCTATAATCTTTTCTTTTCTTAACGTAGATTTCCCGAGTTACGTATTTATATTAGGCAAACGAAGAAACGTATTTTTTAGTAAAGATAACACTTGCGCCAACATAGATCCTAGTATATACCCTGTACTTTCTTATAAACCAGTACAAATATACGCCTATAATTCATATGGTTTCAGTTTTCCAAAGCAGAGTATACCCAAAGGGTCTAATTTGGTTATAAAAGTAAATGATAAAAGAAAAGCTCTTGTTTTGATATATAAGAATGATACTTTAAGTAATGTGTTTTTACAAAAAAATGTAAAGGAAGTTTTAACAGCACCTGGGAAATATGATATTTATATTTACAGTTACGCTTTTAAGGTTTGGAAGTTGTTTTTTGGTTTACGTCTTTTGAGTTGTGCACAGGAATTTACGGTTGTAGAGTAAAAATACAAGCTCATATGAGAATTCTAAGTCCTTTTAAAATTAAGAAATTTAGCTGCTAAACTTAGGTAATCTAGCGATTCGCCAAAACATATTTGCATTGATTTAAATGAAATATTGTTATTTTTAAGCATTTTTGTAACTGTAAATACAAATCTAAGATATTTTAAATTAAGTAATTGTATTTGGAAGTTTCATATATGTTTTTAAAGCATTCATCTAAAAACTTAGGAAATGTAAAATAATGCTTTTTTGGGATTAAAATATTCCAAATGAGAATTTTGGTGCTAAAGTTCGGTGGAACTTCCGTCGGTTCCTTGGAAAGGATAGAGAACGCTTGTAAGAGAGTTATACAGAGAACTAAAGAAGGATATAGGGTAGTTGTTGTATCGTCTGCTATGGCAGGCGAAACTGATAGGCTTTTAAATCTCATAAAATCTATAGATACATTCCCTCCAGAAAGGGAAGTAGACATGCTTATATCTACTGGAGAGCAACAGGCAATTTCTCTGTTTGCAACTATGCTAAACAAGATGGGATACCCCTCTGTTAGCCTGTGCGGTTGGCAAGTTCCAATAGTCACGGATAGTGTGCATACCAAAGCAAAGATCAAGAAGATTGGTGTACAAAGGATAGTTAACCTTTTAAGGGAAGGCTATATACCTGTTGTTGCAGGTTTTCAAGGTGTTACAGAAGATTGGGAAATAACAACTTTAGGTAGAGGTGGTTCTGACCTTTCTGCAGTTGCATTGGCATACGCTTTAGGTTGTGACTGTGAAATATACACGGATGTAACTGGTGTATTTACTGCAGATCCAAGGATAGTACCAAACGCAAAAAAAATCCCAGTCATATCATATGAAGAGATGTTAGAAATGGCATCTCTTGGAGCAAAAGTTATGCAAGCAAGAAGTATTGAATTTGGTATGAAATATAATGTAAGAATTTACGTAAGAAGTTCCTTTTCTCAGGAAGAGGGAACTTGGATAGTTCCGGAGGATGAAGTCATGGAAAAGGTAGCAGTTAGGGCTATAACTTTAGAAACAAAAGAGTCGAGAATTACCGTTGTTAGAGTACCTGACAAGCCTGGTATAGCGTATAAACTTTTCAAAGCCCTAGGTGATGCACATATTGTGGTAGATATGATTGTCCAAAACATCTCCCATCAAGGTTTTACTGATATGTCCTTTACGGTAAACAAAACAGATGCAGCAAAGGCAGAACAGATTGTTAAACAAATAGCTCAAGAAATAGGAGCTCAGGAAGTAGTAAGAGATGACGACGTGGCTAAAATTTCCGTTGTTGGTATAGGTATGAAAAGTTCCTACGGAACAGCTGCAAAGATGTTTGAGGTTCTGTATAAAAACGGTATAAACATAATGGCTATATCTACTTCTGAAATAAAAATATCCTGCCTAATACAAGCAAAATATGGAGAATTGGCTCTTAGAGAATTGCATTCTGCTTTTATAGAAGAAGGAGAAGAAATAAAGGTATTAAATGATTCTAAATAAAGACCTCGTAACGGATATTTTTAGAAATTATAGAAAGCTCAAACTCGCAGTAGTAGGTGATATTATACTAGATAGGTACGTTTTTGGTTATGTGGAAAGGATATCCCCAGAAGCGCCTGTACCTGTAGTAGAAGTAAAAGAAGAAAACTTTAGATTAGGTGGTGCTGCTAATGTAGCAGATAATCTTGCAAGCTTAGGTGTAAGTGTTTCACTTATTGGTGTTCTCGGTCAAGATTACGGTATGCACATTATCAAAGGTCTACTTAAAGAAAGGGGTATAGAGGATTTAACAGTAAAAGATCCTAACAGACCAACTACCGAAAAATCTAGAGTAATAGCTCTTTCACAACAGCTTTTAAGAATAGACAGAGAAGATAGAAGAACAATTTCTGAACAATCCTTAAAGGAAATACTGGAAATCTTGGAAAAATCTTTTGATGCTATCATAGTCTCTGATTACGCAAAAGGTGTAATATGTGAAAGCCTAATGAATAGAATTAGAGAGAAGAAAGTATTCTTTTCAGTAGATCCAAGACCTGTTAATATGAAACTTTATGCAGGAGCTAATTTAATGACCCCGAACGAAAAAGAGGCTTTCCATATGGTAAATGAAAATGATATAGAACGTGTTGGTTTCTTCCTGAAAAAACACCTAAACTTAGAATCATTGGCTATTACTCTGGGTCCAAAAGGTATAGCCTTCTTTAGAGATGATGTTAAATACTTTCCAGCAAGGGCAAGGCAAGTTTACGATGTTACAGGTGCTGGTGATACCGTTGTAGCTATATTGACAGCTACTTACCTAGCAGGCTACAGTTGGGACATTGCATGTGAGCTTGCTAATGTTTGTGCTGGTATAGTGGTAGGTAAGTTGGGAACAGCAACTGTAACTTTAGAAGAAGTCGTTGATTACCTTGAAGAAGGGTAAAGAGTACGAAGATATAGCCTGCAAGTACCTAGAATCTATAGGATACAAAATAATTCATAGGAATTACCATTGCCTTTTCGGCGAAATAGACATAATAGCTTTAGATGGTGATAGATTAGTTTTTGTAGAAGTTAAAGGATCTAAGACTTCAAATCCTGTAGAAAGAGTTGATAAAAGAAAGATAGATAAATTGAAGCTTTGTATGGAAATCTTCTTAAGTAGCAACAGTTATGAAAACGTATCTTTTGAAGTCGTGTTAGTACTAAAAGACACTATTGAACACATCAGAGACATTTTTTTACCATAAGTATACTTTCTAAAAACTTTTTAACGTTCTATTTTTATTCATAAAGCCTTTTTAATGTCAATAGAAACGCTTCTTTGCTTTCCTGAGGATAAACAGTGATTTTCTTTGAAGATGTTTCAAACTTACTTTCTTCTTATATCCTCCAGTTCTCTTGCAGCTGCATATAATATAGCCTCACAAACTACTTCATCGTTTACTTTTGCAATGCCTTTCATTTTGGATAGTGTCTTTTTTAGAGAAATAACTTCTAACTCCATGACAAGTTGATCGCCTGGGTATACGGGTCTTTTGAACCTCGCATCATCTATTCCAGCAAAAACTATAGCGTATTTACCTATTTCAAGCTCCAGAGATTTTATCATAAGTATACCACCTACCTGTGCCATTCCTTCTAAGATATAAACTCCAGGCATAAGAGGGAAACCTGGGAAATGTCCTTGAAAAACTGGTTCATTGATACTTACATTTTTTATGCCAACGATTCTCTTGTTAAGTTCCATGTGTATTATTTTGTCTACGAGCAATATGGGATATCTGTGAGGTAAAACTTTCATTATTTCTGTTACGTCCATAAATTCATTATAACACTCAAATTTGTGTTAAATTAATTAAAAGTATACAAATCTAAACTGTTGCTATTTGTAGCAGTTTAGGAGGAGGTTTAAAATGAAGAAAGTTCTTACTTTGATCACTTTGGTTTTTGCTATAGGTTTATTTTCTACGCTTGAACCCGCTTTTTCCGCACAAAAGAGTAAGCAACATAATACGTCTAAACAAGATAAAAAAACAACAAAAGTATCTAGCAATAAAAAAAGCAAATCATCCAAATCGAAAACCATACGTGTTAGGCATGCAAACAATATAAATAATCCAAGTGATGGAGAAAACCTTAAATTAGAGAGCATAGCTAAGGATCTTTTAAGTAATGAACAGTGAAGAAAGACGATTAATAGAAGAGCTAAAAATAAGGCAAGGTGATACATGGCGTGTCCTAAAGATAATGAGTGAGTTTGTAAGAGGATTTGATCAATTGTCTAACGTAGGTCCAGGTATAACATTTTTTGGAAGCTCCAGATTTAATGAACAAGATGAGTACTATCGTTTAGCGTATAGAACAGCTTATCTCTTTGGTAAAAAGAACTTTACGATAATAACAGGTGGTGGACCAGGTATAATGGAAGCAGCAAACAGAGGAGCTAAAGATGCGGGAACATATTCAGTAGGTTTGAATATACAAATACCAACAGAGCAAAAGCCCAATCCCTACCAAAATATCTCTATAGAGTTTGAATATTTTT
>JBEPZX010000035.1:0-3705 GCA_041640635.1 Aquificaceae bacterium
AAAGTTTCATGAGATCAAATCTATCTATGATTCTGTCCAATATTGTTCTACTTTTCAGTATACCTATATAAAGATCCTCTGTAGTTTTTATGCCAAGGACATCCTGCGGTACACCTGAAATCTGACTGAGTAACCCAATAGCACTCGAACCGCTCGTTCGTGGGGGTAATATCTTTGTTTCAGCTCTATAAATGGGGGGTAAAATTAGACTCACTATAGCGGTTATTATGGCAACACCTAGTGTGATTGTTATGATTAAGTTTTTGTGTTTTAGTAGAACAGCCACAATATCTAGAAGGTTTATTTCGTCATTCTTTGGTTCTTCCCTATCGCTCATCTTTGACTCCTCAGGATTTCCTACTCAAGTTGCTTAATTTCCTAAAACACATAAGTTATACTACCTCCAATTAAATTAACACTTGTGCTCTTTCCTACATTTTTAATTTTTCCATTCCCGTACATTGCCTCTAAGTAAATGCCATTTTTTACTCTTATATTTGCCTTGATTAGAAATTCTTCTTTTTTCTCTTTAGTTACCCTTGAGAGATTACGTTCTTCCTTGTCGTAAGAGAAGGATATCTTTCCATTGTACTCAGGTATAAGGTATGAAAGTTCTAAGAATATATCTTTTGCGTCTGTGCCCATATGGTGTCCGATAATTTTCCCGTAGTATCTATACCCGTCCCTATATATATGATGATTGTACCATACATTTGGTCTTTTCCTTACATAAGTGGTTGCATACTCTCCTCTGAAACTAACCCTATCAAAGTTGAGAATTCTCGGAAGATACACACCAGCAAGATATGCACGCTTTAGAGGAATTCCTCCTGCAGAGTCTTCTCCATCAACTTCAAAGTAGATCTGAAGGGGTTGTAACTCAAAGGGTATAGTTAGCTTTACATCCAAGCCTGCTCTCTGATCCCCAGCTTCTCTCCTTGCTTCGTGCTCACCTACTCCTAAAAAGCTTTTTAGCCAAGTCTTTAGATCTTCGGAGCGTCCCTTTCCTCCCAAAAGTGCTGTTCTGTGCAGCCCTACCTCCACATACGGTGTAGGTTTAAAATCAAATCTCATCCCCCAGAGATACGGTTCAGGTATTATTCTTTCTTTTTCAAGTTTAGCTACAAAGAAGGCAAATTTAAAAGGACCAAGATGCTTAAGTGGGCCCGGAAGCAAAACTGGTTCTGGGTTTGAAATCTTTACTAATGGCATCGGTTTGGGATTGTTGGAGAGCAGTATGGACCCATGATAGCCCGGACCCCACCACAAAGAGTCTTTTCCTACTTGAATATCAATACCTGAAACTCTTAAAACTCCGTAAGCCTTTTTGACTATAAAGCGGTTTTTGTCTTCTGAATTAGCATACTCAGCATTTATATAAAAGGAGACTCTCCCTAGCTCTACTCTAGAAGAAAAACCGGTTCTCAAGTTTAGACCTTTTTTGTAATCGTCTCCTTCGTTGTTGTAGTTGAATACATTTGCATCCGAGTCCCGATAAATGTACTTAATATAAAAAGTATCTATTGGTTTAATGTATTTAGTTTTTTCAGGTTCGTATTCAAATCTCTCTTTTAAAGAATTTACGAGACTTTGAATAAAAATACCTTTACCTTCAGAATTTCTCTCAGCCTCTTGGATCAATCTTCTAACCTCATCTCTGCTTAACGGTTTAAGTGTAAGCAACCCGCTTTTTATAATTCCCTCTGCTTCCAAACGTTCAAGTATAGGGTAAATTTCATCATCTAAAGGCACATACGTAGAGGCATTTGCATGCGTAAAAGCAAAAAAGGGAAAAGTAAGTGCCAAAAATGACATAGCTCTGCATGATAAGCCTAGAAAAACTCTTGTCTTTCCTACTATCCTCTTCATAGCTAATCAAAATACCGTAATTAACACACCAGCTGTTACAGCAATCTGGTATAGAATTTGCGTAATATCCTTTATGTTACGCAACCACGCAATCCTTTGAAGTCTCTCCGGAACTACTATAGTATCACCTGGGTCCAGCTTAGCGCTTCCAAATTCCCATCTGTTGGATTCCTTGTTCCAAGATAGCTCAAAGGAACTCCCCAGCCTCACAGCTGTACCATCAACTTTGAGTATGTATATGTTCTTTTTGTCGGCATTTTCTGTGAATCCACCTGCAAGGTTTATGTAGTATGAGGGACTCTTATCTGGTTGGTACACAAATGCCGTTTGATTGTAAACGGCACCTATAACCTGTATACTTTTTGGATCCGGTGGTATATATATACTATCGCCGTCTTCGAGCTCTATATCGTATACGGTATTCTTTAGTCTTTCTGGTACATCGATTTTTATTACCATTCTACCTTTTGCTTTTATATTTCTCAGTTTTGAAATGAACTCCCTTTTTTGTTTGATCTCAAAGTCGATTATCTTCGCTTCTTCTGGAGACAATGCAGTAGAGGCTTCGGCTGTTCCAAAGGACAGTAGCTCTTTCTCTAATCTGTCTACCATTTCGTTTATTTGTCTCTGTTGGAGCTCCCTTATCCTTTCCCTCGTGAAGACAGCACCTTTTAGGTATGCCTTGTCCGTAAAACCTCCAGCCCTTTCTATCAAAGAAGATAGTCTTTCGCCTTTCTTGATAGTGTATGTCCCAGGATACCTGACTTCACCTGAAATTGTAACTGTTTTGTAGAGATCCCATTCAGGAATTGTCCTAACAAAAAGATAATCGTTTATCTCTAATAAAATATTATGCTTTGGATCGTCAGCTATAGCTTTGGAAAGGTCTATGTTTATCCTTTCCACCTTTGGTCCTTCCTGAGTGGGCTTTACCCTTGTAATTTCAGCGTAGTTGGATGCATAGTAGAGCAGTCCACCAGCCAAGGAGATAACATCTTTTACTCTTGTTAACCCTGGTGTAATTCCGTATTCACCCGGATTTGCTACCGCTCCAGATACAACCATGGTAGTCTTTAGGTCCACGACCGAGTAAATCTTTACCAGGTCACCGTCCTTGAGAGTGAAGTTTTTGGTAATATCCTTTTCTATATCCACAAGATCGCTCTCGAAAATGGTTCTAAACTGCTGATCCTCCACCCTAAAAACTTGCACCCTTCCTTTATAGGCACTGCTAGTTAGTCCTCCAGCCATTTGTATTAAATCCAAAAGCTTAGTCTCGCCTTTTAGTTCATATATAGCTGGCCTTTTTACGTTACCCGCAATGCCTACCAGTGGACCTACCGGTGGGATGAATATGACATCTTCTGGCATAAGCCTTACATCTTTGGTTTTGTCTCCTTTAAGAAGGAAGTCATACATATCAAAATGAACGATAGTTTTTCCATTCCTCTTGAGTTGTATGTCCCTCATAGTACCCGTTTTTGATGGACCGCCTGCTTCAAATAGAGCATTTACAAGTGTTGAAAGCGAAGAAACCGTGTAAGCACCAGGTCTTTGTGCGTGTCCTACAACGTAAACCCTTATCGTCCTTAAAGCCCCCATAGTAACGTTCATCTCGAAGCCTTTGTAGTACTTTGAGAACTCCCTGTATAACAATTCTTTTAGTTCATTGAAAGTAAGACCTGTAACACCAATTGTCCCAATCCTCGGAAGGCTAATTTTCCCGTCTCTATCAACTACTACGCTCCAGCTTCCTTCTATGTTTCCCCATACGGATATCTTTATTTCATCCCCAGGACCTATAACGTAATCGGGACCTACTGGGACATTATCTAC
>JBEPZX010000035.1:3805-5698 GCA_041640635.1 Aquificaceae bacterium
AGACTCTACAGGACCTATGGGAATTACCTGAATTTGCTGAGCAAATACACTATATGAGTGAAGTAAGATAATCCATATGATAAGAAAAACTTTTCTTTTGTACATACCTATCCCCTTTTCTAAGAAAAGAATTATATCACAAAAGCGAAAAATTCTCTACACATGAAAATGCGTTTATAATGTTCATCCAGAAAAAGCCATGATTTGCTTAGACGAAAGATACAGCACTACAAGGTGTGTAACCACAGAAAAACCAGAAATCATTAAAAAACCTCAGGACAAATTCGAAACTTTGCTATTCTTGCCACCTGGTGAAGGTAGGAAAGGCGAAGGAGGTTTACGCACTCGTGGATACTTTAAAAAGTCATACCCAAATAAACCATTAATTTCCGTTATAACGGTTGTCCTAAATGGAGAGAAATATCTCGAGGAAACAATTCTCAGTGTGCTTAATCAGACATACGACAATGTAGAGTATATTATCATAGATGGTGGAAGCACTGATGGCACGTTGGACTTAATAAAAAAGTACGAGCATGCTATAGATTACTGGGTGAGTGAAAAGGATAGGGGGATTTATGATGCTATGAATAAGGGGATAGTTCTGGCAACTGGGGATTGGATAAATTTTATGAATGCTGGAGATGGGTTTTATGATACGGAGTCGATACTGAAAATTTTTACAGAAAGTATTGAAGAGGTCTACGGAGTAATTTATGGGGATACGTTGATTATTTATAATAACAAGTTGCAAAGAATATCTAAAGCTTTACCTATAGAAAATATAAATTATGGTATGGTATTTAGTCATCAAAGTTGTTTTACTCGCTCTCACATATGTAAAACAAAAAAGTTTTCTTTAGATTTTAGATTTGCTGCCGACTTCCATTTTTTTATTTCTTTGTATAAGGAAGGTGTATGTTTTCTTTATTTTCCAGAAGTTATCTCCTATATGAGAGCTGGGGGACTAAGTGATACATACAGACTTAAAGTGATTTCGGAATATGAGATCATATCAAAACAATATGAAAATAATACAAAGATTAGCTTGGCTTTTTTGTTTAAAAAAATTGATCAGAAGGCAAGAATTATTATAAAAAAATTGATTCCTAATTACATGACAGAGTTCATTATAAGAATAATGAAATATAGAAAGCATGCTGAATGTAATAAAAGAGCTTAAATCATTTTAGAGGTGCTAATAACGCCAATAACAAACTTGGGAGAAGTTACTGCTCTACTAACAGGTAAGATAGAAAGTCAGAGTATTCTTTATACTCCCATATATGTAAAAGTCCTGAAAGATATATTAATGTTGCTTTACATATTTTTTTCTGTTCTTTTAATTAAAAACTTAAAGCTTTCAAACCTTCTCCTGTTCTATGGTTTTTTTATAACTATTTTAATCCCAATTGCGCTTACTTTTTTAGAAAACAGCCCTTATATAATATACGGGATAAGGTGGTTTTATCCTTTTTTAATCCTTTTAATTAGTTTAAAAATTTTCCGTGATGATTTCTTAGGAAAGGGATTTGAATATGCTTTGCTCCTTGTTTTCTCTCTTCACATACTCATGCAAACTTATCAATTTTTCTCTGGCATTAGTTGGTATGGAACGTTTGGCAATTACAGTCTTAGAAATCCAGGTATATTTTTAATACCAAATACAGCTGCTTTCTTTACTTGCACAGTCTTGTATTACTTTCTTTTTCTTGCTAATAGGGGAAGACTATTTAAGGCTTTGATAATCTCATCCTCTATATTAAGTTTAATTTTAAGCAACAGCGGAACTGGAATATTAGCTGCTATACTTATTTTGTTTTTCTACTTCTCTAATAAAACTATAATTGGTGTATCAGCTTTTGCCCTACCAATTGTAATACTTATTTTTCC
>JBEPZX010000036.1:0-4450 GCA_041640635.1 Aquificaceae bacterium
AGAGCTTTTTCTCTGGATTTACTACTTTCCGGAAGACCTATAATTACCCTAATACCACTGTCCCTTAAGTTCAAAGCATGAGCATGCCCTTGACTTCCGTACCCAAGTATAGCTACGGTTTTGTCCTTAATTACGTCCAAACTGGCATCGTTATCATAGTATATAACCGCCATACTTTTTCCTCCGAGTTTAATTTTAACGAATTATTATAAGATAAGAAATTATGAAGGCGATAAGTACAAAAACGCTCCTTACATTTCTTACCAACGAAGAAGAATCCAAAAGGCTAAGTGAAGTTTTCAGAAGTATAGAAAAAAGTAAGGAAAAAATTTACGTATCCAAGTATACGGTAATAGAACTCCTTTACTTGTTGGAAAAATCCCTGGGGCTGGATAGAGATAAAATCTATTACATAATAAAAACCATCTTAGAGGATAGGCTGTTCAAGGTAGGAGATCAAAAAATCTTAGAAGAGGCTTTGGATTTATACAAAAACGAAAACAAGGATTTCCTAGAAGCTTTGAAAACGCTGGAGTATAGAAGAAACATGATTTCCGATGTTATTTGACGTAGTTAGCTTAAACCTTTTTCGAAATCTTCAGGTTTTATGTTTTCCAACCATTCTCTTAGCTTTTTCTTTTCTATATCCTCCTCCTGTTCCTCCCCAGGTTTTGGAACTTTGGACTTTTCCAAAACTTCCGGATTCACATATATAGGAGCGTTTGTTCTTAACGCAAGATTTATAGCATCGCTCGGTCTTGAATCTATAATGATAGAGTTAGCCCCTTGCGTAATATGTATTTCCGCGTAGTATGTACTGTCTTTGAGGTCCGTTATGACAACCTTTTCCACCCTACCCGATAAACTCTCTATAACGTTCTTCAGGAGTTCGTAAGTCATAGGCCTCGGTGGTTCAATTTTCTGAAGTTCCCTCACTATACTGTCCGCTTCAAACAGACCAATCCATATGGGAAGTATTAACTCCTCGTTATCTTTAGATTTAAGCACAACGATTGGCATTTGAGACACCGGATCCAACGTTACACCATGAACAAACATCTCTATCATCTCACCACCTCCACAAATTCGCACATTAAGTTGTATGGTGCGGATTTTACCACCTTTACTTTTACCACTTTTCCCAAATACTCGGCAGGTCCATAGAAGGTGGCCCACTTGTTGGTCCTAGTCCTACCTATAAGCTTGTTTCCATCTTCTACGTTTTCCACTAACACTTCCTGAAGAGTTCCTTCGTACTCCTTTGCCAACTGCGAAAGTATAGACTTTTGTAAATTGAGCAATCTGGACATTCTTTGCGTCTTTATTTCATCGCTTATTTGGTCCTTCATATAGTAAGCAGGTGTTTCAGGTCTAGGTGAAAACTTAAAGGAGAACACTTGTTCAAATTTGACTTTTTCTAGAACGTCCAATGTTTCTTCAAAGTCCTCCTCCGTTTCCGTTGGGAAACCAACTATTATATCCGTAGAAAAGGTTATGCCCTTCTTGTATTCTCTGAGCATCTGAATCTTTTCCAAGTACTCTTCCTTAGTGTAACCCCTATCCATCAGCTTCAGTATCCTGTTGGAACCCGATTGTATAGGCAGATGTAGATGTTCACATACTTTATCAATTTCGCCCATAGCCTTGGCTATGTTTTCAGTCATATCCTTTGGATGTCCTGTGGTAAACCTTATACGTTCAACTCCCTCTATTTCCGCTACGCGATACAGAAGTTCCTCAAAGGGTATTCCTAGATCCTGTCCCCATGCGGTTACATTTTGACCTAAAAGATGAATTTCCCTTACACCATCCTCTACCAATTGCTTTACTTCCCTTATAATGCTTTCCAACGACCTTGACCTTTGTCTACCCCTAGTCTTTGGGACTACACAGTACGTACAGTTTTTATCACATCCTTTCATGACAGTCACATAAGCGCAGTATTGGTTATCCCTAACCACAGGGTAGTCCCAAATCTTATCCTCGTCCTCCGGTGGATTTTCCAAAATGGCTATAGCCTTGTAACCTGCCTGAGCCTGCTCTATAAGCTCACCTAGTTGATGCATATTGAAACTCGAAAACATTATGTCTATTACCGGTGCTTTTTGAACCAGCTCATAACCCATCCTCTGCGCAAGACAGCCACAGACCGCTATTAAAGCGTTGGGATTTTTTTCCTTTATTTTTTTATACTCACCCAAATGGGAATATACCTTTTGGTCAGGCTTTTCCCGAATGGTACACGTATTCAGCAGAATAATATCAGCCTCTTGCCAATCTTTTGCAGGTTCGTATCCTAAACTTTGCAGTATACCCTTTATCCTCTCCGAATCGTTAAAGTTCATCTGACAGCCGAAAGTCTTCACATAGTATTTCATAGGAATTTAATTTATACCTTTTAAAGTTCCAGTGTAGGTTAATATATAACCTTATGAAGATAGAGGATTTGCGAAACAGTGCTTGGCGATTCAATCAAAGGCTGAAGTTCCTTGCAAGCAGGGGACAGATAGTTGAAGAGGAATATGAACCTAAAGTCAGGGAAATAATAAAAAGAGTTAAGGAAGAAGGCGATAAAGCGCTGATAGAATACACAAAGCTCTATGACAACCAAGACATAACTCCAGAAACTATGGAAGTACCTTTTGAGGAACTGGAAAACGCTTATAACGAAATCGAAGAAGATGTCAAATCAGCTTTGGAAATAGCCTACGAAAGAATCAGAAGATTCCATGAAAGACAGAAGGAAAATAGCTTTATAGTTGAAGAGGAAGGTATAATACTGGGAACGCGCGTCATTCCCTTGGAAAGGGTAGGTGTATACGTACCTGGTGGGAAAGCTTCTTATCCATCCACCGTACTTATGAATACCGTACCAGCGGTGGTAGCAGGGGTGGAAGAGATTATCATGGTTACACCTAACCCCAACAAGTACACTTTAGCAGCAGCATTTATTGCTGGTGTAAACAGAGTCTTTAGAGTTGGTGGAGCTCAAGCTATAGCTGCTTTAGCTTTTGGAACCCAAACTATACCAAAGGTGGACAAAATCGTAGGACCAGGGAATATTTACGTAGCTTTGGCCAAAAAGCTCTTATTTGGATACGTAGACATCGATATGATAGCGGGGCCGTCGGAGATTTTGGTTATTTCCGATGGGTCCTGTGATCCTAGGTGGATAGCGTCCGATCTCCTTTCTCAAGCGGAGCACGATGAACTTGCAGGAGCCTTTATGGTAACCAATGACGAAAAACACGCCCACAAAGTAAGGGAAGAGCTCTACAAATTGCTGGAAGATTTCCCTCGTAAAGATATAGCCCAAAAATCTATAGAGCGTTTTGGTACCATATTCCTAGTTGAGGACATGTATCAAGCATGTGAGGTGGCAAACCATATAGCACCTGAACACTTGGAGATCGTGACACAGGACCCCTTTGCCTTGCTTCCCTACATAAAACACGCCGGTGCTGTGTTTCTCGGAAGATACACCACAGAACCTTTGGGAGATTACGTTCTTGGACCCAATCACACACTTCCTACAGGAGCAACCGCCAGGTTTTTCTCCCCATTGGGAGTGTATGATTTTGTAAAAAGGAGTTCAATCCTTTATGTGAGTGAGGAAGGTTTCAACAAACTAGCAGACGCAACAGAAAGCTTAGCTAAGGCGGAAGGACTCTTTGCCCATTACTTATCCATAAAGATCAGAAGGAAATCATGAAAGTTTTTATACTTGCTTTACCTTTACTGTTTTTCCTTTCCTGTGCTCCTATTGTCTGCCCCGATACAGAGTTTATAAAAGCTACATATTCCCAAGAAAAGACTCCAAAAAATTATTCAGCGGTGTTGAGCGTAAAGTACGGACCAATAAAACTACCTTTGTTTGTAGAAAAGAAAAGGGAAGAGTATTTGATAAGAACTTCAAAGTCCGAGATTTTATCCTACAAAGGTAATGAAATTTGCATAAACTCCGTGTGTGTAGAACTCCCCATTACCCCGGATGGTATAATATTCGGAAACGTGCTAAAGGGTGATGAAAAGGCTACATGTACAAAAGAAGGTGTGGTGTTTGAAAAGGATGACTTCCTCTATACTAGGAAGTACGTGTTTTTGGATGGAAACCTAAAGTACATTGAAATTTTGGACAAAAAGCGGAATAAAACGATCACTGTAAGATACGGAGAAAGAACCAAAGATGGATATTACGAAAGCGTGGAATTGAGTTTAGAAAACCTAACCTTAAGGATAAAAACGGAAGAAGTAAAAGTATTTTAAGGAGGCTTATTATGTTTCCCATCCTCATAGATTTATTTGGAATTAAGATTTCTACCTACGGTGTTTTGGTAGCTTTGGGAGTACTGGTGGCTTACTTTTTAATCGTTAGATACTCAAGAAGGGAAAATCTCAATATAAACCATGTAGAGAATACCTTTATCTTTGCTGTGATAGGTGGGCTTGT
>JBEPZX010000037.1:0-4342 GCA_041640635.1 Aquificaceae bacterium
TATGAAGATTATATTCATAACAGATTACCTGATATACATCGAGAACAGCGTTAATTCGGGACATTATGCATGAGGAAAATGTCAAAGTAAATAACTTGCATAACCGTGGCAAAAAAAGGTCAATTTCCATGTACTGCGAGAAACCAGAATGCCCGCTTTATTAACGGAGAACGGATTTATTGATCATGCAAGCGATGCCCAAAAACTAAGGGACCCGAATTGGCGGCAAGCGGTCGCTCAAGGTCATGTTAATCGTTTAGCACGCGCGTTTAATTTGAAGAGAGAATTGACTAATCTGAAAAGCAATATGGCTATTAAACGTGTAATTGTTGACGGTGTGCAAGAGAGGCTTACGCTGAAGAAGAAAATGTGTTGAGAACTGTACAACGCAACCTGAGAACAGCACAAAGGATTATTATTGAAAATGTGTAGTTTCGTTTGGAAAACGGTTGCTTGACTACGAGCACGTTAAGGTTTTATCAAAATGGAAAGCTATGCTGGATGAGCAAAATATACGCTAAGCCTTTGATGTAAAGGGCTTAGCATTTTTTCTTGCTCTAAGTTGGTCCGGCCGATATAAGCTAGGAATCATAATGTGATAGCTTAATATCAGATGAATAGAACGAAGTTATTGAGGGAATTATAACTCATGATGTTTCTATTTCCAATAATTGGTTTGAGGTGAGTTTTTGCCTAAGATTACTCCTATTCAGTCCTACATGATTATTATGCTTTCGGTTGGATTAATGAACCATGTTATTATTGTCCCGTTACTGCTAGGAGCATCAAAGCGAGATGCCTGGCTTGTAGTGCTTCTTGTTTTTGTCGCTTCACCTGTTTGGATTGGTTGCTTGCACTACATCATTCAAAACATGAACAATCAACACATTAAGAAGTGGCTAGATCAGCGCTTTGGAAAGTTTTTATCTGCAATCTTAGTGATTATTTATAGTTTATTATTATGGCTCATGGGCTTTATTTCGTTAAAAGATACTCTAACATGGACAATCGCGTCTTACTTGCCGCAAACACCGATACTAGTTCTTGCGGGAACAACACTTGTTGCATGCTTCTTTGCTGCCTTTCAAGGACTCCGTACGATTGCGATTGTGAGCGGGTTATTGTTACCATTTGTTGTTATTCTGGGGCATCTTGTGGCGATTGCAAATTTTCAGTTTAAAGATTATACCCTGCTTTTTCCTTTGTTAGAAAACGGCACAGCTCCATTATGGAAAGGTATTCCTTACGTTGCCGGGGGATTGCTGGAGTTGTCTTTGCTGATGTTGCTGTTTCAGCACAAATTAACAAAGAAACCAGGATTTAAAAGCTTGATGTTGGTGTGCTTCATCCTTACAGGACTTACGTTAGGACCATTGATGGGATCGATTGCGATATTTGGCCCTGATGAAGCAGCTAACCAAAGATACCCCGCTTACGCTCAATGGAGAATCGTGAGACTGGGAGAATATGTGGAGCATGTCGATTTTTTTTCGATTTATCAGTGGCTATCCGGTACATTTATTCGTGTGTCCCTTTCTATCTATCTCTTGGGAGAATTGTGGAATTTACAAAAACGCAGATGGTTACCCGTGTTATTTGGCGCATTGGCCATGCTTGTTGCCATTTTACTGCCCATTAGCGACATGGCTTTTCTAGACCTATTAGGAAGATTTTATTTTCCTTCATTTTGTTTTTTTACATTAGGAACCTTGATCCTGTATGTCGGTCGAATGATCATCTCAAGAATTAGCCAAAAGGAGTGACTAGCTAGGATGAATAAACTATTCCGCCGAATGATAAGATTATTTGGAAATCAGGGGGCAAAGAGCAAGAGGCCATCGCCTAATACAGAGGCAACAGTCTTGCAACCGCTTAATGAACAATCACTCATCCAACACTTTAAAATGTGTCAAGATGTTAAGCACCATGTTTACAAATTAAACCCTAATGATGAACAATCGAGAGTTCTATTGATTTATTGTGAGGGTTTAAGTGACAACCAAACATTCATTCATGAAACTGCGCTTCCTCATTTGACCAAATTTTATGAAAACAATGGTTTTCATCATCAGGAGGAAATTGCCGAGTCGAGCCAACTACAATTAGAGTTCGTTACTCTTGAGGAATGGGAGCAAACGGCCGAAACGGACATTTTTGAAGGTAAACTGCTTTTGTTCATTCCGACCCTACGTTCCTTGTTCTCCCTCGATATTTCAAAAAAACCAGCGCGAAATCCGGAAGAATCCAGTATTGAGGTCTCGGTACGGGGACCAAAGGATGGATTTGTGGAAGAACTGGGAGTCAATGTGGCGTTAGTTCGGAAACGAATTAAATCAACCAGCATGGTTTATGAAACGAAAAAAGTAGGCGTTCGCACGAAAACAACCGTTGGGATTTTATACATGCGTGACATTGTTGATCCTAACATTGTTCAAGATGTAAAGAATAAATTAGATGATCTGCACATTGACGGAGCGTTTAGCGCCACTCAACTAGAAGAATTAATGGAACCGACAAAAGCAATGTTTCCTTTGATGGGGTATACAGGTAGACCAGACTTTACCGTTAACTGTATGCTAAATGGGCGTGTAGCGTTGATTGTGGATGGTACACCGGCTGCGTTGATTGCGCCTGCCAATTTATTTTTGCTTGTGAAAACACCCGAAGATATCCACTTTACTCCTTTGTCGGCTACATTTGGTCAAACGCTTCGTTTACTTGGCTTGTCGATATCGCTACTGCTTCCTGCATTTTGGGTTGCCATTCTTTCCTATCATCAAGACCAGCTGCCCTATTATCTGCTTGCCACTTTGGGGATTAACCGGTTGGGAATCCCTTTTGATGTGGCAGCTGAAATGTTTATTGCACTTATCTTCTTAGAAATCCTGCGGGAAGCTGGTATCCGATTGCCTTCTGCGGTCGGCTCCACGGTAACGGTTGTAGGCGGACTCATACTGGGGGATGCGGCCATTCGTGCAGGATTTTTATCCCCAGGTATTGTTGTCATCGCAGCAATTACACAGATCTTTGGTTCAACTTTATCGAGCCTTTCATTGGCTGGAACGATTAGCATCTTACGCTTCTTTCTTTTCATTCTGTCTGCCATACTTGGCGTTTATGGCTTCTTCCTTGGATTATTTATTGTGCTCAGTCATTTAGCCTCTTTGCGTTCATCCGGCTTGCCTTACTTGGCTCCGATATCACCTCCATTTAAAGACTTGACCAACGCTTTGTTCCGAGTACCTTGGCAATGGCGAAAAACACGACCGGACATGTTGAAGACACGAGATTCTACAAGCCAAGGGGACAGGAAAAAATGAGGAGATATAAAAGCATGGTTGTATTTTTCCTCCTCCTCACCCTTACCGGTTGCTGGAGCAGATATGAAGTGCAAAACATGAACTATGCAACGGCTGTTGGAATAGATTATGTCGATGGCCACTACACCATGTATGTGCAATTGCTTGATTTTTCGACAGTGGCCAAGCTGGAAGGACAGCAAAAAGCGGAGCAGCCCCCGGTTTGGGTGGGCAAAGGCGAAGGTTCCTCGTTTACAGAGGCGGCAAATGATTTGTACAGTACATCACAACAGCGCTTAAACTGGGGACAAATCTCTGCCATCTTGTTCAGCGAGAGATTGATGAAGGAAAACAAAGTCGGAGAAGTGCTGGAATTGATCAACCGTTATCGTGAAATAAGGTACTTGGCCTGGTTGTTTAGCACGAGAGAGCCTCTTGAAGAAATCTTGCTGGCAACACCATTTTTTAGATTATCGCCAAAGGCATCCATTCTTCACAATCCCGAGCAAAATTTCAGACAGCGTTCTATTATTGCCCCGGTCCGTCTTCAACAATTTGTACTGGACTCAAACGAAAAGGCTAGAACCAGTTATATACCGGAATTATCTCTTCGCAAAGGTCAATGGCAGGAAAGTAATAAACCAAAAGAGCTGCTTATGTATTCAGGCGTACAAGTATATGATCTAGACAATTATTATGGACGAATGGATCTTAAGGATTTGTCGGGAATGCCCTGGCTAAGTACTCACACAATTCGAGTGCCTCTTGATTTGTTTGCCGAAGAGAAGCTTGATGCTGTTCTCGTCGCAGAAAAACCCAAATATGAAGTGACTCCTATTGTGAAATTGAACAAGGCGTATTTCGATATTTCAGTAAAAGTGAAGGCAGGGATCAATGAATTGCACACGGAACTTACCGAAAAGGAACTCACACAAATGGCTCAGGAAAAAATAGAGGAGCAAATCCGTAAAACGTATCAAACTGCTTTCAAAGAGGGTATAGATATTTACAATTTGGGCGAATCTTTGTATCGCAAACATCCA
>JBEPZX010000038.1:0-3420 GCA_041640635.1 Aquificaceae bacterium
TTTGGGTAATACAAAAACCATCTCGATTGTAATGCTGATATAGTCAAACCGGGTGAATTTTTCAAAAACAAAAAACCAAGATGAACAAATTTATGAAAGATAAAGCCATATATACTGCAAAAGAGGCTGCTATGTATCTTGGGGTAAGTTTGTCTACCTTGTATCGTATGGAAAAAGATGGGTTAATTTCTCCCGTAAAAACTTTGAGAGGGGAAAAACGGTACAGTCAAAAAGACCTTGACGAATGTTTAAAGAAGAGTCAAAGTTTAGATACTTCTCAAATAAAAGAAACAGCTCTTCCTTATGAGATAGCTACTACGGTGGAACCCTATTTTCAGGAGGATTCGATAACAATTTATAATGCCGACTTTTTGAAAATAAATTGTATCGAGGAGGGAACGATTGACTTAATTGTTACTTCTCCTCCATATAATGTTGGAATTAAATACAACACCCACAATGACAAAATGAGCTATGAGCAATATTTAGCTTTTACAAAAGAATGGCTTACTAAGTCTTATAAACTATTAAAGGAAGATGGGAGACTTTGCTTAAATATCCCCCTTGATAAAAACAAAGGCGGACAACAAAGTGTCTATGCTGACATCACTACAATTGCAAAACAAATAGGATGGAAGTATCATTCTACAATTATCTGGAATGAGCAAAATATTTCAAGACGAACTGCTTGGGGTTCATGGCTTTCTGCTTCAGCTCCCTATGTAATAGCTCCAGTTGAGGTTATCGTTGTTCTCTACAAATACCGATGGAAGAAAATTAGTGGTAGTAGAAAATCAGATATCACTAAAGAGGAATTTATAGAGTGGACAAATGGGGTATGGAATTTTCCGGGTGAAAGTAAAAAAAGAGTTAATCACCCCGCACCATTCCCTGTAGAGTTACCAAAAAGGTGTATAAAACTCTTTAGTTACGTTGGTGATACAGTCCTTGACCCTTTCCTTGGTAGTGGTTCAACCTTAATCGCATGCTTTTTAACAGGTAGAAAAGGAATCGGGGTTGAAATTGATAAGAATTATTGTGAAATCGCAAAGAGGAGATTGATAGAAGAAGCAAATATTTATCAGATTAAGCTAAATCTTAACCAGCGATGAGACGATGAAAAACCCCAAAATTACTATTGAGGATTTAATACTTGAATATTTTAGAATGCATCCTAAGGAGGATTTACAGCATGGTCCAGTTGTTGATTGGGTAGAAGAGCAATACCTTAAACTGCATGGTAGAAAACCTCGAGATATTTGGCGTAGCATTCGTAGGTTACATCAAGAAGGCTTTTTAGTAAAAGTAAAAAAGGGAGTTTATCGATACGACCCAGACATAATTCAGCATAGAGAACTGTATGAATTTCCTCCTAAAGTCAAAGAGGCTATTTTCGAAAGGGATGGTTATAAATGCGTAGTTTGTGGGAGAGGAAGAGAAGACGGAGTTGAGATACATGCTGACCATAAAATACCTTTGGACAAAGGGGGAACAAATACGATAGATAATGGTCAAACTTTATGTTCGGAGCATAATTTCCTCAAAAAGAACTATTCGCAAACGGAATTTGGGAAGAGATTTTCTCATAAGGTTATATAATGATGCTATTAAGAAAGATGACAAAAGGATGATCAAATTCTGCAAAGAGATTTTTGACATCTATGACAAATATGGAATCGATAGCCACATAAAGAGACCAGACCGCGAATAGTTGCTCACACTTCAGAAGGGGAATTATGAAAATTGTTTTTCATTCCCTAAGGAAGTTGTCATCTTTGCCACCATAAAAATTGTAAACACAAGTTTTAACCCATCAATGGGAAGTTTAAACTGCTCTTATTTGGGTAGTAAAACTCTAAAGACACAACGCTTTTCGAGCGACTTGCTCAGAGATAATCTGGCTATCTCAATGTTCTATTAATAAACTATGCCTAAGCCTATTTGTTATAACTCACCCAAATTTGTGTATATATTATACTAAATTATAGCACGCCTTAAAATAACACAATTAAAGAGTAAAACCGATGAGAAATTTTGAAAAACCCATCCTGGTTTTAAGTGCTTGCCTTGATTTACAGCCTGTTAGGTATGATGGTGGCACTATAAAAGATGAGTTTGTTATCAAGCTTAGAAACTATTGTGAGATATTGCCTGTTTGTCCTGAAGTTGGCATAGGTCTTGGTATACCTAGGGATAGAATAATTGTATACGTAAAGAATAATACCTACGGTGTTTTTCAACCTACCACGGGAAGGGACTTAACCCAAGAATTACTTGCATTTTCAAATAACTTTATAAAATCTTTGCAGGAAGTGGATGGTTTTTTGCTAAAGAGTAAATCTCCCTCTTGCGGAGTATCAAATACTACGGTATATAAGGACACAGAGGGGAAAGAATTTTACACAAAAGGCAAAGGGCTTTTTGCGATGGAGGTTTTAAAAACCTATACAGATATACCAGTAGAAGACGAAGGTAGACTTCGCAACCCACAGCTAAAGGATTTATTTTTAACGCGTATTTTTTCACTTACGCATTGGCGAGTTTTTAGTAAAGAATTAAAAACGATAACCGAGCTTATGAACTTTCACAGAACTTATAAATACATGCTCTTGTCATTCAGTCCTATGCTCTTAAAGAAAATGGGAAGACTCTTGGCTCAATACAAAAGCAAAGAAGATTTGGAAAGCATAAAATCTGAATACGGACTTCTTTTTAAAAAAGCTCTAAGTAAGAAGCCTCATGCTGGATCTCATATAAACACTTTTATGCATATTTTGGGACATTTATCCGACTTTTTAACAAGTAGGGAAAAGAAGCATTTTTTGGAGGTTTTGGAAAAATTTAAAAATGGGAAACTACCGATAAGCGTTCCAAGGGAAATTCTTAGAAGCTGGGCTTATAGATTTGGAGATAGCTATGTGCTTTCACAAGTTTATTTAAATCCTTACCCAGAAGAGCTAGGATGAAGCTTAATTCACTTATGATACTTGTAGATATTAAGATTGAGGACAGCTCTGTTGAATGCGATTCCATTTCGTGTAATCAATAGCACTATAACAATTCCAGGTTATAGATATTTATTTAAAGGGTTTATCGGACATTTGGGGATCTGATTTCTAATCTCACCGCGGTAAATGAGACATTTAATATATATATTCAATTTGGATTTTTTGGATCAAAATCTGTAAGGAATTGAAACATCTCTTCAATATCTTTTGCACTTTTTTGTTCGACGTTTTTGGCCTACCTGTGGGGAATTGAAACTTTGATCAAATTAGAAATGTTGCACCATTTTACAAAGGTGGGTTTTTAGCCCACCTATGAAGAATTGAACACAACTCGAAGAAGGTGAAAAAACTATGACGGATAAAGAAGCCTTTTGGAAAGGCTACAGCGATGCTGTTAGAGTACGATAAGGTC
>JBEPZX010000039.1:0-3415 GCA_041640635.1 Aquificaceae bacterium
AGGGTTCTCTTTTTTTGACTATAACATTTAGTATATCCTTCATATCCGCTCTTCTTGGATCGCAAAGAATACTTCTGTTACCTAAAGCTCTTGGACCCCACTCCATTCTTCCCTGAAACCAACCTACTACTTTCCCTTGCGAAATCTTTTCTGCCGTTTTCTTACAGAGTGTAATTTCGTCTTCTATCCTTTCTATGTAAAAATCTTTCAAATCCTCCCTTCTTGCATTTATCAAGTTTTCTATCTCTTCATCACTAAAGTCTGGACCCCAATAAGCATGTTCCATAACAAACTTCCTTGGATTCCCTTTGATAACATTCCAAACGTAATAAGCTGCTCCTATTGCACCACCATCATCACCTGCTGCAGGCTGGATGTAAACTTCCTTGAAAGGAGTTCTGCTAAAAATTTTCCCATTTGCTACGCTATTTAACGCACAACCACCAGCTAAGCAAAGGTAAGGAAGTTTTGTTTTTTGGTAAACGCTATTTAGCAAATTAAAAAAAGCTTCTTCATACATAGCTTGAACACTTGCAGCAAGGTTCTCATGGTAGCTTGTTATAGGTTCATTATTTTTTCTTGGCTTTCCAAATTCCTCCTCCATAGCCTTGGAAAATACGGGAGAAAGTGTAGGTTCACCATTTTCCCACGTCATCGTAACTTCACCTTTGTGATGTAGGAAATAATCTAAATTCAACTCGAATGTACCATCTGAGTTTAGTTTTAAAACCTTTTCTAATTTTTTTAGTTCCGTAGGTTTTCCATAAGCTGCTAGACCCATCATTTTATACTCATCACCATATTTTGGGAAACCGAGAAACTGGGTAAAGGCAAGATAAAACAATCCGAGAGAATGAGGATAAAAAACTCTTCCTAATACATTTATATCATTGTTTTCACCTATAGCCCACATTGCACTTACAAAATCTCCAAACCCATCTACAGAAACCACAGCTGCCTTTTCAAAAGGTGAAACTAAAGAAGCGCTAGCAATATGCGCTATGTGGTGTTCTACACGGATGATTTTCGCTTTGATTTTTCCTTCGTCTACTTTGAGCTCTTCTGCTAGCGTTTTTTTGATGTTGCCTATTTTGCTTGCATTTTTCAGTCTATCAAATATAAACCTAGTTTGCATACCATTTCTTAATGCAAAAAGAACTTTTCTAAACAGATGAGCTCTGGGATTACGATTCACAGCTATGTAATCAACATCCTCAATTTTAACATTTGCCTCCTTTAGCACATACTTGATTGCCATACTAGGGAAGCCAGACCAATGTTTAATTCTACGAAATCTCTCTTCAGCAGCAGCCGCAATCAGTTTCCCGTCTATCACTATACAAGCAGAAGAATCACCATGGTATGCGTTAAGTCCGAGTATTATCATTTTTATCCCTCCATTTTTCGATATACGAGCTAATTATAACTTATTATACTTTAAAATGGGTATGTTTTCTAAGTTTGTAAGGTATTGTAGCCTTGCCATTTCGCTTTATAAAGCAGTGTAGCCATATAAATTCCTACAAAAGTAAATGACAGAGGTATTGCAGACCATAAAATTGTATTTATAAAAAATAAATATACTAATGCACTTTTAAGTTCATATCTATAAGCCTTTAAAATTATGTACGAATAAACAATTGGTATAATTAAGCCAATGAATCCTAGTTCAAACAATATACTTCCATAATAACTCATAATTCTACTACCTTGAGATACCCATACAAAAATATCATTATTCTGCAACTCATTATCAAGATAAACCGAATACGAACCAAAACCGTTAGGTAATAAATAATTATCAAAAAAACCTTTAACAGAAAAATATATAGCACTTAATCTATCACTGATACTCGCATCAACAAGATATATAAGAATACCGTATTCAATGGATTTATCTATTAAGTTTAGCATCCTTATATTTTGAATTACTTCAAAATCCAGATAGTACGTTGTGGTTATAAGAGCGAAAATAAAAAATCCATTTAGAAGTGCAACTTTTAGATCAAATTTGAATATAGTGTAATAAATACCAAATATAATTAGAAATAGTATCGTCATACTAGATTGTGCTAAAAAGATAATTTGTAATAACAGCAAAAATATATACTTATATTTGTTCTTTATGTTAAGTGTTAAAAAAATTAAAATTAAAAAGAGGCAGACTATTCCATAAAAAGTAGGTTCTACGGCTAAAGAATTAACACCTCTATCTTCAGAAGTTGACATTCTATTCATAAGAAAAGACATAAAGTCTTTATAGAAAAACATCTGAACTAATCCCACAAAAAGATAAATGAATGTGGAAATTTTTAAAAAAATTTCGAATAAATCATATTGATATCTTAATATATAGTAAAAAACAAATGGGTACACAGCAATAGTCAAATAACCTGCTAAGCTTCGAATAGCATAAAAAATGTCAAAAGAAAAAAAAATACTAAACCTAACGAGTATAAGAATGGTATCCACAAAAGCGCTACCTCAGAACTAAATTTGTTATTTTTAAAGAACAAGAACAAAGCAAATAATGAAGCAAGCAAAACACCCCAAGGCTGTACATCAGTACCTGTATGATAAAGGGAAACATAAGGGAAAAAAGAAAAAAACAGAAGCGGTAAGTGTCCTAATGTGCGTTTATTTACAAACAAACTACTTACCATACCTTCTAACTCTCCATTTTAACATAACTGTAAATAACACAAGGGTAAATTTGCAACTAGGGTGAGGACTAAGACATTATTTTGATTGCTTCATTTGTTACGAAATAAAATTATAGTTCCTTTCCTATCATGTTGAACACGTTTACCAACTTTAACACAATTTCTTTCATATCGTATTTTTCTTTAACAAAATCTTTTGTTGATGGTCCACTTTTATTAGCTAACAAATATTCTATCTTCAGAGCTAAATCCTCTGGGCTAAAGGGGTCAAAGTATAGAGCTTTGTCCTCAGCTATCTCATTAAATGGTATAAATAAATCTGGATATAAACTACCATCTGATACTATCGCAGGAAGGTTACTATACAAAGCTTCAATTAATGGAATTCCAAAGGTTTCAGCTAAAGATGGAAAAACAAAAATTTCTGCATTTTGGTAGTATCTCTTTACTTCTTCGTATCTAACTTTACCTGTAAATATAACATCATTTTCTAAATTAAGGGATTTTACTAAATTTCTTAGCCTTGAATAGTAGAAATAGTAAGGTTTATAGTCACCTACTATGTATAATTTACCATCGTACACTTTTTTTTCTTTCAGTATACTAAAAGCACGAATTAAAACTTCTAAGTTTTTGTGTGGAGCTACTACAGAAACAGTCAAAATGTATCTTTCGTTACCTTTAGGGGAAATATCACTTGTCAAGTTGAAGTAACTAAAATCTATACCATGCGGCAAAACAAAACACTTTTC
>JBEPZX010000040.1:0-3384 GCA_041640635.1 Aquificaceae bacterium
GTAAAGCCCACGGTGAAGATAACGGGTGAGTTTTGGCTCCAGACCCACGAAGGAGAAGGCAACTACAACATAAAGAGATGGTTAGAAAATGAAGGTGCACAAGTTATACCACCGCCTGTGGCGGTATGGATAGATTATCTGGTGAACATGGAACTCTTCAAGCTGGAAGATGCCAAGGAGTTCACCAAAAACTACTACCTCAAAAAAGGCGTTATACTGGCTTTAAGAACGGCTTTCCACTTTGTGTATAACAGGCTAAGGAAGGTCTTTAATGACATACCTTACCCTCTTCCCAGCCAAAGGGTATTGAGAGAGCTAGCAAAGCCCTACTTCCATTATCGTCTGGCAGGTGGTGAAGGCTACATGCTCATAGGAAAAGCCCTCTACGCTTACAAAACGAAACAGGCTCATATGATATGTGAGCTGTCGCCTTACGGATGCTTGCCCAACACCATGTCGGTGGGTGCCATGGCAAAGGTTTTAGGTGACTATCCTGATCTGTTATACGCGCCTATAGAGATAAAAGGAGATTCCGAAGTGCATGCACTTTCCAGGTGTCAGATGGTACTAACCCAAGCAAAGAAGAGAGCCAAAGAGGAGTACTACCAAGCGCTAGAAAGGACAAAGCTAACGGAAGAAAAGATAAGGGAGTTTGAGGAAAAACATCCATATGTAAAGAAAGCTACTTACAAAGTACCCCACTACGGATACGCTACCACAGCGGCAAATTACGTAATGCACATAGCTAAACTCATGAGGTAACGCTTATGAAGTACGTGTTGGGCATAGATGTAGGAAGTACCACTTGTAAGTACGTGCTTGTGGATGAAGAGGGTAAACTGCTGGATAAGAGATACGAAAGGCACAACACGAAAACCGCAGAAAAAGTTTACCAGTTTCTAAAGCACCTGGAGGACACTCACCAGATAAGTCCCACCAACACGGTTGTTTATTTTACCGGTTCCGGTGCAACGCTCATATCCCAGCTTTTGGGTGCAAGACACGTACAGGAAGTGGTCGCCGTAGCTACAGCGGTTGAGAAACTTCATCCCAACGTAAGGTTCGTCAGTGAGATAGGCGGTGAAGATATGAAAACCATCTTCATAAAGGAAGATGACAAAGGAGGTAAGCACAAGCAGGTTTACATGCAAAATGCGTGCGCAGGTGGTACGGGAACCTTTATCGAAAAAATAGCCAGAAAGTTGGGCATACCTTCCGAGAAACTTTCTCAAATGGGCTACATAGGATACACATTGCACAAGGTGAGTTCCAAATGCGGAATATTTGCGGAAGCGGATGTGAACACGCTCTTAAAAGCAGGTGTTCCTGTGGAAGAGATTATGGCATCACTCTTTGAAGCTGTGGTTTACCAAAACCTTGCCCAGCTCACCAAAGGAAACACTCCAATGCCCGAAGTTTTACTGCTTGGTGGTCCCAACCTCTTCTTTAAAGGACTTCAGGAAGCATGGCGTGTGCATCTAAGAAAAATCTGGAAAGAAAAAGGTGTAGGAGATTTTTCGTATGAGGAGATGGAAAAACTCGTTTATGTTCCTGAAAATTCGCTCTTTTATGGAGCTTTGGGTTGTGCCTTTACCGCCTTGGATGAGGGAGCAGAGCCTAACTACCAGGGATTGGAAAAACTAAAGTGGTGGATCGAAGAAGGTCAATATCAGCAAAAGCTAAAGGAAGGTAAAAAACCTTTGGTGGAATCTCTGGAGGAGGTTGAAGAACTCAAAAGGCGTTACATACCAAAAAGACCAAAGTACGTGGGAGAGAAACCCAAGAGAATTTACATAGGATGCGATTTTGGTTCTACCACCGCAAAAGCGGTGGTCATGGATGAACACAAAAACATAGTGCAAACATACTACACCATCAGCAAAGGAAACCCCATAGAGGATGCCAAGGAGATCTTCAGAAGTATTAGAAGGGACTTTGAATCAGCAGAGGTTCTGGGCGTTGGTGTTACAGGATACGGAAAGGATCTATTAAAGGACGTAATAGGTGCGGATGTGGCTATCGTAGAAACGGTGGCCCACGCTAGTGCGGGTCTTTTCTTCTATCCCGACGCAGACTGCATATGCGACGTAGGTGGAATAGATGTAAAGATTATAGTGTTGAGAAACGGGACCGTAGTGGACTTCAGGCTAAACTCTCAATGCTCTTCAGGGAACGGCGCCTTTTTGCAAGGCGTAGCTGAACGCTTTGGTATACCTTTGGAAGAAATAGCAGATTACGCTTTTTCAGCAAAAGCCATTCCTAACTTTACCATGGGATGTGGTGTGTTTTTGCAAAGTGACATAGTCAATCAGCAAAGGAAAGGATGGCAAGCCAACGAAATACTAGCGGGTCTTTGCAGTGTACTGCCTTTAAACGTTTGGGTCTACGCTGGGAACATAACGAATTTTTCCCATATCGGTAAAAAGTTCATACTTCAAGGTGGCACCCACAAAAACTTGGCGGTAGTCAAAGCTCAGATAGACTTTTTGAAGTCCAAAGTGCCCGATTGTGAAATATACGTCCACCCTTACTCTGGAGAGGCTGGAGCCATAGGCGCTGCTTTGGTTGCCATGGAAGCCAAAAAGGAAAGAAGCTCCTTCAAAGGCTTTGATGTGATAGAGGGACTAACCTACAGAACCACCACCTCAAAGGAAACCGTTTGTAAGTGGTGTCCCATAGAGTGTCAAAGGACCTTTGTGGATGTTTACATAGGCGAAGGTGAAGGCAGACCGTGGAGTAAGGTACCCCTGGAGAAGGGTTATATAAGACTTATAGTCAACAACGCCTGTCCCAAGGGTTTAGTGGAAAGCCCAGAAGAGCTAAACATCATAAAGAAAAATATGGAGAGGATTAAAAATGAGCTTCCTAACGTTGGGCTCTTTGTTAAAAAGGAAGCTTTCAAAAAGAGTAGACAGGTCAGCGCTTAAGGTTGGTATACCGCGCTTTTTAAACGTATGGAGTACTCATCAGTTCTGGATAGGTTTTTTCCAAAGCTTAGGAATAGATAAGATTGTTTTCAGTTCCGAAACATCGGAGGAACAGTACAGAAAATACGGAAGTAAACGTATAACGATGGACAGTTGCTTTCCCGTGAAGGCTCTGGCGGGACACATCGGGGAACTCTTGGAAAAGGATATAAACATACTGTTTGTGCCAAAGATATACTCTTTACCTTCATTTCTATCGGGACATGTGATGGACACTTTAAGCTGTCCACGTGTACCTATGTCCGTGGAAAACATAAGGGCAGGCTTTACACGCGAAAGGGATGAGTTTGGTTTAAGTAACGTAAAGTACGTTTCTCCCTTTGTTCCCTTTGCGGAAAGGGATTTGCTTCCCAAGTATCTCTACCAATCCTTAAAGGAAGCTATAGAGGACTTAACC
>JBEPZX010000041.1:0-3219 GCA_041640635.1 Aquificaceae bacterium
GGAAACCGACCCATTTGGCGCTATCTGCACCAGATGAGAGCTCTGCATAAAAGTAAGGTTGAACTATCATTGCTCCCACATCCCTTTTAGATTCTGGTATAGACGCTCCAGCACTCGAAGATGCTCTGCGTAATATGTCTACTAAAGCTTGGTAGATTGTTGCTTTTAGTTGTTCTGGTTCATCCGCCTTATAAAAGTTATATGGCAGGCCATCCTTTGGTGATCCAAAGGCGGTGTCCCACTCTGCACAAAGGTTGTTCCATCTATCGTTAGGATTGCACTGTGACAATGGATAAGTGACATTTCTACTATTGCTTGGATAGTTAGTAAAAGGATAAGGCCAGGTGTTATTGTCTATATCCGCAAAGCCTCCAAATATGGCAGTTGTTATCATAGCACGCCTTCCATTAGGACCAGTCGTTGGATCTAGTTCTCCAAAAGCATGGACAACGTATGTTTCTACATTTTGCTTTCCATCGAGATCATCTCTTAGGTCTTGCATGTGCATCGTATAAGCAGGTAGTATAGGATCTACGTTTCCATCCCATGCACCGCCAGATAATAAAAGAACAAAGGATTTCCTACAAGGCACGGGGCGTGAGTTTTGGCCACTTCCATCGTAATACGGATCTTTTTCTGCATTCCCTATACCTAAAAGATGAGAATTACCCGCATAACTATGTATATTGTTTTGCTTGTAATAATCATATGCCTCCCAAAGAGCCTCTCCAATTGGAGAAGATCCAAAAGGCATTATATTATTTATGTTAGATATTAGCTGTGACATACTAGCATTTTTACCTACTTTCAATACACCTATACTACTACCACTTCCTCTATCATCTCCAAAAATCATTAATTGCATATTGAATTTACATTTTGCCACTATGCTACTAGTTTCAGATCCAAGACCCCCACAAAAATCATGCAATATACCCATAATAGGAAAATCGTCGCTTACTTTCCTTTCTATTCTTATTCTTACATTATCTCTTACATTATTTAAGCCAGATATTGGACAGTTTGTACCTAAAATACTGAGCTCTCTTTGGTCAGGCTGATTAGCTGATATGGAAAAGCTGCATATTCTATTATTTCCAAAATCAATGATTACAGTGTAAGCAGATCCTTCACTTATAAGAGAGCGATCCCTTCTAGACGGAGTTTGCTTTCCACCTGTAAGAATTTTCCTAATCGCATCTATCCTTGTAGTTGTTACAAAATTTAAAAGGTTACCAGATATGCAATTTTGTCCTCCTACCCTGTTTACTATAGGACTGCATCTATTATTCTCCTCCAATCTTCCTGACTGATCAGGGCTATAGTATTTATTTACATCAAAGTAGCCAAAGTAGTCCCTGTCTGATTCGTATGATCCGTTAATTAAACCGCAATTGGCAGTTCTATTTTGTATTATAAGATTGTTACAAGGCAAATAAGCAGGAAACTGCATACTTGTTGAATAGTCCATAACTACTAACACATTTGGCTTTACACTCGTTCCCATCACAAAAGGTGGAACCATACAGTAGTCTTCCATTTGGGCTGATTTTACATGCGTTGGCTTCAAAAACACCAATGCAAGAGCAAGTAACAGTATTGTTAATTTTCTCCCCTTCATACTTTTATATTTTGGCAAATGTGAAGTTGCGTTTCGTGAAATTTTTGTGAAAAGGACCGGGCAAAAGCCCAGCCATTACTTAAAGATGTCTCTTTGAACCTCTTCCGGACTCACCTTTATGTTTGTAGCCTTTGCTTTTGATCTATAGTACATCAAAGGTATTAGCACCAGTGTTAGAGTCGTAGATGCCAGAGTTCCAAATATTATGGATATGGCAAGACCGTTAAATATAGGGTCAAAGATGATCACAAAGGCACCAACAACTATGGCTATTGCCGTCAGTAAAATAGGTCTAGTTCTCACCACTCCTGCTTCCACAACTGCCAGATGTATAGGCACACCATCCTTTATTCTCTCTTCTGCAAACTCTACCAAAAGAATGGAGTTTCTCACTATGATACCCGCCAAAGCTATGAAACCTATCATAGATGTAGCCGTAAAGAACTGCCCAAGGATTAGGTGTCCTGGGACTATGCCTACCAACGTAAGAGGAATGGGAGCCATTATTATGCCTGGTATCTTAAAGTCCTTGAACCAACCAAGTATAAGCACATACATAACAAAGAGCGCCACCGCAAAGGCAAGTCCCAAATCTCTGAACACTTCAAGGGTTATGTGCATCTCTCCATCCCATTTGACGTAGACACCATCTTCAACTATGGGCAATGACATCCAAAGCTCTTTTACATCGCCGTAGGGGTTAGGTAAACTTAAAACTTGTTTTCTCACGTCCAAAATACCGTAAAAGGGTGCCTCTTCTCTTCCTGCCACGTCACCTATTACGTAAATGACGTTTCTTAAGTTCTTGCGGTAGATGGTGTTAGGAATATCGTCTTCTCTAAACTCTGCAACCTCCGAGAGAGCAACAAGTCTACCATCTCTGGTGGGTATTTTCAAGCTTTTTAGGTTCTCTATGGTTTTTAGGTCTTCTCTGAACTTTATAACTATGGGGGTGTGTTCTGTGTCCGTGTTTTGGAAAATGGTTGTTCTATAACCACCTATTAGAGCGGATATGGTAGCTGTGAGTTCCTCTCTGCTTATTCCCACAAGGTCCAACTTGTCTTCTTTTGGGACGATCCTGAGCATTTTGGCAGGACTTTCTAGGTATATGCCTTCGTCGGTAACAGATTTCGAGTCTTTGAACACCTGTAATACTTTTCTTGCAAAGTCTCTTTGAACTTGACTATCGGGTGCGTACACTTCGGCAACTATCGGAGACAGGACTGGGGGACCTGGTGGCACTTCTACAACAGCAACGTATTTGGCACCGTATTTTTTGGCTATCTCGTGCACCGCTGGTCTTATCCTTTTAGCAAAGTCGTGAGACTGCTCTTTCCTTTCATGCTTGCCGATAAGGTTTACCTGAATATCCGCCATATGGGGAGCTTGTCTTAGGTAGTAATGCCTTACTAAACCGTTGAAGTTGAAAGGTGAAGCACTGCCTACGTAAATTTGGTAATCTGAAACAATACTCTGTGTGGATACGTAATCGGCTATAGCCTTTGCAACCTCTAAGGTTTTCTCTTTTGTAGTACCTTCGGGCATGTCTATTACGATCTGAAGTTCGCTCTTGTTATCGTAAGGCAGCATCTTAACAA
>JBEPZX010000042.1:0-3167 GCA_041640635.1 Aquificaceae bacterium
CTCTGCAAAGTCGTACACCCTTCTATCCAAGCGGTAATCCTCTTGCAAAGCACCACCGCATGTAGGACATACAACCACCACTGCATCGAATTCGTACCTTGCCATCTCCTTTAGGTTGTGCTCCCTGAGTTTTTCAAAGGCTTTCGTGTTTCCAGAATAGTAGTGAGGCGCTCCACAACACCTTATATCCTCTGGAACAATTACAGTGTATCCTGCTTTATTTAAAACTTTTATGGCGTTCTCACCGGTTTTACCGTAAAAGGCATCCACCATGCAACCCGTGAAAAACAAGAGGCGAGCCTTTTCCTTCTCTGCTTTAAAGGTTTTACCTCTCAGACCAAAAGCCTTAGCGGAAGGTTTGGGCATAAATTTTACAGCACCTGTAGGAAAAGGAACCTTTACCTCGCTGGTGGACACTAATGACAGAACCTTACCCATAAAGGCGGTTACCCTTCTTCCTATATTGGATTGAAGAAGCTCTAAGCTCTTTAAACCTGTACTCTTTACAAGGGAAGTTCCAAGCTTTTCCTGCTGAATTTCCTTTGCCTTCACCATAATCTCTTTATATTGAACGCCGTTGGGACATATCCACTCACATCTGCGGCACATGGCGCACTGATCCCATTGCTGAGCTATTTCTCTATCGAGGGAAAGCTCTCCCTTTACCACCATCTCCGCCAGCATTAACCTTCCGCGTGCATAGCCCCTTTCTTCCTCAATAATGGGATACGTAGGACAAACGGATTTGCAAAGCCCACATTTGACGCACTTTAAAGTAAGATCCAAGGGAACTTCCACCTTCATAGTTGCTTTAAAGTTAGGTAAACTTCCGGGACCTAGGAATGATTTTAAACACATTTTTTTAGAAAAATAAGAAAAAATTATAAATGAGTAAGGATAGCTTATATTTTATAATTAATCAAAATGATAGACATTAGCAAGCTAAAGACGTTCGTAGCGGTTGCCGATCTGGGTAGCTTTTCAAAGGCATCGGAAATACTCTACATAACTCAACCGGCGGTCACTCAACAGATAAAAGCTCTAGAGAAGATAGTAGGTGCTCGTCTGTTTCAAAGACACGGTGGGAAAATTGTATTGACGGAAGAAGGTAAAAGGATCTACCAAGCTGCCAAAGCGTTACTCGCCGACTACGAAAACCTAATGGAAGAAATGGCAAAGATAAAAAAGGACTTCAAAGACTTGCTTTTTATTGGTATAAGTACAACCCTCAGCGAATTCCTTATACCCGAGCTTTTAGTGGAGTTTCACATGCAAATGCCTAACATCAATATCAAGGTTTTCGTAGAAAACTCCCAGCAAATAGAGGAAGGTCTTCTATCAGGTGTTTTAAACATAGGCATAATAGAAAGGGAACCTTCCGAGAAGTTTGCTTCTATAAAATGGTTCAGTGACGATGTGATTTTCTTTACATATCCGGAGCATCCTTTGGCTAAAAAGGGCACGATAAAACCTGAAGAGCTTTACGAAGTGGATCTGATCTTTAGGGAACCTAATTCGGGAACGCGTAGGGTTGTCAAGGAGAAACTCGAGGAGTTGGGTATAATCTTTGAGAAACTAAAAATAAAGATGGAGGTAAATTGTGGGAGAACAATTCTCAGCATGGTTAAGCTAGGATACGGTGCCAGTTTTCTATCCAAAGGTTTGCTTCAAAAGGACTTGGACGCGGGAAATATTGTTGAAGTAAAAATAGAGGGATTTAACGCCAGCAGGTGGTATTACATCATACACCCGGAGGGTTCAAGACCAACATTCTTAGCTAGCAAGTTTATGAAGTTCCTTCTTTCGAAAGCTAGCCAAATATGCACGTAGGTGTCATATTCGATGTTGACGGTGTAATAATAGACGTTAGCGAATCTTACCATTACTGTATAAAGGAAACTGCGGAATTTTTTCTAAATAGAGAGTTAGATATAGAGGAAGTAAGAAGGTTAAAATTCGAAAGTGGTATCAACAACGATTACTTGGCTACACACTACGTAATAAAGCATTTTGGAAAGTTGGTTCCTTTAGAGGACGTTATAAAGGTTTTCGATAAGCTTTACCAGAAGCTAAGGGATAAGGAAAAGTTGATCTTGAGCCACCAGTTTTTCCGGAGCTTAAAGGAAAAACAGCTAAAACTTGGAATTCTCACAGGTAGACCAAGGGCTGATTTGGTATACGCCTTCGAAAGGTTTGATCTCTTTAGATACTTTGACTGCATTGTGGACGATGACACCATAGAGGATGAAAAACTGAGGAAACCTAACCCTTACGCTTTAGATTTTTGCATAAAATCGATGAACCTGTCCAAGGCTGTCTATGTAGGGGATAGCTTAGCGGACTATAAAATGTGGTGGGACTATATGAACTTGTACAAGCGTATAGAAGTAGCTTATATACACTTTGGATCCAATACGGATGTGCAAGGAGTAATGAAGGCAAAAAGTGAAGAAGAGCTTAAGTTAATTCTTGAAGAGGTTTTGCATAATCGATAGTTAGCAAGGGTATGCCATCCTCTATGGGATAGAATACACCACACTTTGGACACACCAGAACGTTTTTTTCTTGATTATATTCTAAATCTCCTTTACATATAGGACATGCTAAAATTTCCAACAGCTCTCTTTCTATCATTTCGTTTTTTCGTACTCCCAAAGCTCCTTCATCAGGTTTACAAAATCCCTGTAGCTGTTGCCTAGTTTCTTCCTTAAAGGTTCTTCATCGAATATCAACTCTCCAGAGATAGGTGAATAATCTATGTACTGAAGATCCGCAACGCTTAAATCGAATATACACATGTAAGCTTGAGCGTCACGCTTAAAATTGTAGAATTCCTCTTCGTAAGGTTGCGATTTTTTGGTGGTCCAGTGATAGGTTCCCCCAAAGGGATTTATCCAATAGGGATCGTTGCTTTCTACACAGTACTCTGCCCTTTTGATGGAGATAAGATCGTCTAAAAGTTCACCATCGGGCATAAGGACCGCCCATATTCTGTTGGTAAGAGGGTTTACTAAGAACTGTGCTGTTTTTTCTTCCATAGGGAGTTTCCTTGGATAAGCTTTAAAGGCCCCCGGGACGACCTACTTTCCCGTGCCGTTCGCCCGGCACAGTATCATCGGCGCTGGAGGGCTTAACTGCCGGGTTCGGAATGTTACCGGGTGTTTCCC
>JBEPZX010000043.1:0-3137 GCA_041640635.1 Aquificaceae bacterium
AAGACATAAAAAGGATAAAAGATAAGTTGAAAAACTTGGAAGGAAACTTTCAAACACAATCCGACTCCCAAACAGCGGAAAAGCTAAAAACTTTGAAACTAAACCAATACCTATATGAACTTCTTCTCAAGCAGTATGAAATAATGAAGCTCGATGAAATAAAAAATATCGTTGTGGTTCAAGTGATTGACAGAGCTATACCACCAGAAAAGAAGGCAAAACCAAAGAAGGGACTAATAATAGCAGTATCAACATTTACTGCTTTTTTTGCTTCCATTTTGCTAGCTTTCCTTATAGAATACGTTCATCGTGTGTCTAATGATCCAGAAAACAGGGAACTTATCGAAAACATAAAAAATTCTCTTTCATTTAGAAGAAGAAAGGATTAATTTTGCTTATAGGAATGAAAAAGCTTATCAATATGTTATCCAAGCTTCCTGTGGTTTAGCGCTACTACAGTGGTATAGTAACCATCTTTATGCTACACAGGGTGCATCCCTTCGAAGAAAACAAACTTCCACCTAACGAAAACCTGAAAGTGTCACCTGAATTTTTAGATAACTTCATTGTAAAACTTAAAGAAAACGGGTATACTTTCATATCACTTGATCAGCTTTACGAAATTCTAAAAAGCGGAGAGAAAATACATAAAGGCGTAGTTTTTACCTTAGATGATGGTTACAAGGATAACTACGAAATAGCATACCCAATTTTTAAAAAACACAACGTCCCATTTACCATATATTTAACTACGTCTTTTCCTGAAAGGAAAGCTTTACTTTGGTGGTATGTTCTCGAGGATATTTTAGTTAGTAACGATGAAATCGTATTAGGAAATGGACAAAAATTCCAGTGTAGGAACATGGACGAAAAAATCAAAGCGTTTAATAAAATTCGTAAAATGATAATTTCCTATAAAAACCAATCCAATCTTAAAGAGTTTCTGGATATGCTGTTTTATAGGTATGATATAGACTGGGAAGCGAAATGTTCTGAACTTGCGATGAGTTGGGAACAAGTTATTAAACTTTCAAAGGATAGCTTATGCACAATAGGAAATCACACCAAGAACCATTACACGTTGAGTAAACTTAGTGAAGAGGAGATTATTTCTGAAATAGAAGAGGCAAATAAGCTGATAGAGGAGAGAATCAACAAAAAAGTTGTGCATTTTGCCTACCCCTTTGGGGGGTAAAAAAGAAGTGGGTAAAAGGGAGTTTGATATTGTGAAGAGTATGGGATTTAAGACGGCAACCACTACCAGGAAAGGTCCCATTTACTACGAACATAGAGATTACATGGAGTGCTTGCCAAGGTTCATGCTTACGGAAAGATTTAGCTTAGAGCAAATTGGTAGAATTAGAAAAAGGAAGATCGTGACCATATAAAATCCCAACACTTCCTGTTCTCAAAGCGTGTATTACGTTAGGGAAAGGATAGTTGTTGTTTACATAAGTTAATGTCAATAAATTTAATAAAACACTCTTACCCTTAATCCTTTCCTAAGATATACTCTAAAAGGATACCGCAACTAAAATCCGCAAAGCTCATATGTCGAACGAACCGGGAATTTGTTTAAAGACTATACATCGCTTTCCTTCGGTGTTTTTCCAGTAGGTTTATATACAGCTCCTCGTATTGACGGGCTGTTCGTTTTATGTCAAATTGCTCTATAGCTCTCTTTTGTCCTTCTTCTCCCATACTTTCACGAAGCGTTGGATCTTTTGCTAATTTAACAATAGCTTGAGCCAGTGTCTTTGGGTCATTTGGAGGAATCAATACTCCCGTTTTTCCATCTTCTACTATTTCAGGAATGCCACCCACAGCGGTGGCGATAACTGGCTTTCTTAGAGCCATAGCTTCCACGTTGACTAATCCAAAAGCTTCCCAAGAGGATGTGAGCACAAAAATGTCTGACTCGGAGAGAAGCTTTGCAAAGCTGTTTTGAACACCAAAAAAGTTTACCTTTTGGCTTAGTCCTTTTTCTTTGACTAGCTTTTCAACTTCGTTAGGGTATTCCTTTAGAGCTATGATAAAGCATCAAAAGCTTACTGCTTTCTTTTGGTTTGTTAGAGTGTTTAAGAAAACGATCTATAGGTATTCCGTTATATATGACAGGTGTAAAAATTTTGACCATAAACATCTCTTACCGTATCTGCTACCACATTTTAGATGCTAACAGGAACTACATTTCCAAAACGGAAGGCTATTGAGTTAAACATTTTCACTATTAGTGCATCCCTTTTAGCTATCTCGTGAACAGTATGCACTCTAACAGGAACACCACACAGGATTGTAGGCAGTAAAGTGTAGCGCAACACGTGTAGATGAGTGTGAACTACATGCGGAGCATACTTTTCAAACAAACCTTATAGCCTAAAAAACACTCGTGGGTCCAAGCCACGGCGTTTGTTGAGAAAGTATTCCTTTAGTTTCTTTTCTCTTATCTCCTTTTCGAAGGGTCTTCCCAGATCTGGTCTAAGACTAACAGCAGCAACTTCGAATTTTTGCATGTCCGTGGCTTACATCAAGTCCAATACAAAGCGTTCGGCACCACCGCTTGCAAAACTGTAAATGATGTGAAGAACTCTGATTTTTTCTAACACTTTTTACTCCTCTTGGTTATACCTAACATTATATCCGTGTATTTCTCAATACTATCTTGTGCGTTTAAGATATAAAACTTGTGACAAAAACGCTTAAACTCTATAAACTCCTAAAGGGCATTGAAACCAAGATACCTCCCCTTAGCTACTATTACAAAGCCAAAAAGGAGAAGAAGAGAAAACTGCTACAAATGGAATAAGAGAGCATAATAAACACGGTCTTTAAAGGTAACTACATGGTGCACAACGGACCCTTTAAGGGTATGAATTACATTAGGAGCTCTTCAGGAAGCGCTCTGCTACCCAAAATATTAGGTTTTTACGAAGAGCCTATTCAGGAGTGGATAAACCAAGTGATAGAAAAAAAGAAGTATGAAAGTATCTTGGTGATAGGCTGTGCTGAAGGTTATTATGCATGTGGTTTTGCTTGGAAATTGCCAGATACCACCGTTTACGCTTACGTTATAGACCCGGAAGCTCGTAAGAAGGCAAATCAACTGAAAGAGATAAACAACTTAAACAATGTTGTAA
>JBEPZX010000044.1:0-2996 GCA_041640635.1 Aquificaceae bacterium
TAAAGAGTTTCATGCTTTAATAGATGAGCACGCTAAACGGGTATGTAAAAAACAGCCTTTGTGTAAAAGTTGCATACTTAAGGATAAATGTGTCTATTACTTAAAGTCCAAATAAATTAAAGAAGGTGTTACTCCCAATTGCTTTTGATATTTGCCACTGTATGGTTTTTCTGCAGGTTTGTCAAGCTTAGCTAATACTATTTGGCATATTCTAATGTTTGGGTAAAGCTTTATAGGGCATGAGTTAGCGTTGTAAAGTTCCAAGGTTATCTGTCCTTCGAAACCTGCATCCACCCATCCCGCATTTTCTATAAACAAACCTAGCCTTCCCAAAGAAGACCTTCCTTCCACAAAAGCTGTTATGTAGCTTGGTAGTTTAATGTATTCTAAGGTAGTAGCTAAAATAAAAGCCTTTGGTTGTATAACAAAGCCTTCTTTGATGGATAATTTTTTGACTTTTATATCCTTTGATTTTATGTCTATAAATTTGCTCTCATATATGAGAATTTCGTCTCCTAATCTCAGATCTATAGAGGAGGCTTGAATATTTTCCTCTTCGTAGGGTTCGATAATTAATTCACCTTGTTTTATGAGTTCCTTTATCGTTTTGTCACTTAGTATCATAACGCACTATCAAGTTAATGGGGGTGGAGGGACTCGAACCCTCACGGGGGGTTACCCCAGGGGATTTTAAGTCCCCTGCGTCTACCAGTTCCGCCACACCCCCAAAGTAACTATAATAATAAAAATATAACAGAGCATAAAATTATGTGGCAAGGTATAATAAAAAAGTACAAAGAATTTATGCCAGTCACAGACAAAACGCCTATCGTAACCCTTTACGAAGGTAACACTCCATTAATACATGCGAGCAACTTAGCTCGCGAAGTGGGCTTTAAAGGTGAGTTGTTTCTCAAATACGAAGGTTTAAATCCTACAGGTTCTTTTAAGGATCGTGGTATGACTGTGGCTATTTCTAAAGCTTTGGAAGCGGGAAAAAAAGCGGTTATATGTGCGTCCACTGGCAACACTTCAGCTTCCGCTGCAGCTTATGCAGCAAAGGCGGGATTAAAAGCCTTTGTTATCTTGCCAAAGGGAGCTGTAGCTCTTGGCAAACTCTCCCAGGCAGTTATGTACGGTGCTAAGGTAATTGCGATACATGGAAACTTTGACGATGCCCTCTCTATTGTGAGGAAGATAGGCGAATTGTTACCCGTGGAAATAGTAAACTCGGTAAATCCTTACAGGATAGAAGGTCAAAAAAGCGGTGCCTTTGAGGTTTGTGATGCTTTAGGGGATGCACCCGATTATCAATTTATACCTGTAGGCAATGCAGGAAATATTACAGCTTACTGGAAGGGATACAAAGAGTACAAGGAAGCTGGAAGATCAAAGAAACTCCCAAAAATGATGGGATGGCAAGCGGAAGGAGCGGCACCCATCGTAAAAGGATACGTCATAAAAAATCCACAAACCATAGCAACGGCTATAAAGATAGGAAATCCTTACAGTTGGCAATCCGCTTTGCAAGCTGTAAAGGAATCAGGAGGTTTAATAGACTCTGTGAGCGATGAGGAAATCCTGGAAGCTTACAAGATGATAGCTTCCAAAGAGGGGATATTTTGTGAGCCTGCTTCCGCAGCATCTGTAGCTGGTTTTATCAAGCTTGTAAGAAAGGGATTCTTTAAAAATGGAGATGTGGTAGTCTGTACATTAACTGGTAACGGTTTAAAAGATCCAGAAACAGCCATGAAGGTGTGTCAAGAACCTATAACATTACCGCCTAGCTTAGACAAAGTTTTGGAAGTTATCGATGTATAAGATAATAAGTGTAAATCACCAAGATGCTGTAAAAGAGTGTGCCACGTATTTAGACCAAGGTAAAATAGTTTGTGCACCTACGGATACCATATACGGACTTTTGGCAGATGCTACAAATAAAGAAGCTGTTGAGTATTTATATGAGATAAGAAGACCGTCTAACAGACCTTTCATAGTTCTTTTACCAGATGCAGAATGGATATACACTTTTAACCCTCTTATAAAACCAAAACACTTAAAAATTTTTTCTTTGGGTGTAACATTGGTTGTATACCCAAAGACCTTTTTCCCTTCCTATTTAACACGCAACAAAAGAAGCCTAGCCTTTAGAGTGCCACCTAAAGGAACGTTTATAAGCGCTGTATTGGAGTATTTGAAAAAACCTGTAGTTGCACCAAGCGCCAATGTGGAAGGTTTTCCACCTGCAAAAAGCGTACAAGAAGCCATAAACTACTTTGGTGAAAAGGTGGATTTGTATATAGATGGAGAGATTATAGAAGGTAAAGCCTCAACCATATTTAAGCTGGTAAGTTTTAGGTGTCTTAAACTTTTACGTGCTGGAAATGTAGAACCTACAAAAGTTTTAGAGGAGTTTAAAAAATCACTTACAGCTTAAGTCTAAAAATCAATCCAGCCAAAGGTGGAAGTGTAAGATTTACAGAGTAAGGTCTGTTGTGATAAGGAATATTTTCAGGGTGAACACCGCCTAAGTTTCCAACTCCAGAGCCGTAATAATGTTCAGAATCCGAGTTAAGTATTTCTTCCCAAAAACCATTGTAAGGAACACCTATCCTATAGTTGAACCTCACCACAGGCGTAAAGTTAAACACACACAGAAGTATATTCTTTCCAGAAGAATCCTTTCTCAAAAAGCTTATTACACTTTGCTCGTAGTCGGAAAAGTCTATCCACTCAAAACCTCTCGGATCGTAATCTAACTCATAAAGAGCGGGATTGTTTACGTATATTCTATTTAAATCAGAAATAAGCTTTTGAATGCCTTTATGTGTGGGAAAGTTCAAAAGTTCCCAATCAAGACCTTTATCGTGATTCCACTCCTCCCACTGTGCAAACTCCCCTCCCATAAATAGCAGTTTCTTACCAGGGTGACACCACATGTAGGTAAAAAGAAGCCTTAAGTTGGCAAATTTTTGCCACCAATCACCTGGCATCTT
>JBEPZX010000045.1:0-2920 GCA_041640635.1 Aquificaceae bacterium
CCCTCAAAATGGACTATACTTCGAAGTTAAAAGCTATTTCAGAAAAATTTTTTCAGCTGTTTTTACAGCTTTGGTTTGATTTTGTTCGAATGCATCGAAGATTAAGCCTTTAGGATTGGGATTTTTATCTTTATATCCTTTTTGCTTTCTACTTTCATAGTCTTTATTTTTAACAAAGATATCATATATGAGATTTTCATGCTAATAACATTAAAGTTCCTTCTGGTTTTGAATTTTTTCATCTTTGTCATGTTCTATGTTTTAAACTTATGGATAAGCTACAGAGAGTTAAAGAATCGTATAAGAACTGATGGAGAATCGTTTTATTTTGCCGATTAAAGTGGAACTATGTGGTCAGGAATGCCTCAAAATATTATTTTGAATTCTTGGTACTTAGCAGCAGGAGTTTTAGTACTTATCGGGGATAGATATTTCAATCCACTTTACAATGAGGAAGATTTAAAAATCTTTTTATCCAAAGAAAAAAAGGTAGGGAATTATAGTTTTGAACTATTCAGTTATCTATCAAAGAATGTTTATCTTTTACCAGCATTAATACAAGTCGTACTGGTGATTATTTATCCTTATCAAGGATTAATCAACTAATAGAGATAAAAAAACCACATTACAAAAAATATGAACACCATATAAACACCAATTAAGGTTTTGAATTAGGCTTTCTTTAAAACAGACTAAGCCTTTCTTATCAATAAAGAGCAATCATTTATTTGCTTTCGGGTTGTTTTTATCTATCAAATCATGTTATTCATCAAATACATTTTTCCTGTGCATAATTCACATTAATATTCCACATATTTCAGGTAAAACTTCATTAAAGTTTTTTTAGATTATTTAGTACAAAAGTAATGTTTAATTCAGGCTTTTCTAGTAATTCACATCTATAATCAACTATTTTCCTTAATTTTCTTGCTTTATTTATTACTGTGTTTTTGTTCTTATACAATTTTGAATCCTTAACCCCCAAGGCTAAAACTTTTTTGTAAACTTGTGGAGTTATCACAGCACAGCACACTACTAAAGGTCCGCAACGCATTTCTGTCCCAGACTCGTCACAACCTATCTCCACAGTGTCTATAGGTGGTATAAAATCTAAAATTTGCTGTGCCAAAGTTTCGATTTCATTATTTGGTCCTCTCAACGCTAATATCCCCGATTTGCAAAGAACTGCCTCAACTTTGTCGTTCTTTAAAGCCCAAACATGCTTAGCATTTGGATCAGTAACCTCTTGAAAAGAACACTCTGATAAATACTTATACACCCTCTCATAATCTTGCTTTGCTAACCTCAAAACTCTCATTTCTTCTCCCCCGTGTTGTATGTATAATAGAAAATAATACAAGGAGGAAATAAACTATGGATAAAGTTTTGACAGTAGAAGAGCTGGTTCATATTATTCAATCAAAGCTAAATACCTTTTTTGTAGACGTGACACCTGTTTTAGTTAGGGGAAAACTTGGGAGTGAACCCCATGCTTTTGAACAAACCTACTACACAACCTTAAGAGGTGAAAATAAATCAATCAACTTAGAAATTCCATTTTCGTTTGTGGAAAAATTGGAACCTCTGGTACAGAAAGAAGTTATTGTAAGAGGGATTCCTAATGTAAGAGTTGACCAAGATAAGGTAGATTTCTATATTGAAGTGGAAAGCTTTGAAGAGGTAGAAACTGTTAGTGAAGAAGAAAGACAGAAAAAAAAACTATTGTGGGAATTTTTAGAAAATCACGTTCATAATTTAGACCATAGAGAATTCCCTCTAAGAGATCATTACACTATTGCAGTTATTACTGATACTGAATTAGCTTCCCCCGTAAAGAATGATTTAGAAAACCAACTAAAAGGGTTTGACAATATAACAATTGACTTTATAGAAACTAACTTGCATAGTGTGCAAGAGTTGAAGCAAAGTATTGAAAAAGCTCAGGGAGACATAATTGTGTTAATTGGAGATGAAGGTAATGGGAGTAGGTTAGATGTATTTAATAATCTGGAAGTTGCAGAAGCGTGGGTAAAAAAGAATGCTTATCGCATCACTGGACTTGGAAACTTAAATAACAAAACTTTGCTTGACATATTTTCCCATTTTTCCGCTGATACTCCAATCCACGCAGTAAACAAAATTGTAAGTGAGGTAAACAAAGTAAAGGCAAAACAAGAATTGGAGAAAGAAAATAAAGAATTAATTTTAATCAAGGTAAAGTTAGAAAAAAAGATAGAGGGAATGGAAAAAGAAAAAGAAATTTTAATTCAAGAGTTAGAAAACTATCGCCAAAAGTTAGAAGAATTATTGCGGGAAAGTGAAATAAAGGAAAATCTTGAGTGGGAAAAAGAAAAGAGTGAATTGGTTGAAACTATAGAAAAGTTAAAAGAAGAAATACGAAAAAAAGATGAAACTATATTAAAGTTAGAAAAAGATTTAGAAAGAAAGGAAAAAGATAGGCAAAAATGGGAACAGGAGAAGAAAAAATCAAACGAGATTAGAGTGAGGTTAGAAAAAAAAGCAAGTGCTTTAGAAAAAGAAAAAAGGGAAGCTGCCAAAGTTCTTACTATTTGGAAAATAATTGCTTTTTCAGCTATTGGATTGCTAGCCTTAGTTTTGTTATTGATGCTTTTAAAGTGACTTTTTCTCCACAGTGATTATGAAATTGGTTACATATGTAGAGTATTCAATTCACCACTCTTTAACTTTATCTCTCTAACTGTAAGCATCAAGGCTAAAGTTTCAAAAAACGGGTATTTCGACCAAGAATCTCTGTTTCCAATTACATAAAGCCTTTCTTTTGCACGACTTACTGCTACATTGAGTAGATTAGGCTTACTGGATGCCCACATTTTGGCTCCCTCTTTTTTAGGATCACCCCCTAACACAAATACAACTATCTTTGCTTCCTTTCCTTGCG
>JBEPZX010000046.1:0-2769 GCA_041640635.1 Aquificaceae bacterium
CTGTTATTGTTGTAAATTTGTTGTTGAAAGTTAGGCAAAGGAGGGTTTGTTATGGCTAAAGAGGATGTAGAAATTGTTGACACAGGGCTATACGATTTGCATCAAGTAAGTCAACTGCTTAACGTCAAGATCCGACAGCTTCGTCACTGGATTTCTCAGGGAAGTTTGCCTGCAAAAAAAGTGGGGAGGAAGTGGTATGTTCCGGGGAAGGTGCTTAAAGAGTTCCTTGAAATCGAATAAAAAAAAGAGCCGGAGCAAAGAGGAAAGAAGCGAAATCGATAAGCACCCCCAAAAAGGAGGTGAGCGTATATGAGTAATTATACACCTTTTTTCTTACCTTTTCACGAGCCACATATTATCTTTTTGCGTGGTTTCTCTTCTTTTAACAAAGGAAAAGACTACTCGCTCGCTAAGACTCCAGTCCAAAAGGGCTGGAAAACTAAGAAGGTCTCAGAAGAGGAAGCCTTTAAATGGGTTGAAGAGTCTGATGGTTGGATTGGATGCGTCGTCCCAGAAGGTTATATCCTCGTCGATATTGACGATAAAGATGTGGGGAGAAAGCTCTTCGAGTTGCTTTCTGAGAATCTCGTTTTCCTTGCTATTGAAACCCCTAATGGCTACCAATTCATCTTCAGAGACACTCACGATGTGAAGACACAAGGCGCAAAAATGCTGACGATGGGCGGGATTGTAGTTGACTATAGGCTTGCAGGGAAAGGATATTTTGTTGTCCCTACTCCAAACACCGAAGGAAGACACTGGATCCGGCTTGAAGCCCTGGGCGATTTATCTTTTTTACCATCTTTTCTTCTCCCTGTCCGTCGAGTTAAGGAGACTGACGAATTTCTTGTTTTTCCTATTGTTGAGGGCTCTCGAAACGAGACGCTCTTTACTCACGCCTGTCGTCTTAGAGAGCTCTTGAAAAAGCATAAGCCTCTCTTTGATCTCCCAAAAACCGTTCGGGATGTTATCTATGAGCTAAACACCTTCTTTTGTGTCCCACCGCTTGACGACAAAGAAGTCGACACTCTCGTTGTTTCAGCTCTTTCTTACTCTGATAAATCTTCGCCTCGAACATCCCCTTCTGCTCAAGATGCTCGCTTTTTAACGTCCTTCCCATCGGAGATTGCTCCTTCTTTACCTTCTTTTGAGCTTCCTCTAAATTTCTTGGTCGCTCAACGTGACGACACATACTACCTTGTTCACAAAAAAAAGAGCTCTCTCCTCCTTTTGTGTGAGGTCTTTGTCGTTTCAAAGATAATCACAAGTGAAGATGAAACTCTTATAGAACTAAAGACCCAATCTGGCTCAATTGTCCGAAGCATGAGCTTTGATGATATGAAAGAGTTCGAGCGAATGATGAGTAGTTTTCTAAACGAAGCCTTCACTTCAGAGAAGCTCAAGTCTCTCCGTGAATATATCTCCTCATTCATCCAAACTAACAAGCGGAGAATAGAAAGAGCCAAAGGGTTGTATTCATCGGGTTGGCATGGAGACAAGTTCCTCTTGCCTTCACTAAAAACCGATGGGTATGTCTGGTTAAGCGACGTTCTAACGTCAGCGATAAGTGTCTCCGGCGAGGAAGATTACAGTTTGCTTCGAAAGATCCTTTTCACAAACGCAGGACTGGTTGTGTTAGACAGTTTAGCATCTCCATTGATAAAACTTCTGGGATTGAGGAATTACATTGTCTACATCTCTGGGTTCACGGGCACAGGAAAAACAACGTCCGTAAAGTTCGCTTTGTCTCAGCTTGGAAATCCCGACTTGCTGTATCTCACTTGGTTTGCTACAAAGAACGGGTTAGAAGGAGTTGCTGAAATGTTTCGGGACTTACCTTTGTGGGTTGAAGAGACAGAGACAGCAGGGACTAAGGCATCAGAGATGGTCGACTTCTTTTATCAGTTCACTACGGGGATAGGGAAGACTCGACGGAAAAAAGATCTTTCTGTCAGAAAAGCTTCTGACTTTCGAGGAGTGGTCATAACAACATCAGAGAAAAGCATGGAGGCACTACTGGCTCAGGCAAAGCAAAAACGAAACCTTCCGTATGGGATTTTGCGTCGGGTCATTGAAATTAAGGCAGATAAAAACTTTTTTAAAGACTGGAGAACCGGAGAGGCGATTGACATAAGACAATTGCATAGGCACGCTGAGCGACACTACGGACACCTTTGGGTTAGGTATGCAAGGTTTTTAAATGAAGTAGATAGGCAAAAGTTAAGGGACTCATTAACTGAAATGAGAGAAAAATTTGAGGCGCTCGATCTGAAGGGACTTGACAATATTTACATAGCCCGAGCGATGGCGTGCTGGAGTTTGTGGCAATTAGGGATTATAGACGAGCAAGAGAAAGATTACTTGATAGACAGACTGATTGAGCAAGCATCAAGCAAGGTTGCAGAGCTATCTGAGAATATAGACGTAGTTGAGCAGTTCCTCACCGCGTTGAGAGACTACTATTTCATGAACATGAGAGCTTTCTATGAAGGCAGGAAAGGAGAGAAAGAGAGAGAGAATTGGGTCGGAGCAAGGCTCGGGCAAGACTTGTTTATTCTTCCGACTGTTTTTGACAATCTCTGTATTGAGAACGGATTTGTTAAATCTCAGCTTTTACAGCTTCTCGAGGAAAAACGATTGTTAGGTAGGTCTGCGTCTGAGAAGAAGTCAAACAAGTTTCAGACAAGAGCGCGCCTCGCCGGGGAGCTCGTCAGAGGATACAGGATCCTTAACGTATTCAAAGCCGAAGACGAAGAAGAGCAAGAGGTT
>JBEPZX010000047.1:0-2680 GCA_041640635.1 Aquificaceae bacterium
TACTCCCTTTAGTGCATGCGTGCCGTTGGGGTATATCTTTTCTACATCCAAGAGCTTTAGAATCTCACTCATTTTTCAGTATATCTATTACGCTTGCTTTGCTTGCACGATAAGCTGGCAAAAGACTGGCCATAAGTGACAGCATAAGTCCTCCAATTACTGTATATATTATGTCTTTCACTTCCAAGTGAGCGGGTATGTGATCCATAAGGTAAACATCCGATGGAACCCTAACAAGCTCATACTCGTTTATCATGTAAGCTCCCACATAGGCGAGCACTAATCCTATAGCTACACCAGCTATACCTAGAATTAAACCTTGCAAAACGAATAGGCTAAAGACCTGTTTTTCACTCATACCAAAGGTTCTTAGTATGGCTATGTCTCTTACTTTCTCTTTGGACTTCATGAAGAGAAGACTCGTTATGTTAAAGGATGCTGTAGTCACCATAAGCAAAAGAACGAAGAATATTCCTACCTTTTCTACCTCCAAGGCATTAAAAAGCGGCTCGTTTAGGTCTACCCATGACCTGACTATAGCATAACTGCCAAGTCTTTTCTCCAGGTCTTGAGAAACCTCTTTTGCTTTGTATGGATCCCTAAGAAAGATTTCAAGTCCGTAAAGTTGCCAGTTGTTCCCAAAAAAATTCTGTGCTATTTCCATGGGCATTATGAGTGTCATGTAGTCTTGGTCAAAGCTACCAGTTTTTAAAAGACCATCTATCTTTATCTGTGTTGTTTTAGGTAAAAAACCAAAAGGCGTAACTTTTCCCACAGGTGATATTAAGAGAACATCTTGATTGACAGACACTCCCAGTATATCGGCAAGACCTCTGCCAAGAAGGTTACCTTTTGATTCACCTTCTACAACGTATCTTTCTTTATACTTCATGTCTTTTAGATTAATACCCTTTACCACAACACTTTGGAAGGAGTTACCATTGGAAATTATGCCTTGATATATAGCCACTGGATAGTAATAGAGTATTCTACTGTCCTTCAATGCTTCTTCGTAATTTTGATCAACTTCTGTATATAAAAACTTCACTATAACATGAGGCGTCGAAGATAGAATTCTTTCTTTTAGTGCGATCTGAAAACCAGCAAATACGGACATAGTAAGTAAAATGGCAGTGATGCTTATGGTCACTCCCGCCAGAGCTATGAGAGATACCAAGAGTGTGGAACCTTTGTTGCTTACTGTATACCTAAGAGATAGTTTTATTAAAGGTATCATAAACTTGCTAACGTTTGCACCAATTCCCTTTTTTCTCGTGTTAAGTAAGTTCTTAGTGCTTCTAAGCCTTCCTCTGGATATAAATTGCTAATCCCCAAATCTAATTTTTTATCTTCATATGCATTTATGGTAAACACCGCTCCTTTTCCTTTAAAGCTAAGGCCATCAGGTGAGTTTAAGGAAATACCCAATTCTCTATTTAGTAAGTCTTTTATGGTAAGGCCTTTAGATATTAATTTCTGAGAAAACTCAGCCATCCTTTCACTTTGAAAAGATATATACAAATTACTATCATCAATATAGCCAAGAAACCCTTCTACGCAGTCACTATTGATACAAATACTTGCAAGTACATGTTTCTGTGAAGTTGGTGGCATTTTAAAGCGTTCTGTTTTTAATTCATCAGGTGTAGGTAAAATCTTGTCTAGGCTTAATATTAGATTGTTTTTAACTATGGTAACTAAGTTTGACTTGATATATAACTCATCGTCTACTTTTATTAATATAGGCTCTTTAGTCTTGTATACATCCCTAAGGATGTCCGTTGATAGATCAAGGCTTATAGCCATGTTTGCAAGAGATGTCCATAGTATTCTTAAGTAAGTTCTTACGTATACATTTTCTAGTTTAACCAATACTTGATACACTGAACCTTGCTTAAACTCTAAGAAAAGCTTTGCAAGCTTCATATTAACCTCCACTGTTCTATTATTTCTCTCTGTCTTTTCATTATATAAGACCTTAGGTGTTTTATATCTCTAATACTAGGCTTTATTTTGAATCCAAGTCTTACATACAAACCTTCAGATTCTGTAAGAATGTTTCTAAGTTCTCCATTTATTCCAAAGGTATATCCATCAGGTAGTTCTACAAAAAGGCTGACTTCTTTATGTATAAGGTGCTCTGTATCGTCCTTTTCAATCATACCTAAAAAATTTTTAGCGTCTTCCTTTTTAAGTGCTATACCTATGCCTGTTTCGCTTACATCTTTAGCAATTGTCTTTAATATGCACCCATCATCTAAACATATGCTAACTAGTACTGGCTCTTTTTCCGATGGCTGAACTCTGACAAACTCTCTCATCGTTATTGGAGGTGGTGAAGCAACAGCCTCAACTTCTAAAACTAATTCATCCCTTAGGTTACTAAACACTTTTGAAAATAGGTATGTTTCTCCTACCTTTATATAAACGGGATTTTCTAAAGAAAAGGCGACTTTAAATTTACATTCCCTGAAATCAAAACTTATAAACCTTTCTTGTATAGAAATCCAACGTATAGGTAAACGTATTTTAATGGGAATCTCCTTCCAAGATGTTATAACTTCACAAGATTTACTTTTTTCTAAAACCTTTAGAATATCTGATAAGCTCACATTATTAATTATAAATTTAAAGGTGGTGAATAAATATTTGTTTCTGTAATAATAGCCGTTATGTTCTC
>JBEPZX010000048.1:0-2637 GCA_041640635.1 Aquificaceae bacterium
AATTGGCAGTTTGAGGAGGAAAGGATCTGATGGCGTGGGCAAAGGCGCAGGATTTTCTAGACCTAAAGGAGAGGTTTAAGTCGCTGACTATAGAAGAAGGTAAAAACGCCACATCCTTGCACATAGATAAGGAAAACCTTATAGAACTATTGAAGTCTTTAAAGGATAAAGGTTACAAGCTATTTTTAGACCACTCCGTTGTAGATTATCCCGACAAGAAACCGAGGTTTTTAGCCTTTTACATCCTTTACAACGTGGACGAAAAGAAGAGGGTAATCGTAAAAACGTGGACCGACGGTACACTGCCCACAATAGAAAACCTATGGTTTGCAGGCAAGTGGGCGGAAAGGGAATGCTACGACATGTTCGGTATCTACTACGAAGGTCACAAAAACTTGGTTAGAGCTTTCATGTGGGAAACGTACCAGTACCATCCACTGAGAAAGGATTTCCCGCTGGAAGGTTTTCCAACGGAAGACTTACCTTCTTTAAATGAAGTGCTCTGGGGAGACAATCTCACCGGTACTATGAACTACAATCGTATGCATACTGCTGTTCCGACACTGGAAGATTTGGAAATCACTGAAAAAAGAAGACTTCAAAAACAAGCGCAGATAGTACTGAACTGGGGTCCGCTGCATCCGGGAACTCACGGTACCATGTGGTTTCTGTTTGACTTGGAAGGTGAGCGCGTTTTCAACTGTGACATAATTCTTGGACAGCTACACAGAGGTGTGGAGAAACTGGCTGAAAATCAGATGTACAACCAGTTCCTGGTGTACACCGATAGGATGGATTACCTTTCAGCACTTTGTTCCAACCAAGCCTGGGTAGTAGCTATAGAGCGCCTGTTGGGTATAGAGGACTTGGTTCCAGAAAAGGCAAAGTACATAAGGACCATGATGTCTGAACTTCAAAGGATTAACTCGCATCTTCTTTGGCTTGGGACGTACGCTTTGGATTTGGGAGCTCTAACTATATTTTTGTACGCGTTCAAGGAGAGAGAAAAGATAATGGACATAATAGAAGGAATCACGGGTGCCCGGCTAACCATATCCTATCCTCGCATAGGTGGTGTGCGTATGGACCTTCCAGAGGGAGCTTTAGAGGTTATAAAAGCCTTTATAAAGCGCTTTCCAAAAGAGCTCAAAGAATGGGAAACAATTCTCAGTAGAAACAGAATATGGCAAAGAAGGAACATAGGTGTTGGAGTGATTTCCAAAGAGGATGTTTATTACTACGGTTTGACGGGACCTGTGGCACGTGGATCAGGTGTACCCTACGACATAAGGGTCTTTGAGCCATACGATGCTTATCCTTGGGTAGAGTTTGACATACCTGTAGGTGAAAACGGTGACGCCTATGATAGGTACTTGGTGAGAATAGAAGAAATGAAGCAAAGCGTAAGAATCATAGAGCAGTGTGTGAATAAGTTAGAAAAGATGAAAGGAGAGCCTTTCTTTGCGGAATCACCTGACCCTAAAAAGATAAAGCTGAGCATAGATGGAATAGGTCTAAAGGTTCCCCCAGGTGAAATATACTCATCGGGGGAGAATCCTAGAGGAGAGCTGGGCTTTTATGTTGTTTCCGATGGTTCCACAAAACCTTACAGAGTTAAAATAAGACCACCCTCTATGTACAATCTGTGTGTGTATCCGCACCTTATGAGGGATAGAGTTATAGCTGATGCTGTAACTATTCTGGCAAGCATAGACCCGGTTGTGGGAGAAATAGACAGGTAGGAGGGTTCTATGGAAGGGCTAGTGGCTGGGCTAGTACTTATAGTTATAAAGATAGCAATAATACTTCTCATAACGTTGGGTATAGGGGCGTTTTTGACATGGGTGGAAAGAAAAGTTGCTGCGCATATACAAAGAAGACCGGGACCAATGGTAGTAGGTTGGCATGGTCTTTTACAACCTTTGGCGGATGGTCTCAAACTTCTGACAAAGGAGGATCTCTTTCCAAGGTATGGTAACAAGTTCCTGTACTACTTAGCTATAATTTTGGCACTGGTACCAGCTACACTAACTTTCGCAGTGGTTCCCTTTGGACCCGAGTTTACGGTTTTTGGCATAACAGTAAAACCCATTCTAACGGACGTAAACGTAGGTATCTTGCTGGTTTTTGCTTTAGGCTCTATGGCGGTTTACGCTATAGCTTTAGCTGGTTGGGCATCCAACTCTAAGTACGCTCTTATAGGCTCCATGAGAAAAGCAGGAATTGTAATCTCTTACGAGGTGGTTATAACCTTTGCGGTAATGGGTCCTATAATACTTGCCGGTAGTTTGTCCACTTATAGCATCGTCCAAGCGCAGATAGATCAAAAACTTTGGTACGTATGGTTACAACCTATGTCCTTCGTGGTTTACATGTTTGCAGTGTTAGCGGAAATGGGAAGGGTACCTTTTGACGTCCAAGAAGCGGAAGCTGAACTTACCACTGGATTCACCGTTGAGTACGGGGGTATGAAGTTCGGTATATTCCCGTTGGTGGAATGGTACATAGAAGGCTTAGCGCTCTCCGCTATAGCGGTGGTTCTGTTTTTGGGCGGATGGTCTCCCATAAATATACCTTTCGTAGGCTTTGTGGATCCTCTCTTTTTCCTGGGACCACTTTCTCCCTTTGTGTGGTTTG
>JBEPZX010000049.1:0-2633 GCA_041640635.1 Aquificaceae bacterium
CTTCGATGGATTCAGCTATGCCATACTTGTCCAAATAACCATGGGGTGGGTCATCCTTTCCAAAGGTTACAAAAGTCCCAGCGCCACGCTGTGTTTTGTCTATGGGTGTTCCCGTAAAACCTATATATGTAGCATTGGGGAGAGCTCCCATGAGATAGTTTCCCAATATACCACTTGTAGACCTGTGAGCTTCATCCACAAGGACAAAGATGTTTTTCCTTGTGTTTAAATTCTGTGGTATCTCTCTAAACTTGTGAATCATACTGATGATTAGTCCTCTTGTATCTTGCTGAAGTAACCCTTTTAGGTGCTCTATGGACTGAGCCACGTATATGTGCTCAAAACCTACCGACTTTAGGTTCATAAAAAGTTGAGATTCCAGTTCGCTTCTATCAACTATCATAATAACGGTGGGGTTTTCGAACGTGGGATCTTCCAAAAGCTTTTTGGCTGTCATAATCATAGTGTAAGTTTTCCCAGAGCCTTGAGTGTGCCATATGAGTCCCCTTTTCTTCTTTCTGTCCTTTGCTCTTTCTAAGACTTTTTGAACGGCTCTCATTTGGTGAGGTCTGAGGATAACCTTTTGGAGTTTGTCGTCCTTTTCTGCAAAGAGTATATAGTCCAGGATTAACTTTGTAATCCTCTTTTTGTCAAAAAAGTCCTTTATAAGGCTTTCAAAGTTCTTATTTGGTTCTTCTAACTTCCAATTAAATAGTGACTTTGTGGAAAAGCTCCAAGTGGGTGAGTAGTAAAGATTTATGAGGTTGGTGACTACGTAAAGCTGGAAAAGGGTCATAGCTTCCGGTGTTTCTCTGTGATAACGCTCTACCTGTTTTAGGGCTTCTTCTATCCCTTCTTCTTTGTAAGGTGCTTTGGTTTCTACAAAAATCAAAGGTATGCCGTTTATAAAGAAAACGATATCGTATCTGTTTGTATACTTACCATTTGTAAAGGTAAACTCATCCGTTACGTGATAGAGGTTATTCTTTGGGTCTTCATCTATGAGTTTTACGTTCCTTTCCCTCTTTTCAACATCATCGTAAAGGGTTTTTAATCCCTTTAGGTATTGCCATATCTCTAAGTTTCCTCTTATACCTTCCGGTACTTTCTCTATCCTTTTTATGAGGTCCAGAGCTTGGTTGTGGTCTATAAAATGGCTGTTTAGTTTTTGTATCTGGTTTACAAATACGTCTCTTAAAATTAACTTGTCCTCTCCTTTCCTTTCCCTCTGCGCATCCTCTGGCTTTATATACTCCCAGCCTATCTCGTAGGCGTATTTTAGTATTGGCTCCTGAACGGTTTCCCTTTCCGAACCAAAGGCGTTCATTGGTCTACCTCTATGTGCTTTATCTTATTTTTGCTGTCATTAGGTCCTTTAGTAGTGATTTGAAGAGTTCTTTTAGGGCTTTCTTTTTGTTCTCTAAGGCTTGTATGTGGTTGTCTATTTCCGAAAGTATGGAGGCTATGCGTTGTTGTTCTTCAAGGGGTGGGAGGGGGATTAACTGTTCTTTGAGTAAACTAAAATGCCTGTTATATCCTCTATTGGGAATTTTCAACGTTAAAAAGCTATAATATAAAAACTTAGGATCAAAAAGCGATTTATTTGGAACTAGGATTTTCGTTCCATCTGCTCCACAAACAAAAGGAAAATCTACAAACTTAAAAACTCTTGTGTGATCACCAAAAATAATTACTGGAAGAGGTGATTTATAAACATCTTTTTCATCATCCCAATAACCAGAGATAAAATTTTGACTTTGATCTACTACTGGATACTTTCCATATGGTTTATACTGTGATTTTGGTATAGATGACACATTAGTTTTTACTTTAGTTATGCATTTTTCAAACCTCACCACTTCCCAATGCTTTGGAATTTTACCAATTTCAGTTTCTTTTAGTTCTACCTTTTCAATTTCATCAAAAGGAACCAAACCATAACTAAAAAGGTGCTTCATTGCGGATTTTTTAAAGTCTTTGAGCGCCTTTAAATAATTTTCTACTTTCTCCTGAACTTCCTGAACCACAGACAGCACATAGGCTATTTTCTTCTGCTCTTCAAGGGGTGGGAGGGGGATAAGGAGATTCTTATATTTCTTAAAATCCAAATTTCTTATGCCCGTAGTTGCGTTTTGTAATGGTATCGTGTAGCCTTGTTTGTAAACGTAAACTAAGTAGAAGAATATATACTTGCTAAAGCACCTTTGTTTATCGATTATTCTTAATCTTGTTGTAAAGTTACTAAAACTATATACTCCGTCTTTTTTATCAAAATAGGCAACCCTTCCAACTGGCTGTTTAGGTCCGCCACCGGAACGCTCAATAATAATGTCGCCTATTTCAAGTTTTTTCTTTAGCAATTGTTTCTCTTCAACTTCTAACTCTGCAACATTAGTATAGGATAATTTCCCATCTTCAGCAAAATCAGTATTCCTTATAACGTAAGCTTTTACAAGTGGTCCTTTTTTACCAACCCATAAACCATTTTCAAAATTAAAAATACTGTCATCCCCCAACCTCACCACTTCCCAATCCACCGGCAAAGGACCCAGTTCCGTTTCTTTGTAGCCCTCAGGAAGCGAAAGAACTCTATCACCCATACCCTCAAACCATAGAAATTTTTAACTCTATTT
>JBEPZX010000050.1:0-2586 GCA_041640635.1 Aquificaceae bacterium
AAGCTTATAGGTACGAAAAACGAAAGGGAAATAAAGCGCCTGCGGAAGGTAGTAAAGCAGATAAACCAAAAGGAAAAAGAACTTGATAACCTTTCCAACAAGGAACTGATAGAAATCTCGAAGGATCTGAAACTCAAAGTCTCTCAGGATGAAAAGGTAAAGGAACAGATAATCAAAGGTGTAATAAACGAAGAGGTTATTTTAGGTTTTGCGTTGATAAGGGAAGCTGCTAAAAGAACGTTGGGGCTTAGGCATTTCGATGTCCAACTTATAGGTGGTCTGGTCTTACATGAGGGAAAAATTGCGGAGATGAAGACAGGTGAAGGGAAAACCCTAGTAGCTACATCTGCACTGTACGTAAACGCCTTGACCGAAGAAGGTGCTCATTTGGTAACGGTGAACGACTATCTGGCACGAAGAGATGCCCAATGGATGGGACCTATATACAAGTTCTTAGGTTTGGATGTTGGTGTGATAAATTCCGATTACTCTTCTTACAAGGTAGAGTGGTTGGATGAAGAGCTGTCTGAAAGGGCCATAGAGGAAGATTGGCGTGTTTGGCCAAAAGGCTACTTTGAGGAGGTTTTACCTTCGGATCTTATAAACCTTCAAGCAAAAAAAGCCTACTTTACAAAACTCGTACCTTGTACAAGAAGGGAAGCTTACCTATGTCACATAACTTACGGAACCAACAACGAGTTCGGTTTCGATTATTTAAGGGACCACTTGGTCTTTTCATTAGATGAAGTTTCACAGGTAAAGGGTCACAACTACGCCATAATAGACGAGGTGGATTCAATACTTATAGATGAAGCTCGTACACCCCTTATAATCTCCGGTCCTTCACAGATAGATACGTCCGTATACTATCTAGCGGACAGTATCGTAAGAAAGCTCAATTTGGAAGAGGACTTTACCTTAGACGAAAAGAACAGAACAGTTTTACTGACGGAACAAGGCATTAAAAAGGTGGAGCAACTAGCAAAAGTTGAGAATCTTTACGACCTGAGGAATATAGAACTTTTACATGCTGTAATCCAAGCGCTCAGAGCGCATCACCTATTTAAAAAGGATGTTCACTACATCGTGAGAAACAATGAAGTTTTGATAGTGGACGAGTTTACCGGTAGGGTTCTTCCCGGTAGAAGGTGGAGCGATGGCCTACACCAAGCGATAGAAGTAAAAGAAGGTGTTCCCCTTCAGCAGGAAACCCAGACGCTGGCAAGTATCACCTTTCAAAATTACTTTAGGCTTTACAAAAAGTTGGCAGGGATGACGGGAACAGCGGAAACGGAAGCTTTGGAGTTTAAGGAAATCTACGGCTTAGATGTAGTGGTTGTCCCTACCCACAAACCTGTAAGGAGAAGGGACCTTCCCGATATGGTCTTCAAAACCAAGAGGGGAAAGTGGAAAAAGGTAATCGAAATAATTAAGCAGGAACATGCAAAAGGTAGACCGGTACTTGTTGGCACAGTTTCTATAGAAGATTCGGAACATTTGGCTGAACTTTTAAGGAAGGAGGGTATAAAGTGTAACGTTTTAAATGCAAAGCACCACGAAAGGGAAGCGGAAATAATCGCTCAAGCGGGAAGGGTAGGTGCGGTCACCATATCCACCAACATGGCGGGACGTGGAACGGATATACTCCTTGGGGGTAATCCTGAGTACCTAGCCAAGGAGATACTGAGAAGTAAAGGTATAGACCCAGAAAAGGCAACACAAGAGCAGTGGAAGGAAGCTTTTGAACAAGCCTATAAAATAACGGAGGAGGAAAAGCAAAAGGTTATACAACTGGGAGGACTTTTGGTAATTGGAACGGAAAGACACGAATCCAGAAGGATAGACAATCAGTTAAGAGGTAGAGCAGGAAGGCAAGGAGATCCCGGAGAGTCAAGGTTCATTATATCCCTCGAAGACGATTTAATGCGCATATTCGGCGGTGAAAAGGTCAAAAAGCTAATGGAAATCCTTAAAATTCCTGAGGATGAACCCATAGAGAGCTCTATAGTAACAAAATCCATACAAAATGCGCAAAAGAGGGTGGAAGCTCAAAACTTTCAAATAAGGAAGAGACTTTTGGAGTATGACAACGTTATGAATCTGCAGCGCCAAACGGTCTACAGCATAAGAATGGATCTTTTGAAATCTCAGGGTATAAAGGAATACTTGGAAGAGTTTGTGAGGGATATAGTAGAGTATAAAGTGAATGCACTTTTGCCTGAAGAGGATCCAGAGCTTTGGGATTTAGAACCACTAAAAGAATACCTGAAGGAACTTACCAACAGAGACATAGACATTCCTTCAGTTAGGGACAAGGAGGAACTGATAGAGATCCTCACGCAAAAAATACTGGATATATTAGCGGAAAAGGAGAAAGAATACGGCGAAGGTTTAATAATGGAGCTTTCCAAAATTGTGCTACTGAACACGTTGGATAGTTTGTGGAGAGAACATTTGCATATCCTGGATAGATTAAGGGAAGGTATCTACCTAAGAGGATACGCAGCTAGAGATCCCCTGATAGAGTACAAGAAGGAAGCCTTCGCTTTATTTGAAAATATGATGTTGGAATTCAAGGAAAGGAGT
>JBEPZX010000051.1:0-2515 GCA_041640635.1 Aquificaceae bacterium
CTCCCATGGCTACGATTTTCCCTTTCTTCATTATTATCATCTTATCACAGAACCTAGCAGGAAGATCTATTACATGAGAAGTAGCTATTACCAATTTTCCAGAATTTGCTTCCATTCTTAATAGATTAACTATCTCTACTTGAGCCTTTAGATCTAGATGCGACAAAGGTTCATCTACTAAAAGCACCTCGGTTTCCTGGGCTAAGAGTTTGCCCAAGAGCACTTTTCTTCTCTCTCCATCGCTTATCTCATCCAATCTTCTCTGAATCAATCTCTCTATTTTTAATTTTTTCACTGTTTTATCTACCTTTTCTTTATCCTTTTGACTAGGTATGAATCCCATTCTAGGATATCTTCCCATTAAGATCAAGTCCCCAACATTAGTACCGAATCCTCTATGTATATCAGTAGAAGAGTAAGCTATGTGTAATGCTATTTCTTTATGATCCATCTTAGCTATGTTTTTTTCGTCTAAGTAAACTGCACCTAAAGAAGGTTCAACTATTTTGTTTATTGTTTTCAACAGCGTAGTTTTCCCCGCTCCATTAGGGCCTATTATAAATACTAGTTCCCCCTTTCTTAGCTCAAGCGATACGTTATCTAGTGCCTTAACTGAACTATAATTTACAGTTACTTTATCTATTATTAGCTTAGCCACCATAACTCCTCCCTCTACTTCTCATCAGATAGACAAGAAGTGGTACACCTATTAAGCTCATTATAGGCGTAAAAGGCAATTCTCCAGGTGTTATAATACTTCTAGCCATAATATCTCCGAACAAAGCTAATAAAGCCCCCAACATACATGCGATGGGGATGACTAATAAATGATCATTGCTACGCAGGGAAAATCTAGCTAGATGCGGCGCTATTAATCCTAGGAAGCCTATTATTCCCAGCATTGAAACTACTGTAGCTGTCGTTAAAGATGATATGACCAATGCTATGAATCTTATCCTTCTAGGATTTACGCCCAAACTTTGTGCTACTTCATCTCCTAACATAAGCGCGTTGAGGTGTTTATATAACAACAAAGTTATAGGAAAGCTCATCAATGTAGCTACTAGCAATGTCGAATCTCTTGGCCATGAAGCGAAACTCAAAGTTCCTAAACTCCAAATGATCACGTCTAGTATTCTCTCTCCCAGCATTGTTTGAATGATCAATGATAGTGCTCCGAAAAGCATCGAGATTGCAACTCCTCCTAAAACTAACGTGATGGGATCGAATTTATAAGCACCGGCTATCACTAGGACCAAAAACAAAGTAGAGATAGAACCTAGGAATGCGGGTATTATTATGAGATAATGACCTAAATAAGCTAGTAAAGAAGGATCTAAGAAAATGATCATAAATAAAGTTAAGCTTACTCCAAATATTGCACCAGAAGCTGCTCCTGTTAAATAGGGATCTGCGAGGGGATTGAGAGTAGAAGCTTGCATTAAAAGTCCAGCAATAGCCATCAAGATTCCTACAAGGACAGCCGCTAGAGTTCTAGGGATTCTGTAATCCCAAACGATTACTCTAATGCTTTCGTCAACGCTTTCAGGATTTATCAAAACACGAAAAGTTAAACCTGGATCCATGAAAGCGGAACCTATGCTAATAGACAATACGGTTAGAATTGAAACCGCTATTAATAATGCGAAAAATATAGAAAAAAAGCGAATATACTTAAAACGGAGATAACTCACGTTATCTTGCTATCTCTAAAATAATCTGTGCTGTAGTATGTATTCGATTGAATAGATCTTCTGGATCGGTGATTATAGTTGGTATATCTTTTGCAGTTAATCCGAAAGCCTCAGGATAGAATATGATAGCTAGTAATAACACCGCATCTGCAACACGAGGACCTGGTCTAAGCGCTACATCATTGGCGATTTTAGCTAAGACGTATACTCTTCCATTAATGACTGCAGGAATCGTATTCCAACCTTCCATATTAACGATAGAATTATACATTGACTGTGCCTCGGATGCTCCGTGTGTTGCTCCTATTATTATAGTAGGAGCCTTGGCAACAATAGCCTCAGGGCTTACTACTTTATATCCGCTTATATCGCTGAATATGTTTTTCCCTCCAGCTAATCTTATAACATCATCTATGAAAGTATTTGAACCGCTTGTCCATATTGGCTCAAGCCAAAACGTAAAGAAAACGTCGACCCTAGTTACATTTCCTTTCTTAATGTAGCTCTCTACGCTCAGGTAAGCATAATTTATTTTGTTTTTCATGTTGGTTATCACTTCTAAAGCTCCTGCGATTTTGCCGGTAATTCTCCCTAATAAAATTATATCGTCAAAAACATCTGCAATGCTATCACTTTTAAGAGCTATTACAGTTAATCCAAGTTCTGCTAACCTATATGCTTGCCTCGAAAGTGATAAAATTACCACATCTGGCTTCAAAGCGAGTACTTTTTCAAAATCGAGGTCTATAATTCCTCCTACTACCGTTATCTTCCCTTTTTCTATTAGTTCTTTCACCAATGGGGGATAATTTGAAAATTTA
>JBEPZX010000052.1:0-2506 GCA_041640635.1 Aquificaceae bacterium
ACGGTCCTATAGCTCTTATAGACGGCAATATGCCAGTAATTTGTATTGCACCGAAGGATAGAGTTTACGAAAAAATGCTATCAAACATAGAAGAAGTCATAGCACGTAAAGGAATAGTAATAGGGGTAGGATTTAAAGACGATAACACGCTGCGAGAGAAATCTAAACACTTTATAGGTATACCCTATATAGAGGAAGATTTAACACCTTTCTTAACAGTTTTACCTTTGCAGCTTTTTGCCTATTATATAGCTGATTACCTTGGTCTTGATGTAGACCAACCACGTAACTTGGCTAAAACGGTAACTGTGGAGTAGATGTTTACTTAATTCTTCTATTGCCTAACCTTACGATTCTGAAAATGTAGCCAGATAAAAACAGTAGGGTTATAAAGCCTATGAAGGCTAGTATAAGTATATACTTCACAGCTCTACTTCTGCATGTCTACTTGCATGACATTGGATATTCACGGCTACAGGCAAAGAGGCTATGTGACACGGGTAGAGCTCTACCTTCACATCTACAGCGGTTACAGTTCCACCAAATCCCATTGGTCCTAAGCCAAGTTTGTTGATATCTTCTATTAGTTCCTCTTCTATTCTTCTTGCTATAGGATCGGGGTTAGGGTCTCCTACCTTTCTTAAAAGAGCCCTTTTTGCTAGAATAGCGCACATCTCAAAGTTTCCACCTATTCCTACACCAACGGTAAGCGGTGGGCACGCGTTGGGACCGGCAAGCTTTACCGTTTCCAAAACAAAGCGCTTAATACCTTCCCATCCATCTGCAGGTTTTAGCATGGCAAGTCTGGAAGTGTTTTCTGAACCTGCTCCTTTAGGGGCAAAGATTATCTTTATCCTATCCCCTGGGATTACTCTGTAGTGAATTATGGGAGGTGTATTATCACCTGTGTTTTTCCTTTCGAAAACTGGGTCGTAAACCATAGAAGCTCTTAGGTAACCTTCTGTATAAGCCTTTCTTACACCTTCTGTAATTGCATCTCCTATGTATCCACCTACTACGCGTACATCTTGACCTATATCTACAAAAACAACTGCTACGCCTGTGTCTTGGCAGTAAGCCATCCCTTCCTTCTTTGCTACTTCTGCGTTCAGAAGTATCTGCTTAATTACTTCTCTTCCTAGCTCTGACTCTTCCTTCTCTAGTGCTTTCGAAAAAGCGTATGCTACATCTTCAGGCAATTCATAGTTCGCTTTTATGGCAATATCTTTTACAGCTTTAACTATGTCTTCATACCTTACTTCTCTCATTTAAAAGCTCCTTTACAGTTTCTAAGTTTTTGACTACAGAAGCAACGGATCTTTCCCACATTTTACGCTCTTCTTCTATCATAGGTATTTTAATGACTTCTTCTGCTCCCATGTTTCCAAGTTTTACTGGAACACCTACACATATATCGTAAGCTCCATAATAATCTGCCGCATCTCCATCTAAGTAAACAGAACACGGTAGTATTCTCTTGTTGTCGGTTACTATGGCTTCTACCATCTCAACCACGGCTGCTGCTGGTGCATAGTATGCAGATGTTCCCATAAGGTCCACTATTTCGCCTCCACCAAAGCGTGTTCTCTTTATGAGCTCCTCTATCTTTTCTCTGCTGAGCATATCTTTAAGTGGAATGCCACCTACGTTGGATATAGATATAAGTGGAACCATCTCATCACCATGCCCACCAATTACGTAAGCATTGATATCTTTGGGAGATATTTTTATCTCTTGCGATATAAAGGTTTTAAAACGAGCTGAGTCCAAAACTCCAGCCATTCCTATCACTTTATTGCTAGAAAAATGTGTTAATTTGTAGACAGCATAAGTCATCAAATCTACGGGATTAGTTACCACTATCACAATAGCTTCCGGTGCATACTCCTTTATTTTTTCGGCTATTACAGAAAGTATGGATATGTTCTTTCCTAAAAGGTCCTCTCTACTCATGCCCGGTCTTCTTGGAAAACCTGCCGTTATAACTACTATATCTGAACCTTTCAAAACATGGTAACCTTCTCCCTCGGGAGTAACTGTGTGTCCTTCAACTTTCGCATCGATATCTATCGCTGCAAGCATCTGCTTAATATCTAGCGCCTTTCCTTTTACTGGCTCTATGGTTCTTTCACCATCCTTTCTAGGAATATCCAACATCTTTACGTCCACTAGCCCTCTCAGTGCCAAAAGACTAGCTACATGCTCCCCTACATTCCCAGCACCTACTACAGACACGGTTTTTCTCATCTTCATGATTAGACCTCCACTTTTTGTTTATTCCTTATCCAATTGAGCAGTCCTCCAGCCATCAATACAGAAATTTGCTTTGGTGTAAGGTTATATTTGCACACTACCTCGTCACCTGTTGTTTTGTTGATTACGAGTATTTCTTTGCCCTCTTTGAGTCTCTGGTAAAGGTCAGGTATGTAAAGCTCGTCACCTAAAGTAAATTTACTGTAGTCTTCTTTATCCACAAGCTCGAGGGGAAGGATGCCAAAGTTTACCA